>NZ_AP014815.1:1294469-1941704 GCF_001548095.1 Geminocystis sp. NIES-3708 | reverse complement strand
CCTTCACCAACGCCCCAACCTAAAGTAGCTAGGTGGGGTAAAAGAATTAATCCTTGCTCTCCCATTGGTAAGGAGATGTCAAAACGGGATATTTCAAATAGAGTGAAAGCTCCAGCCCAAAAAGCAGTCAGGGCAGCTTGTCCGACATGAGCGGCGATAAATAAACCACTCTGATTGGCAAATCTGGCATTTCCTGCCCACCAATCGTATTTTACTTCAGCGTTATCGTAAGTTTGCATATTACCTTCCTTTTATTGTTCACAGCTTATTGCTACTTACTATTAATAAACTTATCAATAATTTATCTTAAATGCAATAATTTTGCAATTATTTTTAGATAAAGTTTTGTAAATTTATTGTTCATTTTACAAACTAAACTCTTTCTTGATTTGTGTAACCCAAGATTTAATACGAGTTGAGGTTAAATCTGATTGATTATCTTCATCAATGGCTAAACCGACAAATTTACCGTTACGTACTGCTTTTGATTCGTTAAAATCATAATCGTCAGTACTCCAATAACCGAAGGTTTTGCCGCCAAGAGAAGATATTTTTTCTTCTAAAATCCCCATGGCATCTTGAAAATTATCGGAATAGCTGATTTGATCTCCAGTGCCAAAATAAGCAATTTTCTTGCCACTAAAGTCGATTTGATCTAAATCTTCATATAAACCTTCCCAATCACTCTGTAGTTCTCCTATATTCCAAGTAGGACAACCAATGATCAGATATTCATATTCTTTTAAGTTATCGACTTCTACATCTGCTACATCATGTAAATCTACTATGCTATCCCCTCCAAGTTCTCTTTGGATAGCTTCGGCAATAGTTTCAGTATTACCTGTTTGAGTTCCGAAAAATAAGCCAATTTTTCCCATGTTATTTCTTTATTTGATAGTGGTGTTATTTGAGCATCCTAATTAAGAATATATTTTAATAAGCTTATTCTTAGATTATCTTAATTGATTATAATTAGCAATAATTTAAAGGATTTTTTTCATGATATTAAAGCCTGATTCCTAATTACTAATGGTTTTGATTCCCTGTTTTGGTAAGATTGACATTGAGCTTATATTTTTGTTTCTTTGTTAGCCCATGAAGTTTATGTGGTGAAAACTTGACATGATAAGCGTTTTAAGACAAACTTTACTTTACTTTCATAAAATCAGGAGTATATTAAAGATATGAGAAATACAAAAGCTGTGAAAACTTTCGCTAATAACCCTGTTGTTGAAGAACGTCGCTTTTTGTTTGAAGTAACTGGAATTGCCCAAAAAGATGGCAATAACTTAGATTATCCTATTCGTCAAAGCGGAAATTCTTTTATTGCCGTATCTTATTCTCGTATGAATCAAGAAATGAATCGGATTAGTCGTTTAGGTGGACAAATTATTAATATTTCCCCTATCGGTATTGTTGCTCCTTTAGTGGGTGCTAGTACTGTTGCTAATGAAGCATAAAAGGCACAAGGAGTAATTATTTAGATGAAAAAAATCAATACAGTTAAAACTTTTAACAATCCAGCCATTGAGGAACGTCGTTTTCTCTTTGAGGTTGTGGGTATTTCTCAACAAGAAAGCAATAATTTAGACTATCCTATCCGCCAGAGTGGCAGTAGTTTTATTGCTGTGCCTTACTCACGGATGAATCAGGAAATGAATCGTATTAATCGTCTTGGGGGTAAAATTATTAAAATTACGCCCATGGGCATTAATACACCGATTCCAGCGAACAGTCTAAGTTCTAGTTCTAATTCTACCATGAACCCTCAACCCATGACTCAAGTTCAACCTAAAGAACATAAACCTGTAAAAGTACCCGTAAATATTTACCGTCCAAATAGTCCTTTTGTGGGTAAATGTTTGGAAAATTATGAATTAGTTGCCGAAGGCGGTAGCGGTACTGTGCGTCATTTGACTTTCGATCTTTCTACTGGTGATTTACACTATTTAGAAGGTCAAAGTATTGGTATTATTCCACCGGGTAAAGATGATAAGGGTAAACCCCAAAAATTACGTCTTTACTCTATTGCTTCTACTCGTCATGGCGATCACTTAGATGGTAAAACTGTCTCTTTATGTGTGCGTCAATTAGAGTATCAAAATGAAGCAGGAGAAACAGTACAAGGTGTTTGCTCTACTTATCTATGTAACTTAGAAGAAGGAGCAGACGTAGCAATTACAGGTCCTGTAGGTAAAGAAATGTTGCTACCTCAAGATGAAGATGCAACTATAATCATGTTAGCTACTGGTACAGGTATAGCCCCTTTCCGTGCCTTTTTATGGCGTATGTTTAAAGAAAGAGAGAAAAACCCTGACTATCAATTCAAAGGTTTAGCTTGGTTAATCTTTGGAATCCCTTACACGGAAAATATTCTCTATAAAGATGATTTAGAGAAAATGGCGGCAGATTATCCTGATAACTTCCGTTTAACCTATGCTATCAGTCGTGAACAAACTACTGCCGATGGTGGTAAAGTTTATGTTCAAAGTCGTGTTAGTGAATATGCTGACGAAATGTTTGAATTAATTCAAAAACCCAATACTCACGTTTATATGTGTGGTTTGAAAGGTATGGAGCCTCCTATTTCCGAAACTTTTACAGCAGAAGCTGAAAAAAGAGGGTTGAAATGGGATGAAATGCGCAAACAGATGAAAAAACAAGAACGTTGGCACGTTGAAGTATATTAATTCTTAAAATAGTGAATTAAATTATTGTTTGGTGGGTTTTTTTCCCACCATCAAGTAATAAAAGTATAAAATTGATAGGATTAAAACGTCAAAAAATAGAGAAAATATCATTTCGGAGTATTATTTTGTAACCAAAACGTTGATTAAGTCACCTTTTTTCATTTTACTAAAGCCTTTAATTCCCTTTTCTTTTGCTATAATTTTCAGATTTTTGAGAGTTTCATTTTCAAGGGATTGAACCTCATTAATATTATCAGGTTTAATTATCGTTGTTGTTTCTGTTTTCGGTAAACATTCGGGGGTAAGATAAAAAACCTCTTTTAATGAGTCTAGTTTTTTACCTTTTGTAATACCGCATTTTAATTTAATAATTTCATCAAAATTTTGCCAATATTGTCTAGGTGATTCTTCGATTTTGGTAGTTGCGATCGCCAGTTTGACAGTTTTTAAGACGCTATCAGGTTTTTCGATTAAATATTCTAAAGCACTTTTAATTTCATCCCTAGAAGCTTTAGACAGATTAATTTTAGGGATTTTTTCTTGTGCTAAAATTTGACTTAATTCAGTAGTTTGATCACTATCATCAGCAACGATACACCATACTCTTTCTAAACCAGCTTCAAGGGCGATGGCAAAAATAAAAGAATTGCCAATTACTTCATATTGGCTTTCCCCGATTTGCTTTACAATTACGGGAATCCAGTTTATTCCTCCTTGCTGATTAAGTATTTTTGCAGAGGCTTTGATGAGAAATTGAGGTAAATCACAGGGATTATTTATTTCAATTTCATCAACATATAAAGAAATTAAATTGCCCATTTCTTGGGGATAATTCATTGCAAAAAATACTCCTTAACTAAATCTTCATAGTAACTATAAGCTGACTTATTTTTATAAACGGCTGGCACATATTCAAATATTGATCCAGCAATATAAGCATAATTTGGTAATTGGTGAATATGCAAATCTTTTATCGCCTTTGTATATCGAGGAAAAAAGTAAGGAAATAAATCAAATCCTTGCTCTTTTTTGATTTTTTTGATAATTTCACCCATTCTTTGATAAGCGACATTTAAGGCAGGCACCTGAGGGGGCGACAGAACATTCAGAATGCAGATTGGATAAGGGAAATAGCCCTCATACCTTGACGATAATAGGACTGTTTCTGAGGAAATAAAGAGGTTAACTTATCTAATTGTTCTTGAAAAAAGCAGATTTCACTTAGCCATTTTATCCCATTTAAACCAATAGAAAAATCACTATATCTTTTATATCTTCTTCTTTTTTCTATGGGTCTAACTAGATATTCACTTATTCCTTTTCTTTTAATTTCTTCTCCTATAAATGTTGAATAACTATAGGATAATGTTATCAGTATAATTAAAGAAATTAGTCGTTCATTTTCAAGTTTTGTACTTTCTAAG
Organism: Geminocystis sp. NIES-3708; assembly: GCF_001548095.1. Classification (NCBI taxonomy): domain Bacteria; kingdom Bacillati; phylum Cyanobacteriota; class Cyanophyceae; order Chroococcales; family Geminocystaceae; genus Geminocystis; species Geminocystis sp. NIES-3708. The sequence continues at coordinate 1,937,590 of NZ_AP014815.1, read as the reverse complement.
TTATAACCTCCTAATTTAAAATCTCTAAACATTTCTTCAATACCCATTCTTTTGGAATAAGCAGAGATTGTTTCCGACATACTTTCTAAATTTGTGAGAATAAACCATGGCTGTTTATTCGATTTATGTCTATAGTTTTTCTTCCATTTTGCTGCTAAATTAATTCCTGAGAATCCCTTGGTTTTTGTAACTTTTATTCCTCGATAATATACGGAGAATCCTGGAGATAAACCTAATTCACTCAATCGAAACCATATATCAGTTTCTAACTCCACATATTCACTCTTTTTTAAACGTAGAGATAAATAAACCTGTTTCTCTACTGATAACCATTTTGCTAAATCCACAGAGCAAAATTCTCTATCTCCTAAAACGATTATTTTATATTCAATTAATAAATTAATACTTGCTTCTAATACTTGTTTTTGTTCTGATAAATTACTACTTCCTTTTTTATTTAATCAGATAAAATATACAGGGATAGCTCCTTGATGATGAACTAAACTTACCATCAATATATTAATGTTTTGCCACTGTGTTCTATCAATGACTAAATAAATTACTTTGTTTGATTCCCATTGGTTCATAATCCATGATTTTAAAATCGGAAACCATATGGTTTCAACTTTCCAATTTTTCAGACTTAAAAATCTTTGTAACTTTTTAATTCTACTTCTTAATTTAATCGGATAAGGAAAAAGTTTTGCCATTTCTTCTAACCTAACAGTTTTAAGATTTTGAAGTAAATTAACTAAAAGACAAAGAGTTAAATATTGAGGTAAATTAAACTGTTTTTTTAAATACTCCTGATAAAATTGGGGAAGTTGAAACATCTTTTTCTATAGTAATTAATATAAAAACTAAAAACATCTTATTTTTATCCAGATTACCAGCTTCAATCTCTTATGCCATCGTCTGTTTACCTTCATTGTCGCCCCCTCAGGGCAAGCACAGTCGTTTTTTCACCATTAAAAAAAATTGGTAATGCCATCGGAGTGCCATTCTTTTTTTCTTTCTGCATTTCAGGGATAAACTTCGTAATAGCCGTCACAGCATTTTCTATAGAAAAAAGATTATTATGTTTTGTGGGAATTAAAATAACATCACCAGCATACACAGCTAATTTACTAAAAAATCGCCAATTAGGAGGAGCGTCAATAATAATATAGTCATATTTATTTTTAAATGGTAGTAATTTTTCAGATAGTATTTGTGAACCTAATTGATAACTGTTTTGATATAAATCTTTATCTCCAGTCTCTGCTAAAATCTTATCGGCAGGAATCACATCAAAATGGACTTTTAAACCGTTACCTTTAAACTTAAAAGAATAAGTTTGGATCGATTTTTCTAAGCTGACATCTTTTTTTGTTAGTGCCTCAAATACATTGCCTTGAGATAATGGTAAACCTAAAGAAGTAGTTAAATCTTGCTGATTAGGATCAAAATCGATAACTAACACCTTTTTTCTCTTTAAAGTTAAAGCTGCCGCCATGTTAACACTTGTGGTAGTTTTACCAACACCACCTTTATTGTTATAAACAGTTATGGTTAAGGCTTGATGCGGTTTTTCAATTTGACGACGAAAATTAGCGATTATCTTATCAATATTTCCTTCTTCAAGATTTATACATTCAGAAGCGGGGAAAATAACCTTCCCGTGACGGCGAAATAATTGGATATGAGTTGAATTAGTAATCATTCCCCATTGTGCTTGACGACAGTTAGGGGCAAGAAGATATTGTTTTAGTTGTTTTACCGTACTATGATATTGAGAACTTCCTTGGGCTAAATTAATATCTTTTCCTTTTAATTCTAGTAAAAAATAAGGATTTGATTTAGTAAATAAAAAAATATCATCCCCAATCGTTTTTCTTGCGGCTCGATCAACCAATTTTCCATTACCATCAGGATATTGTGGATAAATTTCTTGATCTTCAAATCCCAACGCATTTAATAAAAAAGAGGCAAAATTTAAAGCGATAACTGCTTCACTAGCATTAGCTGGAATATTTGATAACACTTTACTGAGGTTACTTGTGGTATTCATGAAAGATTTATTTTAACAATACTAAAAGTCAAGTATTAACATCTTTTACAATTATATCACTAAAATTTGAAGAATTTTGATTTAGGTGTGTTACTATACCATCTAAATAAAGTTTTTCCTAACAATTGAGAATTGTGACGCACATAACCATCCTCTGAATTTTGACTCATCACATTTCCTTGTACTATTCTTCTTCCTAATTTTGTAACTTCTTCTCTATCAAGGTACACAGGATGACATTCTTTTTGGGCATATTTTTTCAATATATCTTCCGAAGGCGATCGCCCTTGTACTAATACAGCATCAAATATTTTACCACCACAAACTTGATCGATGGCACGAATATGATCACTGACGGTATAACCATCGGTTTCCCCTTTTTGGGTCATAATATTACATACATAAATTTTAGGTGCAGAACTTTGTGCGATCGCCTCACGAATTTCAGGGATAAGTAAATTAGGAATAATACTAGTGTATAAACTACCAGGACCTAAAATGATATATTGTGCTTGTTGAATAGCTTTGATTACTGCTGGAGTAGCAGGAGGATTTTGAGGATGACAGCCCAATTCAATGATTTTTCCTCTAACTTCAGGAATATTTGACTCTCCTTCCACAATTTTTCCATCGGCAAATCTTGCCCATAAAGTTACGTCAGATAAAGTTGAAGGAAGAACTTTTCCCCTAACAGCCAATACTTTTGAACTAGCATCGATTGCTCCTTCTAAACTTCCAGTAATATCATTCAAGGCTGTTAAAAATAAATTACCAAAACTATGACCATTTAAACCTTCTCCTGCGGTAAAACGATATTGAAATAACTCCGTCAATAATTTTTCTTCATCAGCCAAAGAAGCAATACAATTACGAATATCTCCGGGTGGTAACATCCCCATTTCTCTGCGTATTCTTCCGGAAGAGCCACCATCATCAGCGACAGTCACAATGGCAGTAATATTAGCACTATAATCTTTAATTCCTCGCAACAAAGTTGATAAACCAGTACCACCACCAATAGCAACGACTTTTGTACCACGATTTAAACGACGATAATTCCACAAAACCTCGATTAAATCCTCATCACTATTAGGTTTTAAAACCTCTGTTATTGAACCAAAAGTACGAGTTTGTCCCCAATATAATAAAAATAAACCAAAAATTAAGACTAACGGTCCTGAAATATTACTAGGAAAATTATTTGTTATCTTATTCAGAAGAGCAATGATAAAATCAAGAAAACGATAAATAGGAGTTAATTTAGTCCAAATAGCTAAACCTAAAACCGTCAATAAAATGCCAATCATGCTAGTCAATAACCAGCGTTTAACGAGGATACCGGGTGATAACCACTTATATAAATGATTAACTTTTTTTCGACCGTTACGATTACTAATCATAGAATTGGTATAACATATTAATTCCTTACTCCTAATAGATTATAGTCAACAATGGTGAAAACCATGAGGAATTACCTAATATCCCTAAAATCCTATGTATTCAAGATAACTAGATAATAAAAAATCTCCTAAAAATATTGCTGTAATTGCTCCTAATACTAAAAAAGGTCCAAAGGGCATGGGTTTTCCTTTCTCCAATAATTTTAATGCGATCGCACCAAAACCGATAATCGTGCCATAAACACAGGCAAGAAAACCAGTTATTAAAACACCTTGCCATCCTAACCATGATCCTATCATTGCTGTCAACTTAGGATCGCCACCTCCCATAGCAGGTTTGCCCAACACAAAACTACCGATAAAACGAATAGTATCAAACAACCAAATACCAATTACTGCACTTAAAATACTGATAAATAAGTAAACAGAAGCAGTGTTAATACCACCAACAGTAAAACCAAGCCATGTTTGCCAAATCACCCCCATAATTAATCCTGACTGAGTGAGAGAATTAGGTAAAGTCATCGTATCCATATCAATTAAAGCTAAAGCAATCAACCAACTTAGAAAAATGACATAGCCGACACTTAACCATGTAAAACCAAATTGATGGAATACTAAAGCAAAAAATAATCCTGTCATTGCTTCAATCAAAGGATAACGAGGAGAAATAGGAGTATGACACCAACGACACTCACCTCTCAACCATAACCAACCTATAACGGGAATATTTTCAGTTTTACCAAGAGGATGAAAACATTTTGGACATCTTGAAGGAGGATTGATTAAAGAAATTTTAGCTGGTAAACGATAAATTACCACATTGAGAAAACTACCAATACACGCACCCCAACCAAAAATAATTAAGTAAATCAAAAAATTAGCCATAAATAATTAGAGATTCGGAATTTTTTAGCTATCAGTTATCAGCTATCCAGTTTGAATTTTATGATCAATATTTTCATTATTTAATACTGATTTGCTGGAATTAGAAATTAGAAATTAAAAGACTAAAAAATAAAATTTCTTAATGTTTAATTTATCTTAACCTATTCTTAACTATTATCCAATAAAAAGTGTTTAAAAAGACATTAAAATTCTAAAAACGTCATAATTGTCCTATTAAAAATAAATGTAAAATTTTTTATGATTAAAATAGTTTAAATAATCACAATTTGTTTTAGAATTTAAGCTGTAAATAGTTCATTATAGTAATCGATCAAATGACTGATTTTAACATTAAAAGAAGAGATTTTTTGTATGGTTTAGCTGGTTTATCGGGAAGTATAATTGCTAGTCAATTACCTTTTGAATCTGCATCAGCTCAAGCTATTAGGATTAATGGTGCAGGGGCTAGTTTTCCTGCTCCTTTATATCAACGTTGGTTCGTAGAATATAATAAAATTAACAAAAACACACAAGTTAACTATCAATCTGTAGGTAGTGGTGCTGGTATTAAACAATTTATCGGAAATACTGTTGATTTTGGTGCTAGTGATGTAGCCATGAAAGATGACGAAATCGCTAAAGTTTCCAGAGGTGCGTTACTTTTACCCGTTACCGCAGGAAGTGTAGTTTTAGCTTTTAACAACAAAGATGTTACTACTGTTAAACTTACTCGTCAACAATTAGCAGATATTTTCTTAGGCAAAATTACTAATTGGAATCAAATTGGTTCTCCTAAAAGTAAACCCATTAAAGTAATCTATCGCTCTGATGGTTCTGGTACTACTGGAGTATTCACAAAACATTTAGCGGCTATCAGTAGTGAATGGAAAAGCAAAGTAGGTGAAGGTACTACAGTTCAGTGGCCTAAAGGTATTGGTGCAAAAGGTAACGAAGGGATTACGGCTCAGATTCAACAAACTGATGGTGCTATCGGTTATATTGAGTATGGTTTTGCAAAAAAAAATGGATTAAAAACAGCTCAATTACAAAATAAAGCTGGTAAATTTGTTCCTCCATCTCCCCAAAATTCCGCAGTCTCATTATCTCAGATCCAATTACCAGCTAACTTAAGAGGATTTGCACCCGATCCTACTGGCGATCGCTCTTATCCCATTGTATCTTTTAGTTGGATTTTAGCCTATAAAAAGTATCCTGATGCGAAAAAAGCTCAAGCCTTAAAACAAGTTTTAAATTGGGCAGTAAGTAAATCTGGGGGACAAAAATTCAGCTCAGATTTAGGTTATATTCCTTTACCAGATAACGTAATTAAAAAAGTAACTACTGCGATTAATAGCATTAGTTAAATTATTGACGAGTTAAATTCCATAGGGTGTTTTCGTTTTCCTTTTATGGTGCTTATAAAGTATTACTGTGCGATCATTAAAAACTAAATCTTAAAGCATTTTTAGTCTGTTTTTTTGATTGATAAATTAATGATTACAAAAACTCTCTTCGCCCTATGGGAGAGGGATTGGGGTAAGAATAAAAAAAACTCACCCCGACTTTGAAAACACCCTGCTACCTGTGTTGATCTTCATTATTTTTTATATTAAACTGAGGTTTTATTGAGATAAATTCTTTGTTTATCCAATTTTTTTAGAAAAAAGACACAGCTGAAGGATTATCTTTTCCTGAAAAAATATTAATAGTAATTGGTTTTCTGTCTAAAGCTAAATTATGATGATTACTATCAATTTCTCCTATATTAACAGAATAAGAAGGAAAACTTGCACAACTAATACTTAATCGAATAGCTGTATTTTTTTGAATTTTAATACAGGTTGATTGTAAATTAAATTTGATTACTTTATTTACATCATGATCAGTTATTTTGATATAACCTTGACTAAAATTATAAACTTTTCCATCAGGAAATACTTGAGAAATCACAGCCGATAAATCAAAGGTTTTGCTATCTGCTGTTGCATAAATTATTAATTCCACATCTCTCATTATCTCTAAATCTTCTGTTAAAAAATCTGAAGTGTAAGTCAAAATATCACTACGATTATCTAATTTACTTCTATCAAAACTTCCTGCTAATATGCTATTATGTCCGCCTAAACTTGGAGGTGAACGCCAAAAATCATGAATAATTATATCTTCTTGTATATTAAAATTATTACTATTATTAACAATTAATTTACCATTATTATCTGTTATATTAGCTAAACCTGTACTTTTTAAATAAAATTTGATTTCTTTTTTTCTATCATAATTATCTAAATAGAGCCACTTATCCCCCCCCATTTGAAATATTTGAATATTTTTGTTGGATAAATTATTATTTTCTATACCTTTTAAATATTTATTGAACCAAAGTATTTGTAATTCATTAATATTGTTATTTGCTTCTTGAGTATAATAGCGATCTCCTAAAGTATTTCCCCAAGGAAGATGACTCCATGGACCAATAATTAAACGTTGTTGAAACTCACTTTTTTGATTCATTTCATGATATAGATTTAATGTACCTCGTAAATAAGTATCGAACCAACCACCAATATGAAGCATTGGTAAATCAATATTATCAAAATAAGTTTTTGGAGATAAATTAAGCCAATAATTACTATTTTTAGAATGACTTAACCATTGATAATAAAAATTACTAGGACAATATTTTCTTAAAACCTCTTCCAAAATAATAGGAATATCATTAACAGGTAAATTACGACTGGCTAAATAAAGTATTTTATAAGCGGTTAAATCATTTTTTAATCGTGCAGTTTCTGCGGCTAATTGTATCGCCCAAGCTAAATTTAATTCATAACAAAAAGCGTCATTTTCATAAGCCCAATCTGAGTATAAATCATAGGCAATCATCGCAGGGCAAATAGTTTTTAATGCCGAATGTTGACTAATGGCACAATATAGCTGAGTCATTCCTTGGTAAGAAAAACCATACATCCCGATTTTGCCATTACAGCCTTCTAAATTTGACACCCAATCAAGAGTATCATAACCATCTTCAATTTCTGTTTCAAATAACTGAAACTCTCCCTCCGAATCCCCTCTACCTCTTACATCTTGAACCACAACAATATAGCCTTGACGGGCATACCATTTTGGATGTGCATAAACTACCGTTGAAGCGATCGCTTTTCCATAGGGTTGACGCATCAATAAAACAGGTAACTTTTCGGTAATGACGGGGCGATAAATATCAGCAGTTAACTTAATGCCGTCACGAGTCACCATTGAGGCAGTTTTTTTGATTATTTCTAACATAGGAATTAAAAATGTTGGGTTTTTGAATAAAAGTAGCCAACATCCTATACTTTTTTATAGTAAGGGTGAAATATTATTAACCCTTACTATTTCTCAACTTTTGATTTTAAAAAGAGACAAGTTAACTGTTAATTGTCTTGTACATCAATGTCTAACTTTTACAAAAAGTCTATTGAGTTAAAGTTCGACGTTTAAATACCATTTCGTAAGCTTCAATTTGATCACCATCTTGCCAATCACTAAATTTATTGATAGCAATACCGCATTCAAAACCAGAAGCAACTTCTTTTACATCATCTTTAACACGACGAAGAGAATCTAAATTGCCACTATAAACAACTTTACCATTACGTAACACTCGAATTAAGCGATTTCTAACCACTTTTCCTGAAGTCACATAACAACCAGCGACAGCACCTTTACCCACGGCAAAGACAGCTCTTACTTGAGCAGTACCAAGACTTTCTTCTACTTCTTCAGGATCAAGTAATCCTTCCATTGCTCCTTCAATTTCATCAAGCAATTTATAAATTACATTATATTCCCGAATATCAACTCCTTCTTGTTCAGCGGCTTGTCGAGCATTAGGAGCTAAAGTCGTATTAAATCCGATGATTACTGCACCACTAGCCGCCGCTAAGTCCACATCAGTTTCTGTGATTTCTCCAGCATTAGATAGTAATACTCGAATTTGAACCTCTTTTTGGGGTAATTGTTTCAAAGACCCTAAAATCGCTTCTACAGAGCCTTGTACATCTGCTTTGAGGATTAAATTAAGTTCTTTTAATTCTCCTTGTTGTGCTTGAGCTGATAAAGTACTTAATGTGACCCGACGAGAAGACATAGCCTGTTGTAAGCGAGTATCTCTTTGATCTGATGCACGACTTTCAGCGATAGCTTTAGCTTCTTTCTCATTTTTATAAACATCAAATTCATCTCCAGCCGCAGGAACTTCATTTAGACCGAGAATTTCTACAGCAAAAGAAGGAGTAGCTGCTTCGACTTTATCTCCACGATCATCAATCATTGCTCTAATCTTACCTGACACTGAACCAGCAACGATAACATCCCCAACTCTTAAAGTTCCATTTTGAACTAATAAAGTAGCAACAGGACCTCTCGCACGATCTAAGTGCGCCTCGATTACTGTACCTTTAGCTAGACGATCGGGGTTAGCAGAAAGTTGTTCCATTTCTGACACTAAAACGATCATTTCTAAGAGAGTATCTAAATTTTGACCATTTAAAGCACTGACAGGAACCATAACGGTATCACCGCCCCAATCTTCAGGCACTAACTGTAAATCCACTAATTCTTGTTTAACACGATCAGGATTTGCGTCAGGTTTATCAACTTTATTGATAGCAACGACAATCGGAACTTTTGCAGCCCTTGCATGACTAATGGCTTCTTTCGTTTGAGGTCTGACACCATCATCAGCCGCTACCACTAAAACAGCTATATCTGTAACTTTTGCTCCCCTTGCACGCATTGCAGTAAAGGCTTCATGACCGGGAGTATCTAAGAATACAATTTGTTGAGTTTTGCCTTCATGTTCCACATCCACATGATATGCACCAATATGCTGAGTAATTCCCCCAGCTTCTCCTTGTACAACTTTTGTGTTTCTAATGGAATCCAACAAGGTAGTTTTACCATGATCCACGTGACCCATGATAGTGACAACAGGAGGACGATTTTGTAATTTGTCCAAATCTGTTTCCATAATCATCTCGGTTTTGGCAGCACTGGCTTTTTCCTCTTCCGTGATTACTTCGACACCCAAATCAGAGGCAACAATTTTTGCAATTTCGAGATCGAGAGTTTCAGTAATATTAACCGCAATACCTTTAAAGAAAAGTAACTTAATGATTTCTGTATCAGGGGTATTGAGTAATTCAGCTAAATCCCTTAAAGTAGGATTTTGTTTGAGAATAATAAATTCTGGTAATTCTTGCTTATCTGATTTTAGTTTTTTATCTGCTTTAAAATCAGTTTTATCTAATTTTGGTTTTTGTCTTCTCGGCGCACGACTTTTTTCTGGTGCTTTTGGTTGCTCACTAGCGAGTTTTTCGGGACGAGCTAAAGCTAGACTAAGACTCTCATCAAGATCATCATCTAAGAGATCATCTAAATCATCATCATCGTCATCAATAACTAAAGAGCGACGTTTTTTAACGGTTTTCTTACTTTCTTTAGAATCATCATCATCTTCCCAAGTAGCTTCTTCGCCTTTATTTAAAGGTTTTTTCGGTTTTTGTTTCGCTCTTGTGGGTTTTTCTAGTAAGATGGGTTCTGATTCAAAATCATCATCTGGAGTGAGAGACTTTTCTTCCAAATCATCATCAACATCCAAATCTGTTTCAATAATAGCCGCAGGTCGTTGAGGAGGTCTGTGTAATTTTGGTTTTGGAGTTGCTTTATTTTCAATGCCTGTAAAATTTTCCTCCTTAGAGGTTAAAGGTTTTTTAACAGGTTTTATGGTTGGTTCTTGATCTATAACTTCAATGGTTTCATTTCCTTCCTTTCGAGGTTGACCATTTTTTGAACGACGAGGAGGATTAGTTTTATTTTTATTATTAATTTTTGGTTTTGGTCTTTTATCATCCTCATTAGAAGCAGAGTTTTTCTCAGGAATTTCCACTGATAATTTATTCTCATTACTCTTTGATTTATCAATATGAGTGATAGGAATTGACTTAGTTGCTGGTTTATTTCCACTTATTTGAGGTCGTGGGGGTGATCCTTTGAGTTCTTTTTCTGGACTAGATACTGATGGTGTTACTTTTACAGAAGCATTTTCCCCAGAAGATGAGGGCATCTGAGGACGGGGAGGAGTTAAAAGGGTAAGATTTTCCTTTGGGTTCTCCAAGGTTGATGTTTCAGTATTGTTACTAGAATATATAGCTAGTATTTCGGGTTTTTTATTTTTTGGTTTCAAGTCTGACGCAGGAGGATTTTTTGATTCTTTACTGATATTTTTTTTGACTTGGTTATTGGCAGATGTCATATGATAGTTTTTGGCTGCTTCTTTTATATTCTGAGCTTGAGATTCAGTGATGGTACTACTATGATTTTTCACATCAATGGATAATTTGGCACATATATCTAATACGTCCTTATTATCTAACGCAAGCTCTTTTGATAAATCGTATATTCTTACTTTTCCGTTTTTCATCCACAAATTGCCCTAAGTGTACTATATTATAACCGTTTTTGGTAAATTTTAATTAGATCTTAAATATTAAATTTAATAATTAACTGTTCAATAGGCTTTGGTTATTTTTATAATCCTATTGATCAATATCTACTATTATGATAATTTTTCTGAAAAAGTGAGTAACAATGAATAATTAATAATGAACAATTAATAACTAATATTTTTTCTTCTACTTGTCCATTTTTTCTTGATATTCTAGTTTTTGCCAAAGTCTTTCATAAATTTCTAGGGGAATATCCGTTTTTAAAGCCCTCGGTAAACGCTTTTTTTTTTGAGCTAAATTCAAACATTGAGCTTGAGGACAAATATAAGCAGATCTTCCCATACCCTGATCTAAAGAAACTTTTTGCTCTGGATAAACTCTGACAATACGCAAAAATTCTTTTCGCTCTCCGACTTTATGACAACTGATACAGCGTCGATAATTTTTTTGTTTATTCAGATTCTTCATCAGCGTATTTTGACTTTGATTTGATGTCAATTTTCCAACCTGTCAACCGTGCTGCAAGACGAACATTTTGCCCTTCTTTACCGATAGCTAAACTTAAATGATTATCTGGTACGATGACCAAAGATTGTTTTTCTTCTGGATTAATTAATTTTACCAGATCAATTTGAGCTGGACTTAAAGAGTTAGCAATATAAGTAGCTGGATCAGGTGACCAACGAATTACGTCTATTTTTTCGCCTTTAAGTTCATTTACCACTGCTTGAATACGTGATCCCCTTGCTCCAATACACGCTCCCACTGGATCAACGTCTCTTTCTAAGGTATCCACCGCAATTTTTGTTCGAGCATTCACAGAACGATTATGAGGATTTGCTTCTCTGGCGATCGCCACAATTCGGACAACTCCTTCTTCAAATTCAGGGACTTCATTATCAAAAAGATAAACGACTAAACCAGCATCAGCACGAGATACCAGCAGTTGAGGTCCTCTTTGAGAGCCTTCTCGGACTTTTTTGAGATAAACCTTAAAACTAGCATTTGCACGGTAATTATCACTGGCAATCTGTTCATGATGGGGTAATTCAGCTTCAACTTCTGGTCTTCCATGGGCACTTTGAAGAGTCATAATCACAGATTGACGTTCAAAACGAAGTACCTTTGCTTGTAAAACTGTCCCTTCTAATTCTTTAAATTCCTCTTGAATAATAGCCCTTTGTTGATCTTTTAATTTTTGTTGCAATACCTGTTTAGTTTGTATAGCCGCCATACGTCCAAAGTCTTTTTGTTCAGGAGTTACATCAACTAAAACTTCGTTTCCAAGCTGTACTTCGTCATTGAACTCTTGTACCTCATCTAAGGAAATTTGATGGTCAGGTTCTTGTACTGATTCCGTAACCATTTTCAGTGCTAAAACTCTGAATCCTTCTTCTTCGACATCAAGCTCTAGTCTAAAATTATCGAAATAGTCATCTCCAAAAGGATGAGAATTGGTCTGTTTTGAACGACGAAAACGCTCATAACCTTTAAATAGTGCCTCTCTCAAGGCTTCTTTCACAGAATTTTCTGGTAAGTTATGACTTTTACTGATTTCTTCAATCAGCATTTTTAAACCCGGTAATTTAACGATACTCATAATAGTTAATAATTTATAGTGAATAGTTGATAATTAATAATTAATTTTTTTAGTCTTTTTCTTGGTTATTCTCTAGTTGAACTTTTGTGACAATTTCTCTAGGAATAGCTACCATTTTGCCTTTACAGTTGATATGTATTGCTTTTTCATCTCTACTTTGTAGGTTTCCATGCCATTGAGTGTGTTTTTTATACTCTATATTAGTTTCAACAATCACAGGAAAACCTTTAAAACTAATAAATTCCCTGTCGCTAGTCAAGTTTTCGCCAATTCCCGGACTTGAAATTTCTAACATATAAGCCGAAGGAATGATGTCTTTTGCATCAAGATTTTCTTCTAATAAACGACTAAATTTTTCACAATCATCAAGACTGGTCTCCCCTGATAAATTGCGAATATCAATCCTTAATAGTGGAGGATTTTTGTTGGTTTGAAATACCAAATTGACTATTTCGAGGTTTAAATCTTGGGCTATCGATTTAGCTATTTCTGTGATGCTGGGGATCAGGGGATGATTCATAAATTGGATAAAAAGTCAATAGAATAATGATAAAAAGCAATAAAAAAAGCGGGTTGTACCCACTCTGTCGATGGTATTGTCACTAATTCCCTATTTCACTGTTTCAGATGCTTTTTCGCATAAATTCTATGACGTTGAGATGATCTGAATAGTTTAACTTAATGGTAAAGATCATGAAAACGTAGAGTTTTAGTTGATTAATATCATAGCATAAAATTTCCATAACGGTTAATTTATGGATTATGAATCTGGGTTAAGATATGAAAATTATTCGAGAAGTAATCTTTAATTTATGAGTAATTTAACAGGTAGAGATTTATTAAGTATCGCTGACTTAAACCAAGAAGAAATCAATACAGTTTTGAATTTAGCGGCGGATTTAAAAGGTAGCAAAGAAAAATTTAACTACAATAAAACCTTAGGATTGTTATTTTATAAAGCCTCTACCCGCACTCGTGTATCTTTTAGCGTGGCAATGTACCAATTGGGTGGTAACGTTATTGACTTAAATCCTAGTCGTACTCAAGTAGGTAGAGGAGAACCTTTGGAAGATACAGCTAGAGTATTAGATCGTTATCTGGATATACTCGCCATTCGTACCTTTGCCCAAGAGGATATACAAACTTTTGCTGACTATAGCAATATTCCTATTATCAACGCTTTGACAGATTTAGAGCATCCATGCCAAATTCTAGCAGATTTACAAACTATTCAAGAATCTTTTGGCACTTTAGAAGGTATCACCATGACTTATTTAGGAGATGGTAATAATGTAGCTCATTCTCTTTTACTCGGAGGTGTTTTAATGGGGATGAATGTGCGCATCGCTACCCCTGAAGGTTATTTACCCAATCTTGATATTGTCAAACAAGCTCAATCCTTAGCCACCAGACCTGAACAAGTTACAATTACCAATGATGCTAAAGCCGCCTCAGAAAATGCTCAAGTTTTATATACTGATGTATGGGCAAGTATGGGGCAAGAAGAAGAAACTGCTCAAAGAATTCCTATTTTTCAATCTTATCAAATAAACCAAGAATTAGTTAACCTTGCTGATGATTCGGCAATCATTCTTCATTGTCTTCCTGCCTATCGAGAAAAAGAGATTACAACGGAAGTAATGGAAGGTAAACAATCTCGTATATGGGATCAAGCGGAGAATAGAATGCACGCACAAAAGGCTTTAATGGCTTGTTTGTTAGGCTTAACTGATACGTAAAGTTAATTTGTAAGCTGAGTTCAATGTAAAATTATTAATAAGAACTGACTTGGAAGACAGGCAGACATGAAGATTGTATCTCTTGTGAATTAATAAAGTTCTCTCAAAAGTGCATCGAATATTGAGAGGTTTTCTTCCATTCTACTTGTCCACTTCTCTACCTGTCTCGTCTTCACCGTTTTTCTTCTCTCGAACTCAGGTAAGTTAAATGCGTCTTAGCTTATCAAATTTTACCCACTGAAAAGTCTAATTACTTTTGAGGTTTAAAATACATAGCCTTCTTTACCTTCCGCCGCATAAGTTCTATTTAGTAATTCATTTATAGTCGCATTAAGTTCGGGTTTACCATTAAATACTGTGCCGACTTGATTTTTATTAAAATGAATTAAGGCAACTTTATAAGCTGAATCTGGTAATGGTAAATAACCCACTTTATGAACAATTTGAGAAGCATTATCTAAATAGAAAGTGACAAACTTAGCTAAGGCTTTATTTTCTTGGGCTTTTTTGGCGTTAACATAGATAAATAAAGGACGAGTTAAAGGGCGATAGCTATTATTTTTGATGGTTTCATCGGAGGGTAAAATTCCACCGCTACCACTATCAACGGCTACTGGTTGTAACTTGTCTTTATGTTTCGAATAGTAAGCATAACCAAAATAGCCAAGGGCGTTAGGATCTTGTATTACACCTTGAACCAGTGTATTGTCATCTTCGCTAAATACATAATCATTCCGACTATTTTCTTCGCCAATGATAGCCACTGTAAAATATTCAAATGTACCAGAATCTCTATCTGCACCAAATAAATTTAATGGCTTATCTGCCCATTGATTATTAACTTGATTCCAACGAGTAATCTTATTTTCTGCCGATGGTTGCCACATAGTTTTTAATTCTTCTACGGTGATGGTTTTTGCCCAATCATTAGCAGGATTAGTTACCACCGTTAAAGCATCAAAAGCAACGGGTAACTCGATATAGGCAACCCCATTCTTTTTACATTGTGTCATAAAGGTTTGAGGAATAGGTACAGAAGAATTATTTATGTCTGTTTCACCTTGACAAAATTTTCTAAATCCACCAATTGAGCCTGAAAAATTAGATTCTGCTTCAATGTTTTCTTTATTGGAGGCATTGAATTTTTCCACAATTAAATTAGTAATAGGAAACACAGTACTTGAACCATCTACTATTATATTTTTTGATTCTTGATTTTTTGTGCTACCACAAGCAGATAATGTTGATAAAATAACTGCTGATAACAAAATTTTTCCTTTTAACAATGATTTATTATTCATCATAAATAATTTGTTAATATTTTAAAATAAGAGTTTATTATAAATAATAATAAAATTCAATAAATATTAGTTCTATAACCTTACTAATAAATATTATTAATAAAAATCAGTATCTAAATAATTACTATTAATTATAAAGAGTGAGTATTTTAATTTAATTTTTAGCTAGATTTGACTAAATTATATATTAATTTAAAATAAAATTCTTTAATTTATTCTTAACCTTATTCGTATTAACTATTTAGGTCATTAATTTGAATATTTGATATTTATAAGTTTATAATATTTAGAAAAAATAGTCTGGATATTTTATAAAAATTTAAGTTCTTAATCTTTTCTTTACCTAAAAAAAGTCTAATTTATATTATTATTAAATCCGAAGCAGTCTAAAAATAAAAATAATATTTCTAAATATGATAATTAAAAGTAAAAATAAACTAGCAGAATCTTTATCGGTCTTAGTTTTAGCTTTAAGTTTAACGGCTTGTGGTGGTGGTGAAACTCCCACAACTGAAGGTACAACACCCGAAGGTACAGGAGAAACTGAAACTGGTACTTTAACCGTACCTTTTGAAAATACTGTCGCTTTAACCGGTGCTGGTGCTAGTTTTCCCGCTCCTTTGTATCAAAACTGGTTTGTGGCGTTAAATCAAAAAGTACCGAAGTTACAAGTAAATTATCAATCAGTAGGTAGTGGTGCTGGAGTGGAACAGTTTACTGCTGGAACTGTAGATTTTGGTGCTAGTGACACCGCGATGAAAGATGATGAAATTGCAAAAGTGAGTAAAGGTGTTTTAATGTTACCTGTTACTGCTGGTTCGATCGTTTTTGCATATAACTTGCCCGGTGTGGAAGGTTTAAAGTTAAGTAGGCAAACCTATGTGGATATTGCTTTAGGAAAAATAACTAAGTGGAATGATCCTAAAATTGTCGCTGATAATCCAGATTTAACGTTACCTGATAAGCCTATTATTTTTATACATCGTTCTGATGGCAGTGGTACAACAGGAGTGCTTACAAAACATTTATCGGCTATCAGTGAAGATTGGAAAACGAAGGTAGGAGAAGGTAAAACCGTTCAATGGGGACCCAATGGCGGTACATTCCTCGGTGGAAAAGGAAATGAAGGGGTAACAGCTACCATTATGCAAAATGAAGGGGCTATCGGTTATGTAGAGTATGGTTATGCTAAAAATAATAAATTAGCTATGGCGGCTATTCAAAATAAAGCAGGACAATTTATTCCTCCTACAGATGAAGCGGCTTCGGAAACTTTAGCTAACGTGGAGTTACCCGAAAATTTACGTGCTTTTATTACTGATCCTGAAGGTGAGACATCATACCCTATCGTTACCTATACTTGGATTTTGGCTTTTCCTAAATATGATGATCCAAATAAAGCGATCGCCATGGAAGCAATGATTCAATATGCCTTAACGGAAGGTCAAAAAGTAGCACCAGCATTAGGATATGTACCTTTACCTTTTACTGTAGTGCAAAAGGTTGCTGCTACCGCCGATCAAATATCTCCCGATTTCACCATTAATGTTGATTAGAATTTAATCTTTTCGCTTTAGGTTTAGAGAAAGAAATTCACTTAATCTAAAAAAATCATGATCATCATCCAAGGTCAATTAATCAAATTTCTAGTTCTCTTTACTTTTGCTTTTAGTTTAAATGCCTGTCATAATAATCAAAATAGGGAGAAGTCACAACAGACGGTGATGTTTCTGTTTTCTACTTTTTTTAGAAAATAATCTTACTATTCTGGGTGCTGGGGCGAATTTTCCAGCTCCTTCGTCTCAAAATTAGTTTGTATTACTAAATCCTTTACGGTCTCAATTACAAGTTAATAATCAATCTGTGAGTACGGGTAAAACGTGAGTATTTACTAAATATTTAGTAAATATTATTAATCTTCCAAAAGAAAATTTTTATCTTAATCTTCCAAGAGAAAATTTTTATCTTAATCTTAATAAGGCGATCACTATAAAAGCCATGATTCAATAAAACCTTATTGAAACCTTTGCAAAAGTAACAGATCAAATTAGTCCAGATTTAACCATCACTGTTAACTAAAATTTAACCTTCATGGTCTAGGTTATAAAGAGCAATTTGTAAACTCAGTAAGGAAAGAGGAAAATCAACTATTTTGATAAATTTTTCTTTAAGTGTAAACACTGATTAGTGTTAATCTAGTAACAATTGCTACAAAAAATTATATTGAAAATCGAAACCACAATTAATAAGTAAATAACAATTTTTTTAATTGTGTTGATACTAATAAAAGTATAACTAAAATTAAGATGACACAGTCCGATTCTTCTAACACAGATAATCTCATGATGGGGGAGAGATCACCCTTAGAAAAAACCTTAGATAATGGCTTCAAATGGCTAACCTTTGCTTTCGCCCTTAGTATTGGTCTAATTCTAATCAGTATAGCAGTTATTATTGCCGTTGGTGCTTTTCCTGCGATCAAACAATTTAATTTTAGTTTTTTTACTAATAGTAATTGGAATCCTGTCACCGATCAATATGGTGTGATTGCGGTAATTTATGGAACAATGGTAAGTTCATTAATTGCTCTTATCGTTGCCATTCCTTTAGGAGTTGGGGCAGCAATTTTTTTAAGTGAAGACTTTATTCCCGAACAAATTCGCACAGTTTTAGTTTTTTTAGTCGAGTTATTAGCTGCCATTCCTAGTGTGGTTTATGGCTTATGGGGTATTTTTGTTTTAATCCCAATTACTACCGTTTTTGGTACTTGGCTTCATGACAATTTTGGTTGGTTTCCTTTATTTAGCACTACTCCAGCTGGACCTAGTATGTTACCTGCGGGGATTGTGTTATCTATAATGATTTTACCGATTATTATCGCCATTTCCCGTGACTCTTTAGCTTCTTTACCTCCTGATTTACGTCAAGCCTCTTTAGGATTAGGTGCAACCCGTTGGGAAACAATTTTTAGAGTTTTAATTCCTGCGGCAATTTCTGGCATTATGGGGGGCATCATGTTAGCCTTAGGTCGTGCTATGGGTGAAACTATGGCGGCGACGATGATTATTGGTAACTCTAACCGTTTAAGTATTTCTATTTTAGATCCTGCCAACACAATCGCTTCTTTAATTGCGAACCAATTTGCTGAAGCCAGTGGGTTACAAATTTCGGCTTTGATGTATGCAGGTTTAGTGTTAATGTTACTAACTTTAATTGTCAATATTCTTGCTGAATATATCGTTAACCAAGTCAAGGCAAAATACGAATAACAATGAATAATTATTGCTTCTATAATCTATATTAAAAATTAATTTGTATGATTACTACTACAATAGGCAGTTTAAAAAAGAAATCTTCTAGTCCGAGGGTTATACTAGGAACAATAATGACGGCATTGAGTGGGTTGTGTATGATTCTTACCTTAATCCCATTAATAGCAGTACTTTTCTTCGTATTTGTACAGGGCTTTAGTCGTCTCAATATTGATTTATTTACTCAATTACCACCTCCACCAGGTTTGGATGAAGGAGGTTTAGCCAATGCGATTATTGGAACTCTTGTTGTGGTTGGTATCGCTGTAATTTTGGCAGTACCTATTGGAGTATTGACAGCGGTTTATCTCTCAGAATTTAGTCACGGTAATAAGTTTGCTACCAGTATTCGATTTGCTACTAATGTACTTAGCGGTGTTCCTTCCATTATTGCGGGGATTTTTGCTTTCGGTTTATTAGTATCAAGCGGTATTGTCGGTTTTTCAGCTATTGCTGGGGGTGTTGCTTTAGCAGTATTGATGTTACCGACTATTATTCGTACAACAGATGAAGCTTTAAAAATTGTCCCTCAAGAAATTCGTTGGGCGGCTTTAGGAGTTGGTGCTTATAACTATCAAACTGTCGTTCAAATTGTTCTTCCTGCGGCTTTGCCCGGTATTGTTACTGGTGTGACTTTAGCCATTGCAAGGGCGGCGGGAGAAACTGCTCCTTTAATTTTTACAGCACTATTTTCTAACTTTTGGCCCAATGTATCACCTCAAGGATTAGTAGAGCCGATCGCCACTTTATCTGTATTAGTTTATAATTTTGCGATTTTACCTTTTAAACCACAACAAGAATTAGCGTGGGCTGGATCATTGATTTTGGTATTCTTAGTATTAGCTACCAGTATTATTGCTCGTTTAGCTACCCGTAGAAAAGTGTATTAATCAGTAATGAGTAATTACTGTTAGTTTATGATTAGTAATAAAATTGAATTATTCTATTAAATAGGAAAAAAATCATGGAAGAATCATTAATGAATGAAGAGGAATTTTTAAGGACATCAGTGATGGAATTAATGGATGTAGATATATTTTATGGCAGTTATAAAGCTGTCAAAGAAGTAAATATTAACATTCCCCAAAATAAAATCACTGCTTTTATTGGTCCGTCTGGATGTGGTAAAAGTACTATTTTGCGATGTTTAAACCGTCTCAATGATTTAATTAGTTCCTTTAAATTGAAGGGAAAAGTAACCTATCATGGACAAGATCTCTACGCAAAAGATATTGATCCTGTAGAGGTAAGAAAACGTATCGGGATGGTGTTTCAAAGACCGAATCCTTTTCCGAAAACTATTTATGATAATGTTGCTTATGGTGCAAGAGTTAATGGTTATAAGGAAGATTTAGACGAATTAGTAGAAACTTCTCTTCGTCGTGCAGCTTTATGGGATGAGGTGAAAGATAAGTTAGGAGAAAGCGGTTTTTCTCTATCCGGTGGACAACAACAAAGATTATGTATTGCAAGAACGATCGCCGCACAACCTGAAGTAGTATTAATGGATGAACCTTGTTCTGCTCTTGATCCCATTTCTACCATCAAAATAGAAGAATTAATGCAAGAGTTAAAAGAAAATTATACTATTGTCATTGTTACCCATAATATGCAACAAGCCACGAGGGTAGCTGATATGACGGCTTTTTTTAATGCTGAAGCAGTGGGAAATAAAGGTAATAAAGTTGGTTATTTAGTAGAATTTGATAAAACTGAAAAAATTTTTAGTAACCCTGAAGAGCAATCTACCAAAGATTATGTTAGTGGTAGATTTGGGTAATAATTAAATAATTAGATTAAACTGAATAGTTACTGAATTTTAATGAATGAAGAAAATTTTTTTGATAAGATTGTGATATAAAAATAAAACAATAGGACATAGAAATGCTATGGCAAAAACCAGAACTGTTTATATCTGTAGCTCTTGCGCCACAGAATCTTCCCAGTGGTTTGGTAAATGTCCTAGTTGTAATGTTTATGGCACTTTAGAAGAGCAGATTCTTAATGGTAACGGTAATGGTAATACCCGTGCTGGTTGGCAATCTCAAAGTAATCATCATCAAAAACCTACCACTCCACAACCAAGAATATCCGTCAAATTTTCTGACATAACCGAACAAGAACAACCTCGAATGTTATCGGGTTATCATGAATTAGACAGGGTTTTAGGTGGTGGTATCGTACCTGGTTCTTTGGTACTAATAGGTGGTGATCCCGGTATCGGGAAATCTACTTTACTGCTACAAACCGCAAATCAATTATCCCTCCGTTTTCCTCGTATTCTTTATGTTTCAGCGGAAGAATCAGGACAACAAATCAAGTTAAGAGCTTCTCGTTTGGGGGTAGGGGTAACAAAAGAGAATCTTAGTGAATCTTTAGGCAATAATCAGATTCCAGACTCTGATGTGTTTGAACCGAATCTTTATATTTTGGCGGAGACAGATTTAGAGGAAATTTTGCGAGAATTAGAATCTTTAAGACCTCAAGTCGCTATTATTGATAGTATTCAAACCCTTCATTATGCTACTCTTAATTCTGCCCCCGGATCAGTGTCTCAGGTGAGAGAATGTACTTCAGCATTGATGCAAGTAGCAAAACGAGAAAACATAACTCTTTTTATTGTTGGTCATGTTACCAAAGAAGGAGCGATCGCAGGTCCTAGAGTTTTAGAGCATTTAGTTGATACGGTGTTATATTTTGAAGGCGATCGCTATGCTTCCCATCGTTTGTTAAGATCTGTTAAAAATCGTTTTGGTGCTACTCATGAAATTGGTATTTTTGAAATGGTAGATCATGGTTTGGATGAAGTTTCTAATCCTTCAGAGCTATTTTTAAGCAGTCGAGATGAAATAGCCCAAGGTACTGCTACCATCGTATCTTGTGAGGGAACGAGATCCCTTGTGGTTGAATTACAAGCATTAGTCAGCCCCACCAGTTACACTTCACCTCGTCGTGCTACCACAGGAGTTGATTATAATAGGTTACAACAAATTTTGGCAGTATTAGAAAAAAGAGTTGGGATTCCCCTTTCCAAGTTAGATACTTATGTAGCTTCGGTTGGAGGCTTGGCTGTGGAAGAACCAGCAGCGGATTTAGGTATGGCGATCTCCATTGTAGCTAGTTTTCGAGATCGTACAGTTGATCCTCGTACTGTATTAATCGGAGAAATAGGGTTAGGAGGACAAGTGCGTTTAGTGTCGCAAATGGAATTAAGATTAAAAGAAGCGGCAAAATTAGGCTTTAAACGGGCGATCGTGCCTAAAGGACAAACATATCCTACAGATATAGGTTTAGAAATTATCACTGTAGCAAAAGTCATTGATGCTATTGTCGTAGCTATGCCTGGCAATCCCATGAATGAGGAGAATAATGACGATGAAAGTGAGAATGATGAGAATTAAGAAAAATCTGCTAATTTTTGAGAACTTTTAGTTATCTTTAGATAACCTTCGCTATTTGCGTTGAACTTTAGTCTAAAGTGGGTTATTGATTTTTCTAAAGATATAATTTAACCTAAAACAAAATTATGAAAATATTAATAACAATTCCTCATTTTTTTCGTCAAGAAAATAACCCTAAATATGGCTCACAACGAAATCCTGAACCTCGAATACAAGCCTTAACAAGTTCTATAGTATCTTTACAACAATTATTCGGAAAACCACAATTAATGATAAAAGTAGGAGAAAGAATCGCTATTGCTGCTAATACTTTATCAAACACAACTATAGATATTTTTATTTGTACGACAGGAGATAATCATTTAATTGATCAAATTCCCTTGCCCTCAGATTTATTTAAACATTATAAAACTAATACTAAAGCTTTATTACTAGGTTTTGAATGTCATAAAATTTTAAAAGAAAAGATAGATCAATATGATTATTATTGTTACTTAGAAGATGATCTAATTATTAGAGATGCTCAATTTTTTACTAAATTAAATTGGTTTAATCAAGTAACAGATTATCAAAAATTATTACAAGCCAATCGTTATGAATTAAGTCTTAATCAATACACAGGAAAATGTTATATAGATGGTGATTTATTACATCGAGTAACTGCATCTTTTCAAAACGTAAATGATGAGGCAGAATTAAAAGGACAAATTATGAATAATCCTGTTATTTTTCGCCGGGCATTAAATCCTCATTCTGGCTGTTTTTTCTTAAATAATGAACAGATGAAATATTGGGCAGAAAAAGATTATTTTTTAGATCAAGATATTAGTTTTGTTGGTCCTTTAGAAAGTATAGCAACTTTAGGAATTATGAAGACATTTAAGTTATACAAACCCGCCCCAGAATCAGCTAATTTTTTAGAAGTCCATCATTGGGGCAGTGCATTTATTAATTTATTAGGTTCAGTGGTAAAATTTAGATAACTAGATTGTGTAAGAGGGACATTGTCCACTGATTAAAACATATACTACTACTTAGGGAGTGCTGAAAAAGTCTTTTAGTTAAGGTAGAGAAAAGGTAAAAGATAATATTATTAATGGTTTGGCAAAGGGCTTAAGCCCCTTGTTAAAATTAAAGTATGTAACTGTATAATACTTACCTAGTTTTTGAATAAAATTTGCTGAAAGCATTTTTTGACCGATATATTATGTCAAAACCTTTGATTTTAATACCTTTCTGACTATCAATAGTAAACCCTATTTACCTCAAGTTAACAAATTAAATAAATTTTCTTTTAACCAAATAGTATCAGTTTTTCGATTCGTTTTTATCTCCCAAAGATTGATACCCTTTTTTGGTAAATTAGTTAATAAATATTGCAATTGTTGCCAATTATTTATCTGTTTATAATTTACATTATATGTTTGAGTTAAATTAGCAAAATCAATAAATTGAGGAGTTGCGAAATATTTTTCAAATAAAGTTTGATAATCAGCTATCGGTAACATTTCAAAAATTCCGCCACCGTTATTATTAATTAAAATAATCGTTAAACTTCCTTCAAAATATTGATTTATTAAAAAACCATTGGTGTCATGTAAAAGAGCTAAATCTCCTGTTAATAAAATAGTAGGTTTATTTTGATAAGCAATACCTAAAGCAGTAGATAAAGTGCCATCAATTCCATTTGTACCTCTACTAAAATAAGTTTGTATTTGATGGTTATTTTTTTGCCAGAAAAATTCTGCATATCTGACTGACATGCTATTAGCGATAAAAATCGGTGTTTTTTCAGGAAGATATTGAGATAAAATCCAAGGAACTTTAGCTTCAAAGATTTCTTCTTTTTTAGCTATTATTTGATTAAGATTGATTGTTATTTTATCATCAATTGATAACCATTGAGAAAGATAAGTTGACGAAATTTTTTTCTCAATATTTTTTAAATATTGAATCAAGTTTTCTGGATTAATTCTAAGATGAATTGAGTTGCTATGCAAAGCATCTAAATTATCGTGAAAGATAGTAATAATATATGTTTTAATTTTATGCTCTGTTAACCAACTTCTTAACTGTTTACTGGTGGGATATTCACCGAACAAAATTACAATTTTTGGTATTAAATTATTTGCATTTTCAGGGTTTCTTAAAATCACATCATAGTTAATAATTAAATTATTATTTATGTGACTAAAATTTCTCACGGGAGATAAAGCCTCACCCAAAACAGGAAAATTTAATGATTGAGATAAAAAAGCGATTACTTCTGAGTATAATTGAGGATTATCAGGGGAATCTACCCCAGCGATAATGATGCCTTTAGAGAAAGTTTGCCATAATTTTAAATATTCCCTTAAATCCAGATTATATTTTTCAAAACTATGATTAATAGGAGTAAAATTAGCAAATAATTGTTGATAGATAAAAGTTTTTTTTTCTTTACTAATTTCTAACTCACAAATGGGGGCTAGAGGTTCTCGAAATGGTATATTAATATGAACAATTCCTCCACAAGGAAAATAAGATTTTTCCCAACTATAAACAATATTTTGACGTAGATAAAATAATCTTTCTAAATCTATAGATGGTAATGATAATTCTGTGTACCAATTAGGATAATTGCCATATAAATTAACTTGATTAATAGTTTGTCCTGCATGACAATTTCTTAATTCAGGAGGACGATCTGCTGTTAAAATAATTAAAGGGATATTACTATATTTTGCTTCAATAATGGCAGGGTAAAAATTAGCACCAGCCGTGCCAGAAGTACACACTAAAACTGTAGGAATTTTATTTTTTTTAGATAACCCTAAAGCAAAAAAAGAAGCCGATCTTTCATCTAAAATGGGTATAGAATTAATCAGATTATTTTGAGCAAACGCAAGGGTTAAGGGAGTTGATCTTGAACCTGGGCTTATTACGGCATCTTTTAAACCTAATTTAGCTAAAGTTTCAACAATAATCGAACTCCAAAGAGTATTAATATTACTAAAATTTAAGGTCATTTTTAAAATTAAATTAAGTTAATATAGCAATCTGACTATGTGAGATTTTTAGAGCTGTTAGTTATCAGCTTTCAGGGAGAGTAAAATGTAGATATTTATTTTTAATCTTTAATTATTCACAGATAATTTAAAGATTGCTATATAAAAAATATTGTTATTAAATAATTTATAAGTAAAATTATAAAAACAGAAGAGATTATAGCTTATTGTTACTTTTTATTCAAGATTATTATTTATTATTATTGTTATTGTCATTTTAAGATGAAAGTAATGGATAAAAAAATAAACAAATTTTCTTCTCCTTTTTTGTGCCTTTGCATCTTACCAGAGAAAAATTAAATTTTAAAAATCTTTTTTGACATCAAAAAAAATATGAAAGCATTTATAGAAAATGATATTCTTTACATT
This sequence comes from Geminocystis sp. NIES-3708, assembly GCF_001548095.1. Lineage (NCBI taxonomy): Bacteria > Bacillati > Cyanobacteriota > Cyanophyceae > Chroococcales > Geminocystaceae > Geminocystis > Geminocystis sp. NIES-3708. The sequence goes on along the minus strand of NZ_AP014815.1, from coordinate 1,911,993 downwards.
GAGAAAGAAGATTTACCTCAATATCAAAAAGGAAAGTCTGTTGTGCGTAATAATTATTTTTGGGCATTAAAATCTATCAGTGATTATACACCCATGAATGGAAATTGGGAATTTGCTTCCGAGGTTTGGGTGGCATTGAGTCGAATGTTATTATTTTTTACTAACTCTGGCTATTTAGGTTATCGAGAAACCATGTTAGAATTTAACGATGATACTTTAATTCCTGATGTTTTGCGATCGATTTCTACTAAATTATAGATATTTTATATAATGGCAACATTTTTGCGTCCTTTAAGTTATAAATATCAATGGCTATATGATACTATTGCGACATTAGCGGCGATACCCGTGGGTGGTGAAAAAAAGTTTCGACAATTGGCTTTAAAAAATCTTGATATTCTCCCTGATAGTAGAATACTAGATTTGTGTTGCGGTGCGGGACAAACTACCAAATTTTTAATCAACTATTCTCAGCAAGTAACAGGTTTAGATATATCGGTAGTTTCTTTAGAAAAAGCGAAAAAAAATGTACATCAAGCAGAATTTGTGGAAGGATTTGCTCAAAAAATGCCATTTAGTGACAATTCCTTTGACTTTATTCATACTAGCGTCGCTTTACATGAAATGACGACAAAAGAGTTAGAAGAAATTTTTAAGGAAGTTTATCGAGTCTTAAAACCGAAGGGAATTTTTACTTTCATCGATTTACATCAACCGCAAAATTTATTATTTATTCCACCTCTAACAGTTTTTATGTGGTTATTTGAAACAGAAACGGCATGGCAGTTATTAAAAACGGATGTAGCTATTAAACTGACGAAGGCTGGTTTTAAGATTCTTGACACTCAACTTTATGCTGGTGGGAGTTTACAAGTCATTCAGGCACAAAAATTTATTGAAGATTAAGGTGAATTATTTCAAAAAGGGTGAACAAAATTTGATTATTCGTATATGAGGCAGATAATGAGTATCTTGACACAATTTTAACTGTCATGGTAGAATTAACGATTGTGTCTTAAATCTTGTTCGGATCAGGTAAGACATTATATAAAGCAGGAAAATAAAAGTCTGCTACCTGTACGGCAGTAAATAAAAAGGAAATTAATATGACTTATGCAGTAATTGAAATCTGCGGTAAACAGCTTAAAGTTGAGCCGGGTAGATTTTATGATTTAGATAGAATTGATGTAGAGTTAGACGGTGAATTAGTTATTGATAAAGTATTATTAATTCATCATGATGATCAAATTCATATTGGACAACCTTACGTTGAAGGTGGTAGTGTAGGCAGTACAATTATTGGTCATCGTCGGGGAAAAAAGGTTATCGTTTATAAAATGCAACCTAAAAAGAAAACCCGTAAAAAAAGAGGGCATAGACAGGAATTAAGCCGTTTATTGATTAAATCTATCAGTTTGGGCGATAATGTCTTAGCAGAAAAAGAAATAGAAATTAAAGAAGCTGAAGTTGCCGTTGAGGCTTAAGATTAAGCACAATAGATTAACAAATAAAATAAATTGAATAGGAGTATCATTTAATGGCACATAAGAAAGGTACAGGTAGTACAAGAAACGGAAGAGATTCTAATTCTAAACGTCTAGGAGTTAAACGTTACGGTGGTGAAACAGTTAAAGCTGGTAACATTTTAGTTCGTCAACGTGGCACAAAAATTTATCCAGGTAATAATGTTGGAATTGGCAAAGATGATACACTTTTCGCTTTAATTGAAGGAGTTGTAAAATTTGAGCATAAAACAGCTAGTCGCAAAAAAGTTAGCGTTTATCCTGTAGAAGTAATTCAAGCTGCTTAAATTAAATTTAAAGAATTAGATTTAATAAAAAATAGAATAATTAACAATTAACAATATTTTTGGACATCAAGAAATAACCTATTATACTAAACAGGAAAAGGTTATTCTTGATTGTAATTACACCTAGGATAATGAAAAAAATTATAAGCATTTTCAGCAGATAAAGGACGAGAGAATAAATAACCTTGTCCCAATTTGCATCCTATTTCTTCTAATATTTTTAGTTGTGTCTTGCTTTCAATTCCTTCGGCGATTACTTCTAAATTCAAATCCTGTGCCAAAGATAAAATTGCTTTAACAATTTTGGCTTTAGCTAAATCTTTTTCAATATCAATAATAAAAAAACGATCTAGTTTTAAACCATTAATTGGTAATTTATGTAAATAACTTAAACTAGAATATCCTGTGCCAAAATCATCTACCCATAACTGTATTTTACGAGCAACAATTTGATGTAGAATATCAATATTAAAATCTTCTTGAAAAATAGAACAACTTTCTGTAATTTCTAATTTAATATACTCTGGATTAATTCCCGTTTCTTCAAGAATACTATCTAGTTGAGTTAAAAAATTTTCAGTATTAAATTCTTGGCATGATAAATTAATACTTAATACAGGTAATTTTTTGAAATTAGATGAATCTTTAATTATTTTTTCTTGCCATTGTTTTAGTTGATGACAGGCTTGTTTCAAAACACTGAAACCGATGGGTATAATTAATCCAGTTTCTTCGGCTAAATTAAGAAAATGATTAGGGGTAATTAATCCTTTTTGGGGATGATTCCAACGAATTAAACTTTCAAATCCCTTAATTTCACCACTATAAATATCTACTATTGGTTGATAGTAAAGTAAAAATTCCTCTTCGATTAAACCTTGTCTAATTTCGTTTTCTAATTCTAATTCTGCTAAGGCTTCGTTGCACATTTCGCCTTGAAATACTTGATAATATCCTCTTTTTTGAGATTTTGCTTTATAAAGTGCAGTGTCAGCATATTGTAGAATTTGTGCTGGATTTAAAAAGTTATATTGTTCATTATTAATACTGCTACTGAAAAAAATGCCAATACTAACACCACAAAACAATTGATATTGATTAATAATAAATGGAGGCTGAAAGGCGGTATTAATTTTTTCAGCTAATTTAATTATTTCCTTAATCTCCGTGACTTCATCACATAAAATAGTAAATTCGTCACCGCCTAATCTAGCAACAAAATCTTTTTCTGCGACACAATTTTGTAATCTTTCTCCAATGGCAATTAATAGTAAATCTCCGATACCGTGCCCTAAACTGTCATTAACAGCTTTAAAACGATCACAATCCAAAAATAAAACACTAAACTGATAATTAGAATCAGAGTTTTCTATTAAATTAGCAATACTATTACTTAGTTTTTGTAAGAAATTGGTTCGATTAGGCAATTGAGTTAAACTATCATAAAAGGCTTGATAATGCAATTTTTCTTGAGCTTCTTTATATTTAGTAATATCTTCCACTGTGCCTTCATAATAGAGTAAATTCCCTTGAGTATTTCTGACAGCCCGTGCATTTTCTGAAATCCAAATAATGCTACCATCTCGTTTATAAACTTGAGACTCAAAATTAGTAATCGCTTCATTCTTCTCCAACAATTGGATAAATTCTTGACGTCTTTTTGGTTGTAAATATAATGATTTTTCAATATCGTTAAGATTTTCAATTAATTGTAAAGGGGTATCATAACCATATATTTTAGCCAAAGCTTTATTCGCGCTTAAATAATAACCTTCCGCAGTAGTTTGAAAAATTCCTTCAATAGCGTTTTCAAAAAAATTACGATATTTACTTTCTGCTTGAGATAAGGCTTCTTCCATCTCTTTTCTATCACTTATATCAGTAATTAAGCCTTCTATTCCTAATAATTTTCCCTGTCTATCAAAGATTCCTCTACCTTTTTCCCATACCCATTTTTCTTGATTATCTTTAGTAAAAATACGATATTCTACTGAGTAATTAATTCTTTTATTGATACTATTATTAATAACAGACAAAACTTTTTGTAAATCGAGGGAATAAGTAATTTTAGCTAAATCAATTTTATCCTCGAAAAATAATTCGGAAGGAGAATAACCTGTTAAATTTAAACATCCCTGACTAATATAATCTTTTCCCCAATTATCATCATAACTAATGCGAAAAAATACCCCAGAAGTAGAATCTATAATTGTCGATAATTCTCGCTGACTTTGATACAATCTCATTTCTATTTGTTTATGCTTAAAAACCGTGCCTAATTGATAAGCAACGGTTTCGATAAGTGCTAATAAATCGTTGTCTGTGGGTAAATTATTACGGGAAAAAAAAATAAGTATCGCAACTACTTCTTCTCCTGCCATAATAGGTACTCCAAAACCTGTTTTTAAGCCGCATTCTGAAGCTAATTTTGCTCTTAAAAACCATTTTGATTTAGAAATTTCCTCTAACCAGATAGTCTTTTTCTTCGCCCAAATTTTACCTGTTAAACCAATAGTTTGTGAAAAATGAAAATCTTGACTTTGTTGTTTAAATTCTGTTAAAGATAAGTTATCACCTTGCTGATAATTCTTTTCGGGGGGAAACCATGCGGTAGAAAAACTAAAAAATTCCCCTTGGTTATCTGACAACCATGCTTCTCCAAAATCCCAATGAGTGAGTTGACATACTTTTTGGAGAGTATATAGTAGTGCCGTTTCAAAATCTACTGCTGAAGTTATGGCTTGGGTAATATTCAATAGTAATGATTTTTCTTGTTCTTTTTTACATTTATCATTAATATCAACTATTAATCCTTCTAAATATAGTAGTTCATCCATAGGACTATAAATACCTTTTCCTTGCTCCCATACCCATTTAATTTCTCCTGAATGATGCACTACTCTATATTCTATCTCAAAAAGACTACGAGATGCGATCGCTTCTTGAATTTTTTCCCATACTAAATGTTTATCTTGATCATATATTAGACTGTTATAGGTAATATGATGGGTGCGAAATTCAGAAGCACTATAACCTATTAAATCCCAACAATTATCACTAATATATTCCATTGTCCAATTATGATCATTTCGACATTGATAAATTACTGCCGGTAAATTATTAATTAAAGAGGAAAATTGTGATAACTGAAGACTTAAATCCACAATAGAATTATGTAGTAATTGATAGAAAATAGCAACAATAACTTTTTCTGATTGCCAAGTCACAAGATTGATAGATAAACTATATAACTCAAAGTAATTTCCTAAAGGCGGATTTTGATAATTATTCAAGTCTTGAGAAGGAAAAATTTTTGGTATTAATAAATAAGAATTTTCTTTGAGTAAACTAAATACTTGTTCAATAGTATAAGGTTTAATATAATCTTGTAATTTACTTTGTATAATCAGTTGATTATCATCTATATTGAATTTTTCTTTAAAACATTGATTAGCATAAATTAAATGATGGGTGTTAGTTTTTATTAAAGCAATGGGAGTATGGATAGAATTTAAATCAATATTCTGAAAATCAAGATTACCTGATAAACTAATATATTCATGAAATTGACGAAGAAAATCATGGTTTATGTTTGAAACATTGTTAAAAATAGATTCCATAAATCTCCTGCTACCCAATTACATTTAAAGATAATATGTATTTGAAATGAATTAGTCTGATACATCACAATCTTTAAATCATTTATGAATAATTAAAGATTAAAAAATAAATCTGTAAATTTCACTATATCGGATGATAGCTAATAGTGACGATACTTAATCTTAAGATAAGGGAAAAGAGCATAATCGTCTAGTATTGTGAGTAACAATTCATTTTAATTTTGAAAATCGTTATGATAAATATAATTAAGTCTAAATCTTACACTCTACATTGATAATTATGTCTTTTACATTAATCAAAGGCACATTTCATGTTGTTGGCTATTCTCCTGATGGTGATTCTATTCGTTTTAAAGCTAATAATCCTGAAAATTGGTCAAAATTAATCGGTATTCCTCCACAATTAAATGAAGATAATCATGTACAAATTAGATTGATAGGTATTGATAGTTTAGAAACTCATTTTCGTCAATGTCAGCAGAGTGTAAAATGGGCATTAAGTGCGGCGGATTTTTTGTTGGAATACTTAAAAATTGATGAAGTAAAATGGGATGAAGAAAAGAATTTAATCATCAAAGCAAAAGATAATATTGAGGGTTTTATTTTAGCAAAAAAAACAGATCAACATGGAAGACCTTTAGGATTCGTTTTTCAAGGTAAAATTGATGCTAAGGATGGAGATATTTTCTTTTTACCTATCGATTTATTTTTAAATTCTGTTAATTATCAGAGTCTTTTATCTGGAGAATCTTATCCCACTTATTATCGTGGTTTAGCACCGACTTTAAGAAAAAAAATGACGATAGCGGTTAATTATGCTAGAAAACAAAATCGAGGAATATGGGCATTCGATTCAACTAATAAAGGATTTCACGTTTGGGATTTATTTGATGAAGAAAAAAATATCGTTATTTTACCGAAATTATTTCGTCGTCTTGTAAGCTATTTAGAAAAAAATCAAGAATTAGAAGGATTTAAACATTCCGTAGTCAAGTCTGAAAAAGTATTAATTTTACCTGCTCAAAATAAAAAACTTTTTCGGGATATTATTGTTCAAGAAGATACTATTTTTAAGTTATCAGAATTACCTGAAGATTTAGTTTATTTATAAATAATTTAAGAATTAATTGCTAATTGTTAATTAGACATTAGAACATATTAGTTTTAAATATTCATTTTTTAGCTTAAAGATTTATTATTCTTTTAGTTGTTTTATTTTTAAATACTCCACCTAATCCTAATGCTACAAATGAACCCAAAATTGTCACAGGTTCAGGAACATTTTTAACCCCTTTACAACTTCCAGGACAGCCAGCATAATCAAAACCCACTCCGTCTGAGTGACCAAAATCTGACCTTGTGAATAAGTGATAGGCTTCTAGCCCATTTTGTTCTTGGACATTGAAAGCCAAACCGCCAAAAGAAAATTTACCGGCTGTGTTTCCTAGTGGTAATACTCCTGGGGCAAAACCACCATTGGGGTTGAAAAGGTTATCTGTAGGGGAGTGGGCAATTATGTCTGGGCTAAAAGGAGGATCGTTGTTTATAGAATTGAAAACACCAGAACCAACAGGAAGAAGTCCGTCAATCGGATTTGCCGTGTTCCCTTCAAAATATGTCCCCGACACCGACGTGACGAGATATCCTGTAAAGGTGTAAGCTGGTGAAGTTAAACCGCTGATGGGGTCGGTATAAGCAGGATAACTTAAGGTCTGTAAGGTATCATCAGTGATCAGGGTTAGATCGAATGAATCATTATCAGTTCGTACACCATCGAACTTGAATGAAAGAGCGTGAACTGGATTTGCTCCTAATCCTATTACTGTAGTTGTTACAGCCAAAACGGCTAGATTTTGTTTTGTAATCATGATCTTATGTACAATAAATTTAATTTCGACTAAGTTCATTATATGCATACTTAGATATATATACTGAGATTTTAAGCATATATTAAATATTTTCACGTACTTTATGTTAAAATCAATACTATTTCTCTGATTAAATTAACTTTAAAGTGGATCATTTTAAGTATAAACACGTAAATACATCAAAAGCTAAAATTTTTTACAAATATACCTACATCATTTTGATTAAGATTATGAAAAATACTCAAGGAAAATGATCATCTTTAGTTAACCATTGCCTATCGTTAATCTACCTATCCAAAAAATTAAGAGTAATAATAAAACAAAAAAATCATATTTACTTAACTTTAATTGATGCCATTGTACTTGATGTTTATTAGGAGTAGTAAACCCTCTTACTTCCATCGCAATAGCAATTTGTTCTGCTCTTAAAAGGATATTTTCTAATAGTCTTTCTACTACAATTAACCAAATTTTTAGACTTTTTTTAATTCCTAGTTTTTTCCAGTTTATAGCTCTAGTGCGAATTGATCTAATTAAATTTTGGATTTCTTCTAATACTAAAGGAATAAATCTTAAGGCTAAAGTTAAAGTCAAAACTATCTCAGTAATGGGTAATTTAAACTTTCTGAAAGGTAATAATAATTCTTCTATTCCTGCAGTGATTTGTTCAGGTGCAGTGGTTAATAAATATAAATTACTACTATATATTAAAGTAAAAATTAAAGTACTAACTTTAATTGCTAAATCTAAAGATCTTCGAGTAATTTTGAAGTTACCAATTTGATATAAAATATATTGGTAATCTGTAGGTTGATTAATAATAATATCACTATTAGGTAATCTCGGTTGATGGGTAATAATTAAACCATCGGGTGCAAAAGATGTCATCACAAAAATTAGACAAGAAAAAAATAATAACCAACTCATCTGTTTTTTTTGTACTCGCCAAGGAATCAAAGCTAAACTGGTGATAATTATTAAAAATAAGACTAAAAAAATACGCCAGTAAGGATTTGATAATAGAGGCGTAAGTATAAGGCTCATTAACCATCCTAATTTTACTCTCGGATCGAGTCTATGTAGCCATGTTAAAGGTTTTTCTAAGTATAATCCAATGGGAAGCGATCGTAATAAATCCATAAATTAAATTAATTGAGAATTGAAAATTAAGACCTACTTATCAATCATTCATTGTCGATGCTTAACTGTCAATATTTCACTGCTATATCATAAATTCAGACTTTTTCGTAAATTATGCAACATTTTTTTACATTCATTTCGACTAAACTAGAAAAAAGCATCGGAGGTGAAAGACAAGAAAATGACATTAAGAAAAAAAGTTGAACTTAAAAAATTAGAGTCAATTCAAGGAGGAATGTCTCAATTTTATACTCCTCAATTTAGTCATGAAACTATGTTAGTGCAAATACCGCCTCAAAGTATCGATGATTTATTTGTACATCATTTTCAAACAGATCAATTATTAGTAGTTAAAGGTAATTTTGTTTTAGTCATTTTAAAAAATAGGCAATATCAATATATACATTTAAGAGAAGATAATCCTCAAGTGGTAACTATACCCACAGGTATTCCTCATGCCGCTATTAATTTTAATAATCAACCTTGTTTATTAGTGAATGCAGTATTGCGTCACGGCAAAAGTCACCCGAAGGATTATCAACCTATAAGAAAACCTTTTCCTTATGATTTAGATAGTGTTAGACATTTATTCGATGAAATTAACTTACATTCTTTAATTAGTTAAGATAGGTTTTAGGAAAACATTTTATAAGTTATTTTCACAGAGTTATAAAGCAATTTTTATCTGTTATATCATCAAAGATTGAGGATACTAAACTTAAGCAAACACTAAATTTATAACTTGTTTTAAGGTTTTGGTAAGATTATCCATACTATAGTTATTAATGCAACGTTGTCTTGCTAAATTACCTTTAATCTCAGCTTGAGGATAATCAGTGAAAATCTCTCGAATTGTATCTGCGATCGCATTTGGTCTTTGAGGTTCGATCAAATATCCTGTATCCTGTAAAATGTTGGGGATTTCTCCGACTTTAGTAGCAATAATTGGTTTTGCCATCGTCATGGCTTCAATCAATTCTAAAGGAAATTTAGCCACAGTAGTTAAACTTTCCCTTGGTGTCACCATCATAATATGACTCATCGCAATAAATTCTGGCATATCATCAAAGGCTTGAGGAGGTATTTGTATAATCCAATTTCCCCATTTTTCAATTAAAGTATTTACATAAGAAGATTGATTTTGATTACCTCCTATCAATACCAATTTCAGCTCATCTTGATTTAAACTATCTAAGGCGGTGAATATATCTTCTAATCCTTGATCTGGTTTTGCTGTACCTGTAAACATCAATAACTTATAATTTAATAAGCCATGTTTTGCTCGAATATCAGTAGCATCAAATTTATGAGGATCAAATAATTCGGTATCTTTTACATTAGGAAGATAAGTACCACCATAACGATATTCTAAAAATTTACTGCTAAGGGTAATACCATTTACTTTTTCAATGGCTTTTTCTAACCACTTAATATATAAAGGATATTGAGGTTTTTTCAATTCACTATTACTAACCAAAACATCATTAATTAAACTTCCCTGATATTGCCAATTATCGCCACCAAAATATGCCATTTCCCAATCATCTATATCTAAAATTATCGGTTTTTTACTACGCCACGCCTTAACTAATCCGACACCAAAACTACTTAATTGAGGTTTAATTATATACAAAATATCTCCATCAATTTCTTTCATCAAATTTAATGCTGTTTTCACAAAACTAGGCAAATTTACACCATGAAAATAGGTAATGGGCAAAGAATAAGGCGGTTGAGGATATATCTGTTTACCATATAAAAAACCGAAAATTCTAACTTCATAACCTAATTTTTGCAAACCTTGGGCGATGATATAGCCTCTAGTTGTACCTTGAGATGATAAATCGGGAATTAAAACAGATATTTTGGTTTTATTAGTCATGGCATAAAATGCGATCGTATTAAATTGATCGATAATATAATATGGAAATAATAGATAAAAGTGTCAATAAAAAGATTGTATCATTTCAGAGAAATAAATATCTTTTTTAAATAAATTTTGATGATGTCTGAATATTGGTTAAGTTAATTTTTTTCTTAATTTTCTTTAAGAAATAAGACAATATATAATATTTTTTTTCAAAACTAATTAATTTTTAAAAGTATTGCATTTATTTACTTTAGGATTAGCAAAAGTATTTTCAAAGATTAAAATATGTTAAATTCTAAAATTTACTTTCATGTTAAACTTTGTATTGTGGTGTTTATTTCTTGTTTGATATTATTATTAATTTATATAAGCCTCTTTATCCATCGATAGAAAATGTACAAAAAAAATATTAACTTTGTCATTATCACTATTTTGTTTATTCTATTTCCTCTTGTATTTTTTTGATTGTTTGACCTTTTTCACTAATAATTCCATCTTGAGATAAACCATTATCAAATTGATATTTATAAATAGCTTTTACCCATTTTTCTTGATCTTTTTCATTCTTATTTTTTATAGTTTCTGTATAGTTTAAAGTATCTTCTTTTAATATTTTTCGTAATTTTTCTTGCATATTATTATCATCTTTCTTAGTTATATTTTGAATCGTTAAAATACTTCCTCTAGTTGCTTCAAATTTACTTAAAGCTGTTTTAATTTGCTCACTAGATTTATTTTTTACTTCACATTTTTCAACACTAGGATAACACTCTAAAACCTGACTAATTAGATTATTTTTATCTTCACTAAAAGCTTTTTCTATATTATCTCTGAGTTTAGTTTTTTCAACTTTTAACTCTTTTTTATCTGTGATAGATGCTGTTTGTTTCTCAATAAACTTATTAGCAGTTTTTTCTAGTTTTGATTGAAATAAAAAAACTCTAGCAGTGAAACCAGTTAATCCAGAGATAATAATTAAAATAATAACAGTCCAAAGTTTCATATCTATCTCTCTATTTACAAATTTAATTGAATTTAATAAAAATTGTTCAAAACCACCAACTTCTCTATAGACTTTAACATCGTAAATTTGATGATAAAAATTAGTACCAAAACTGATAGATTTTACTTTACTAAATATAGACTTTGGTACTTTATCATAAGCAAAATGAGCAAATAATAAAGCAAATTTAGCTTCATTTAATCCATCAAATAATGTCACCAATACTTGATATTTATTAATGGGTTTAAATCTACCATAACGCCAAGCAATCGTTAATTCATCTGCAACTTTTAACCATGATTCTTCTTCCACTAATTGAAAATTATGTTTAATTTCTTTTTGTTTTACATAACTTTTCATTAATTGTAAATCATGATCAATATATTTACTAATACGATTAATATAAAAATATCCCCATAGACTTTTATCTGATTTTAATAGCCAAATAACTTCATTGACTAAAGTATTATCATCTAACAATTTAAGAATAATTGATTCTACTGCTGTTTCTATTTTATTGACAAAAGATTCTGACTTAAATTCTGTGGTAAAAACTTTTAATATCTCCCATTGAAAATTATTAGAAGTTACTAAAAATTCTTCTTTTTTGATGTTTTTCACCCATGTTAAAAATTCTGGTAAGGTGTCAGGTAAAATTAAGGCTTGTAAAGTAAAAAGTCTAGTCATTTCATCATTATAAATTCCTTGAATTTTAGCTTGTTTTAATCCTTGTCCATCAAAAATACTATGCCAAAATTTATCGTTAATATTAGGATTAATTAAAGCTTCTTCTATGGTTTTAATATATTCTAATTTAATTTTATTACGTTTACATAAAGCAGTTATTGCTATTTTAATTTTTTGCTCTTCAAAAATAGGGTGATTTAAAGTTATTTGATTACTTAAATTTTTCCTGATAATTTCTTCCGCTTTATCATCACTACATTTAATAACATAAAAACTACGGAGAGTTTCCACTGCTTGTACATTATATGCCCATGCTATCAAACCATCTCCAGCTATTTCTTCCGCTATACGATTGATAATAATTGGTGAACTTGTGCGATCGCTTGGTACAATAACGGGTAGAGAATCGGTGAATAAGTCTTGAAAATTGTCCAAGGGTACTTTAGTTTCAGGGTTATCTGTGAGTAAATGAGGGTTATCAATGGTTTTAACGTCGAGGGGATTAAATTTGAGGGGATTTTTGTTTAAAAAGTGCAGAATTTTGTTGATATTGCCCTTTCCTTCAATACAAAAATAACGATAGGCGGAAAAACTCCGAGATTCGTCCCTCGCTTTGTTTACAACTGTCACTACTGACCAAATTTCATCGTTACTGCCAACTTCCCTACCGATAAGAGATGAAGTTTCACTAGATGCACCTTCAGCAATGGCAAACAATCGGTTACTAATGGCTTCTTGGATGGGGTTAGGAATAGGATCTATTGTCTGATTCATGTAACGCCCCGTAAACCCCCTTGAAAACCAACTACCATCGGGTTTTATTTCAACTACGATACCTGTACTAAATTCGTGAATTTCTATTTGTTTATCCATAGTTTTGTGATTTTTGATCTTTATTTTTCTAACTTTTGTTCTATATCTCCCGAAAAAGCAACAAAATTTTGAGTTAATAATTTAAGTTTTTTTAATAATCATAAATATCATAATTTATTCCTCTAATTTTGCATTACGTTTACCAGTGCAAAGCCAATAAATTGGTGATACTAAACCATAAGGGCGCCAACGGCGAGGATTTTTGATAATCGATTTTGTGCCTTCTCTTCCTCTACTTATTTTTTGAGAATTTGGCTCAGGAAATTGACTTCCTAAGACTCCAAAAGATGAGGTAGTGAAATAAGAGACTTCTCCTATTTTCATTTTTTGCCATGCTTGTAGTCGCCGATAAAGTTGAGGGAAACGATTATTAGCAATTTTTTCTCCAGATTGACGATTTATCCATAATTCAGATTGTTCACATTTACTAAAAGTCACGGCAATTCTTCTTTTTCCTTTGTCTAAATCTGCTTGATTTAAAGCTAATAAAAATTTGTCTAAGCCGTTGGCATATTCGCTATCTTTTCGGTGAGATGTGCCATCAATTAATAACATAATTCCAGTGGCTTGAAGACAATCATCTAAGTAATCATCTAGCAAACTATCACCTATTTTATACATTAAATCAGAGAAAAATTCCCCAGCATAATCTTTACAATTAATCGTTAATTTTACTTGATTTACTAAAGTTATATTCAGAGTATAATCTTTAACCTCATCAATATTTGCATTTAACATTGTTGGTTCTAATTCTAGTCCTTGTTCGAGGATATTTTGAGCTTGAGTAACTAAATTTTCTGCGTCTTCACCAATAGGAATAATACTTTGTACAAAACTATCGCTACTGGCATTAGGATAGTAAGCAAGAGATGCCATATAGCTGGTTTTTCCTGACTGGCGATCGCCAATTACTCGAATAGAAGCATTTTCTTCAACATATTCTGACTTATTACTAAGTTTATTAAGGATATTTTTAAACATAAAATAAATTATAAAAAGTTCCTAAGATTATTTTATAAATCTTTCAAATCTTGCTTAAATAAAATAATTATTAAAAGTTAAATTTTGATTAATTTTATTTCATCTTAGATATTATCTTGAATATTGATATTAAATATATTTTGTAATTAATTTAGACTTTACTTAACCAGTATAAAGGTTCAATTAAATTATAAGGTTGCCAACTATTTGGCTCTCTTAAAACTGATTCTGAGCCATTACTTCCAGCTTGATCTATTCTATTCGGACGAGGATCATTTTTGTGTAAAACTCCGAAGGTTGAAAGGGCATAAAACCGCAAATTTTTAGGATTAATACTATCTTGTAAAATTGTTTTTGTTCGAGGTAAATGAATACCAAATAAATCCGTTTCAGGATCTATTCTTCCGGGCCATAATTCGCCTCTTTCACACTTACTCATTACCACCGCTAATTTTAAATTTTGAGTCCTTTGTTTTTCATCCATTAATTTTATAAATTGACTCATAACCTTATAATAAAATTTATCAGTACCATGTTCCCAATGAGTAAATAAAATTAAACAACCTCTCACATCTGCCATTAAACATTCGTCTATAAATTCTTGATGAATTTCATCAGATAAATTTCGATCAGCAATTTTTTCAAAGACTTCCCCAGGATAATCTCTGACATTCAATTGAATATTTTCAATTTTTTTAAATAGTCCTTTTTTGACCTGTAATTGAAATGAGTAATAAGGTAAACTATCAACACCACCTTCTGCTATTTTTGTAGATTCAAAAGTTGCCCCTTCTACAAGGATATTTTCAGCACTTTCTGCTAAATCCCTAGATTCATCGTTAAGAGGTTGAATTTTAAAATTATTGTCTTTTCCTTTCTGACTTCTTAAAGCAGGTAAATAAGATAACGCCGCTAAATACGTTGTTTTTCCCGAAAGACGAGGACCAATTACAACAATATTGCCCATAAAAAATTAATTCCTTATTTCGATAAAAAACTGCCCAGATAAAGCCAAGGTAATTCTAGCAAACTTCTATTATAAATGCTAGTAATAAAAAATTTAACAGATAAACCAGAAATACTCTTATTTAATTCTCTAATTTGAGGATGAATAGGGCTAAAATAGCGATCATAAACATATTGATTTCGCTGTTGCCAATTAAAATGAGATCTATTGGGAATATAACCTAAAATATTAGCTTCTTGCTGTAAATTACAAAATAAATCTGCCTTATTTAAACATAATAATAAATGGCGAATTTTAGGACAATCATAACGAAAAAAATCAACCCATCTTTGAAAACGATTACACCATTGTTGTTGAGTAATAAAATCTTCTCTATTGAATTGATCATGAACTAATTGACGATAAGGAGGAAGTACTAACAAAATTCCCTCACTTTCTCTAATTTTAGTTAAAAATTCTTGCCATTGAGAGTTATTTTCTGTTTGCCAATTTTTTCGCCAAATTTCTCCTGCTGTATCTAACCAATAAGAGTTAATTTCTTTATTTCCTGTGGGTAATTGTACTCTTACATTTAAGTATTGATCATAGACAGATTTAAAAGCCTCTGTTGGTTTTGTTTTTTGCAAATTTTCATCATATAAAAGACTTTTTATATATTGATAATCTGGTGCTATTACTTTGACATAATGACTCTGTGGATTTGCTAACTCTAAAGCCAAATGAGTTTTTCCAGCTGCCCTATCACCTATATAAATTACCCCCAAAATATACCTCCTTTAAGGTAACAATTATTGATCAATTAATCTCTTGGTTAATTTTTATTTACATCTAAAATACGAGAAGAAATAAAGCGATTCATCCATCCTTCTAAATATTTCCGATTAGCTTGTTTTTCTTCTATGTTTTTAGTGTTTAAATCATAGGGTGCTAATCCTCTAATAGCGGCTGTAGTTACACAGTACATAGACTTTTGGAAAGTAACGCAAATTTTGACTAATAAATCGTCATCACCTCGTGAAGTATTTCTATAGACCTCATGTAAATACTCAGGTAAATAATGACGCATATCTTGCATTAATAATGTAGGGGGAATTCCAGCACTACCGACGGGTAAAGGATCAGCATATAATGCACCATAGGTAAATAATGATTGATCATAGGGTATTTGATTTTCTTGAGCATTGTAAGAGACTGTGCCCAAAAATGGAGTTCCACGAAAGAAAACAGCTTCCACATAAGGTACTGCTGTATCCATCAGAAACGTTAATCCTGCTTTTTTGGGAATTAATTCGTAGATTTTGCCTTTAATTTCCACCGCATAAGTTATGGGCTTATTAGCATCCGCTACTAAAGCATCTAAAATATGTTTAACAACTTCTTCGATTGAGTTAATTTCGCCGTTGTCGTATCTGTCCGATAAACTGAGAAACATATCACTCATTACCCGCCAAAATTGTCCTAATGCTGAATAATAAGTTAGCATTTTGATTTGTTCTGACAAAAATTCTGGAAATAGCTTATTTAAGCCTAAAATAACGGGATTTCCTTTTAATTTAGCTGAAATAGCTTGTTTGGTTGCTTCGGCAAATTCTGCACTATCTACATATTCGTCTAACTTACCGCCTCCATGCCATAACATTGCACGCATACAATATTCAGCATATTCAAAATTTATGCGATCGTGCCACCAATGACGCAATAATTTATTATTTGAAAAATCACCATTAAAATATTTAAAAAAAGGAAATAAAACTAAAAATTGATGTTCAGCAATGTAATTAAGATTATTAGAATAAGCATCTAAAACTATGCCATAAGACTTTAAAATTCCCACAACCTCAAGAACATTTTCAGAACTATCTTTTAGTAAACTTTTACCTGATTCTAAACTATGAATAAACTCAGCTAAAGGATGTTTTGAAGGGTTAAGAGTAGTTGCTACCATATAATTTAAGTAATAAGTAAATTTATTTATAAGATTTTATATTATGAAATCATCAATTATGGATTGTTAACTATTCAAGTATTGTTCTAAATCTTCAATTAAACGAGTTAACTCTGCTTCAGAAGTCAATCTTAAACGATCATCTCTAACGGTAACTAAAACCTTGGCAGAAAAAGCATTAGGATAAATATTAGGATTACAAAATACTTCCAAAAAAACATCTCCTGTATGTTGATATTCCATCGGCTTCTCAGGGATAGGTTTACCACCTAATTTAGCTTGTAAAACAAGATTTTTAAGACTTTGCATTAAAAGAGTGATTTCTTGTTTTAGTTTTTCTGCGGCATCAAGACTAAAATTAAAAGAAACAGCACCTTGAAGCAAATTAATAGTAAATTGACTCATAAAATAGATTTATTTGAATGATTGAGAAACTTTGTTCATATTATCATCAGAAAACAATCTTCCAATTAAATATTGGTTACTTATTCCTTTATTTTAAAAATTATGATAACCTTTAATATATTAGATCGATTTGTCAGTACATATAATTGAGTAGGAATCAATGACTTCTAACGAAAACACGTCTAATCCTATCCCCTTTAAAGAGTTTACCGCCCTAAAACAAACGGGATTTTTTGAAAATCTTAAGCAACCTCGTTTTAGTGGTCAACTTTTGCTGACAGGTCCAAGACAAGCTAAGTGGGTATTTTATCTCTATTTGGGTAGATTAGTTTATGCCACTGGAGGAAATCACCCTGTCAGAAGATGGCGACGTAATCTCGTAGCACATTTGCCTCATGTTCCGAATAATATGTCGGCGATTCAGGGAGATGTCGATCGCCTAGAATTAGATGAGTATAATAATTGTTGGGAATATGAATTATTATGTTTTTGGGTGGAGCAACAAAAAGTAACCCTCGAACAAGCCGCTAAAATGATTCGTCAAAATATAGTTGAGGTGTTGTTTGATGTTACTCAAGCAGTGCAAGTTACTTGTGAACTCAAACCAGATAAAAATTTACCTTTTTCCACTCGTTTAGTCTTAATAGATGCTGAACAGGTTATTATTGAAGCACAAAAAGGATGGCACGCATGGCAGTCTGCAAAAATTGCCGATCGTTCCCCTGATATGGCTCCCATTATCACTCAACCTCAAGAATTAGAACAACAAACGAATCCTCAAATATATCAAACCCTCAGTCAATTATTAGATGGACAACAAACTCTAAGAGATTTATCCGTAAGAATGAAAAGAGATGTTGTCACGGTGACTAGATCTTTACTACCTTATGTACAAAGAGGTTTAGTACGTTTAATCGAAATATCAGACCTTGAACAGCCAAAACTACCTATTCACCGTCTTGATGACGAGACTTTAAATAATCAGAAAATCACTATTGCCTGTGTTGATGATAGTCCTCTCATTTGTCAAACCATGGAAAAAATTATCACCAGTGCTGGTTATAACTTTATTGGAGTTAATGATGCTTTGAGAGCGATCGCTGTTTTATTAGCGAAAAAACCTGATTTAATATTTCTTGACTTAATCATGCCTAATGCTAATGGCTACGAAATTTGTAGTCAACTCAGAAAATTAACTTTTTTCAAGCATACACCCATTGTGATTTTAACAGGGAATGATGGTTTAGTTGATCGAGTTCGGGCTAAAATGGTAGGATCATCAGATTTTATCAGTAAACCAGTAGATACGGCTTTAGTGTTAGAAACTATTCGTAAACATCTACGATTGTCAGTATCTTAACAATTAACTATAAACTACTATTTTCGAGCTATCAGTGATTAACAAAAAATGATAGTTTAGTCATAGAAATAAAGCAGAAAGTAACAAAATAAAGGAATATATTGTCAAATAATAACTATTACTGAGAAAATAAAAAAATAAACAAATAGAGGTAAAAATTATGGGAAATGCTTTAATTGTGGATGATTCTTCGACAGAGAGAAAGATATTAGTTAGTTATTTGGTAGAATGGGGTATTACAGTTACTACTGCTGAAAGTGGAGAAGAAGCCTTAGAAAAATTAAGTAGTAGTATTCCTGATTTAATCATTTTGGATGTAGTCTTACCGGGTAAAAGTGGTTTTGAAATTTGTAGAGAAATAAAAGCGGGAGAAAATACAGGGAAAATACCAGTAATTATTTGTTCAACGAAAGGCAGTGAAATGGATAAATTTTGGGGAATGAAACAAGGTGCAGATGCTTATATACCTAAACCAGTGGATAAAGAAGAATTATTTTCTACCGTAAAAAAATTAATTAAGTAATAAACTAAACAATTAGTTAATTTTTATTAGATTTCTTTAACCATTAAAAACAAAATCAATTGTCATAAATCAATTATTAATTTGCATAGTTATTTCAATGATCTCCCAAAGAAAATTATCATTTCTGGAATGTTCTATATAGGCTAATTATTCCTCATTACTTGGGTGAATACCATTCACCCCTAAAGATTACTAATTATTTTACTTAATCATTAAAATCGATACATATTGACATCATTATGAGTGAACAAATATTGTCTTTGTCAAATCAGAAAAAAACTGAAGAATCTCAAAAACAACAATTTTTAAGATTTGTTCTTTTACCCGATACTAACTTAATGATTTCATTATCAGACATTGCGGCAGTATTAAAAATTCCTTTTGGACAAATTATTCCGATTCCTGAGATGCCTTCATGGGTAATTGGAGTTTATAATTGGCGTGGAGAAATAGTCTGGATGATAGATTTAGGACAATTATTAGGGTTTACTCCTTGGTATCAGCAATCAGTGGTTGCTTCCAATCATAAAGCGGTAGTAATTCATCCTAGCAGTCAAGATCGTAAAAGTAGGACTTCTGGAGATTTAGTAGGATTAATTGTTAGTGATGTTAATGATATTGAATTATGTAATACCAATGAGCTTCATTCTCCCCCTGCTTCGGCTGTTACTCCAGATTTAGCACCATTTTTAAGAGGATACTGGATAAAAGAGAATGGTGACATTATTGTTACTATTGATGGAGATGCTATTTTTGCTGCTATGCCGAAAGAATAAACTTGATTTGAGTTCGACAGAATAAAAATGGTGAAGACGAGACAGGTGGACAAGTAGAATGGAAGAAAACTTCTCAATATTCGATGCACTTTTGAGAGAATTTTATTGATTCACAAGAAATATAATCTGCCTGTCTCTTTGTCAGCCTGTCTTTCAACTCAGTCATCAGTCATCACCTATTTTGAGATCGAAATCAGGTTATTTTCTATCTACTACCCTCATTCCTCAGACTTTTTTGTCTACCCATTGCCTGACTTCTGAAAGAAGTCTATTATTAATTCTTTATTTTGGTAGGATTGATTTAATTACATCCATTAGCGGTAAAACTCAATCATGAAATTTTCCAGACGTAATTTTTTGCAAAATGCAAGTTTAAGTATCGCTTCTTTAGGAGGATTTTGGGGTAATATCTCTCTTTCTAAATATCAATTAAATGCCTATGGTGAAACTCTAAAATCATCAGCTTCACGAAAATTAGCTTTATTAGTCGGTATTAATCAATATTCTCAAGGCAAGAATTTACGAGGATGCACTACAGATGTTGAATTACAGAAAAAACTACTGATTTACCATTTTGGTTTTTCCCCTGACAATATTATTACTTTAGTTGATCGTGAAGCTACTAGAGAAAATATTTTAACAGCATTTGAAGAACATTTAATTAAACGAGCAGAAAATAACGATGTAGTAATCTTTCATTTCAGTGGTTACGGAAGACAAATAAAATTAAATAACGATGATAACAATTCAACCACAGTTAATAGTTTAATTACCTATGATAGTATCAAATCCCATGATAATATTGTTGAGGATATTTTATTAGATACTTTTCTACAATTAGGAACATCATTAAAAACTAATAAATATACTTTTATTTTTGATACCAGTTTCATTTCTTCTTCTGTATTTATCACCCATGAATTAACATCTCGTTCTTACCCATTTAATACTAACTTGTTTATCAGCCAAGAAGAAGT
Source organism: Geminocystis sp. NIES-3708 (assembly GCF_001548095.1). Taxonomy (NCBI): domain Bacteria; kingdom Bacillati; phylum Cyanobacteriota; class Cyanophyceae; order Chroococcales; family Geminocystaceae; genus Geminocystis; species Geminocystis sp. NIES-3708. The sequence goes on along the minus strand of NZ_AP014815.1, from coordinate 1,891,188 downwards.
AACTTTCAATAAAAATTTACAAAAAAATAGTCAAAATAAGAGATTAAAAAATAAAAAAAATAACTTATTATCAGGATTAATTATTACTCCTTTTAGAAACAATTTGGCAATAGAAATAAATAGTACTAACTTTAATGTTGGCTTATTTACTTATTGCTTAACTCAATCTTTATGGGAAAATTTACCTTTGACTGATAATTTATCTTTGATGAAAAAAGTAGCTTCTCAGATAACTTTATATACAGGAAAAAGTGAAACATTTAATTTTTATGGAGATCTAAAAAATAGTATTTTACCTTATCATTTATCTTTAGACTCTTTCTCTCAAGGAAATGCGATTATTACCAATATTATTGAGCCTAATATTATAGAATTAGAATTATTAAGTTTACCATTATTAGTATTATTAAACTATGGTTTAAATTCATGTTTTATAGCTAATCTTGGAGAAGAAAAAAAAGTTACTATTCAAATTAACTCCTTAGTGGGAAATAAGGCTAAAGGAATTCTAATTAACAGTAATAAAAATTTAGTTTATAAAGGATTAATTCTTCGAGAATCCTTACGCATTATAAAGAGAAATACCACTTTAAATATTGCTTTAAATGATAGTCTTGAAAAAATAGAAAAAGTCGATGCTACCAGTGCATTAAGTGCAATTAGTGAGATAGAATCAGTTGTTAATTTAGGAGATAATTTTGCAGATTTAGTTTTTGGTAAAGTAAATGATAAAAAAACAATGATAGATGGCTATGGTTTATTTACTTCCTCAGAAGTTTTATTAGTTAATACTTATCCAAAAGTTGATAATGAAGCTGTCTCTTCAGCTATAAAACACCTAATCCCTTCTTTAAAAATTGCTTTAGCAGAAAAATTATTACAATTAACTTCTAATCAATATTCTTCTTTATTATCAGTTAATATTAATGTGGAAATCAGTCATAATGATAAAATTATTAATATCCAAGAACAAACTAGCTATAGTAATTATCAGCCTATAAAAAATCCTTTTCAAAAATATTCTAACAATGATCAAAATTTATTAATAGAAATTCCTTTTGATAGTCAGTTAACTATTACTATTAATAATGAGAATAATCATAATTTATATTATTTATTAGTTGGAATTAATTCTTCCAGACAAGCTATTAGTTATTTTTCTCCTGATGAGATAATTATTAATTCGTTAGATAACATAACAATTCCCAAACATAAAAGTTCATTGAAATGGAGCATGAATACGGATAAAGCAATTAGTAAACTGATGTTAATTTGTTCTAAATCTCCTTTTAATCAAACCTTAAACCAATTATATAAAAATCCTAATTTAAAACCAGATATAGAGCAAATAATTTTATTAGATAATCCTGTCATAATTGCTAAAGCTATATTAGAAGATTTACATTTAGGAAGTAATATTAGTAATAATATAATCAATAATCTCAATGATGTTTACGCTTTAGATTTAAGTCATTGGGTTACGTTTAATCTTACTTATAAAGTTGTCTAAATCTAATTTATAATCAGACTTTAACTTAAAACTTCATATTTTTTTAATTAACTTCATCTACAATATAAGAAATAGTTAATAAAAACTGCTTTACTTTAAACACTATTAGGATTGTGTGTCACAATATTATTATAATAAATATTAAGAATTAAAAATCTACAAAAAAAATGATTAAAATTTTCATTGTTGAAGACGAAATAATTGCGGCAGAAAGTTTGATGATTGATTTGACTCAATTAGGCTATGAAGTTATCGGAAAATCAAATAATGGAGAAAAAGCCTTATTAGAAATTCAAAAAACTAATCCTGATTTAGTTTTAATGGATATTAATCTAAAAGGGAATATGGATGGAATTAAATTAACAGAAGAATTAGCAAAAATTACCTCTATTCCTGTGATTTATTTAACAGCTTATTCCAATGAAGAAATATTATCTAGAGCCGCAAATACTTTCCCTTATGGGTATATTGTAAAACCCTATAAAAAAGAAGATTTATCCACCACAATTATTGTTGCTTTACAAAAATATAAAGAAATTGAAAAAATTAAATATCAACTGATTGAGCAACGGGAAAAATTAAACTATATTTCTAAATTTGATGAAATAACTGAATTGCCAAATCAACTTTCATTGGTAGAAAATTTTAATGGTATTTTAGAAGTTTTTTATCAACAATTAAGTGATGAATTTACTGGTAATGAGAATGAAATTCCTCAATTAATTCCTATTTTTTATCTTAATTTTAGTCGATTTAAGCTCATTAGAGATGAATTTGGACAAGATTTAGGAAATATGTTATTAAAAGCATTAGTCAAAAGATTAAAAGCTAATTTAAGTGAACAAACTATTATCACTCGTCTTGAAGGAGATGATTTTGCCTTAATTATTCCTCCTATTGAAACTAAACAAACTGCTATTGATTTAGCAAAAATGTTATTAGAAAAAATCACCCCACCTTTTATTTATAAAAATCAAGAAATTTTTATCGATTTTCGCATTGGTATAACATTTTATCCTCTTCAAGGGCAAAATATCGATGAACTTTTATACAAAGCAAAAGAAAGTATTAAAGACTTAGAAAAACTAGGAGAAAATCAGTATCAAATTTATTCTCCTGCTTTGCATAAATATACTCCAAAACAAATATCCTTAGAAGCACAATTACACCATGCTATAGAAAGAAATGAGTTAGAACTTTATTACCAACCAAAAGTAGAATTTAAAACCAATAAAGTTACTGGTGCAGAAGCATTATTAAGATGGAATCATCCTGAAGAAAAATTTATTTCCCCTTCAATATTTATTCCTTTAGCAGAAGAAATTGGCTTAATTGACACGATTGGAGAATGGGTTTTAAATAAAGCCTGTGAACAATTTTCTTTCTTACAAAAAAAATATAAAAACGATTTACAAATAGCTGTTAATATTTCTGCAAGACAATTTAATCAAGACTTATTAGAGCATAAATTATTGAAAATTATGAGCTATCATTATTTTAATCCCAACTTATTAGAATTAGAATTAACAGAAAGTTTATTAGTTAATAATGCTAATACAGTAGCAAAAAAATTAAATAAATTGAAGTCTTTAGGATTTAAAATTGCTATAGACGATTTTGGCACAGGATATTCTTCTTTGGGTTATATGCAAAATTTTAATTTTGATACTCTCAAAATTGATCGTTGTTTTATTAAAGATATTCAAATTAATCCAAAAAATGCGACGATTACTAAATCATTGATTGATATGGCACATCAATTAAATCTTAATGTGGTAGCAGAAGGAGTGGAAATTGAACCAGAATTAGCTTTTTTACATAAAAATAATTGTGATTTTTATCAAGGTTATTTATTTAGTCGCCCCCTTCCTTTTCGTCAATTTGAGGAATTATTAATTAATAATATTTAATGTTCAATTTTTTAATACAATTTATTAATGATAGTAGATAATCTCAAACCCATTTAACTAGCATATCTTAAAATTAGTAAAAAATTTTTAAAACTCTTGCCTGTTAACTATTAGACATCTTCAGAAAAAAATTTTAAAATAAATTCTTGTTTAGAAGCTATCAATTCTTACTACTATTGCCAGAGTGCCTATTGCTACCCTCATCTGTAAACTTAGATGCGTCTGAGCTTACTAAATAATAGATAATAGAAAAAACTAAAAATAAAAGTAGTTATATTTTATGAGTAGATTAATCATTTTTTGGCATCGTCGAGATTTAAGAATTAAGGATAATATCGGTTTAGCTTCTGCAAGAGAAAAAAGTCAAAAAATAATTGGTTTATTCTGTTTAGATCCTGCTATTTTAAAAGGAGATGATATTGCACCGGCAAGGATAAAATATTTATTGGGATGTTTAGCAGAATTACAAGAAAATTATCGAAAATTAGGTAGTGATTTATTAATTTTTCACGATTCACCCTTAACAGTTATTCCCCAATTAGCTGAAGAATTAAAAACAGAAGCTGTTTACTGGAATTTGGATGTTGAATCTTTTTCCCGTGATCGAGATAAGATCATAGAAAAAGCATTAAAAGCTAAAAATATCAAAGTCGAAACATTTTGGGATCAATTATTACACCCTCCAGAAACAATTTTATCAAAAACCAATACTCCTTATACAATCTATACTCCTTTTTGGCGCAATTGGTCACAACAACCTAAACTTAAACCCGTCAATTCTCCTTCAAATTTATCTTCCTTAAATCATGAAGAATATAAAATAGCTACTAATATAGGTTTAATTCCTTTACCAACTCTTGAAAATTTAGGTTTTACGTGGGATAACGAGTTGTTAATCACAGCTGGAGAAACTGCCGCTTTAGAAAGATTAGAATATTTTTGTCGTTATTTATTATCAGATTATAATGAAAATCGTAATTATCCCTCCCTTGATGGCACATCACAATTAAGTGCGGCTATCAAATTTGGAGTTATTTCTCCTCGAACTTTATGGCAATATACACAAATAGAGTTAGAAAACTGTCAAAGTGATGAAGCTAGAGATAACATTATTGCATGGCAAAAAGAATTAGCATGGCGAGAATTTTATCAACATTGCCTGTATTTTTTTCCCGAATTAGAAACAGGTGCATATCGACAACAATTTCATCATTTCCCTTGGCAAAATAATGAAATATTTTTTCAGGCATGGTGTGAAGGAAAAACAGGTTATCCTATCGTAGATGCGGCAATGCGTCAGTTAAATGAAACTGGCTGGATGCACAACCGCTGTAGAATGATTGTAGCCAGTTTTTTGACAAAAGACTTAATTATTGATTGGCGTTGGGGAGAAAAATATTTTATGCAGAAACTTTATGATGGAGATTTGGCGGCAAATAACGGCGGTTGGCAATGGAGTGCCTCTAGTGGCATGGATGCTAAACCGTTACGGATATTTAATCCTGCATCTCAATCGCAAAAATTTGATGAAGAAGCTGAGTATATTCGTCGATGGTTGCCAGAAATTAGCCATTTAGATACGGCGGATTTAGTGACAGGGAAAATTTCTCCTCTGGATGCACAAAGTTGTGACTATCCTTTACCCATTGTCGATCATAATCAACAACAACGGAAATTTAAACAAATATATCAGGAAACAAAAATTAACGTATCGGTAAATGAGTAATTCCAGCGATGGCTAGAAGATTAAGTTTTCCTTCTTCCATCGTTAAATGATTTACATCCAAAGAAATACCATCCATCAGAAAGTTATCGAGATTAAATATTTTTGCTGATTCTTCCAAAATGGCATTGATAAGGATAGATGAAAATTGTTTTCCTTGAGTACATTTAACTTCATCTAAGAAGATGCCTTGCCCACTATTACAAACACAAGGTTTAATCACTAAACAAACACTCTCAATTGTTTGAGTATTAATAATTTTTAATTTAGCTTTAACTGTTACTCTACCATCTCCGATAATGCGACAATCTACTTTAGAAAATTTGACTTTCACATTTTGATTATGATGACGAATTTCATATTTTTGTAGCTGTTGATTAAGTTTATCGATATTTAACGCCGCCTCGATGTCTTTTTCACTCAAAACAATATAAGCCTTTCCCTGACTAGGTTGAGTTAATTGTACATTACCCATTAAGGCTTTTAGAGGACTTACGGCAATATTATTTAAAGTAATCTGCATTTTTTCTAACCGCAAATCCTTTTGCATTTCTAAACCATAGCCTTCAATATTTAAAGATTCTAAAATTCCCTGTGATAATTTATTAGGATCAGTTTTAACTTGTACACTTAAGGATTCAGCATTTTTTATTTGACTTTTAAAAGCCATCTCCGCAATTTTATTGATAGTTTTTTCACCGATATTGTCTAATTTACTGAGTAACATAATAATTTTTGATAAGATACTGCGGTTTTTACTGAGATTAATAAATATCTTAACACTTGTGAGAAATTGAGCAATTTTCTTCTTTTGATTGCATTTTTTCTTGATCCTCTTTTACTTTAGTTCAATATAAATAACTATCGTCATCAAAAAACTTTTTCCGTTAACCTCAAATAATCTTCATTAAACTTTTTTTAACCATTGAAATGAAATTAAGTTTAAAACTAAACCAATAAGTAATAAAAGAGTCATTAACACCAGTTGATACCAAGGTGCACCTACAACAATATCAGCAATAAGATGACCTAAATTAAGGATAGAATAAACGGTCGTTAAACCAAAATGAAAGTAACGATAGGATTTTGCTTCCGTAAAAGTTGAAATGATAATTACTAACATCGGAATTATAAAAAAGATCAACATAAAGCCAAAAACCGCATCTAAATTTTCACCAGTGTGGGAATGCTCTACTTCCATGTCATGAAAAAGTGGCATTAATGCTAAATCTGTATGAAAAAGTGTTCCTAAAAGAAATGATGTCCATAAGGCATTAATTTTGGTGGAGTAATTATGAGACATAATTTTGTGTTGATATTCAAAGGACATAGACACTCTGATCTTTATTGTCGATGGTGGATAACCAGAAAAGATCTTCATGTCAAGCAATTGCAATAAAACTTTACATAAGTTAAGATAAAAGGGTAGTCAAAAAAAAAGGCTGAAAAAATATGGTAATCTTAATTTCATTATTCATTATCGGTTGGTTAGCCGCTTCTATTATTGGTACTCAAGCCTACTTTTTAGGTGAACAAACAAAGCCGATTCACGAACGTAACTGGGATAGTTCATCTTTTGATCTATTAGCAAAATCTTTTACAGGTAAAGACACCGATTATTTAGAAAGAGTCCCCGCATATACTGTTGATGCTTATAACGCAATGAATAAATAATTAATCAGTATCAAATATTAATTATGACTCAAAATCTTTTCCCTATAAAGGTTTGAGATTTATTTACTGAATTCTAATGATTTCTCAGAGGTTTGAAATAATATCAAGCCTCTTTTTTTTTGGAACAAATTTCAACTCATTGCGTCATCGTAATTAATTCATTATTTAAAACAAACAAATCATGTCTAAACTAACCTGTATGAAAAGTAAAACTAATCAAAAAATCGTTGCTTTAAGTCTTTCTTTTACTACAATATTTAGTCTTTTACCTATTAGTTCATCATGGGCAAAACCTAATCAAAAACTTAATTATAATTCTCCTCAATCCGCTTTAACATTGATTTCCAATAACTCTAAACAAAATAAACAGAATAATGGAAGACTAAAACCAAATAATTATAATAATCCTAATTCTGGTTGGAATAATAACTCTAACAATTCTAATTCTGGCTGGAATAATAACTCTAATAATTCTAATTCTGGTTGGGGAAATTCAAACCAATCATCCAATACTGGTAACTTAAATCGTGGCACAATGATTACGACTACTTTACCCTCAGCCAATAAAATTTTAGTTACACCTCAAGAAACAATGGCTGTTACCTTAGTTGTTAGGGATAATGTTAGAGATAGTTCTAATCGAATTATTATTCCCTCTGGTAGTGAAATTGTCGGGGAAATTCGTCCATCAGGGCAAGGTTCGAGATTCGTTGCTAATACTTTAATTTTACCTAATGGTAATCAGTATCCTATTAGTGCTACTTCTGCCGTTGTGACCACTACTGAAGTTGTTTCAGCAGGAAAAAATAATAACACTATCTGGCAAGGTGCTTTAGCAGGAGCGGCAGCTGGTACTTTAATTTCAGCCATTACAGGGGACAAAGCTATCGCTACAGAAGAAGTGTTAGGCGGTGCTGGTTTAGGTGCTTTAGCAGGTTTATTATTACGAGGCGATCGCAATCAAGAACTAATTTCCATTAATCCAGAACGAGATCTAAATTTAACTTTAACTTCTAATTTAGTTATCAACTAGATTGACGAAAAAATTATTATAGTGAGGGTAGGCAATGGGCAATATTTTAAATACCAAACTCTGAAGCTTTTACGCCAAATTCTTCCCTCTGATTTTCGGTGTCAGCAAAATTGTAATAGTCTTTGATTAACTGGGATACTAATTGATGTTTAATGCGCATTAACACACCTTTTAATAAACTATTTCCAGTGCTTTGTAATAAAGGTTTCGGGGTTAACCATAACGGTGGTGGTAAATCAACTTTTACCGTTAAATTCGCCTTTCCCTGTAAATAAATTTTGCTATCTATTTCTACAGGGGTTAATTTACCTTTCAAATCAAGGGAAAATCGGCGGTTAATATATTCAATACCTTTAATTTCACAAGATTCTGATTTCAAATAGACATTACCCGAAGCACCTGCCCAAACTTTTAAGATTACGGTGGGTTGAAGATAATATATATTTAAAAAATTAAGAGGATTCATTTGCAGTTGATATAAATCATTGCTTAATACCTTTAGTAATTTTTCATCGGTAATCGCTTTAACTAATCGAAAAGGTTGCCTCAAATAATGTTGAATAGAAACACTTTTTTGTTGTACTTCTAAGTTAACGACTTCTTCCGCCTGAAAATAAATTTCGGTATTATTAAACAATGATTTACACTCCCCTTAAACAACTAATATAATATTTCGCAATTAGGATCTATAAATTAATGATTGATTCGGATGAATACCATTCAAATCCCTACAATAAATGAAAATTCGTTTGTAATTATTAATTGTTAATTGTTAATTATTTACTGGTGCATCGCTTTAGCTAATTCTGCGGCTACTTTTGGGCGAGAAAATTCTGGAGGTGGCAACTCTCCACGACGTAACATCTCTCTTACTTTTGTACCAGACAAGTGAATTCGTTGTTCTTTGGTAGCTGGGCTAGTTTTAGATGTAGCCATTTGATCTGTAATAGTACAATAAAAAGCGTGCTCGAACATCATAGGGGTAATACCTAATTCTTGAGGCTCAAATTCACCGAAAATTAATTGAGCATCATAAGTGCCATAATAATCCCCCACTCCAGCATGATCTCTACCGACAATAAAATGAGTGCAACCATAATTTTTACGGATTAAAGCATGGAAAATTGCTTCTCTAGGTCCAGCATAACGCATAGCGGAAGGATTAATGGCTAAAATTACTCGATTTTGAGGAAAATAATTTTCTACCATAATCTCGTAACAATTCATCCGTACATCCGCAGGAATATCATCACTTTTTGTGGCACCAACGAGGGGATGTAAAAATAAACCATCAACGGTTTCTAACGCACATTTAATGATATATTCATGGGCTCGGTGAATGGGGTTACGGGTTTGAAAGCCGACAACAGTTTTCCAGCCCCTATCTACGAACATTTTACGGGATTGAGCAGGATCAAGTTGATAATTGGGGAATAAAGGATGATTATCTCTTTGTAGTAACCATATAGGACCAGCTAAATTAATTTCTCCTTGCTCATATACTACTTTTACACCGGGGTGGGCTTCTTCGTCAGTAAGATAAACGTTAACTGCCTCATGAGCTTTATTGTAGCGATATTTCTGAGTAAGTTCTAAAACCCCGACAAATCTACCATGAGGATCATCTAAACGAACCCAACCACCTTCTTTTAAAGGCTCTGCCACTTCTTCGGTTACAGATAATGTGACAGGTACAGACCAAGGAAGTCCACTCATCAAACGCATTTCTTCTACTACTCTCTCGTAGTCATCTTGTCCCATAAAGCCATTAAGAGGACTAAAACCACCAATGGCAATCATGACGAGATCTGAAGTTGCTCTTTCATCTAATTGTATTCTTGGTAATTTATTTGCTTGTGCTAAAAATTCATCTCTTTCTGCTAAAGTTGCAATTCTATTAACTAAATGTCCTCCATGAGGTGCAATAGTTTCAATAATTTTAGTCATATATATTTATTAATAATCTCTAAGTTTTATGTTATCAAGCAATGACACAATGGACAATTAACAATGAAAAATTGGGTGAGGAAGAGACTAGGAAATTAGGAGGCTAGAAGACAAAACCTATAGCAGTCGCCATGATGCTTAGGACATTAACAAGGGTTTTAAACTTCTTGCTTTCTAAGTAGGTGAGTATAATTAATTATGAATTTTTTCCCCCAATCCCTCGATAACAATGGGTTTAAACCCATTGCCTATATACAATTAATTTTGCCTAAGTACTTATTGCTAAAAGAATTGATCTGTCTTAACTAATCTGTCCGTTGCTATATTACTCATTATTTATTACTTATTTCGGGTAAGCCATTTTATGTAAATCGATAGCTTGATCGAATTCCTCGGAAGTAAGATAACCTAATTGTAAAGTTGCTTCTTTGAGAGTAAGGTTATTTTCGTGGGCAATATGGGCTATTTTTGAAGCTTTATCATAGCCAATTTTTGGACTTAAGGCGGTAACTAACATCAAAGATTGATTAACTAATTCTTCAATGCGTTTAAGATTCGGTGTCATATCCTTAACGGTAAAATCAGTGAAGTTATTACAGCTATCTGATAAAATTTTGATGGATTGCAAAACATTATAAACCATCATAGGCTTGTAAACATTCATATCTAAAATACCACTTGCCCCCGCAAAACTCACGGCGGAATCATAACCCATCACTTGCACCGCTACCATGGCTAAGGCTTCACATTGAGTAGGATTAACTTTTCCTGGCATTATCGATGATCCAGGCTCATTTTCAGGTAATTGTAATTCATTTAGTCCTGCTCTTGGTCCACAGGCTAGTAAACGTATATCGTTAGCGATTTTATATAATGAACAAGCAAGGGTTTTTAAGGTTGAGCTTAACATTACCATAGCATCATGAGAACCCATGACAGTAAATTTGTTGGGGGCGCTAACGAAAGGTAATCCCGTTAATTGGGCGATGTGATGGGCAGATTTTTCCGCAAAGCCAAGGGGTGCATTTATACCTGTACCTAATGCTGTGCCTCCTAAAGCTAATTGATAAATATGGGGTAAGGCGTTATCTATTCTGGTTAAGTTATCCTCTAACATCCCGACATATCCTGAAAATTCTTGCCCTAAACTTAAAGGTACTGCGTCTTGTAAGTGAGTGCGTCCGATTTTAATAATTTCTTTCCATGCTTCAGCTTTTTCTTGTAAACCGTCTCTTAATTTTTTCACTTTAGGTATCAATCTTTCATTTATGGCGATCGCTACAGCAATATTCATGGCAGTAGGAAAAGCATCATTAGAAGATTGTGATTTATTGACATCATCGTTAGGGTGAATAGGGTTTTTACTGCCTAAATCACCACCAACAATCTCAATGGCACGATTAGCGATAACTTCGTTAACATTCATATTCGACTGTGTACCGCTTCCTGTCATCCAAACGTAAAGAGGAAAATGATCATCTAACTTTCCTGCTAAAATTTCATCGGTGGCTTGGGTAATTAAATCAGCTTTTTCTTTTGATAAAACGCCCAATTCATAATTAGTGATAGCAGAGGCTTTTTTTACGAAAGCTAATCCATAAATTACTTCTAAGGGCATTTTATCTTGACCGATGGAAAAATAATGAATTGAGCGTTGAGTTTGCGCACCCCAATAACGATCAGAATTTACCTCAATTTCTCCCATACTATCTTTTTCGATGCGGATATTTTGATTAGTATTAGTCATAAAATTTTTTATAAAAGCAATCCAGATTAATTAAATATTATCTTAGGTAATAATAGAATAAAAATGTTTAATAATTGATTTTTGGTATTTTATCTAATTAAAACTTAAGTACAATCCCAATTATATAAAACTTGAGAAAAATCTAATTTTTTCAAAGCTGAAGGTTGAATAAAAAAGTTGGCAATTCCCACATCACCCCAACAAATATCGAAACCGTCATCAAAATATTCCGAATCGATCTGTAATAATAATTGATAAGGTTCATTCTCTTTTGAAATACCAAAACGAGGATCACTTTGAGTAAAATAAGGATAACCTCCTAATTGATGTTTTATCCCACTAAATTTATTCTCATAATATTCTGCATAAATATCAAATAATAAACCATTATTTTCTCGATTTAATTCAGGTAAATAATAATTAAAATATTGGTCATCAGGACATATAGGAGCTTGATCGAGAGTGAATTCTAAAGCAAACTCACCTCGAATTGGAAAATAATGATCTTCAGCTAAATTACCTAAAAAACTGAAATCAGTTATTAAATTATTGCTATTTTTATCAATTTCTGGATAGTATAAAATTCTAAAACCTTTTTGAGAAATTTGGTTATCAAAATCTAATCCATAAATATCATCGTTTCTATCAATAAAAAACTGTAAAATACCTGATTTAGGAAAATTATTGAGGTTTGGAATCTCACTAAAATTTAGTTGAGCAACTAAACGTAAATATTCTCCTTTATCATTAATGGGATATTGTTGATTTTTTGGTAAATAGGGTAATCCTCCAAATTTATTTTTCCATAACAAGGTTGATGTATTTATTTTATTGTTTACAGTTATGGGAGTAATTTTTATTTGTAAATAATCCAATAATGTATTTTCAATAACTTGATGAAATGGTTGTAATTCTTGTGGTAAATCAAATAATAATGAATTGGACATTTTTGATAATGATATAGCAGAACAAGATTTGATTAGAACATTATGAAAGCTTTGGTAAACCTATTTTATCTTCTGTATTAACTTTTGAAGAAAATAAACATAAACAGATGAATAATAAATATAAAAATTTGTTTTTATAACTTAACATTTTTTCTTTTTATTATGATAAGATTACTACTTATTCATTTAAGCTAATATACATTTAACTTTTATATTAAAATGTCAGTAAAAATTGATAAAACTTTTATCTATTGTTCATTCCTTATTCCTGACTTTTACCATTCTATTTTACTCAGATGCGTCCTCGCTTATTAACCATTAATTCACGATTCACTAATTAATCTTTGCACTAACTTTTGACTATATGATGAATCATTCCTCCGAAAATAAAGGTAATATCCTATTAATTGAAGATTTATCAGATAATTTACAGTTATTAAGTGGGTTACTGCTATTAGGTTATCACGTTCGTAGTGTCACCAATGTAAAAATGGCACGAAAAATATTAAAAGCGAAACATCCTGATGTCATTGTTCTAAATATTAATACTTCTGAAGTCAATTGCTATCAAATTTGTCAATTTATTCAACGTCATCAAAAATTAATTAATATACCTATAATTTTTATTGTTGCTTTAGATAATGGTTTTGATAAAATAAAAGCCTTTCAATATGGAGTAACGGATTATATTATTAGACCATTTTACCTAAATGAAGTGGTAACAAAATTAGAAATGGTATTGACTATTCAAAGACAAAAATATTTTTTAGAAAAAGAAATTAAAAAGCGAAAAAAAATAGAAGATATATTACAAAATTCAAGGGCTTTAATTTTAAGTGTACTTAATAGTTCTAAAGATGCGATCGCAGCATTTCAATCCATCAGACATTCAAAGACAAGAAAAATCAAAGATTTTCGTTGTTTGGTGGTGAATCCCATTTTTGCGAAACTTTTTAATCGTAGTCAAAATGATATTATTGGTAAAGTTGGGTTCAAAAATTTAATCGCCCAAATTAATCAGGAATTTTTTGAAGATTTTGTGACAGTGGTGGAAACGGGAGAATCTTTAGAGAAAGATTTTTATTATCCTCAAGAAGAAAATTGCTGGTATCAATTAGTCGCTGTGAAATTAGAAGATGGTTTTGCCATCACAGTAAGAGATATTACTGTTAGTAAAAAATTTGAAATTCGACTTCAAGAAGGTAATCGTCAATTACAATTAATTGCTAACTTGGATGGTTTAACTCAAGTCGCTAATCGTCGATGTTTTAATGATTATTTAAAGAAACAATGGGAAAAACATCTTCAAAAACAACAACCTCTGACTTTGATTATGATTGATATTGATTATTTTAAACTTTACAATGATCACTATGGACATCAACAAGGGGATGAATGTATTTATCGGGTGGCTCAAGGTATTGCCATGATTATTAAACGTCCTACAGATTTAGTTGCCCGTTATGGTGGAGAAGAGTTTGCGATTATTTTGTCTAACACGAAAATTGAAGGTGGATTAATCATCGCCGATTTGATTCAAAGTACGATTGCCTCTTTTGAAATGCCCCACGAAAAATCTAAGGTCAATTCTTCTGTTACTCTCAGTATAGGTATTTCTTGTTTAACTCCAGATCATCATACAAGTTTAGAAGATTTAATCGGCAACGCTGATAAAGCATTATATGAAGCCAAAAATCAAGGGCGTGATAGAATTGTCTCTTTTTAGTTAGAATTGCTGAAAAAAATCGTGAGCTAAGCAATTTTAAATGATTAAAAATTCTAATCAAGAGATTTCTTTTTAGGATGTGAAGCATTTGGAGTGGCAAACTAAAATCACTGAATTTGAGATATATAATTAAGCTATAAAAATTGTAGAATATGCCCTTTAATATGATTTTTGAAAATGAAAATAAACGATTATGATACATCTAAACATAGAAAAAGTCTTATTGAATGGATACCCGGAATCGCAACATTTCAATCCTACAACTATCGTTGGCTACTACAGGATATTAAAGCTAGTTTAGCTGTTGTCGCCGTAATTATTCCTATTGCGATCGCCTATGCAGATTTAGCGGGATTACCTCCCGTAAACGGTTTATACGCCAGTATTTTACCTTTAATAGCTTACGCTTTATTTGGTTCATCTCGACAGTTAATTGTCGGTGCTGATGCGGCTACCTGCTCTTTAGTCGCAACCGTTTTAGCACCCATGGCTGGGGCAAATGGTGAAAGATATATTTATTTATCAATGGTTTTAGCGATATTTGCTGGAATCGCTTGTATTATAGGCGGTATTGCAAAGTTAGGATTTTTAACTAACTTTCTATCCCGCCCGATTTTAATGGGTTATTTGAATGGTATTGCCCTTGGTATTATAGTTGGACAATTAGGAAAACTATTTGGTTTTTCTCTAGAATCAAAAGGATTTTTTCGACTACTTTGGGAATTTTTCTCGAAATTGGGTCAAACTCACAGTTTAACTTTCCTCATCGGTGTTGGCATTCTCATTTTACTACAATTACTCAAACCTTTTGGCACTAAACTACCATCTACTTTAATTGCTGTGGTTTTAGCGATCGCCATCAGTAGCTTTTTCGGTTTAGAAGATAAAGGAGTTGATGTAGTAGGAATTGTTCCTGCTGGTATTCCTTCTTTCAAGACTCCTCAAATACAACAAACAGATATTATTCCTCTAATTTTAGGAGGAGTGGGTATTGCCTTTATTGGCTTTAATAGTACGATGGTAGCAGCCGAAGCCTTTGCCATGAAAAATCGTTATCAAATCGACTCCAATCAAGAGTTAATCGCCCTAGGGGTAGCGAATATTTCTGCCGGTGTCTCTCAAGGATTCGCTATCAGTGGTACTGCTTCTCGCACTGCAGCCAATGACGCAGCTGAAGGTAAAACCCAGTTGGTGAGCATTATCACTGCTATTTTAACAATTCTAGTACTATTATTTTTAACTGAACCTTTAGCTTATCTTCCTATCAGTGTTTTAGCCGCTTTATTAATTAATGCCGTTTTAGGATTATTAGATATTAAATCATTGAAAAAACTCTATGGTATTAGCAAACCTGAATGGCGTTTATCTATTTTAACTTCCCTAGGAGTAATGAGTATTGGCGTTTTACAAGGTGTTTTAGTCGCCATAATTCTTGCTATAGTTCAATTATTAAAAAGAGCCTCCTATCCTAACGATGCTATCTTAGGGCAAATAGAAGATAAAGAAGGCTTCCACAATATTCAAACCAGTAATCAAGCCCAAACCATTGCAGGATTAGTTATATATCGTTTTGAAGCGAGTTTATTATTTTTTAATGCTAACTTTTTTAAAGCAAGAATATTAAGTATCGTTAATGATAATTCTCAGGAAATTAACTGGTTTTTGCTAGATGCTGAGTCTATTTCCATGATTGACACTACCGCCGTTAGTAAATTAGAAGAAGTATGGGAAGAATTAAACAAAAAAAATATCACTTTTGTCGTTGCTAGATGTCATACATCCTTATATACAATGTTGCGAAAAACTGACATAACAAAAATGATTGGTGAAGATAATTTTTTCCCAACTATCACTTCTGCGGTTAAAGCATTTCAGACAAAATAAATTAAAGTGCAATCTATTTTGAAACTGATAGTTACTCTAATCAAAATTTTTTCCCCAAAATCCAATTATCTTTTAACTTCATGTTCAACATCAGGATTATTATATTTAATCATCAAATCTGGACGCTTTTTCTTTGTTGCCTCTAATTGTTGCTGATAACGCCATTGAGCAATTTCTTGATGATTTCCTGAGCGTAATACAGGTGGTACTTCCCATTCTCGAAAAATAGGAGGACGTGTATAGTGAGGATAATCTAATAAGCCATCTTCAAAACTGTCAGCACAAAGAGACTCAGGTTTTCCAATCGTACCGGGTAATAATCTCACCACACCATTAATTAGAGTTAAAGCGGGAATTTCACCGCAGGTTAAAACAAAATCTCCTAAAGATACTTCTCTGGTGACTAAATTTTGTACTCTTTCATCAATCCCTTCGTAATGTCCACAAATTAAGACTAATTGTTGATAATTGGAAGCAAAATTTTTTAATAAATTCTGATTTAATGTTTCTCCTTGAGGAGTAAGTAAAATAACTTCTCTTGGTGGTAAAATCGGTAAAGATTCTACTGCTGCGAAAATAGGTTCAGGTTTTAATACCATACCCACACCTCCACCATAGGGTATATCATCTACTTGATGATGTTTATCCGTAGTAAAATCTCTGGGGTTGATTAAGTTAACGGTGGCAATACCTTTAGCTAATGCTTTTCCTAATAAACTGCATTGAAGGGGAGAGTTGAAAAAATCAGGAAAGAGTGTAATAACATCAATCTGCACGGTGATTATTGACTGTAATGGTTAACAAGGCGCTTAAGGTAGCTTTATATATTGGTTAATTATAATAGAACGATGCTTTATTAACAATCTCTATCTCAATTGTTCACTATTCATTATTCACTATTAACTGTTCACAGTTCGTTGTTTATTGTTAATTGCTGTAAACTTGAATATATTAAAATTTAGTCTAAGCAGAGAATTATAAAAAAAATAAGATGAAGGAATATCAAAGAAGTTCAGTCCTCGTCATCGGAGGTGCGGAAGATAAAGTACATGGTAAAGAAATTTTACATAGTTTCTGGCATTGTGCTGGTAGTACAGATGCAATTATAGGAATCATTCCTTCTGCCTCGAGAGAACCAACCATTATAGGCGATCGCTATGTAAGTATTTTTCAAGATATGGGGGCAAAAGATTTGAAAGTACTAGATGTGAGAGATCGTATTCAAGGAGAAGATAAAGAATATCAAGAATACGTGGAAAAATGTACAGGTATTTTCATGACAGGAGGAGATCAACTTAGACTATGCGGTTTATTAGCTGATACCCCTTTAATGGAAAGAATCCGCCAACGAGTAAAATTAGGAGAAATTAGCCTTGGTGGTACAAGTGCAGGAGCGGCGGTGATGGGACATCATATGATTGCAGGAGGTAGTAGTGGAGAATCTCCTAATCGTGCTTTAGTAGATATGGCGATGGGATTAGGTATTATTCCTGAAGTAATTGTTGATCAACATTTTCATAATCGTAATCGGATGGCAAGATTATTAAGTGCTTTATCAAATCATCCTGAAAGATTAGGTATTGGTATTGATGAAGATACCTGCGCTGTGTTTCAAAAAGACGAATATATTGAAGTTATTGGCAAGGGAACTGTTACCATTGTTGATGGTCAAGCCATGAGTTACACTAATCAAGGGCAAATAGCCGCAGAACAACCTCTTTCTTTACATAATCTAAGAGTGCATATTCTCGGTCATGGGGATCGTTATAATCGTAAAACTCATCAACCCATTGCTGGAATTATTGAATAAATAAAAAAAGCCTCAAAACGAGGATTATTCCTGTGATGAGTCCAGACTTTTAATCAGTAAAGCAAAAAGATCCAAAAATGTTCAAAGTGAACAGTTAAATCAAGAATAAAAACGAGACACTAAAAAATGCCTCTCAACCTCAGTACCTTCTAAAAGCGAGAAAAACCATGAAAATCCTTAAAACACAAACCTTACGTGGTCCAAACTATTGGAGTATAAGAAGACAAAAACTCATTCAAATGCGTCTTGATTTAGAAGATATAGCCGAAAAACCATCAAACCTCATACCTGGATTCTATGAAGGATTAGTGAAAGTATTACCATCCCTGATAGAACACTTTTGTTCTAGAGATCATCGTGGTGGATTTTTGGAACGAGTACAAGAAGGAACATATATGGGGCATATTATCGAACATATTGCCCTTGAGTTACAAGAATTAGCGGGAATGCCTGTCGGTTTTGGTCGTACCCGAGAAACTGCGACCTCTGGAGTCTATAACGTGGTTTTTGAGTACGTTTATGAAGAAGCGGGAAGATATGCTGGTAGAGCGGCAGTAAGACTGTGTAACTCGATAATCACCACAGGAAACTATGCAGCGGAAGAATTAGCTCAAGATTTAGCAGATTTAAAAGATTTACGGGCAAATTCGGCGTTAGGTCCTTCCACAGAGACGATTATCAAAGAAGCCGAAGCTCGACAAATTCCTTGGATGTTGCTTAGTGCTAGAGCGATGGTACAACTAGGCTATGGAGCGAATCAACAGCGTATTCAAGCAACTTTAAGTAATAAAACCAGTATTTTAGGAGTAGAATTAGCTTGTGATAAAGAAGGAACTAAAACTACGTTAGCAGAAGCAGGTGTTCCCGTACCAAAAGGAACAGTTATTTATTATTTAGATGAACTAGCTGATGCCATTGCCGATGTAGGAGGTTATCCCATTGTCCTCAAACCTTTAGACGGAAATCATGGTAGAGGCATTACCATTGACATTAATAGTTATCAAGAGGCAGAAGATGCATACGAAATGGCAAATGCGGCATCTAAAACTAGAGCTGTGATTGTAGAAAGGTATTATAAAGGTAATGATCATCGCATTTTAGTTATCAATGGTAAACTGATTGCCGTATCCGAAAGAATACCTGCTCATGTCATTGGCAATGGATATTCTACCGTTGAGGAGTTAATCGAACAAACTAACGAACATCCTGATCGAGGAGATGGACATGATAATGTCTTAACCAGAATTAGCATTGATCGTACTTCTTTAGGGGTGCTGAAAAAACAAGGTTTCGAGATGGATACCGTCTTAAAAGAAGGGGAAATCGCTTATTTAAGAGCAACAGCTAACTTGAGTACTGGTGGCATTGCTATTGATCGTACAGATGAAATACATCCAGAAAATGTTTGGATAGCTGAAAGAGTTGCCAAAATTATTGGTTTAGATATAGCGGGAATTGATGTGGTTACTGCTGATATTACCAAGCCGTTAAAAGAAGTAGATGGAGTTATCGTGGAGGTAAACGCAGCCCCCGGATTTCGGATGCACGTTGCCCCTAGTCGAGGTTTGCCCCGTAACGTAGCCGCTCCTGTGTTAGATATGCTCTTTCCTAATCAAAAATCCAGCCGTATTCCTATTCTTGCAGTAACAGGTACGAATGGTAAAACCACTACCACTCGATTATTAGCTCATATTTATCGTCAAACGGGAAAGGTTGTAGGCTATACCAGTACTGATGGTATTTATTTAGGGGATTATATGGTAGAAAAAGGAGATAACACAGGTCCTTTAAGTGCTGGGGTTATTTTAAGAGATCCTACCGTAGAAGTAGCAGTGTTAGAGTGTGCCAGAGGTGGAATATTAAGATCGGGTTTAGCCTTTGATAGTTGTGATGTCGGCGTAGTACTAAATGTAGCCGAAGATCATCTAGGTTTAGGAGATATTAACACTATCGAACAAATGGCGAAAGTAAAAGGAGTCATTGCTGAATCTGTTAATGCTGATGGTTATGCCGTTTTAAATGCCGATGATCCTTTAGTTTCACAAATGGCTCAAAATGTCAAGGGTAAAATTGCTTATTTTTCTATGAGTGCCAATAATCCGATTTTGATTGATCATTTACGCCGTAATGGTATGGCGGCTATTTATGAAAATGGCTATCTTTCTATTTTTGAAGGAGAATGGACTTTAAGGATTGAAAAAGCAGAAAATATACCCATCACCATGAAAGGTATGGCTCCATTTATGATTGCCAATGCTTTAGCCGCCTGTTTAGCCGCTTTTGTTCATGGTACAGATATTGAGTTGATTCGTCAGGGAGTACGTACATTTAACCCCGGTGCAAATCAAACCCCCGGCAGAATGAATCTTTTTGATCTTCAAGATTTTTCTGTACTGATTGATTACGCTCATAATCCTGCTGGTTATCTTGCTGTTGGAGAATTTGTCAAAAACTGGAAAGGCGATCGTTTAGGGGTAATTGGAGGACCTGGGGATAGACGAGACGAAGATTTGATCTTATTAGGTAAAATAGCCTGTGAAATTTTTGATCACATTATTGTCAAAGAAGATGATGATAATCGAGGTAGAGATAGAGGTACTGTAGCGGATTTAATTGTTAAAGGTATTATATCTCAAAATCCTGAAGCTAGTTATGATGTCATCCTCAACGAAACTGAAGCCATTGATAAGGGATTGAAAAAGATTAATAAAGACGGCTTAGTTGTGATTTTTCCTGAAAGCGTTAGTCGTTCTATCGCTATGATTGAAAAATATCAGTCTAATTTTTAGATTTTCCATTAGCAATAAAATATACTCATCAATTAGGAAATTTTTATTTTTATTTCATGGCGATAGGAAAAGCACAGCAAAACTGTATATGAACTGGTGCTGAGCGATCGCCATCATCAAATTTTAGAGTGTTTTAGTCTGTTTTTTTGATTAATAAATCAATTATTATAAAAAAAGCTCTCATCGTCTTAGGGAAAAGCTTGGGTGAGGGTTAATATTTCGGGATAATTAATAAAAAGGAATTAAAATTTGCCAATTATTAAGGTTTAAATCTTCACCATTTTTAATGCGAAATAAAACAATTTCTAGTAAAGTTTCAGTGGTAAAAGCTAATTTTTCTGGTGTGTTTATTAATTTAAAATTATTGTCAAACTTACTCTTATATTCTATAACTAAATTTTCCCATTCTTCAAGTTTTAATAATTGATCTGGGATAATATTTGATAACTCATTCATCGATACGGAAAATTGATAAATAGCCCCAAAAACTTCCTCATTATTAGCCTTCATTTCTACCGCTAAAATAGGATTATTTATCTCTTTTTTGCCGTAATACCAAGCTAAAGACTCTAAAGTAGAAATACCAAAAATGGGAATATTTAACTGTTGGGCTAAAGTTTTTGCTGTAACGACTCCTATCCTTGTACTGGTAAAACTACCAGGTCCTTTTGCTATGGCAATAAACTCTAAATCTTGCCACAGTAAAGGCGGTAAAAATTCGATAAGTTTTTCATGTAAATTATTAGCTAAATCTCGCCCTAAATCCCAAGAATTAAAACGATATTCTCCTTGATTATTAATAATAGCAACTCCTAATTCTCCGCTAGTAGTATGTAGAGCTAGTCCTTGTTTCATTATGATTATTATAGTGATTTAGTTTCAGTTTTATTGTTGATTTTTGGTGATTTAACGTCAGGAATGGATTTATGTTGGTTATTAAGTTTATTATTTAATTCCTGATTTTGTTGATTTAATTTTTGCACTTCATTTTTTAAAATTTCTATTTGTAACTGAGAATCTTTATCTATCTCTTCTTGAATTTTCACTTTTTCTGACAATTGATCATATAGTATTTTTTGTTCATCTTTTAATTGTTTAATTTCTTTAAATAACTCTTCTTTAACACTCTGTATTTTTTTATCATTTTGAGAAAATAAATTGAGAGAAATATTATTGAGCAAAAAGAAGCCTATTCCTGAACCAATTGCTATTAAACTAAAAGCAGTAATACCCCATAATTGATATTTATAATTATTAATTAATTGATCTAATTTTGCTAATAATTTTAATGATTCTTGATCATCAGGTTGAATTTCTAAACACTGTTTGACCCTAAATTTTATTAATTCTTCATCTTGTTTATTATGCTTTGCTTTCCATCTTCCTAAATAAGCATTAATTAATAAATGCAA
Source organism: Geminocystis sp. NIES-3708 (assembly GCF_001548095.1). Classification (NCBI taxonomy): domain Bacteria; kingdom Bacillati; phylum Cyanobacteriota; class Cyanophyceae; order Chroococcales; family Geminocystaceae; genus Geminocystis; species Geminocystis sp. NIES-3708. The sequence continues at coordinate 1,869,076 of NZ_AP014815.1, read as the reverse complement.
CATAGATAAATTAAAGGGATTAAAAGCCAAAGCCTCTTCTAATTCTAAGATAGCATCGTCCCAATGACGAAGAGTAACATAACCTTGTGCCCGAATAAAATGAGCTTGGGATTGTTTTTGTGCGGAAGCAATTTCTTTATCACTAATACCCAATTCTGAAGCGATAGTTAATAACTCTTCATTGGTAGGAATTTTTTGTCCTAATTGACTTAATTCTGTCACTCTTTCAATATAAGTTTCAATAGCTTGATTAGCATTAGAAACATTTTTCTTTTCTATCATATAAAGTCAGAATGTTATTGTTATAAACAAGGTTAAAAAATAAACATTTTATAGGCAATTAATTATTTAAAATTATTTCTTGTTGATAAGTTTCGATAGCAACTCTAATTAATAATCCTGCTAAAATACAACTACTCATAACAGAACTACCACCATAGCTTAAAAAGGGAAAAGGTAAACCTGTAGTAGGCAAAGATCCTGTATTTACTCCTATATTCAGTAAAGATTGTCCTACTAAAATAACCATTACTCCCACTGCTACCAAACGTTTAATGGGATGAGTACATCTTAGAGTTACAAGAAAAGCTACCGTTGCATAAGTTACCACCATTAAAATTAAAATGATACTACCTACAAAGCCAAATTCTTCAGCAAAAACGGCAAAAATAAAGTCCGTGTATTGGAAAGGTAAATAAAATAATTTTTGTTGAGACATTCCAAAACCAACACCCAATTCGCCACCAGATCCAATTGCGAGTAAACTTTGTACTAATTGATAACCATCTCCCCTTGCGTCTTGCCATGGATCTATAAATGATACAATCCGTCTTAATTGATAAGGATTGATAGCTACACTAAGGGCGGCTGTAACCATACCCATCATTGCCGTAGCCAATAATTGTATATAAGGTAAACCTCCAGCCAAAGCCATTAGCCATAAAGTCATCCCACACAATGCTGTTGTACTTAAGTTTGGCTGTTTTAAAATACAGGCTAAAGTAAAAGCAAAAATACCTAGCCATGCACCTTTAATTCGCCAAGGTTGCCTTTGCCAACTGCCAAAAATAGTCGCACCTTGTAAAACTAAAAAAGGTTTGAGTAATTCTGAAGGCTGAATTTGAATTGGTCCTAAGGCTATCCATCTTTCTGCACCATTTACATTTTGCCCTAAACCTACCACTGTGCCAATAATTAAAATTAATGCTACAAGATAACACCAAGGAGAAAACTTGAGAATTATTTTTAAGGGTAATTCCGTCACAATTTTGAAGCAAATTAAACCTATAATCATCCAAAATCCTTGACGTTTAAAATAAAACCAACCATCGTTAGATTCATCCAACCCAACGGCATAGGAAGCTGAAAATAAAGCGATTAAACCAATTAATAACCATACAAAAGTCAGCCACCGCAATAATCTTGCTTCTAATGACCATTGATCAATATCAGGTTGATAAAATGGGATTAAATAACGAAAAATATCCATAGAAAAAATAAATGTTATTTTAGCCAATTTTTTAGGATAACATAATTAGTAATTGAGAGTTAAGAATTAAAAATTAGTAATTATTTTTCCTCTGAAATAAAATAATATATACACTGGGTTTTTATTATTAAAAAAAGTTAATTATTGATTAAATCAGAAAAATAAGATTATTATAATCCTTTGCCCCTTAACCTCAGAAACGGTTTAAAAAGTCTCAATTTTATCTAAAATCTTCCTTCATTTCACTTATTGAGTAGAATTTAGAGAACTTAACAACTTTTAGAACAGTTTTTTATAGATTGATTAACTGAAAATTATTAACAATTTGATGGGGAGAGTTGCTATTTTTTTTCTCTTTAAATGCTTTTTCTTCTCTTATTATCCAGACAGTTTTCATGCCGATAGATAACGCTGAATTTACCTCATCTTCTACATCAGATAAAAAAATAATTTCATGAGGGTTTAAGTTAAGATTGTTCGCAATGTTAATATAAGATTGAGGCTCTTTTTTATTACCAATATTAGTATCAAAAAAACCACTAAATAAAGCTAATAAATTACCATATTCTGAATGTCCAAAAAATAATTTTTGAGCATAAATTGAGCCTGAAGAATATATATAAATAGGAATATTTTTACTGTGCCATAATGATAACATTTCGTAGGCATCTGGATAAACATGAGAGGAATAATCACCATTTTTATAACCTTCTTCCCAGATTATACCTTGTAGGTCTTTTAAAGGTTTAATTTTGTGATCGCATTTTATCCAATCTTGTAAAATAGTAGTTATTTGTTCATGATTATAATCTACTAAATTTTCCAATTTCGCTATTTCTAATAGAGCTTTTTTTACCTGCTCATGATCCCAATTTTCAGCTAAAAAATCATACATTCTATCATAAGCATAAGGAAATAAAATATCATGGACAAAATTAATAGAACTGGTTGTACCTTCAATATCCGTTAAAATTGTTTTAATCATAGAAATTGTTAAATAAATGAATATTTTAAATAAATTTAATTTATGTATAAAATTATTGGAATTTAACTAAAGCCATCAAATTTTTCAAACGAGGGGAAAAGTCCCTTAATTCAGGGACAAATTAGAGTTAAAATTTCATTAATTCTCTAATCTTGAAAACTGACTAGCAATGTCGCTTCCCGTAAAATTCGCTACCCAACCTTCAGGATTGTTGAAAAAACGAATAGCTGTAAAATTAGGATTCTCGCCCATATCGAACCAATGACGAGTATTTGCGGGTACACTGATTAAATCACCTCTACTACACAATATCTCAAACACTTGATTATCGATATGTAAGCTAAATAAACCCTCACCATCTACAAAAAAACGGACTTCATCTTCACTATGGGTATGTTCATTTAAGAATTTTTCTCGAAAAGCCGATTTATTAGGATTATCGCTAGTTAAACTAACCACATCAACAGTTACATATCCTTCTTCATTGATTAATTGATCAATTTCAGATTTATAGGCTTTCAAAACCTCTTCTTGAGTTGCACCTGATATTAAATTTTGGATAGTTTGCCACTGTTCAAATCTTATCCCAATTTGTTTTAATTTGTGACTAATTTTCTCAATTTTATCTGCTTCAGAAACGGTGTTACTATCAAAAATAGGTATATTGGGGTTATTATCATCAAATATTTTTAATGCAGTCATAATTTACCTCTAATGCGCATAAGTTCTAATTCACATTGTATTAAATATTCAAGTGCTTCTAAATGTCTTAGGGTTTCTGGCATATCCTTACCCCAAGTATAAACTCCATGTCCTCGAATTAGATAACCCCAGCAAGGAATTCTTTGGTGCAGATATTCTATAACTTCATCGGCTAAACTAGCTATATCTTGAGTATTAGCAAAAATAGGAATTTTGATCGCACTTTCATGGGTAGAAATTCCCGAAAAAGCTTTTAACAACTCATAATCTTCTAATTCCCAAGAAGTATTATTTGTTAAGAGAGTGAGTAACGTACTATTAAGGGAATGAGTATGTAAAACTGATCCAATGTTAGGATTCCAGGCATATAGGCTGGTATGAAGAAGAGTTTCCGCCGAAGGTTTTTTCTCGTCTTGGGGTTTTCCTTGCAAATCCACTACCATAATATCATCAGGGGTTAATTTGCCTTTATGCTTACCCGACACAGTAATAGCACAATAATTATTATCTAACCTTTGAGAAAAATTACTACTGGTGGCTGGAGTCCAACCTTGACGATTGAGAAAATTAGCTGTTTCAAGAATGCTCTCAATGGCGATGTTTAAATCTCGTTGGCAATAAGTCAATGTAACAAATCCTTTTTATCTATCTAACTAAAAAACAATATTTTAACTAATTTTATCTAATAAAATACAAAAAAAATAAAAAGTCTTAATTTTGTTTATATTTATCAAATATTAACATATAAAATACCTATGAATCTTTATCAGTTTTAATTTGAATTAAGTAATTGATATGGGATTTTTTTTAATTAATTTTTCAGTAAAGATAGATTATTATAACTTGTTAATTATTATTTTCTCTATCTTTTAAAGATTTCCATAAATTAACGAAGTGAAAAATAAATAATACTAAAAATTTCTTTATTTACTCAACTTTTAGTTGTTAATTATTAAAGGTGCTGATATATTATTATTAAGTTAAATAACGTAGAGAAAATATGCCCGTACCCTTTACCCCTCAAGAAATCGCCTCTGAAGGCATTAAACCTGCTGAATATGAAGACATCGTTAAAAGATTAGGCAGACATCCCAATAAAGCCGAATTAGGGATGTTTGGGGTAATGTGGTCAGAACATTGTTGTTATAAAAACTCCAAGCCTTTACTATCACAATTTCCTACCGATGGCGATCGCATATTAGTGGGACCTGGAGAAAATGCAGGAGTTGTGGATTTTGGTAACGGTTTGAGAGTAGCATTTAAAATAGAATCTCATAATCATCCTAGCGCCATCGAGCCATTTCAAGGAGCCGCCACAGGAGTCGGAGGCATTTTAAGAGATATATTTACCATGGGAGCACGCCCTATTGCTATTTTAAACTCATTGCGCTTCGGCAATTTAGATAATCCTCACACCAAAAGAATTTTTAAAGGAGTTGTAGAAGGTATATCACACTATGGTAACTGTGTTGGTGTGCCAACCGTTGGTGGTGAAGTCTATTTCAACCCCGCTTACAGTGGTAATCCCCTTGTTAATGCCATGGCAATAGGCTTGATGGAAACTGATGAAATAGTTAAATCAGGGGCTTCTGGCATTGGCAATCCTGTTTTGTATGTTGGTTCGACGACAGGCAGAGACGGCATGGGAGGAGCAAGTTTTGCCAGTGCAGAATTGACGGATGAATCATTAGACGATCGACCTGCAGTACAAGTAGGAGATCCTTTCTTGGAAAAATCCTTAATAGAAGCCTGTTTAGAAGCCTTTAAAACGGGTGCGGTAGTTGCAGCCCAAGATATGGGAGCGGCGGGGATTACTTGCTCAACTTCAGAAATGGCAGCAAAAGGAGGCGTTGGCATTGAGTTAGATTTGGACAAGATTCCAGCCCGTGAAAAAGCCATGATACCCTATGAGTATCTCCTATCAGAATCCCAAGAAAGAATGCTCTTTGTAGGAGAGAAAGGACGAGAACAAGAATTAATTGATATTTTTGAAAGATGGGGACTTCATGCTGTAGTAGCTGGTGAAGTAATACCCGAACAAGTTGTCAGAATTTTACATCAAGGAAAAGTTGCGGCAGAAGTGCCATCCACTGCGTTAGCTGATAATACGCCAATTTATCATCACGAAGTCTTGACAAATCCACCAGAATATGCTACGAAAGCATGGTCATGGACAGAAGCAGAATTAGCAAAAGTTGAAGAAAGTGGTGTCAATAATCAAAATTGGGAAGAAATTCTGCTAAAACTTCTTGATACTCCCTCTATAGCTTCAAAAAGATGGATTTATCGTCAATATGATCATCAAGTCCAAAATAATACCGTAATGCTTCCGGGGGGAGCAGATGCGGCTATTATCAGAGTACGCCCCGTAAACGGAAAACCAGAATTAGCAACAACTGGCATCGCTGCGACTACTGATTGTAATCCTCGTTATGTATATTTAGATCCTAATTTGGGAGCAAAATTAGCAGTAGCTGAAGCCGCTCGTAACTTAAGTTGTGTTGGGGCACAACCTATTGCTATTACTGATAATCTGAACTTTGGAAGTCCAGAAAAAGCCGTCGGTTACTGGCAATTACATCATGCTTGTCAAGGAATTTCTGAGGCTTGTCGAGAATTTAATACTCCTGTGACGGGTGGAAACGTATCTTTATATAACGAAACTATAGACAGCGAAGGCAATCCTCAACCCATTTACCCTACCCCTGTGATAGGTATGGTGGGTTTAATATCTGACATCGAGAAAATTTGTGGGCAAGGTTGGCAACAAGAAGGGGATTTAATCTATCTTTTAGGTAAATTTAATCCTAATTTAGGTGCGTCAGAATATTTAGCAACAATTCATAACACTGTAGCAGGAAAACCACCAGAATTAGACTATCACTTAGAAAAAAAAGTGCAAGAAGTTTGTCGTGAAGGAATTAGTAAAAGTTTGCTCAAATCTGCCCATGATGTTACTGAAGGCGGAATTTCCGTGGCTTTAGCGGAATCTTCTATTAGTGGGAAGTTAGGTTGTCAAGTTACTTTACCTGCAATAAATGCTCGTTTAGATAATGTTTTGTTTGGTGAATTAGCAAGTTTAATTATTGTGTCAATTAATCCTGAAAATAAAGCTCAATGGGAAACACTATTAACGGAAAAACTAGGCAATGATTGGCAAAAAATTGGGGTAGTAAAATCAACTATTTTAAGTATTAATAATTTAATTAATTTAGATATTCAAATTGTAACTGATACTTGGGAAAAAGCCATCGAAAAAAGACTATAAAAATAAGTATATTTGGGGGTTGAGTAAAAAAATCTAGTATTATTCACCTTAAATTCATTTGTGGTGCATAAATTCTAATATTGATTATGTAGCAAAAAAAGGGTAGGATTGGATATTTCTCTATCACCCATTCATTGCCTTTCACAACAATTTGTTTATTCTCACTATCCCATTTATTACTATAAATAACTAAGCAGTAAATTTCCTGCACTTTCAACAGAAGAAGCAAAGGTTATAATTCCTTCCTCATGCCCCGCCATTACAAGGATTTTTTTTTGCTTAACGTTGCTTTCTACAAATAAACGAAATATCTCTTTTGCCATATCTGGTGTGCCATAGGCAACTTCTTTTTTTGTGGTAGGGATTTTATTAAGTAAATTTTTCCACAACTGAAGATTATGAATATGAATAATAGCATTGATCGAGCTATCGCATTGATAAACGGCGATATGTGTCATGGATTCTGAGGAAGCCTTAATTAATCCTCGACAAACTACGGTATTTTTCTCAAGATCATAATCTGTAACTAGGGTAAAATGTTGTGGTTGAATGGGGTAAATATTACCTGTTTGTGTACCTGAAATCAAGATTCCTTGAGGAGTTTTGATACTGATATTACCATAGCCAATATTTATATCATGATAATGTCCGATAAGTTTAAGATTATACATTCGATCACGCCATGTTAATAGTTCATCAGGTACAGCAATTGACAAAGGTTGTTTAATCCATTGACAATTAAATTTAATTATACCCTCATCAATATTACGGGAATTACTCATTAAAATTTTATGATGATAGATTAAGTGGAAAAATAAAACCCAACGTTATCGATAAGTTTTTATTTCGATATTAAGATATAATTTTTATAGCAATTTATACAATAAGATTATGAGGTGTCTTCAAAAAATATTGCTACTAATAAAAGCACTATTTTTTGTATATCATTTAGTAAAACCTCTTTTTGTGCGTTTTTTTAACTTAGTTTTGTCTAATATAGTAATTTCCATAATTATAGTTTTTCTGCTTATTTAATCTTTTAATTTTGTCAATAACCATAGATTATTATTTTTAATTTAAGGAAATATAGTACACCCCTTATTTATAATTTTATTAAAGTTCAATTTTTGTTAGCAAAATATCTTTCAAATTATCGATAAATGCTTTAAAAGGATGTTGGAATTTTTCTAATTTTTTGTCTGCTTCCCATTCTATTTTTTGCACCAAATCACTATTCATTTCTAATAATTGAATTAATTTACGATAAACCGCTTTTTCTTGAGGACAAATTAAATTTCCCTCTTCATCAGGACTAGCTTTGACTACCATATAAGCTAATTTTACTGCCAATGAGCGATCTTCTATGGTTTTTATTGGTGCAACTAAATCTTCTAAAGGCACAGGATTGTTTTTATAACTCTCAAGTATGTCTTTAAAAGCTGATTCCGCTTCCATTCTGGCTTGTATTTGTTCATAAATTAGAGGATTAGCACTAGGAGAAAAAGAGTCATATAAGGTTATATTATTGTCTAAGTAAACTATCGGCTCTGGATCTGTTGGCAAATTTGCTTTAAACTGTTCTATCAAGACATCACTTTCTTCAGTACTTAAATCACCATCAGACCATGCGATCGCACTTACAAGATGTAAAATATTTAACTGTGATTCTGGGAAATAAAAACTTAATTTTTCTGTCATTTTAAAATATAGATTTATTTAATTAAGAATCTAAACTATTTCTATCATTAATAGAAAGAAAAAAAAGAATATTACTAAAAAAATTAATATTTGATAATTAAAACTTCAAAGAGGATAAGACTATAATCTGATCTTGTAATTATTTATCATCAATTATGAAAATAGGTATTATTGGCTTAGGTTTAATAGGGGGCTCATTAGGTTTAGATTTGACTCGTCAAGGTTACGATGTTATCGGAGTTTCTCGTCAACTCAGCACTTGCAACATCGCTTTAGCAAAACAGATAGTTACAGATGCTAGTGTTGATTTTTCAGTTTTAGAGCAAACAGATCTAATTTTTATTTGTACTCCTATAGCGGCAATTTTACCCACTATTGAGAGCATAATTAATTATTTGCGTCCAAGTACGATTATTACTGATGTAGGCTCAGTGAAAGGAGCAATCTCCCATAAAGCTACAGAATTATGGAAGAACTTTGTGGGTAGTCATCCCATGGCAGGAACGACAAATCAAGGTATTGAAGCGGCTGAATCTAATTTATTTCAAAACGCTCCTTGTGTAATAACTCCTGTGAAAAATACTTCTATGGATGCCATGAATAAAGTTTCAGAAATATGGCGATCGCTAGGTTGTAAAGTATATACTTCGACGCCAGAAATACATGATCAAGCAGTGGCATGGATTTCTCATTTACCAGTAATGATAAGTGCAAATTTGATCAATAGTTGCGTTAAGAATCATAATCAAGAAGTAGTAAAGTTAGCCCAAAACTTGGCAAGTTCAGGATTTAAAGATACCAGCAGAGTGGGAGGAGGAAATGTGGAATTAGGGTTAATGATGGCAAAATATAACCGTGAACAATTGTTAATTAGTTTAATAGAATATCAACAAAATTTACAAGATATTATTAGTAATATTGAACAAGAAAAATGGGAAGAATTAGAGATAATTTTAAAGAAAAGTCATCAAGAAAGACCTAGTTTTATTGATTTTCAAGATTAATTCTATTTGTTAGTTTGACACAAAAAATCAAAGCTACCTATCGGAATCGAACCGACAACCTATTCATTACGAATGAATTGCTCTGCCAATTGAGCTAAGGTAGCAATTTTACCTAGCTTAATATTATAACATAAACAAGTCATAATAAATAATTAGTATTTTTAAATAAATTACTTTATCTTTTTTCTCTTTCTATGATAATTATTTTTTTTACCGAATATTTACAATTATTTAGGCAAATTAATCATATCTAGCAATTTAAGGCAAAGCAAAGGGTTTAAACCCCTTATTATGGATTTAATTTAGATCTTATATTAGTATATTCATACACAATAGACAAAAAGAGAAAATCAATTTTTCTGTAGTTAAGGTCTATTTTTTCCACTATTACCTATGGGCTACCTTAACCAACAAGATCTAAGTTTAAGAAAAATAAAATTTATCATTAATTTAGCCTACTCTACCTACTTTTAAAATCAATGCAAAGAAGACAATTTTTAACCAATGCGGGAATTAGTGCCGTAACTTCTGCAACTTTAGTCTCCTGTCAAAGTCAAAATCAATCTACCGTAATCGCTAATAGTCTTCCTGAGGTAAAGTGGCGTATGGTTACGAGTTGGCCGAAGTCTTTAGATACTATCTTTGGTGGTGTGCAAACAGTCTGTGAAAGCGTAAAAGCAATGAGTGGCGGGAAATTCACCATTACACCTTATGCAGTGGGGGAAATTGTGCCAGGGTTAGAAGTATTAGACACCGTGCAAAATGGAACAGTAGAATGTGGACATACAGCTAGTTACTATTATATAGGAAAAAATCCTGCTCTTGCTTTTGCCACAGGATTACCTTTTGGGTTAACTGCTGAACAACAAAACGCATGGTTATATCATGGAGGAGGATTAGAAGCTATGCAAAAAGTTTATAGTGAATTTAATATTATCAACTTTCCCGCAGGAAATACAGGGGCACAAATGGGGGGATGGTTTAAAAAGGAAGTAAAATCTCTTGGGGATTTGAAGGGTTTAAAGATGCGTATTCCGGGGTTGGGAGGGGAAGTTATGTCAAAATTAGGAGTAAATGTTCAAGTTTTGCCCGGTGGCGAAATTTTCCTTGCTCTTGACAGAGGAGCTATTGATGCCGCAGAATGGGTAGGACCTTACGATGATGAAAAATTAGGTTTAAATAAAGCCGCACAATATTATTATTATCCCGGATGGTGGGAACCTGGACCAACTTTAGATTTATTAGTAAATAAGTCTGCTTGGGAAAAACTACCTTTAGAGTATCAAAATATGTTGATGACGGCGGCAAAATCTTCCAATCTTAATATGTTGGCACAATATAACTTCCTTAATCAAAAATCTTTAGCTACTCTTATTGAAGGAGGTACAAAATTAGTGGCTTATCCTCAAGATATTATGATAGAAGCACAAAAAGTCGCTTTAGAAATTTATGAGAGTAATGCGTCTAAAGATGCTAACTTTAAGGCAATTTATGAACCTTGGAAAGCCTTTAAAGACGGTATAACAAAATGGAATATTATTAATGAGTTAAGTTTCACTAATTTTATGGCAAATAATTAAAAATCCAGTAAATAAGAATCATGGAAATAGAATCAAATTGGATAAATGGCTTAATTGGGGGTATTTTAATTGGTATCAGTGCAACTATTTTATTAGTCTTTAATGGAAGAATTGCTGGTATTAGCGGTATGATTAATGGTGCATTAGAATTTGCCACATCTCAAATATGGCGCTGGTATTTCCTCGGTGGAATGTTAATCGGTGGTTTAATTTATGAATATTTATTACCTTTACCCAATACTCCTAGATATAATCTTGACTTAATGGCAATGATTATGGGGGGTTTTTTAGTAGGTTTTGGCACGAGAATGGGAAACGGTTGTACTAGCGGTCATGGTGTTTGTGGTTTAGGAAGATTGTCAGTGCGATCACTTACAGCCGTAATTAGTTTTTTAGCATCGGGTATGGTAACAGTTTATATTCTCAAGCATATGATAGGTTAAAAAATGAACAATAAACAAAATTTAATAGCTTTAGTTAGTGGTTTACTTTTTGGTTTAGGATTATCAGTATCTCAAATGATAGACAGAGAAAAAGTGATCGGTTTTCTCGATGTTACGGGTAAATGGGATACAACTTTGATGTTTGTCTTAGGAGGTGCGGTGGGAGTAACATTAATAACTTTTAGATTTATTTTGTCTTTAAAACATCCGATTTTTGATAAACAATTTTATCTACCTAAACGTAATGATATAGATGCTAAATTAATATTAGGTGCTATGATTTTCGGTATTGGTTGGGGAATTTCGGGATTTTGCCCAGGACCTGCTATTACTTCCTTAGTCCAACTTAATCTTAATCCTATTATCTTCATTTTAGCTTTTATTGGTGGTTCTTTTACTTTTCAATTCCTAACACAATCAAAGCTTTCAAAATAAATTGAATTAATGAAGTTAGTTAAACAGTTTTTACGATGGCTAATTTTAGGGGTAACTTTATTTTTTATCATCTCTACTTTTAAAGATAATTGGCGAGAAGTTATTGGCATTAAGTTTACTCAATTTACATGGTTGATGTTAACATTAAGCTTATTTTTAAATATTATTGCACATACTTTTTCAGCTTGGGTTTGGACATGGATTTTAGGAATTTTTCAAACTCAATTACAAGGCTTAAAAGCAGTTAAAATTTATCTAATTACTAATATTAGTAAATATCTTCCTGGCAATATTTGGCATTTTTTCGGTAGAGTCAAAGCCATTCAAAATAAGGGTGATAGTTTAGGAGTTGCAACTGTTAGTGTTTTGATCGAACCTTTATTAATGGCGGTTGCTGCTTTATTAATTACTATTATTAGTGTTGGTATTGGTGTTATAGATATTAATTTTTCTCCTTTAATTTTTCTGGTAGAATTGATAATTATTCTGATAACTTTAATAGTTATTCAACCAAAAATTCTTAACCCTATTTTAAGTAAATTAGCAACCAGTAAAGGAAGTAAAGAAAGTGCTAAATTAACCAAATATCCTCTATTACCGTTATTAGGAGAAGTTGTTTTTTTATTATTAAGAGGATTAGCTTTTTTATCAATTTTATTAGCATTTATGCCAGTAAAAATAAATTTAATTCCTCAAGTATTAAGTGGTTTTAGTTTTGCATGGCTATTAGGTTTAATTATTCCTGGTGCGCCTGGAGGGATTGGTGTTTTTGAAACTACAATTATTGCTACTTTTAATCATTCTTTTTTCCCTTCTGAAATCGTTTTAATAGTCATTGCACTATTCCGTATTAGCAGTATTTTAGCCGAATTAATTACTGCTGGAATCGCCTTTTTTAGTAATGAAAAATGAATAACATATATGTCAACTCAATTTTTTATGCTTTAACTTCCTGTGGAGAGAAAATAACTTGATTTAGTTTACCACTACGATACCCTTCTAAATCGAGAGTTACATCGGTAAAACCTAATGATTGAAAATGAGTAACAACTTCACTAAGATTAGTTTTCAACACAAAATCATTGATTTGCTCAGGTAACAACTCAATCTTTGCCGTGTCACCATGGGAGCGCACTCTCAGATTACTATAACCCATTTTTCGCAGGAAAATTTCAGCTCTGCCGACACGATATAATTTCTCGTAGGTAATTTCTTCCCCGTAAGGAAAACGAGAAGATAAACAGGGTTGAGACGGTTTATCCCACCATGGTAAGCCCAATATTTTAGTCATTTCTCTTATTTCTGCCTTTGTTATACCAATTTCTGCTAAAGGAGATCTTGCACCTCTTTCTTTTGCCGCCTGAATACCCGGGCGATAATCTTGTAAATCATCAGCATTAACCCCATCAATAACGTAAAGATAGCCTCTTTCAATAGCTAAGGGTTTCAGTTTATCGTGTAATTCACTTTTACAAAAATAACAACGATTAACGGGGTTAGAAGTATAATTAGGATTATTCATCTCCTCGGTTTCAATTAATTCATGTTTGATACCAATTATTTGTGCTTGTTGTTGTGCATCATCTAATTCTTCAGGTAAAAGAGAAGGGGATACTGCAGTGATAGCCATACTACGATCTCCTAAAGCATCAAAAGCAACTTTTGCCACTAAAGTACTATCAATTCCTCCAGAGTAAGCAATTAAAGCCGTATCCATTTCTTCAAAAATACTGCGTAGTTGATTGAGTTTTTCTTGAATTATCATCTTCTTAATTCTATTTTTTCATAATATAGCAATCCTACTATGGGGGTAGTAAGATTTTTAGAAGTGTTAGCTATTAGTTTTCAGTAATCAGGCACTCTTGCAATGGTAATAATAATTGATAATTTCTAAACAGTAATTAATAACTTCGTAAGATATTAGAATATGTGGTTTATATTAAAAAAATTAGCCATAATTTGAGCTAAATCAGATAAATTATCCATATTTTTGAGATAAGGGAAATAACCTAAGACTGGTACTTTCGTTAAAGATTCTACTAATTTTTTTGGTGTCCAATTATTTATATCTTCTTCACTACAAGGATTAACACAGTTAAAAATAATACCTTTGAGTTTGACTTGATGATGTTTTGCTAAGGCAACATTAGCCACAGTATGGGAGATCGCACCTAATTTCACAGGAACGACTAAAATAGTTTCTAAGTGCCAACTTCCTGCTAAATCTGCAATGGTTAGCTCATGGGTAATCGGACTTCCTAAACCCCCTAATGCCTCTACTAACACTAAATCCTTGAGATTTTGTAATTTAAGTAAATTTTGCCTAATAATCTCTAAATCGATTGATTTACCCTCCAAATCTGCGGCTATGGGCGGTGCGACTGGTGCATCGAATCTTAAAGGAATAATTACATCATCAAAAAACTGTTGATAAAACTCTGCATCTCCTTGTTTACCAGTTTGTAATAATTTGATTAAACCTATACTCAAATCAGAAAAATATTCTTGATAATATGCTCTCAAAGCAGTAGTAATAATAGTTTTTCCAGCATCTGTATCCGTTCCTGCAATTAGTAGAGTTTTCATAAGACTTGTGATAAAATTAAAATAAAGTAATCCATGATACAAAAAAATTCTGTTTATTTATCTTTTATTTCTAAGACTTGCACAAAAGTATAGTTTAAAGTTAATACAAATAACTAGAGAATGTATAAGAAAAAATAAGCAAAAAGTTGAACCGTATTGTAGATTATAATGGTAAAGTTAAAGTATCTTTTGAAATAAAAGGTTAAAGTTAAAAAAAGCCAAATTAAATGCTTTTGATAACTGCAATTTAAAGGCATTGCCGTTTATGCCTTGAATGCGACTTGTTAAAAGTTAATTAACCTTTCAAAACATAAATTTCGTTTTCAACGATTTTTGTGAACGGTAAAACAAATCAATAAATTAGTACTCAATATTAAGAGGTTAAAGAATCTGCTGTGAGTCATTCTGCCACTTTAACACTCAGTCCGATGTTACAACAACAAGCATCGGATAATAACCGTTTAAGATTGTTCTCTGGTTCAGCCAATATCGGTTTAGCGACGGAAGTTGCTCGTTATTTAGGCATGGATTTAGGACCAATGATTCGTAAAAGATTTGCTGACGGTGAGTTATACGTCCAAATTCAAGAATCTATTCGGGGTTGTGATGTGTATTTAATACAGCCTTGTTGTAATCCTGTCAATGATAATTTGATGGAGTTAATGATCATGATCGATGCTTGTCGTCGGGCATCAGCACGGCAAATTACAGCAGTAATTCCTTATTACTCTTATGCTAGAGCCGATCGCAAAACAGCAGGTAGAGAATCTATTTCTGCCAAATTAGTTGCCAATTTGATTACAAAAGCAGGAGCACATCGAGTTTTAGCGATGGATTTGCATTCTGCCCAAATTCAAGGCTATTTTGATATTCCTTTAGATCATGTTTATGGTTCTCCTGTCATTTTAGATTATTTGACCCATAAAAACCTAGAAGATCTCGTAGTTGTGTCTCCTGATGTTGGTGGTGTAGCTAGAGCTAGAGCCTTTGCAAAAAAACTCAATGATGCACCGTTAGCAATTATCGATAAACGTCGTCAAGCCCATAATGTAGCTGAAGTAATGAATGTTATCGGTGATGTAAAAGGTAAAAATGCTGTATTAGTCGATGACATGATTGATACTGCGGGTACTTTATTAGAAGGTGCAAGACTTTTGAAAAAAGAAGGGGCAAATAAAATTTATGCTTGTGCTACTCATGCCGTATTTTCAGGTCCTGCGGTGTCACGTCTTTCTAGTGAAGTGTTTGAAGAAGTAATTGTTACAAATACTATTCCTATACCCCTTGATAATTATTTCTCTCAATTGAAGGTTTTATCTGTAGCGAATCTTCTGGGAGAAACGATTTGGCGTATTCATGAAGATAGTTCTGTAAGTATTATGTTTCGTTAATCATTTCTAAATATTATAATCTTAAAAGCGATCGAATTATCCTTAATAGGTGTTAGGCGATCGCTTTTAAGTAATTAATTTATCGTTGAGTTTTTCAAGTATATCAACCATGAAAAAAGCCAATTTTTCGATCCCTTGTTTTTAAATCTTGATATTTTGCCATGGATAAAAATGAGAATAAATTAGTTACTATCAGTAAATTTTTAAGTAAATATTTAAGACATAAACCTTTAGAAATTGGATTAAATATAGATAGTCAAGGGTGGGTTGACGTTGAAGAATTATTATTCATTTGTAAGGTAAATAATTTTTCTATTACTAAATCAGAATTAAAAGAAGTAGTTATATCTAGTGATAAAAACAGGTTTAGTTTTGACAAAACAGGCACAAAAATTAGAGCAAACCAAGGGCATAGTATTAAGATTGATTTAGATTTAAAACCAGAAATTCCACCGTCAATTCTTTATCATGGCACTGGAAAACAATTTATTGATTCTATTTTTCAAGAAGGTTTATTAAAAATGTCTCGTCATCATGTGCATTTATCGTCAGATATAGAGACAGCCAAAAAAGTTGGACAAAGAAAAGGAAAACTGGTTATTTTGAAGATTAATGCTTTATCAATGCATAAAAACGGTTATCTTTTTTATATTTCTGATAATGGAGTTTGGTTGGTAGATTTTGTACCTGCTAATTACTTGATGGTGTTTTGATTATTTGTAGGCATTCTGGAGAACAAAATGAATTTATACAAATTTTTTATTGAATTACTGAGCCGATTCCTCATGATATTCAAGAGAGAGAATAGTTTATTATAAAAAACTTCACAAGTCTATTAATTAGCAATAATAATATAAATTAAGGTAAAAAAAGATGGCAAAAATTAGTATTGACACAGAAAAACTAGCAGTTGGGGATTATCTTAGTGAAATCCAATACTATAAAGTAATTAAAGTTAATCCTAAAACCGTTGCTTTAGTTGATGATAAAGGTAAGGAAAGTAATGTTGATAAAGAATTGATAGCTTTAGGAATGCACTCAGCTAGTCAATATAAGAATGAAAAAGTAGTTACTCGTACTGAAATTAAAGAAATTTTAGAACAAGCTGGAAATAACGTTTTTACAGTCAACTTCAACAAGCAAGTTAAGGATAAAGAAGTTAAAGATAAATTATTAAATGCCATTAAAGATGAGACTGGAAATCCTTTAAGTTATGAAGAAATTGAGAAGGCTTTAAAGAAAGTTAGCAAACATTTGATGGAAGGAGAAGAAAGAACTTTAATAGGTCATTTGTATTCTAATGAGCCACAAATGGGACGTACACAGGTTATTGATTTAGAAATACCTATGGGAGAATATCGTGTTCGTCAGGTAGATGATCGTACCATTAATTGGTTAATTCTTAAAAACGTTAAATATATTGTCAAATAATTTGGATTAAGAGGTAAAAATCCTGAACGGTTATGAATTTCAAACAAATATTAATCAAGGAGAGTTAGAATAAATAAGAAAATATACTTTATTTTAAGTATATATTGCACAAAGATAAAACTAATTCATCAAAACAAAATTGGGTTTTTTCTTCCACAGCATAAGTGAGTAAATCGCAGAAATTTTTAACCGTGTTTGGTTTAACATTACCAGAATGAATACTCATCATGCCGTGGGCTACTAAATGCCGAACTGCTTGAGCTATTACTAAAATATTATTATGTTCTTTTTGATTAAATTGTTTTATTCTTGAACGTAATTGATCAGAATCGACTTTTTTTTCGATAAAACTAAGAATTTTAGTCGATTTACGCAGTTTTTTCGCAATAGTCTCATCATTAATAGCCCATTCCCTTACAATTACTCTATTTGGACTACCTAATGCTTTATATAATTGTTCAAAAGCTGAATAAGTCAGAAAAAGACCAAAAACACTGCCATAAGCTAAAGTAGAAGCATCTGGATAGTCTTTCATTATTAAACCTTCATAGGATTTAGCTAACCGAAAACGGGCGGCAAAACGATTCAATTCTGACATATTAAGATGATTTGGCAACAATTCAACGGAAACTTCTTTACGCCAACTACAAAATTTTTTCCACCCCTGAGGATAACTCATTTTTTCCAATTTATTAATATTTAAAATCCACTACCAGCACACCCTTCTAAAACATTACAATCTTCTTCAAGTAATTGCGTAAACTCAGCACATCCTTCAGTGTATATAATACACGCTAAAATATCTAAAATGGGGATTAAACTAAATATTAATTATCATATTTGTTTTAAATAAAACAAGTGACCTTTTTTATTTTAAGCCGAAAAAGATCACTTTAATTTTATTCATTAGCCCAATTTTAAAAATCCATTGGGGTAATATCCACCTTATATTTTATTGAAGTTCGAGAATCACACCAGTTTCTACGTGAGGAGTTTGGGGAAATAAATCCGCAGGTTGTACAAAAGTTAATTTATAATCATTATTTCTACATAACTGTTGTAAATCTCTGGCAAGGGTGGCAGGGTGACAACTAATATAAACGATTTTTTGAGGTTTTATTACCAGTAAAGTTTCAATAACTTGAGGTTGACAACCTTTGCGAGGAGGATCGAGAATGACTAAATCAGGTTTTTCATCAATTTCAGGAAAAATAATTTCTGATTCTCCGAGAATAAATTTCACATTCTGAATGTCGTTGACTTCTGCGTTACGATTAGCTTGTTCGATGGAAAGGTTATAAGATTCTATACCAATTACTTGTTTTACTTTTTTGGCGATCGGTAGTGTGAATGTACCTATTCCGCAATAAAGATCTACAACGACTTCATTTCCCTGTAAATTTAATTGGCTTAAAACCTGATTAAATAATGCTTCAGCAACGTTAGTATTAACTTGAAAAAATGTTTCTGGGCGTAAATGATAAGTTAAACCGGCAAAAATTTCGTTAAGATAAAGTCTTCCTGCTAATAAATCAGTCTCTTTACCAAAAATAACATTAGTAGCACTAGGGTTATGATTCAAACAAACACCAACTAAATTAGGATAACGTTGTAACCAAATTTGGGCTTGTTTTTCGATGACGGCATTACTAACTTGCGCACTTATCAGAGTTAATAAAATTTCCCCTGTATTTTTACCGATACGAAAACAAAGATGACGTAATGCACCTTTACGGGTTTTTTCGTCATAAATCGGTATTTTTAATTTTTGTAAATCCTGTTTAATTTCCGCTAATAATGGGTTTAGGCGATCGTCTTGTATGGGACACTGATTAATATTAACAATTTGATGGGTGTTATGTTGATAATATCCTGCCTTAATATTTCCATTTTCTGCTACTCCCAAAGGATAGTTGACCTTATTACGATAACCTAAATCATCATCAGATAAAATGGTTTCCACTGCAAAATCACTAAATCCACCGATGCGAGTTAAAGTTTCTTTTACTTGATTCTGTTTAACTTTGAGTTGATATTCATAATCGATATGTTGCCACTGACAACCTCCGCATTTATCAGCGACTATACAACGAGGGCGAATACGGTAACTTGACTCTTTCTCGATGGTTTCTAATTTTCCTTCTGCGTGTTTTTTCTTAACTCTTACAATCCGACTAGAAATGCGATCGCCAGTCACGGTATTTGGTACAAAAACTACCTGTGAATCAATCTTGCCGATACCATTACCTTCACTGCTAACGTCTTCGATGTCGAGAGTTACTAATTCGCCCTGTTGTATCATTGATAAACCTTATATCTGTTTAAATCTATCCTCAATTATAAGCTCTGGGATCTACTTCAATATTAAAAATTCATTTTAGGCTTTAATATCAAAAAAAAATATTATTAAATAATAATAGTAATTAGAGCAAATATCAAAATAATTATAAGATAAATATATTTTTGAAGTTAATTATAAATTAGATTTATTAATACATGACTAAACTTTCTTTTATATTTAATAAACAACATATTTTTTTAACAATTATTATAAGCTATAGCTACTATACTCTTGACTTAAAATAAAATTAATAGGTAGAAATATTTATACTATTTTATAAAAAAATGACTATAATGAAATGGAAACGAGTTAATTTAATTATTTATATAAGGCTTAAAAAGTAGTTTTAGTGTGCAACTTAATTATTTTTATTTTAAAAATATGTTAAACATAAATAATTAAAATAACTTGACTGTTCAATTAAATTGTACAAAAATAAGTTAAGAAAAAATCATGAGTTTAGAAGATAAAGTTAAAGCAACTGCTAAAAATATTGAAGGTAAAATTCAAGAGACCTATGGAGATGTTATTGGCGATCCTAAAAATCAAGCAGAAGGAAAAGCAAAACAGACAGAAGCAAAAGTTAAGCATACTATTGAAAATGTCAAAGATGAAATAAAAAAAGCTATCGATTAGTAATTACTTAAGTATTAATAAGTAATGAGTAATAAGTCACTAATTAGTAATAGAGAATAAGATGATTTTATTTCAACAAGTCCGTAAGTTATTTGTAGCAATTAGCTTAGTTTTAATGATTTCAACAGCTACAGCTTTCGGTTTTATGGTTGATAATAGTCTTGCTTCAACCTTATTTATCTCATCAATAAATCCCCCAAGTAATCAAATAGCATGGGGTGAAAGAGCAAAAGCTATAGGTAAAGATATTGAAGGTAAAACTCAAGAAGCTATCGGGAATATTACAGGTAATTCTAAAGATCAATTGATGGGTAAAGCCAAACAAGTGGAAAGTAAAGTCCAGAATAAAGCCCTAGATATAAAAGATAGTATGAGCTTAAAAGGAAGAAGTCAAGCTGTCGCCAAAAACATTGAAGGTAAAACCCAAGAAGCCATTGGTAATATTACAGGCAATTCTCAAGATCAATTGATGGGTAAAGCAAAACAATTAGAAAGTAATGCTCGTAATGCCATCGAGGATATTAAAGATAAGTAATAAGTAATAAGTAATAAGTAATAAGTAATAAGTAATAAGTAATAAATTTATTTTGAAGAGGGAAAAATGCTTAACATGATTTGGACTGGTGTTGGTATTCTCGTTATCCTATGGTTACTGGGATTTTCTATCAACGTTGGAGGTAGTTTAATCCATCTGCTTTTAGTTTTAGCTCTTATCGGCATTATTTACAATTTGATGATCGGTCGTAGAATTTAGGTTATATAAAAATACATACAGAAACAATGAATCAAGATCCTAACGACCAAAATAATTTCGAGCGTCGTATAGAACTTCAACAAGAAGAGGAAGCCTTTAAACTCCATCAAGAAGAGAGAAGGTTAAAAACGGGTAAAAGAAATTCAACTTTTATTTGGATTCTCAACAGTATTTATATTCTGATAGGATTTTTACAAGTTCTACTTACCTTACGCTTCTTTCTTCGTTTGACTGGTGCGAATACAGAGAATCAGTTTACTCAATTCATTTATAATCTATCTGATCCTTTCATTGCACCATTTTCTACCTTATTTATCAGCCCTGTAACAGAAGGCGGTAGTAATCCCATCGGTGGTACAAACGTTTTTGATCTTAATGTCTTAGTAGCAATTGTCATTTATGCCCTTTTAGGTTTGCTTGGTGTGAGTTTGATTAAATATATCTATGCTCGACGATAAGAGAAAAGAGCAAATGACAATAGGAAACTATTAAGATTTTAGAGTTTTTCTATGTAGGACTTACGCATTGAAAAAATCATTAAATATGACTATGGCTTTTCCAACATTACAGGGTCATTTTCAGGACTATTTTTCTCTGATTACCAGACATTCTATGTTTACTGCTAATTGTCTCAAATAACGAAATATCGTTATTATACATTCTTGATAATTTTTGAAGTGCGTAAGTGCTATCTTTTAAAGTTTCTTTGCTTACAAAAATACTATCTAACTTTTATTATAAAACAACAAATAACAACTCTTGGAGTGTTAATTATGAAAACTTCTAATGTTCTTTTAACTGGTACTTTATTATCTATTTCTTTAATAAGTGCAACGCCTAGTTTCGCTCAAAATCAACAAATTACTTGTACTATCAATCAGAATATAATTAATTGCCCTGGATACGGTAGTTTTAGGTATCGCAATAATAATAACAATAATAACAATAACAATAATTACTCTCGTTTTGAAAGCGAAATTAATAATACTTATATTCAAGTTTTAGGACGTAATGCAAACTCTAACGAGTTAACAAATTATAGCCAAAGAATGAACAATCAAAATTGGTCAATAAATCAAGTACGTCGTGATCTTACTACCAATAATCAAGAATTTAATGAAACTATTAATAACATTTATCGTGAGTATTTAGGACGTAATATTGATTCTGATGGATTACGATATTTTCAAAATTTAATTGTTAACGGCGAAAACATTGATTTTGTCAGAAATGCTGTTGCTACTAGTCCTGAAGCTAAAAATAGGAATAATAATAGTAATAACAACAATTCTAGTATTGAAGGACAAATCAACAGTATTTATTTAGAAGTTTTAGGGCGTAATGCTAACTCTAATGAATTAAGAAATTATAGCCAAAAAATGAACAATCAAAACTGGTCATTGAATCAAGTACGAAATGATGTTGCCCGTAGTCAAGAAGTGAATCAAGTTATTTCTGGAATCTATCAAGAATTGTTGGGAAGAAATACCGATTCTGCTGGGTTACAGTATTTTCAAAACTTAATTATTAATGGCAGAAACATTGATTATGTCAGAAATGTCATCGCCAATAGTCCTGAAGCTAGAAACAGAAATAGTAATAATAATAATAACTCTCGTACTAATCAAGATATTAACAATATCTATCTTCAAGTTTTGGGGCGTGACGCTAATTCTAATGATTTACAAAATTATACACAAAAAATTAATAATCAAAATTGGTCATTAAGACAAGTACGCCGTGAAGTTGCCAATAAACCTGAACTTAATCAAGCCATTAATAAAATTTATCAAGAATATTTAGGACGTGATGCTGATAAAGGTGGATTAGACTATTTTCGAAATTTAGTTATCAATGGTCAAAGTATTGACTCTGTCAGAGATGCTATTTCCAATAGTTCTGAAGCCAGAAAGAGAAGATAATTAGGAATTATGTATTTACCATTGCCCATTCCCCATTGCCCTTTACCCTTTACCCTTTACTAATTACTAATTATCAATTATGACAAACTCCATTGAATTTAAACTATTTGCTCCCTATAATCAAAGTGCAACATTAATGGGAACTTTTTCTGATTGGGAAGAAATTCCCATGATAAAAGGTAAAGATGGTTATTTTCGATCTTCGGTAGCCTTAGAAGACGGCAGTTATCAATATAAATTTCGTATTCAATCTCGTAGCTGGTTTTTTGAATCTGATCAATGGGTTGATCTAATTGATCCCTATGCTACAGATATTGATAATTCCTCCCAAAATGCAGTCATTTTAATTAAAGATGGCGATCGGATTGTTGATGAGTATGTTTGGCTACATGATGAGCAAAATTTGCCCTCAGATTGTGAATTAATTATATATGAACTTCATGTCGGTGATTTTTCTGGTGGAGAAAAGGATAATAAAACTAGAGGAAAATATACAGACATTATCGAAAAACTTGACTATCTGTGCGAATTAGGGATCAATGCCATTGAATTAATGCCCGTCAATGAATATCCTGGTGATCATAGTTGGGGTTATAATCCTCGTCATTTTTTCGCCTGTGAATCAAGCTATGGATCAACTTCAGACTTAAAAAAACTCATCGACTCCTGTCATGAAAAAGGAATTCGTGTAATTTTAGACGCAATTTATAATCACTCAGAATCCGAAGCACCTCTGACAAAAATTGACTATGATTATTGGTATCATCATTCACCCCGTGATCCTGATAATAACTGGGGACCTGAATTTAATTATGATTTATATGATGAAACTTTACAAATATATCCAGCGTGGAAGTTTATGGGAGATAATCTCACTTTTTGGGTGAAAGAATATCATATTGACGGCATTCGTTTTGATGCCGCTAGACAAATTGCTAACCATGATTTTATGCACTGGATTGTTAAGGAAGGGAAAAAAACCGCTGGAATAAAGCCTTTTTTTACCATAGCTGAGTATATACCCGAAACTACTACTATTACCAATGCAGAAGGACCAATGGATAGTTGTTGGCACGATAGTTTTTACCATACAATCATTGCCCATATTTGCGGTGATACTTTTGATTTAGACAATTTAAAAGATGTTATTGACTGCAAACGTCAAGGTTTTATGGGAGCGAGTAATGTGGTGAATTATCTCACTAATCATGATCATAATCATTCTATGGCAGAATTAGGCGATCGCAAAATTTTTGGTGAAGAGGCTTTTAAGCGTTTAGAATTAGGAGTTGCAATATTGATGACATCAGTGGGTGTACCCTTAATTTGGATGGGAGAAGAATTTGCAGAATATAAAGATAAAACCTTAGAATCATCAAAAATAGATTGGCAATTGTTAGATAACGACTTAAATAAAAATTTATTGGCATACTATAAAGGCTTAATTTTCTTAAGAAGAAGTAATCGTGCTTTATGGACAGAAAATATTGATTTTTTCCACGAAAATAGTGATGATAAAATATTAGCTTATACTCGATGGAATGAAGAAGGATCTCGTATTGTAATTATCGCAAATTTTTCTGACACATTTCGGGCAGGTTATCAAATATCGAACTTTCCAGCTAATGGGAAATGGCATGAATGGACAGGTAATTATGAAATAGAATCAGGAGATAATAATCTTACTATTGATTTAGGCACTTATGAAGCTAAAGTTTTAGTATGGAAATAAATATGAAATATTATAATTTTTTTAATTGTAATAAGATTCCATTAATTTTTCTTAAACAATAAAATCATTCCCCATTAGACTTGTCTATAAAGTACAATTTTGGTATGTTAGAATACCTGACTGCTGATAGCTAATAGCTAATAGCCACCCTCATCAAAATAAAAATACTTTTTCAGTAAACTCTAATTAATACATTTCATACTTTAATAATGTGCAAGGAATGCCACCATTATTAATAGGAATACGACGAGAAGTCCGCAAACCGACTTTTTTACTTAATTCTTTATTACCTGTTAAAATATAAGCCGTCCATCCTTTGAAACGTTGCTTAAAAACATCTCCTAAAAGTTTATATAAAGGAAATAGTGCCTCTACTTCTGAAATGCGTTTACCATAAGGAGGATTACATATCAAAATACCTGATTCAGCAGGAGCGGTAATGTCAGCTAAATGTTGTTGATAAAATTTCACTTGATCTCCAATTTCACAGGCTTTAGCATTACTTTGAGCTTGTCTAATTACATCAGCATCTGCATCCGTGCCAATCATAATGGGTAAATGTTCTTTTTGGCTCATTTCCGCTTCTTTAAGCAAACTTCCCCATAATTTAGCGTCATAGTCTGGCCAATTTTGAAAACAAAACTTATTCCGATATAACCCCGGTGCGATATTTAAACCCATTAAAGCCGCTTCTAATAATATAGTACCTGAACCACATAAAGGATCTACAAGAGGTTGCTCTGGTGTCCATTCGGTGATGTATAATAACGCTGCGGCTAATGTTTCTTTCAGAGGTGCTAATCCCATGGCAGGGCGATAACCACGACGGTGGAGACTATCACCTGTACTATCAAGGCTTAAAATACAGTTATTTTCGTGAATATGAGCGTTGATGACTATATCTGGCTCAACTGTATCCACATCTGATCTTACTCCTTTTTGTTGCTGTTGTTGATCGACAATGGCATTTTTAATTTGAATGGCGGTGACATGACTATTATTAAGTTGTTGATTTTTCCCTGTGCAACGAACTGCTATAGTTTGATCAGGTTGTAGATATTCTGACCAATCCATTGCTCTAACATTACGATATAATTGTTCTGGATTCTGGCTTCTGATGGTTTCAATGGGCATTAATACTCGAAAAATTGTCCTTGCCCATAGGTTTATTTTATATAATAAGGTTTGATCTCCTTCAAAATATACCCCCGTAAATTCAGGTTTAACAGCAATTGCACCTAATCTAATCAATTCTTCAGCAGCGATGTCTTCTAAACCTCTGGCAGTGGTAGCGAAATAAGATACAGTCACAATAAAAAGAACAATGAACAAAGAATAATTAATAATATATCAGAAAATTTGTCTTTAACCTTGATTAATCAATACTTTTCCCTTCTACTGAAAGTGATTTATTATTATACATTGCCTGTATAGTTTAAGAAGTTTATTTTAATACTTATCAAAATAACTTTATCTTTTCAATAATATGTTACACTTTATGAAAGAATTATGAAAATATTTAAAATTTCTCATGATAATCAAAAAAATTATCTTTCTCAGTAGCTTACTTATTCTATTAGGTGGTTGTAATCAAGATTTTCAAAACAAATCAAATAATATAAATGATAAGCCTCAAGTGGTTTCTACTAGTACTATTATCTCTAATCTTACTGAAGAAATAGGCGGCGAAGAAATTAATAATATTAGTATTTTAGCACCAGGTGCAGATCCTCATATTTATGAACCTGTACCTCAAGATACGATCGCCTTAGAAAAAGCGGATTTAATTTTATATAATGGTTATAATCTCGAACCAAATATTATTAAATTGATCAATTCTACAGGTATTAAAGCAGAAAAATTAGCAGTAGGAGAAAAGATAAAACCTCTTGATTTTGATTATAAAGGACAAAAAAAAGCTGATCCTCATGTTTGGGGTGATGTTAAAAATGTCATTGTGATGGCAAAAGCAATCCGAGATAAATTAAGAGAAATTGATCCAAAAAATGAAAGTAAATTCAGTGAAAATGCGACACAATTAATTACTGAATTAGAAGCCTTAGATTTATGGATTAAAACCCAAATCGCCACAATTCCTCCTAATCAAAGAAAATTAATCACTTCTCATGATGCTTTTCAATATTACAGTAAGGCTTATGGTTTAGAAATTCCGGGGACACTTATCGGTATTAGTACAGAAGAACAACCCAGTGCCCAAACTATTAAAAATTTGGTAGAAATAATCCAAAGTAGTGGTGTAAAAGCCATTTTTGCTGAAACTACCATCAACCCTACTTTAATTGAAACCGTTGCCCAAGAAGCAGGGGTAAAAGTTGCAAAAGGTAAACTTTATTCTGATTCCATTGGTGTTAAAGGCAGTGAGGCTGATAGTTATGTAAAAATGTTAAAAATAAATACTGAAACGATTGTGGATGCTTTAACTAACGATTCTCCAGCCAATTAGTTAAAATTAGTTAGCCGACTTCAAACGCAACACCTTCTAAGCGGAAGTTAGAAAAATTAGCTAGAATATTATTTTTTTCAGCTTCCCCTACAAATAAGTATGTACCAGGTTGATCTAAATTTTGAAAACGATAAATATCATTTGCTTTATTAGCATCAGCACCATAAACATAAAAAGCAATACCTTCTTCTTGAAAATTAGGATTATTTTGTTTGATACTTTGTCTTTCTTGCTCTCCAGTATAAAGATAAGTACCCACCACATCAGTGTTTTGGAAACGATAAATAGGAATTAACTGATCTCCTGGAGCAACTCCCACTTTGAAAGCTTCACCTTCTAACTGAAAATTTTGGTAATTATTCAGAACATTTTGTGATTCTTGTACACCACCAAAGAAATAAGTACCGGTAGCATTTTGATTTTGAAAACGGAAAACAGACGAATTTAATAAGGGATCATTACTATTACTGGTACTTTCAAGAGAATCATAAATACCATTATTATCATTGTCATTATGATCATCATCCAGATAATTTTGCCCGTTATTACCATATTCTAAAGAATCATCAATCCATTATGATCATCATCCAGATAATTTTGCCCGTTATTATCATATTCTAAAGAATCATCAATCCATTATGATCATCATCCAGATAATTTTGCCCGTTATTATCATATTCTAAAGAATCATCAATCCATTATGATCATCATCCAGATAATTTTGCCCGTTATTACCATATTCTAAAGAATCATCAATCCATTATGATCATCATCCAGATAATTTTGCCCGTTATTATCATATTCTAAAGAATCATCAATCCATTATGATCATCAGAAGAGTCATCATTTTCATGATCATTCCCAATATATCCAATTTTAGAGTTAATAACAGTTTGACCGATGGCAGTATAATCACTCATAATCTTTTTTCCTTTTTAAAATAAACTTGGCTCTTCAATACTTAAGCTATACTCTGAACGGCTTAAAACTTTACTTTTTGTGATAATTAACAATTGTTATTAAACGTTGATATATAAACAATAGAATAATTCTCAAATGTTAAGTTCCTATCCGTTTAGAATGAGTATATAACCCAATAGTAAAGAAGTAGTAAAGAAACTATCAATCAAGTGTAAATTTATACAATATTATTTTATAGTTAAATAGCAATATAGTTTTCCCTTAGATATATCTACTACAAAGTATTGTGGATGCTTTAACTAACGATTCTTCTACCAATCAGTTAAATCCGTGAAAGAATTAAAATCTAATAAAGCCTCTCCTAAATTTTCTAAATCTACCGCTAATTTTTCTTGAAAAATCGTTCTTAAACTTATAAACTTTCCTCTACCTAAAATTCTTAACCCAGAGTTTGTTCATTTACTGGTAATTGATGGATGACAATAATTCAACTCATAAAACCTTACTTTAGCTTTGGCAAAGATCTTTGATTTTCAACTTATTGATACAATTATAACTATATCTGTCTGTAGTAAAAGTACTATAGTATTAATGGTCAAAATAATTAATAAGCGAGCCCTAGGTGTTCAGCTAGTTTATGATATTGGAGTAGAAAAAGATCACAATTTTCTCTTAGGGAATGGTTTAGTTGCTTCTAACTGCTTTAATAAATCTCATTCGACAGCTTACGCTTATGTCACCTATCAAACAGCTTATCTAAAAGCTAATTATCCTGTTGAATATATGTCAGCTTTATTGACTGCAAGTAGCGATAATCAGGATAAAGTTGAGAAATATCGGGAAAATTGCCTAAAAATGGGTATAAATGTTAAGCCCCCTGATATTAATTATTCTTACAAAGAATTTATGCCTCAAGGAAAAGATATTTTATTTGGTTTATCTGCCGTCAAAAAT
Source organism: Geminocystis sp. NIES-3708 (assembly GCF_001548095.1). Taxonomy (NCBI): domain Bacteria; kingdom Bacillati; phylum Cyanobacteriota; class Cyanophyceae; order Chroococcales; family Geminocystaceae; genus Geminocystis; species Geminocystis sp. NIES-3708. Next base: position 1,840,340 of record NZ_AP014815.1, on the reverse strand, counting down.
TTAGGAGAATCTGCCATTGAAAATATCTTAGAAGCAAGAAAAAAATCAGAAGGAAAGTTTCTTAATTTTGCTGATTTTATCGGGAAAATTAACTTAAAAACAGTGAATCGTCGAGCCTTAGAAACTTTAACTTATGCAGGTGCATTTGACTCTATTCATCAAAATCGTAAACAGTTAATTGAAAGTTTAGATTTAATGATTACTTGGTCACAAAAACGCATTAAAGAAAAAGAAACAGGACAGTTAAATGTTTTTGATTTAATGTTGTCTAATGAATCAGAATCTATTGCAGAAATTCAATATGAAAATGCACCACAATTGCCTCAAATTTCTGATTTTTCAGTACAAGAAAAACTTAAATCTGAAAAAGAACATCTAGGGTTTTATGTATCAGAACACCCATTAAAACCATTAAAAAATATAGCAAAAATATTATCTCCTATTGATATTAGTGAATTATCAGAATATAAATCAAGAAAAAAAATGTGTGCGATCGTAATGTTAACAATGATCAAAAATCATATAGACAAAAATAGTAAAAATATGGCTTTTTTGACCGTAGAAGATATTACTGGACAAGCAGATGCTATTGTTTTTGCGAGTAATTATGACCAAGTAAAAGAAAATTTAGTTGAAGATACCCCCTTAATTATTTGGGGAAAAGCTGATCATAAAGATGATAAATCACAAATTATTATTAATAATATAAAAAGAATGGAAAATGTCACCATAGTTTATATTCGCTTAACTCCAGAACAAGCATCTCAACCGCAAATACAAGGAAAATTAAAAAGTCTTTTACAAGAACAATCAGGAGATAAAAATGATGCAGTAATTCCAGTTTTTGCTATTGTTGACGATGTTCAAGAACGAATTTTTGTCCGTTTGGGAGACAATTATTGGGTACAAAATGCAGAAAATACAGTGGAATCTTTAGTGAATGGCGGATTCAATGCTTATACACAACTTCTTCAGCCTTGATTATCTCAATAGGTACGGTAAAAAGATATTTTTATTTTTAATTTATGGAAAGATTCTGAGAAAAATGTGACAATTTGTTAAAAAATTTGTTAAAAATAGTAAAGAGCAAGTTTAAAAGCATACCTAAATCGTATCTTTAAACCGAGTTAGAGTAACGACTAACTCATGCTATATTAAGAAAAGTTAATTGCACATCAGTAATATTGCTGAGTAGCAACATCGTCTCCGATAATAATAAGAGAGACAAAAAAAGTAAAACTTGACAAGTTAAAAAAAGAAAGATTATGACCATTGCAGTCGGACGTGTGCCTGAAAGAGGGTTGTTTGATACCCTTGATGACTGGCTCAAAAGAGACCGATTTGTATTCGTTGGTTGGTCTGGTATCCTACTATTCCCTTGTGCTTATTTAGCATTAGGTGGTTGGTTAACTGGTACTACCTTCGTTACTTCTTGGTACACCCATGGTTTAGCTAGTTCTTACCTTGAAGGTGCTAACTTCTTAACTGTAGCTGTATCATCCCCCGCTGATGTTTTTGGACACTCCTTACTATTTTTGTGGGGTCCTGAAGCTCAAGGCAGTTTAACTCGCTGGTTTCAAATCGGTGGTTTGTGGCCTTTCGTCGCATTACACGGAGCTTTTGCTTTAATTGGCTTCATGTTGCGTCAATTTGAGATTTCTCGTCTTGTAGGGATTCGTCCTTATAATGCCATCGCTTTCTCTGGTCCTATCGCTGTATTTGTAAGTGTTTTCTTAATGTATCCCCTCGGACAATCTAGCTGGTTTTTTGCTCCTTCTTTTGGAGTAGCAGGAATTTTCCGCTTTATCTTGTTCTTACAAGGATTTCATAACTGGACACTCAACCCCTTCCATATGATGGGTGTGGCAGGAATTTTAGGTGGTGCATTACTTTGTGCTATTCATGGTGCAACGGTAGAAAACACCTTATTCCAAGATGGTGAACAGGCAAACACTTTCCGCGCGTTTGAACCTACCCAAGCTGAAGAAACCTACTCCATGGTAACAGCTAACCGTTTCTGGTCTCAAATTTTTGGTATCGCATTCTCCAACAAACGTTGGTTACACTTCTTCATGTTGTTTGTACCTGTTACTGGTTTGTGGATGAGTTCCATTGGTATCGTTGGTTTAGCTTTTAACCTCCGTGCTTATGACTTCGTCTCTCAAGAATTAAGAGCGGCGGAAGATCCTGAATTTGAAACTTTCTACACCAAAAACATCCTATTAAACGAAGGGTTGCGCGCATGGATGGCGCCTCAAGATCAACCCCACGAAAAATTTGTATTCCCTGAGGAGGTACTTCCACGTGGTAACGCTCTCTAATCCGATTGGTGGTCGTGACCTAGAATCTACTGGTTTTGCTTGGTGGTCTGGTAATGCTAGACTTATCAACTTATCTGGTAAATTATTAGGTGCTCACGTTGCCCACGCAGGTCTAATTGTGTTTTGGGCAGGTGCAATGACCTTATTTGAAACTGCTCACTTCATCCCTGAAAAGCCCATGTACGAACAAGGCTTTATCTTATTACCCCACGTTGCCACTTTAGGCTGGGGTGTAGGTGCTGGTGGTGAAGTAACTGATGTTTTCCCTTTCTTTGTAGTTGGTGTTCTTCACCTTATCTCCTCTGCCGTTTTAGGCTTAGGTGGACTTTATCATGCTTTGCGTGGTCCTGAAACCTTAGAAGAATATTCTAGTTTCTTTGGTTATGACTGGAAAGATAAAAACCAAATGACCAATATTATTGGTTATCACTTAATCCTTCTCGGTATCGGTGCTTTATTACTCGTATTCAAAGCCATGTTTTTTGGCGGTGTTTATGATACTTGGGCCCCCGGTGGCGGTGATGTTCGTGTAATTACTAACCCAACTCTTAACCCTGCGATTATCTTTGGTTATTTAATCAAAGCTCCTTTCGGTGGAGAAGGTTGGATTGTTAGTGTTAACAACATGGAAGACATCATCGGTGGTCATATTTGGGTCGGTTTAACCTGTATCTTTGGTGGTATTTGGCACATCTTAACCAAGCCTTTTGGTTGGGCTCGTCGTGCTTTGATCTGGTCAGGTGAGGCTTATCTTTCTTATAGTTTAGGTGCTTTATCCTTAATGGGATTCATCGCTTCTACTATGGTATGGTACAACAACACCGCTTATCCTAGCGAATTCTATGGACCTACTGGTGCTGAAGCATCTCAAGCTCAAGCCTTAACCTACTTGATTCGTGACCAAAGACTAGGTGCTAACGTCGGTTCTGCTCAAGGCCCTACTGGTTTAGGTAAATACTTGATGCGCTCTCCTACTGGTGAAATCATCTTCGGTGGTGAAACCATGCGTTTCTGGGATTTCAGAGGTCCTTGGTTAGAGCCTCTTCGTGGTCCTAACGGTTTAGACTTAGATAAAGTAAGAAATGATATTCAGCCTTGGCAAGTACGTCGTGCTGCTGAATATATGACTCATGCTCCTTTAGGTTCTTTGAACTCTGTAGGTGGTGTTATCACTGACGTAAATGCTTTTAACTATGTATCTCCTCGTGCATGGTTAGCAACTTCTCACTTCACTTTAGGTTTCTTCTTCTTAGTTGGTCATTTATGGCACGCTGGAAGAGCTCGTGCTGCTGCTGGTGGTTTCGAGAAAGGAATTGATCGTGAAACCGAGCCAACTTTATCAATGCCTGATTTAGACTAAATATTTTAGTTCTTGATCTGTGCTAGGTAAATAATAAGCCTCTGCCTCTTTTGGTGGGGGCTTTTTGTTTATTTTTAATTTTTAAAGAGGAAGAATAAATTAAAATAATAAGCTCAAATTATCCTTTTTTAATTATTTTTAATGGTTTTAAATACTTTTATTGCTGATAATTTACCTTTTGATTTAGATATACTGCCTGATGATTGTTATTTAGTGGGTGGTGCAGTAAGAGATGTGTTACTTAATCGCTTCAGAAATTATTTAGATTTAGATTTTGTTTTACCTCATTCATCTATTGAAACCGCAAGAAATATCGCTAATATTTATCGTGCTGGTTTTGTGATTTTAGATCATGAAAGATTTATTGCGAGAGTAGTTTTTCCCCATGCTACTATTGATTTTGCTCAACAAGAAGGCAACTCTATTGAAAATGATTTGTTAAGACGAGATTATACGATTAATGCCATCGCTTATCATTGTCAAGAAAGAAAAATTATTGATCCTTTGAAGGGTAAACAAGACTTAGAACAAGGCATCATTAGGATGGTATCTCGTCAAAATTTGAAAGATGATCCTTTACGATTATTACGAGGTTATCGTCAGGCTTGTCAGCTTAATTTTTATATCGAATCAGAAACTCGTCAAACTATTAAAGAATTAACTCCTTTTTTAATCAAAGTTGCAGCGGAGAGAGTTAATAATGAATTGAGTTATTTATTAGCTAGTGAAAATAGTAGTTATTGGCTAAAAGAGGCTTTTAAAGATGGTTTATTATCTCTTTATTGGCAAAATATTGATGAAAAAAAAATTATTTATTTAAAAAAAATTGATTTTATAATTAAACATTTACAAGAAAAATTTAGTTATTTTAATAATATTAATAATCAAAGTTATAGTATTGTAAAATTAGCTTGTTTAACAGATGATAATCCAGAAATTGCCGAAAAAGAATTACTCAATCTTAAATATTCTCGTCAAGAAATTAAGAGTGTCATAACTATTATTAAATATACTCCTTCTTTATTAGAAAAAGATTTTATTAATAATTTATCGGCACAGTATTTTTTCTTTTCAGCCGTTGGGAAAGTATTTCCTAGTTTAGCAATTTTTGCCCTTGCAAATGATGTAAATCAAGATTTAATTAATCTATTGCTTAATCGTTATTTTGATGATAATGATTCTGTGGCACATCCTAAACCTTTACTTACGGGGAATGATTTAATGAAATTTTTGAAAATTTCTCCTAGTCCATTAATCAAACAATTATTAACAGATGTCCAAATTGCTTATATAGAAGGAAAATTTACTGATCAAAATGGAGCTTTACAATGGATAATAAACCATAGACTATAATTATTTTATTGTATCCGTAAAATCATGAATACAGCTATTATAAATCAAATTAATGCGATCGCTGATAAAAGAGAATTATTAGTAAAACTCCTAGATAAACCAGATTTAGGAAGTTTACGCTTAGATGTAAATCAAGCCATTGAAGAGTTAGACGAGTTAATCGAAGATTTAAACAAAACTTTTATTAATAATTAGGTATCAGAGAATAACAGAGTAGAAGACTAGGAGACTAAAAGATAAAACTTTTTAAGTGTTAATTGTTAATTGTTAATTTTTACTATTACTTATTTATTGGGTTGAGGAGTTAATCGTAAATAAGGTTTAATTTCTGTGACACCTTTAGGAAATTTAACTTTAGCATCTTCTGTAGAAATAGAAGGCACAACGACGCAATCTCCTCCATCTTGCCAGTTAGCTGGAGTTGCTACTTGATGATAGTCAGTTAATTGTAAAGAATCAATAACTCTTAAAATTTCATCAAAGTTACGCCCAGTACTGGCAGGGTAAGTAATGGTTAAACGTAATTTTTTGTTGGGATCGATAATGAAAACGCTTCTAACGGTAAGATTATTTAAAGAGTTAGGGTGAATCATGCCATATAAATCAGCAACTTTGCGATCGCCATCTGCAAGAATAGGATAATTAACGGTGGTATTTTGAGTTTCGTTAATGTCGTTAATCCAACCCTTATGAGATTCAACATCATCAACACTTAAAGCGATAGTTTTAACGTTACGTTTTTGAAACTCAGATTGTAAACTAGCGACAGTACCCAATTCAGTGGTACAAACGGGAGTATAATCAGCAGGATGAGAAAATAATACTACCCAACTATCTCCTGCCCAATCATAGAAAGAAATATCACCGATACTAGAAGCCTGAGTAAAATTGGGGACGGTATCTCCTAATTGTAAAGTCATAGGTTTTAAATTAAATTATACTTAAATTGATTACTGATTCTAATTGTGTCATATTTTTATGTCATTATTTTATCAATTTTCAATTTTTTTCCGATTTTAACAAATCTTTACACGTTCTTAGATAATTGAAAGTTATCACCAAAAATTAGCCCAAGTAAGTATAACTGCGTAAATTTTCTTCATAATTTTTAATTAATAATTGAGATTTTTCAAGATTAATTTGTTTTTCTTGTACGGCATTTTCTGTTAAACAACGAAGTTTTTCTATTAAATCTTCAGCGGAATATTCAACATATTTTAAAACATCGGTTACAGTGTCTCCTTTGACAACATATTTAATGGTATAGTTATCTTCTTTGCTTTCGATATGAACAACATTTATATCCCCAAAGAGATTGTGTAAATTTCCCATAATTTCTTGATAAGCACCCACTAAAAACATCCCTAAATAATAGGGTTTAAAATCTGTGTTTTCTAGGTTATCAATATTATTATCTTCTTGAGGTTTTAAAGGATGTAATTCTAAGGCATTTTTAACGTCTAATAAATCGATAAACTTATCAATCTTACCGTCACTATCGCAGGTTAAATCTGCTAAAATAGCTTTAACTGTTGGTTTTTCATGTAATCTGTGAATAGGTAAAATTGGAAATAATTGATCAATTGCCCAAGCATCAGGTGCAGACTGAAATACTGATAAATTAATGTAATAAGTAGCAATCATTAAATCATTTAAGTCATTCAAATCATCACTAACATAAGTTTCATTTTTAGTAATTTGATAAATTTTATGACAACATCCCCAATATAATTGTTCAGCTTTTGCTCTTTCTACTAAACTAAGATAACCAAAATTGAATAAGCTGATGGCTTCTTCTTTAAATTGCACGGCATCATGATACATTTCTTGATAATTTTCTTCATCAATAATTTCATAGGTTTCCCACAAATTACGAATAATTAAATGTTCTTTTTCGACACTTTTTTCAGGCACTTCTAAAGGCGGATTATTACTACTTACCACATTAAAAATTAACACAGATTGATGAGAAGCGATGGCTCTGCCACTTTCACTAACTAGGATAGGGGAAAGGATATTATGTTCATCACAAGCTTCTTTTACGGCGGCGACAATATCGTTAGCATAGTTTTGCATATTATAGTTTTTTGAAGCATAAAAATTAGTTTTTGAACCATCATAATCAACAGCTAAACCTCCGCCGACATCTAAATATTTCATTCCAGCACCCATTTTTGATAATTCAATATAAATTTGACTGGCTTCTCTGATAGCATCTTTAATAACAGCAATAGAGGAAATTTGTGAACCAATATGAAAATGTAACAACTGTAAGCAATTTAATTTATTCTGTGATTTTAACTTATTTACTACAGTAATAATTTCAGGGATAGTCAAACCAAATTTTGCTTTTTCTCCGGTAGAATTACCCCAATGCCCTGAGCCTTTAGATTGTAATTTTGCCCTGACACCTAATTGAGGATTTAACTGTAATTTTTCACTCAATTTAAGAATAATAAATAATTCACTAATTTGTTCAATTACTATAATTAAATTGTGACCTAATTGTTGAGCCAAAAGAGCAGTTTCCAGATAATCTTCATCTTTATAACCATTACAAATTAATAAAGTATCCCCTGTTTTATCAATATCTAAAGTTGCTAAAGCAATCATCAACTCTGGCTTTGAGCCTACTTCTAATCCAAAACTATAAGGTTTACCGTATTCTACTAATGCTTCCACTAACTGTTTATGTTGATTACATTTAATGGGAAATACTCCTCTATAAACATTATCATAATTATAACGAGTGATCGCTTCATTCATACACTCATGTAACCGTTTCAAGCGATCATCTAAAACATCAGAAAAACGAATTAATAAAGGTAAATGAATATCTCTTTTTTTTAGATTTTCTACTAATTCTAATAAATCTATTTTATAGTTATTTCCATGAGGAGAAACAGTTATATTTCCTTGTTCATTAATCGCAAAATAAGGTTCACCCCATCCTTGTATTTGATAAAGTTTATTACTATCATTAATAGTCCAAGAATCACTCATAGTTTAAGACAAATTAAGAATTACTAGATGTATAAATATAATAAAGTTTTATCTAAATATTATATCTATAATTACTAGAAAAAGAAAGGAAATAAATAAGATAAAGCATCAAAAATTAGAAGATATTTTAAATTATTTTTAGTTTCCTAATTATAAATTATTAATTTTTATACCGTAGTAGAAACCATCGCCGCATTTAATTCCTCAGAAGTTACAGTAAAAGGTAAACGATGAATATCCGATGAAGATTGACAGGTAAGTTCGGCACAGTGACGCAATTGAGCTAAAGTAATGTTAGTTAAACCTAAATCTTCTAAAGTGCAAGGTAAGCCAATATTACGGTAAAACTTGATTAATTGTTGTCTTGCGGTGGTTGCTAATTGATTATTGACGATCATTTCTTCTAATCGTAATTGTACTAAAATACCATAGGCTACTTTTGCACCGTGTAACTGATGATGCGCTTCAGGAAGATGAGTTAAAGCATTATGTATGGCATGAGCTGCCACAGTACGACAATTTGCCCCTCCCAAACCACCGCTAACTCCTGCTAATAATACTGTTGCGTCAACTACTTCTTTCCATTCTTCACGGAGGGGATTTTTTAACGCACTTTCTGATTTTTGTAGTAGAATGTCTCTCAAGACTCTCGCTTGTTGTACGGCGGCAATAGTTAAAGTTGCACTAGATTCACCGCTACTGATGGAGGCTTCATACCATTTTGCGATCGCATCACCAATACCTGCTATTAATGTGTTAACAGGGGCGGTAGCAATTAAATTATAGTCAAGGATTAGTAAATTAGGGCAATTTTTGAGACTGACATCGTATTGAAAAGCACCAGATTCAGAATATATATTACTCAATGCAGTCCATGCGGCACAAGTTGCCCCAGAAGTGGGAATAGTGATAACGGGTAAGTTACAGTTATAAGCTAATAATTTTGCCGTATCTAAGGCTTTACCACCGCCAACACCAATAATAACATTAGCTTGATGAGATTTTACAGCTTTTTCCAGTAGTTTTAAAGAACTTTCTGAGCAATCTGGACTATAATTTTGATAAGAGAGATTTAAATTAAATTCTTCACTGATAGGATCAAGATAATTTTCTATTAATTTTAAGGTTTTTTCCCCACCAACAATTAAAGGGTTTTTACCAAAATGAGAGATAAATTTGCCACTTTTTATTAAACAATTTTCCCCTTTAATAATATTAGCGGGAGCGACTTGTAAACTAAAAATATCATTAACTTTTACAATAGGTTGAATTTGTTGAGATTTCTTCATTTTCTATAACAATAAATAATAAAACAATCTAATCAAAAATAGAATAATGATCAGTTACCAAACTAATATTTTTATTTCTCATTTTTAACCCCTAATTGATAAGAAAGTGGTTCACAAAATTGATTAATTCCTTGTTTAATGACATAAATAATCACAGGAATAATCAATAGAGGAGGACAAATTTTTTTCTCTAATAAATAATTAACAGCAGTTTCAATGTAATTATCTTCTAAATCAGAGCGTAAATTTTCTTGACAAATAGCTACCCGACAACGTTTTGCCCAACCTTCTAACCAATCTACCCTATCAGGGGTTTGCCCAATAGCCAAAGCGATAGAAGTTGCACCGTCTTCTAAATCTCCTTCAGCATCTTCAATTATATCTAAAGCCATCATAGCAGATTCACATTCCGCTAATTGATCTCGATAATCATTAATTTCTTGACTGGTTAACTGCATAAATTTCTAATCAATCATAATCCCTTTGTTAAATAATGTTAACTTATTTTATTAGAAAGAATATAGCTATAGCAATCCTAAATGATTCGTGCCAAAGTCAATATCAAAAATTTGGAGGCAAGGCAATAGGCTTAAGCCCATTGTTATCCCCTTGTTAAAATCTCGGTTTAACATTTTCTACTATTTTTAAATATCCCATAACTAATTTAGGAATGTTATATCTCAATGGATAATGAAGAATGTATAGCTAAGAAAAATTTGAGAAGCATTAACGATGATTTAATAAATTATGAGTTATTCTTTTTATTATTTCGTTTTTTCTTCTCAATTTTTAGTAAAGGAGTGTTTAAATTTTCATATAAATTAAAAAGAAATTCGATGCGGTTTAATTCATTAGTGAAAAGTTGTGATCGATAGCATAAATCTACTGCTTTGTCAAGATTATTATGGGCTTTTAATAAGTCGGGAGGCATGGTCAAAGGATTATATAAATCAGCTAAACTACTATCAGGATATTTTGCTCGAATATCAAGAATTTTTTGAGCTAAATTAGCCACTTTTTTCCGTTGTTTTTCCGTCACATTTTCAGGAAAAGGATAGTTATTATAAACAATAGAACTTGAATAACGATAATCACTTTTTAGTCTTCCACAGACGTATTTAACCCATGTCATGTGCATTTGTGAGGTTAAGATTCCGAATAAAAATAAATCTGCATTAGGAATTAATAAAACTTGATCATTAGCAATAATATTTTTTAGCATAAAGCCAATAGGAATATATTTTCTTCTTTCAGAAGATACACGGGGTAATAAAAGATAATCGGTTTCAGGTTGTCTATTTTCTGCAAAAAGTGTAGGAAAACTAGCTAAATTTTTGGTTGCTTCTCGTTTACTTTCTAGTCTTAAATTTTTGACATTTTCTACTCTTTTATTAATATGTTTTAATTTTTTTAATTCATTAGGTTGAATGTCAACTAGCCATAAACAATAGCGAGTATATCCATTGATAAATTCTTGTGCACCTGTATAAGGTTTAATCCATTTTTCTGCTAATGGTTCATTTTTTAAAAATTCTTCTTTTTCTGTTTCAGTAAATAAAAAATTTCCTCCATCATTTGGCATATTACCAAAATTAATTTCAGGCACATTGGAAATAGGTTTTCTACGACTTGAAACAATTAAATCATTACCTTCTACTAAATAGGGATTTATATTTTTTACTTTAATTTCCGTTGCTTCACCCTTAATATTTTCATAGGAAAAAAGCCTTTTATTGTTGATATTTTCTAAGCCAAAACCAATAATAACACAATGGACTGCGGCGTTACCTTTAGCTTCATTATTCCAAGAAAAAGTACGATGAGCAAAGTGAATTTTGATGTTATATTTAGTGTATAATTCTTGCCATAAAATACCAACTTGTTCACCTTGAGAAATAGAATTAGTACTCACAAAAGCACAACGAATCTTAGTATTTTGAATAAACTGAGATGCTTTAAGATACCATGCACAAACATAATCTAAAACACCAGCATTTTTTACTCCATTAAAAACTAAACTCATATCAATTTTTTGCTGTACATTTTGATAACTTTTCCCCACAAAAGGAGGATTACCTAAAATAAAATTACAAGAAAAATTATCACTTTCAGAAAACTTAGTCAATTCCTTTGCGTCTTTGTGCCTTTGCGAGAAAAAAACCTCCCTCCAATCAACTTGCAAAGCATTACCATGAAAAATAAAAGCCGACTTTTTCAGAGGTAAACGCACAAAATATTGACCAAATTCATTACTCACTTTAATATTCATTTGATGATCAATTAACCACATGGCAACCTCGGCAATTCTTACTGCAAACTCATCATATTCAATGCCAAAAAATTGATCTACATCGACTTTAATAATAGTGCGAATATCTAACTCTAATTGTCCTTGTTTATTTAACTGTTTTAAGACTAAAATTTCTAATTCTCGTAACTCTCTATAAGTAATAATTAAAAAATTACCACAACCACAAGCTGGATCAAGAAACTTTAATGACGCGATTTTATGGTGAAATTCTTTGAGTTTATTTTGGTTATTTTTTAGCTTCTCAAACTCTATATATAAATCATCTAAAAACAAAGGTTTAATGACTTTTTGGATATTTTTTTCTGAGGTGTAATGAGCTCCCAAATTACGTCTTTGAATAGGATTCATCACTGCTTGAAACATTGAGCCAAATATCGCAGGGGAGATTTTACCCCAATCTAAACTACTGGCTTTTAATAACATTTCTCGCATTTGACTATCAAAGGAAGCAAGAGGTAAAGATTCTTCAAATAACTTGCCATTAATATAAGGAAATTGAGCTAAATTTTCGTCTAAATTTTTAAGTCTTTTATCCTCTGATTGATTTAAGATATGAAAAATAGAAGCGAGGTGCATTGCTAAATCACTGCCGTCTTCTTTAGTATGTAAATCTAAATGTTCTTGAAAAATTCCTTTATTAAAAATACCTGTATCATCAGCAAATAAACAAAATAATAACCGCACTAAATAAACTTCTAATTCATGACCACTATAACCAATTTCTTTAAGCCTGTCATGTAATTCTCCCATCAATTGAGCAGCTTTAATATTGACAGGATCACCATCTTGATATACTCTTTTTTCATATCCTGCAATAAAGTCAAATAAGTGGACATGATTAACAAATTCTTTTAGCTCAAATTCGTGAGTTTGATCATTATCTAAATTGTATAATCTGAACTTTTGAAAATCAGAAACTAAGATATATTTAGGCAATTCATGTTCTTTTAATCCATAAAAATAATCAATAGCTTGTTGATAGGCTTTATCTAAATTTTTTCCTTTAGATTTATGCTCAACTAAAATAACTCCTTTCCAAAGTAAATCAATAAAACCCTGTTTATTATCTAATTTTTTGACTGCTTTTTCAAAGGTAGCAACTCTTCTTCTTGATACTCCAAAAACATTGAAAAAACTATCCCAAAATGATTTTGCTTCTGCTGATTCTGAGGTTTCATTTTCCCATTCTATACTAAAGGCGATCGCCCTACTTTTTATTTCATTCCAACTCAAAGGTGTCTGCATAAATGGAAAATTTAGGATTACGATAGTTAATTATTAATTATTAATTATTTATTCACCATGTTTTCAACCAGTATCGCTAACAAATGGCAACCTATAATCAAAGAATTAGAGGCAATTTTAGGTAAAAATGCTGTGGTTAAACGCAAAGACGAACTTTTAACCTACGAATGTGATGGATTAACAGAATATCGTCAAACTCCAGCTTTAGTAACATTACCCAAAACCACCGAAGAAGTTGCCAAAATAGTTAATATTTGCAATAAATATGAAATTCCATGGATTGCTAGAGGTGCTGGTACAGGTTTATCAGGTGGTGCGTTACCTTTAAAAGATAGTCTTTTAATTGTTACCGCTAGAATGCGTCAAATTTTGGATGTTGATTATGAGAATCAAAGAATTGTGGTGCAACCCGGTATTATTAATAATTGGGTAACACAAGCCGTTAGTGGTGCTGGTTTTTATTATGCCCCTGATCCTTCTAGTCAGATAATATGCTCTATTGGTGGTAATGTAGCCGAAAATTCTGGAGGTGTACACTGTTTAAAATATGGTACAACTACTAATCATGTTTTAGGTTTAACCATTGTCACCGCAGAAGGAGAAATTTTGAAAATTGGCGGAAAAGTACCAGAAATGCCCGGATTTGACTTAACAGGCTTATTTGTAGGCTCAGAAGGTACTCTAGGTATTGCAACAGAGATTACCTTAAAAATTCTCAAAACTCCTGATGCTATCTGTGTTGTTTTGGCAGATTTTAACAGTATTGAAGAAGCAGGAAGTGCCGTAGCCGAAATTATTCGTGCTGGTATTATTCCTGCGGGAATGGAAATGATGGATAATTTTAGTATCAATGCAGTAGAAGATATTGTCGCAACTGACTGTTATCCTCGTGATGCCCAAGCCATTTTATTGGTAGAATTGGACGGTTTACAGGTAGAGGTTGATACTAACAAGAAAAAAGTAGATGCTATTTGTCGCTCTTGTGGTGCAAGAAATGTAACTTCCGCTAGTGATGCACCTACTCGGTTAAAACTTTGGAAAGGAAGAAAAGCGGCTTTTGCGGCAATGGGCAAAATTAGCCCTAATTATTTTGTACAAGATGGAGTTGTACCTCGATCCAAATTATCTCAAGTTTTGGGAGAAATAAATGCTTTGGGTGAGCAATATGGTTATCGTATTGCTAATGTTTTTCATGCTGGGGATGGTAACTTACATCCTTTAATTTTATATAATAATGCTATTGAAGGCTCTTTTGAAAAAGTAGAAGAATTAGGAGGAGAAATTCTTAAGTTATGTGTGAGAGTAGGAGGTAGTATTTCAGGGGAGCATGGTATTGGTAGTGATAAAAAATGTTATATGAGTGATATGTTTACGGAAACTGATTTAGAAACCATGCAATATGTCAGAAACAGTTTTAACCCTAAAGGCTTGGCTAATCCTGATAAAATTTTTCCGACTCCTCGCACTTGTGGAGAAGCGGCAAATGCCAACAAAGTAGATTATAAAGGCATCCAAGCATTTTAAAACTAAGTAGTTAACAATTAACAATTAAGCTATAGGTGAGTGAGTAAAATTAATTGTACATTTTATTTTTCTCAAAGCTATGGCAACCATGAGTTAAAACCATTGCCTCCATACAATTAATTTTTCATAAATACTTATTTATTTTTTATTCGTTTTTTGCCTATCAGTTAACTTAAAAAAGGTTAAATTGCTAACTGCTGACTGCTGAGTGAGAAGAAAAAATTTTCCGAAAAAGTGCATAAATTTAAAATTCTTGACTGATATATAAGTAGAGAATAAGATTCAAGCACAAAGATTATGGGAAATATTGTTGGAATTGACTTAGGCACAACTAATTCTGTCGCCGCTTTTAAGTTTGCAGAAACTCAAGTAGTAAGTGATGCTAAAGATGGGGCGTTAGTTAAATCAGTAGTGGGATTATCAGGTAATAATTTAATAATAGGTAAAGAAGCCTATAATCAGTTAAAACAAGATCCAGAAAACGTTATCATTTCTATCAAACGTTTAATGGGGCGTGGTTTCGGTGATGAAGTAGTGCAACAACAACTCAAACACTTTGGTTATAAAATCACCCAATCTAGTGAAGGCACAGAAAACAGTCTGTCGGTATGGCTTGGGGGTAAAGAATATCAACCTGAAGATATAAGTGCTGAAATTCTCAAACAAGTTGTCAAAAATGCCCAAAAGTATCAAGAAAATCAAGGGCAATCTGGAAAAATTACTAAAGCAGTGATTACTATTCCAGCCTATTTTAACGATAAACAACGCTATGCCACAGAAAACGCATCTATAAAAGCAGGATTAGGAAAACCAATTTTATTACCTGAACCTACGGCGGCGGCTATTTCCTACGGTTTTAAGGCTGACAGCGATGATGTTAAAACTATATTGGTATATGACTTTGGTGGTGGTACTTTTGATTCGTCTTTAATTACCGCTTCAGGTAATCAGTTTATTGAGTCGGGAAAAGCAGGAGATTTATGGTTAGGAGGAGATGATATTGATGAAAAATTGATGAATTTAGTGAAGCAAAGAGTTGCCAAAGAAGAAGGTTTAGATAGCCTTGATAGTTTAATTAACAAAATGCCCCATTTTCAAAAAGTCAGATTTAACGGGGATTTGAAAATTGCTACAGAAAGGGCAAAAATTGAGTTAAGCAGTAAAACCGAAGCCAAAGTTGCCCCTTCAACACCCTTACTTGACGATTTTGGCATGGCGATTCCCATTGATGTGACTATCACACGGGCAGAATTTGAAGCCATGATATTACCTTTGATTAAACGCTCTATCGAAATTTGTCGAGATGCTATTAAATATTCTGACTATCCTGAAGATATGATCGATGTTATCTTATTAGTGGGTGGTTCGAGTCAAATTCCTTTAGTGCAACAAGAAGTTATTAAAGCTTTTGGGAAAGATAAAGTAGTAGTGCATCCTCGCCCTATGTTTGCTGTTGCCGAAGGTGCAGGTATTGTTTCTTCGGGCATTACGGAAATTGTTGGTACTGTATCCCGTGATTATTGTATTCAATTAGATGATGATCCTCGTTTTCCGTTAATTAAACAAGGGGATGTGTTACCCGTCCAAAAAAGCCATACTTTTAAAACCTCTGGGGATGGGCAAGAATTGATACATTTCAAGTTTTTTAGCCCTGATGATGTGAGACAAGGCATCGATTTACGAAAAAATGACGAACGTATTGGGGATATGTGGTTAGCCTTAGATAAACCTTATCTTAAAGGCACAGAAGTTGATGTGATGGTGGAATTAGATGAAGAGAATTCTGCACTAACCATGACGGCGAGTCTGAAAAATAATCACGCTATTCGTGTAAGTGGCTCTTTTTCTCGTGGTAATCAGGATGAAAAAATCGCTTCTCAGGTAGAGGGATTAATTCGACAACTCAATGAAGAGGGTAATTTAACCGAATATGGGGTACAAAATGCCAATGAATTAGCAGGAGAAATTGTTAGGGCATCTAATCAAATTTATCTTCACGGAGTGTTACAGGGCGATCGCCTTCAAGTCGCCCAAGATAAACTCAAAGAGTTACAGGCTTTTGCTTGTAGTGAACGAGATCCGATACTAATGTATATACGAGATTTTGATTTTGCCCTTAAGTTTGCTTCTAATATTATGCACGACGATCAAATTAGTCGCTTAAATAATTTGTTAACACAAATGAATAATGCCATCGATACGAATAATATTTCAGCGATGCAAAAATTAGCAGAGGATGGAAGCCGAGAATTTGATAACCTGCCTAACCTAATACATATTTTACTATTAGTGCGTTTAGGAGTAATTCGTGCTAATCGTATTGCACCTGCCCACGGTAAGGTTTTAGAAAATAAATTCTTTAATGTGCTAGATGCTATTCAAAAAGGTGATGGTACAACTGCTGACAGAATTTTACCAGAATTAATCGAAGAAATACGAGAGTATTTAGATCAAGATTTGCCTACAGGTAAAATTGCCACTGGTTTAACCCGTTAGTAAGCTAAAACGCATTTACATTTACTAATAAAAGTGAGACTAGGAGACAGGGGAGATTTGTTTATTTATAACAAAATAATATGCAACTTAGATGTGTCTTAGCTCTTAGTAAACCTTTTATTTTAGGGTTTTTCCTCTTTTCAAAAATGAGGGGTTAAAGCCCTTGGTATAAAATTATTTGATGTCCAAAATTAATGTATTTTTATGAATCAAAAATTGACTTGCCCTGTGTGCGATCGCCAAGAAATTGAAACGAATATTTGTCCTAATTGTGAGACAGATTTATCAACAATTCGGATGTTAAAAGAATTACCTTTACTTGAAAATAAACTAGATTCTAAGAAGAATAGTTTAATAATTTATTTGTTCATTATTTTATTAATTTTAGGAATAATTATTGCTAGTTTTAGTAGTTATTTAATAGCTAAAAATAATTATAATGCGAGTTTAGAAGCTATGAAAAAAGAGCTTAATGAGCAAGTAAATCAGGTGAAAAATGTCGAAGAATCAAAACCAAAATTAAATTGGTGTGGTGGTTTTAAGTATCAAATAAAATCAGGGGATTCTTTATATATGTTAAGTTTACGTTTTTATGGTGATGGTAACCCATGGCATTTAATAACTGAAGCGAATCCAAGTATCAATTCACCGCAAAATTTAGAAGTTGGGCAAATAATTTTAATTCCCAATTTAGCCGAATTCTGCCAAAAAGTACAATAAATTAGTTAATAAAGAGGTTAAAGATATGGGATTATTTGATTTTGTCGATAAAACATTAGCTGTTTTTAATAATGAAGAAATTAGTGAAAGAAAATTTAGTGAAGCCAAAGATTTAGCACAGTTAAAAAAACTAAAGGAAGCCATAAAATTAGGGGAAGAAATTAAATCTTTATGGAACGAAAATCCCTCTTGGCGTGAACAATTAGTCAGAGATTTTTCTGTCAAAGATTTATTATATAATGTCAATACTCAGCTTAATACATGGAAAATGCAACTACAAAGAGCTGAAAATTCAGCTAGTGAAGGAAAAAAAATTCTTGCATTAGATAAAAATGATCCTTTTGATAGTCAAATTCTTACTCAAGCCTTAAATTTATTTACTAAATGTAACGCTATTTTATATGAAACTGAATATGCTGTTATTGAACAAGTTTTAAAAGATAAAATTAACAGTAGAAATAAATTTCAATCTCTCTATAATGATGCTAAAAATCAAGGAAAAAATGGCTTTTTTCGGGAAGGTTTATCTTATTTTTTACAGGCAGAAAAAATTTTTAAAGTTATTAGTTTAGCTACAGAAATTAAAGAATATGAATATTTAGCAAAACTTCAAACTCAATATGAAAATAATCTTAAACAAATAAAAAATCTTGCCCAACAAGGTGATTTTGTATTAGCACAAAGTCAATTGCAATTAAATTTAGATAAATTTAGCCGTCAAGATGGAGAAGTATTAAACGCTAAATTAAAGACAGTTATTAACGCAAAAATCGAGTATAGACAAGGATTATTAGCTGAAAAAATTGGTAATTTTACCATTGCCAAAAAACAATATCAATTGGCATTGTCTCATTTACCAACTTTAGAATCTGCTAGTTATCGTTTAGCTTTGATTGATATTAAACAAAATAACTATTCTTCTGCGTTATCTTACTTAGAAAAATTGACGGAAGAAAAAGCTAATTATTTACGAGGATTTTGTTATTTACAGAAAAATGATTGGGAAAAAGTCAAACAAGAATGGAAGCAAATTAATCATCCTTTGGTAAATAAACAAAAAGAATCTATCAAAATTTTAATACAAAGAAATCGCTTACAAATTATTCAACATATCGAAAATTTAGTTAGTAAAGAAAAATATAAAGAAGCGAAAAATTGTTATGAAAATTTAACAGAAAAATATGGTTATGACGAAAATATTGAGTATAACTTATCTAAGCATATTCAACCAGCTTTAGAACATCAATTATGGCAATCTAATGACTTTGTTAATATTATTAATCAACTAGAAAAACAGTTTAAAAAGACTCCCAATATAACTATTTTACATAATATGGCGATCGCTCTTTATTATCAAGTGCAAATAGATGCTAGTTATACAGAAAGGTGGATAGCAACATGGGCAACTGCTTTGTTAAATATTAAAGAAAATCCAATTTTACAAAATTTACCTTGGTTAGGTAGTCATCAAATTGATTATCAAAAAATTGAAGAAGAATTAATCAAAATAGTTGAGAATACTATTGATAAATATAAAGATAGTAATCTTGAAAAATATTATCAATTTAGAGATATTTTCCGCAGAGAAATGTTGGCTATAGAGTTAATAGGCAATCCTCCTAATTCTGGAGTAAAAATTAAAGAATTATTTATAACTCCAGCATTTTATCAACAGTATAAAAAAGAGTTAAAAAATATAAAATTAACAGTAAATCAATTAAGCACATTATTTACTGATTGGGGTTTAACTGTTGCCGCTTGTCTTAAAAATGATGTAGAAAGAGGAATAAAAATTCAGCCTAATTTATCACCTTCTACTGATGTAGAAAAATTAGCAAATAGTTTTATAAATTATTATCAGGGTTGTTACTATTTAAAACATGATTCATGGAAAAAAGCCAAATCTTGTTTACA
This sequence comes from Geminocystis sp. NIES-3708, assembly GCF_001548095.1. Classification (NCBI taxonomy): domain Bacteria; kingdom Bacillati; phylum Cyanobacteriota; class Cyanophyceae; order Chroococcales; family Geminocystaceae; genus Geminocystis; species Geminocystis sp. NIES-3708. The sequence goes on along the minus strand of NZ_AP014815.1, from coordinate 1,820,804 downwards.
AATTTCCCAAAATTATATTAAAAATAATCGTGAGTTGGTAACACAAATCAATAACTTATGTGAAAAACAAAGACAAAAATTAGAGAATTTTAATGAACATTTAGAATTTGCTCAATTTTGGTATGATTTATTAAAATCTCCCGCCTCTGCTAGTTATTTAGCTGAGTATAAAGCCAGAGAAATTTCCGATAAAGTAGCTAATGAAAAAATCTCTTTTTCTCAAGCAATTAGTCAACTAAAAAAAGTACAAAAAATTGATAAAAATAACCCTTTAGTTTTAGATTTATTAAGTAGATTAGAATATAGCCTAGAAGCTGAAGAAATTGATAAACTATTAAAACAAAATAGATTTGAAGATGCGGTTAAAAAAGCTAAATATTCATCTAATAAAGAGATAAAATATATAGTGGCAAATATGTGTATTGAAATTGCTTTAGAAGGAGCAAAAGCTAAAGAATTAGAATGGGAAGCATTACAACAATTGGGACGATGGGCTTATGAAATTTGTCCTCATGAGCAGAGTTTTAGAGAAATTTATCAACTATTAAGAATTATTTAATTAAGAGGTTTAATTATGTCTAATCAAAAAAATATTATCCCAAATCCTTATGATGTGTTAGAAGTTTCTCCTGCTGCATCTATCGCCGAAATAACTAAAGCCTTTGCTATGGCGATGAAGAAAAAGAAATATAATCCTAAGCAAATCGCTGAAGCTAGAAAAAGTTTGATGGATAATCAACAACGGTTAATTGATGATTATTTACGCCCTAATTTACCCTTAATTCAGAGGTTTAAAAAACAGGATTTATCGGCATTAAATGAGCCTATTCCTACCATCCAACTTTTGACAGAATTTGATGGTTTAGATCAAGCCTATACTGAAAGTGACACTATTACCGAATTCGATAAACAATTAGGTTTAAAATTATTCTCTTAAAAAATAAAAAAATTAATTGAATCATAAAAAACCTCTTGCTATTTTCTTGCTTTGTGTCTTTGCTCCTTTGCGAGAAATATTCTTATAAATTTATATAACAGGTGAATCATGAAAAACTTATTTGAACAAATTTTAAAAATATTTTCCAATAATCAAAATAAAGCAAATAATGATAATTTAATTATTACTAAACAACAAAGAGATGATTTATTAAAAGAAAATGAAAAGTTATTAAAAGAGAAAACTAAATTACAGCAAACTGTTAAAATTCAGCAACAAGAAAATGAAGCAAAAGCAGAAGCATTATATGAAGAAATGTTAGATATTTATGATAGTTTAGAATTTTTGATTAACTACTTAGATACTAATTTACAGGATGATAATTTTAATCCTAAAGCCTTTAAAAGATTGCCAAAATTTACCGCTAGTGTGCAGGAAAAATTACTGACTATTTTATCTCGTAGGGAAGTAGAAAAAATCGATTTTAATGGGAATATTCCTGATTTTAGCGTGTGTCAGGTAGTTGATCGAGAAATTAGAGATGATATACCAGATCAGACTATCACAAAAATTGTCCGTCAAGGGTTTAAAATGAAGGAAAAAATCCTGCGTTACGTAGAAGTTATTACTGCTAAATCTAATAATTAGTTATAATCTAAAATCCATTTAACTTATATCTAACATGGTTGAAAAAATATTTAATTAGTATAGTGATAATAATTAGTTTCCAATAAGTTTGAGTCCATTTTTATTACTATTTTTTATTTCGCATTTTCTACCTCCCATCAAAAAATGAATCAGGCTAAACTTAGTTATATATGCTTTAACTTAGGACATAATTTCAGCTAAATCCGTTAAGGTTTTTTGAGCTTCTATTTCATCAATTATACTTAAAGCAAAACCTACATGAACTATTACATAATTACCAATTTTTGCTTCAGGAGTATAAGCAAAACTAACTTCTTTTAAGATACCACCAAAACTAACTTTTCCCTTTTTTTCGAGGATATTTGCTCCTTCAATGGTGATAATTTTTCCGGGTATTGCTAAACACATAATCTTGAGAATAATAGACGATTAATAAATAAATAATTAGTTTTTTTATGATAATTTCGTGTTATCAAAGTTACAAAAACAAATAATGTAAATTAACGTAAATAATTATAATTATATGTTAAATTTATGATTTTCTCTCAAATAATTGTTCTAAAATTAAAAATTATTATAAACAATATTAACTATTAGGTTTATTTTCCGATCAAATAAGGGAGATAAATAAAATAAAAATGCCTAACACAGTATTAAAGTCTCCATCAGAAAAAGCGAATACTGTTGATAAACGTCTAAAAGTGTTAGATATAACGATTAAACGTAATCAACATCGTCAAGATGCTCTCATTGAAATTTTGCATAAAGCACAATCTTCTTTTGGTTATTTAGAAGAAGATGTTTTAATCTACATTGCCCATGAACTCAAATTACCTTTAAGTCAAGTTTTTGGTGTCGCCACTTTTTATCATCTTTTTTCCCTCAAGCCTTCAGGAGTACATAACTGTGTAGTTTGTCTTGGTACAGCTTGTTATGTTAAAGGTTCATCGCAATTACTAGATAAATTAGAACAAGAGACAAATTTACATCAAGGAGAAACTTCTGCTGACGGTAAAGTATCATTAATGACTGCTCGTTGTATAGGAGCTTGTGGTTTAGCACCGGCAGCAGTTTTTGATGGTAAGGTATGTGGAAAACAAACACCAGAATCAGTTTTAGCACAAATCAAAGAATGGCTAGAGAATCAATGAAGTATCAGAAATTAAAAGCCAGTTACTAAAGCCTGACGGGAAATATTACTAGAGGAGAATTTTATGGATTTAAATAGATTACAGTTTATTGCTGAAGAAACTATCGCTAGTCGTAAGTCTATCCGTATTTTATGCTGTGGAGCGGCTAGTTGTAAATCTTCTGGTTCAGAATCTATCGTTGATGAGTTGAAAATTGCTATTGAAGCTCAAGGGCTACAGGATGAAGTAGAAGTTTGCCCTGTAGGTTGTATGAAATTTTGTGGTAGAGGTCCGTTAGTGGAGATTGCCCCTCGTAATTTATTGTATGAAAATGTGCGTCCTGAAGATGCTCCTTCTATTGTTAAAGCCTTGAAAGGAGAAGAAGAAGCCACCGCACCAATGGGTGATTATAATCATCCCTTCTTTGCCCTACAAATGCCCATTGTCTTAGAAAATAGCGGAAAAATTAACCCTGAAAGCATCGATGACTATATTGCATTGGGAGGCTATCAACAGTTATATCGTGCCTTGCATGAAATGACACCCCAAGAAGTAGTTAAAGAAGTTATTGTTAGTGGTTTACGAGGAAGAGGAGGCGGTGGTTATCCCACAGGCTTAAAATGGGCGACTGTCGCTAAAATGCCTAATGAACAAAAGTACATTGTTTGTAATGCAGATGAAGGAGATCCAGGAGCTTTTATGGATCGTAGTGTTCTTGAAAGTGATCCTCATCGTATTATTGAAGGAATGGCGATCGCAGGTTATGCTGTAGGAGCAAATCATGGCTATATCTACGTGAGAGCGGAATATCCTTTAGCGATAGCACGATTACAAAAAGCCATTCAACAGGCGAAAAGGCAAGATTTGATAGGCACACAAATATTTAACAGTCTTTTCGATTTTAAGATTGAAATTAGGGTAGGTGCGGGGGCGTTTGTCTGTGGAGAAGAAACAGCCTTAATTGCTTCCATTGAAGGGGAAAGAGGTAATCCTCGCCCTCGCCCTCCTTATCCAGCCCAGTCTGGCTTATGGGGATGCCCCACTTTAATTAACAACGTGGAAACCTATGCGAATATCGTGCCAATTATTCGAGAAGGAGGGGTGTGGTATAGCAATATTGGTACAGAAAAAAGTAAAGGTACAAAAGTATTTGCTCTTACGGGTAACGTTAACAACACAGGCTTAATTGAAGTACCGATGGGGACAACTATTCGCCAAATTGTAGAAGAAATGGGAGGGGGAGTGCCTGGAAATAATGAAATCAAAGCCGTACAAACAGGTGGTCCTTCTGGGGGTTGTATTCCTACAAAATACTTTAATACCCCTGTAGATTACGAATCTCTCAAAGAATTGGGTACTATTATGGGATCAGGAGGCATGATAGTCATAGATGAAGAGACTAATATGGTAGCTCTTGCTCGATTTTATATGGAATTTTGCCGGGGGGAAACTTGCGGAAAATGTATCCCTTGTCGAACTGGTACAGTGCAATTGTATCAAATGTTAACTAAAATTCTCAACGAGGAAGCGACAGAAGCAGATTTAAGTAAATTAGAGCATCTTTCCCATATGGTAAAAGCTACCAGTTTATGCGGTTTAGGGCAAACAGCACCTAATCCAGTATTAAGTACTTTACATTATTTTAAAGATGAATATTTACAATTATTAAAATCTTAGTAAAGGAGAAAATTGAGATGACTCTATTACAAACAAAGATAATTTCTGACACATGGATAGATGCTTCTTGGGATGAATTTATCCAACTCACGAAAAATCTTGATTATGAAAAAGGAAAGTTTTATTACTATAAAGGAAAATTAAGAATCGAAGTGTCTCCATTAGGGAATGATCATGCTAGTGATCACTCAATCATCAATAGTGCTATTAATCTTTATGTAGCTTTAAAAGGCATTAATTTGAATGCTAAAGATAACTGTAGTTATCGAAAAATAGGTTATCAAGAAGCACAGCCTGATTTATCTTATTATATTGGCGAAAATGTTGACGCTATTCCCTATGGTACAAATATTATTGAATTAGATGTTTTTCTTCCACCCACTTTAGTCGTAGAAATAGCGAATACTTCCTTGGCAGATGATCAAGGAGAAAAACGTTTATTATATGAACAATTAGGCATAAAAGAGTATTGGATTGTTAATGTTAAAAAAGGAGAAATAATTGCTTTTAAAATGGAAAATGAAGGCAGTTATAGAATCAGAGAATCTCAAGTTTTATCTAATCTAAAATTATCCATATTAGAGGAAGCTCTAAAAATGACTCGTCAAACTAATCATAGTAAAGTAGTTGCTTGGTTATTAGAAAAATTTAATCAATAAAGAGCCAATATCTCAAATTTCTATTGAATAAAATTGGGAAAATATAGGCAGTTCTTTTACTATTAACTATTAAATATTTAACTATCAATCATGTCTGTACATACATTAAAAATTGATGGTGTTGACGTAGCTGTAGAATCTGGTACATCAATACTTAAAGCCGCTCAAGAAGCAGGAGTCAGGATTCCTACCCTTTGCCACCTAGAAGGGGTTTCCGATGTAGGTGCTTGTCGCTTATGCTTGGTAGAAATTAAAGGTAATCCAAACCTTGTACCTAGTTGTATAACAGAAGTGCAAGAAGGGATGGAAGTTTCTACTCAAACCGAAACCTTACAAGAATATCGCAAAATGATTGTTGAATTACTCTTTGCGGAAGGTAATCATGTTTGTGCTATATGTGTCGCTAACAATAACTGTGAATTGCAAGATGTAGCGATCGAAGTAGGTATGGATCATACTAGGTTTAACTATCGTTTCCCTGAAAGAGAAGTTGATTTGTCTCATCCCCAATTTGGCATTGATCATAATCGTTGTATTCTATGTACTAGATGCGTGAGAGTTTGTGCAGAAATCGAAACCGCTCACGTGTGGAATGTCGCCTTTCGGGGTGCTGCCGCTAAAATCGTTAGTGGCTTAAATCAGCCTTGGGGTGAGGTTGACGCTTGTACATCCTGTGGTAAATGTGTCGATGCTTGTCCTACAGGTAGCATTTTCCGTAAAGGTAGCACTACCGCCGAAATGGTCAAAGATCGCAGTAAAGTTGAATTTTTAAGTAACGCAAGGGAGAAACACCAATGGACAAAATAAAATTTGCTACAGTATGGTTAGCAGGATGCTCAGGCTGTCATATGTCATTCTTAGACTTAGACGAATTTTTATTTGATATAGCCGAGGCAGTGGACGTGGTATATAGCCCCGTTGCCAGTGACATCAAGCACTATCCTGATAATGTTGACGTTTGCTTAGTGGAGGGTGCGATCGCCAACGAAGAAAACCTAGAGTTACTTTTAGAAGTACGCAAAAAAACCAAGTTTCTCATCTCCTTCGGGGATTGTGCCGTTACCGCCAATGTACCAGCCATGCGCAATATGTTAAATGGTACTGATCCTGTTCTAAAACGTTGCTATTTAGAATTAAGTGACGATTCGGGAAAAATACCCAAAGACGCTCGCATCGTACCAGAATTGCTCGAAAAAGTCCAGCCTATTCATCATATCGTGGACGTGGATTTATTTTTACCCGGTTGCCCCCCTTCCGCCCAACGCATTAAAAATGCCATCGCACCTCTGTTAAAAGGCGAAAAACCCGTTATGGAAGGGCGAGAAATGATCAAATTTGGTTGATTTGTTTCCTCTCGCAAAGACGCAAAGTTTTTTCAGGTTTTCTTGATGATGGTTTAAGCTAAGAAGTAACTTCAGTTTGAGCTGATTTATGAAAGAAAAGAGGACTAATTCCCTTTATTAAGCAGTAGAAAGGATCTAATTTTACCAATGAGTTAGGAATGCTATAGTTAGTTAATAAGAAGGAATAAATAATGCTTTTAGCCTTAGAAAAAATTAACCTTTTAAAAAGACAAACTCTGGTTATAAATGATGTTAGTTGGCAACAATTTGAGGATATTTTAGCAGAGTCAGGAGAGCATGGTAACATTAAAATAGCTTATTATAATCATATGTTAGAAATTATGAGTCCTTTACCAGAACATAAAATAGATAAAATTTATATTTCTACCTTAATCGAGATTATGTTGGAGGAATTAGCTATAGAATTTTGTCCTTTAGATTCAACCACTTTTAAAAGCGAAATTTTACAAAAAAGACTCGAACCTAATAACTATTTCTATATCTAAAATAAAGTTAAAATTAGATACAAAAAACTACTAGATTTAACCACGATTCTCCTTCAGATTTAGCGTTAGAAATTGACTTAATATTTTGTACCTATCCCCATATTTTTTTAGCTTTAGAAATACCTGAATTATAGCATTTTGAAAATCATAATTTACATACTAATATTCTCGAAAATAATCAATATATAGAAAAATAATTTAGTCTTTTTTCTAATATTTTTCTAAAAAAAATAATTTCAAAATACCTAAGTAAATGTCAAATATAAGTTATAAACAAAACAGTAAAAGCTTTTAGAAAACTCATTAAAAATGATTATTTATAGGAGGATTTTATGACCACTACTTATTTTCAAGATATTATTGATTTGATCGAAACTTTATCTATGAGATGACCAAGAATATTTATTCGAACGAATACGCAAAAGACCTATTGAAAAAAGACGTTCAGAAATCTTAAGCAATGGAGACAAAACTCTCAAAAATTTAGAGCTCGGTAAGGTAAAAGTAAGAAATTCAGACGAAATAATGAACTATTTATTAGAAGACGATGAAAAAGAATGATTTTAGTAGCTGATACAAGTTTTAAAAGAGCTTTTAAACGTTTAATTAAAAAAATCCTTCCTTAGAAAATAAAATAAGGAACATTTTAAAAATAGTAGAAAACATTTAATATTTAAGTATAAAATAGGTAAAAAATTATGACTAAAACAGTTATTATTGATCCCGTGACTCGCATTGAAGGACACGCTAAAATCTCTATTTATTTAGATGATAATGGTGAAGTAAATGATGCTCGTTTTCACGTAGTAGAATTTCGGGGTTTTGAAAAATTTTGTGAAGGTCGTCCTATGTTTGAAATGGCGGGAATTACTGCTCGAATTTGTGGTATTTGCCCTGTTAGTCATCTCCTCGCTTCCGCTAAAACTGGGGATAAAATTTTAGGGGTGAAAATTCCACCCACTGGGGAAAAATTGCGCCGTATGATGAATTTAGCCCAAATAACTCAGTCTCATGCCCTTTCCTTTTTCCACCTCAGTAGCCCTGATTTTCTCTTGGGTTGGGAGTCTAATCCTTCTACCCGTAATGTTTTCGGCTTAATGGCTGCTGATCCAGATTTAGCTCGTGCTGGTATCCGTTTACGTGCTTTTGGTCAAAATATAATTGAAATACTCGGAGCAAGAAAAATTCATGCCGCATGGGCTGTACCCGGTGGAGTGCGATCGCCCTTAAGTACAGAAAATCGTCAGTGGATTGAAGATAATTTACCTGAAGCGAAACAAACTACTGAATTAGCATTAAATCTGTTTAAAAAGCTCTTAGATAGCGAATTAAAGACAGAAATTGACGTATTTGGTAAATTTGAATCTTTATTTATGGGGTTAGTCGCTCCCGATGGCACTTGGGAACATTACGGCGGACATTTACGTTTCATCAACAGTCAAGGTAACATTATCGCTGACGGTTTGAGTGAAGACAACTATCAAGACTTTTTAGGGGAGGCGGTGGAAAATTGGTCTTATCTCAAATTCCCTTACTATAAACCTTTAGGATATCCTGATGGTATCTATAGAGTAGGTCCTTTGGCAAGATTAAATTTGTGCGACCGTATTGGCACACCCCAAGCTGATCGGGAATTACAAGAATTTCGTCATCGGGCAGGTAGTCGTGTAGCTACGTCATCTTTCTTTTACCATTATGCTCGTTTAATTGAGATTGTCGCTTGTTTAGAAGCTATTGAAAACTTAATACACGATCCCGACATTTTGTCAACCAGAGTAAGGGCAGAAGCAGGAATCAATTACTTAGAAGGCATTGGTGTAAGTGAAGCGCCTAGAGGCACACTTTTTCATCATTACAATGTGGATGACAACGGCTTAATTAAAAAGGTAAACCTCATTATCGCCACAGGGCAAAATAACCTTGCCATGAATAAAACCGTCACCCAGATAGCCAAACACTACATTCACGGCGAAGACATACCAGAAGCCATGTTAAACCGTGTAGAAGCAGGAATTAGAGCATTTGATCCCTGTTTGAGCTGTTCGACTCATGCGATCGGACAAATGCCATTACATATTGAATTAGTTGATAGTAAAGGCAAAATTATCACAGAAAAATACAAAAATTAATTGACAAATAGCTCCGTTTATAGTGTGTCTTTTAGGGCTTTAAAATATCAGTTTATCGTAATCCCTTTACGACTTAAAAATCTGTGACGAAAAAAGGCTAAAGCCTTAACTACGAACGGTTAATAAGAGGTACAATTATGGTCAAAGAAAACTTATATTTATGTATGGGTTCTGCGTGTCATCAACTCGGTGTTTATGAAGTTTTACCTCATCTACAATCATTAATGAATCAACATAATTTGAATGAAAAAATTGAGTTAAAAGGCTCATTTTGTTTGGAAACTTGTAGCAGTGGAATTGTTATGAAATTTAGGGATAAACACTTTATTCATATTAGTCCTCAGAATTTAGAAGACAAGTTTGTTAGAGAAATATTGCCGATGATTAAATAAAAATAAAATAAATATTACTTATTATTTAAAATAACAAAAAAATATATAGTTAGCTATGTTAGAAAGTAGTCAAAATCATTTATATAAACTTTTATGGGAATATGATCCTAATGGTTTAATTGCTATCGATAATAACTTAATAATTAAACTGGTAAATCCATCTTTTTGTCAACTATTTCGCCTCGAAAATGAGCCTATAATTGGTAAGTTAGCCACTGATATATTAGGAAATATTGATCATATTAAAGAAGCATGGCAAAAAAATCTTGTCATAAAAAACAGGGAAACAGAATATTTAAAACATGATATTATTGTCAAAGAATTTATTTTTCCTATTCAAGAAGAAAATTTTATTTTGTGCATTATGACGGATATAACCACAGAAATAATTAAACAAAAAGAATTAAAAGAAATGCAGGAAGAAATGATCAAAAAAGTTAATAAAGTTGTCCATAATCAGATGAAAGTTGCTCAAGAGATTGCTGGTTTATTAGGGGAAACTACCGCAGAAACAAAGGTAACTTTATTTAAACTTTTAGCCCTGTTTAATAAATAACTATTTATTTTATGATTGCCTCTTTATATTTTTTTGAATGAATTAATAAACTGATGATTGAAGATAATTTTTTCGATATTTATTATTATAGTTTAAACAAACAAAATGAAGAATTGTGCGGTGATCAAGTAAAATTTACTAAAACAGAAACTAAAAGTACTATTGTGCTTTCTGATGGTTTAGGAAGTGGTGTTAAGGCTAGTATTTTAGCCACTTTAACCACTGAAATACTTATTACTATGCTTGATGCTGATTTACCCTTAAAAGAAGTTATTGAAACCATTGTTGGCACTTTACCTATTTGTCAAGTAAGAAATATTGCCTATGCTACTTTTACCATCATTACCCTTGATCATATCACTAATAAATTTCATGTAATTAACTTTGATAATCCGCCTATTTTTTTACTTAAAAAAGGTGTTATTTTCCCACTCAAACATCAAACAGAACAAATATTAAATAAAAAAATTAATTCCTGCCAAGGAATACTAGAAAGAGGCGATTTTTTAGGGGCGGCTAGTGATGGAATTCTTTATGCAGGATTAGGAAATACTATGAATTTTGGATGGGGTTGGGAAAATATCGCTAAATTTATGGAAAATATTTTTCGCCATAAAGCCACTAATTCTCGTTATATTATTGAACAAATTGTCAACGAAACTAAAAAATTATATTGTGATTATATTGGTGATGACGCTACTTTTGTCGGAGTATATATTCGTAAACCTAAACCTTTGATGATTTTTACAGGACCACCATTAGATGTTACCAAAGATGAAGAATATGCGGAACAATTATTGAGTTTTCAAGGCAGAAAAATTATTTGTGGTGGCACAACTGGTAATATTGTTGCCAATTATATGGGAGAAACCATTGAAATGGATATTCTGACGATGAGTAAAGAATTGCCCCCCATTGGTAAATTAAAAGAAGTAGATTTAGTGACAGAAGGAATTTTGACAATTTCTAAAGCCAAAGAAGTCTTAATTAAATGTAATTTTGATATTAGTAGATTGCCGACTATTAAAAATGGGGCAGTATTATTAGCTAGAGAAATTTTAGAAGCCGACTCAATTTATTTTTTAGTAGGGCAACAAATTAATGAATTTTATCAAAATCCTTTATTACCGAAAAATATATCGATCCGCCGTAGTTTAATTGAAGATTTAGTTCAACTTTTGCGTAATTATCAAAAACAAGTTATTCTCGAATATTGCTAGTTAATATGACGAATCAAAATAAAAATAAATTTTTAATTATCGGCTATGGAAATAGTTTAAGAAATGATGATCAAGTTGGACAAATTATAGCTCAAAAGATAGAAATAGAGGCTTTACCGCAAGTAAAATGTATTTATCAACATCAATTAACTCCTGAATTAGCTGAAAAAATAGCAATATTTTCTAATATTATTTTTATCGATGCTTGTGTGGATAATAATGAAGTAACAACTATCTTATTACCTAGAAGTGCAATTAATAATAAATGTGAATATGGGCATTATTGCACTCCAGAATATTTGCTATATTTAACTAAACTAATTCATAATCAGTATCCTAAAAGTTACCTTATTACTATTCCAGTAAATAATATTGATTTAGGGGAAGAATTATCAGACTTAGCAAAAGAAGGCATTAAAATAGCTTTAAAAATTATTAAAGAAATTATTAACAAAATTGAGTAATTATTGATAAAAAAATGCACGAAATAGGAATAATGGAAGACACATTAAACATTGCTATTGATTATGCGATTAAAGAAAACGCCACAGAAATTAAAGAAATCACTATTTGTATTGGTAAAATGTCAGGAGTTGTATCTGAGGCATTAAAATTTGCTTTTGAGGTGATAAGAAAAGGTACAATAGCAGAAAATTCGACTTTAAAAATAGAATCATTACCAGTTATTTGTTATTGTGATCATTGTCAACAAAAATTTCAACCTGATGAATGGTTTTTTCAATGCCCAAATTGCGATCAATTCAGCAATAATATTCTTCAAGGTAAAGAAATTAAGTTAATATCTCTTGAAGTTTCTTAAATTTTTTATACCTGATTTACTGATATTTTTTCTTATAATTAACTTAAAGACTTATTCCCTTCATTAATCCTAAAACTATGTGTATAAAATGTGGTTGTAGCGTTACCCCTCAAAAGATTTTAATTAATAATCATGACTTTTATCAACATCACCATCATGATCATAATCACAGTCACAATAATGACTCTAAAACTATCAATATTTATGAATCTATATTAGCAAAAAATGATCATTTAGCCTTTCATAATCGAGAGTTATTTCAACAGAAAAGTATATTTGTACTAAATATATTGTCTTCGCCGGGATCAGGAAAAACTACCTTTATAGAAAAAACATTAACCGATCTCAATTCTACCTACAAAAGTGCGGTTATAGTTGGTGATTTAGCCACAGATAATGATGCCCAAAGATTGAGAAGGAGTAAAGCAGAAGTTATCCAAATAACCACTGGAGATGTTTGTCATTTAGAAGCAGAAATGATTAATAATTCTCTGCAAAAAATTGACTTAAATCATTGTCAGTTGTTAATAATTGAAAATGTTGGTAATTTAGTTTGTCCTGCTTCTTATGATTTAGGCGAAAATGAAAGAATAGTTTTATTATCGGTAACAGAAGGAGAAGATAAACCTTTAAAATATCCCACAATATTTAAAAGTGCTGATGTGGTAATTATCAATAAAATAGATATTGCTAAAGCCGTAGAATTTAATCAAGATTTAGCGTTACAAAATATCAAAAAAATTGCTCCTCAAGCTAAAATTTTGATGGTGTCTTCTCGCAGTGGTGAAGGAATAAATAATTGGTATCGTTATATTGAGCAAAAATTACAAAAAAAGAGATAATAGATTAAAATTTTTCTAATTTTTTGATGGAGAAAAGAGAAAATAAGGGAAAGACTAGAAGGTAAAAATTGCCTTAATTCTAGTTAGTAAAGTTATAAATAAACTTAGATGTTTCTACAGTTAGGAGATGATGAAAAAGTGTTTTGGTGAGAGTAGAGAATAGAAAATAATTTTAATGGTTTGGCAAGAGGCTTAAGCCCTTTGTTAGAATTAGAGTATGTAATTGTAGAATACTTACCTATTTTTTGAGTAAAAATTGTGAAAAGCATTTTCTGTTGAATTATACCTAACCTTTGATTTTTATAGACTTCTGATTCCTAACAGCATACCCTAATTAGAAAAAATAGATAAAGTCTAAAATGATGGCTAAAAATTGTTATCAAATAATTATAAAAGGTATTGTACAAGGAATTGGTTTTCGTCCTTTTATTTATACTTTAGCTATAGAATTAGATTTAAAAGGATGGGTAAAAAATTCTGGGGAAGGTGTTGTTATTGAAGTAGAATTAACCACTGTTGAATTAGATATTTTTATCACAAGAATTAAAGCTGAGAAACCCTTACAATCAGAAATTTATAGTTTAGAAATTAAGCTGTCAAACTGGGTAGGTTATCAACAATTTACGATTAAAAATTTAGACACTATTGATAATAGAAGAAAAACGGCGATTGTTTTACCTGATTTAAGCACTTGTCAGGAATGTTTAGAGGAAATTTTTAATTCTCAAAATCGGCGGTATTGTTATCCTTTTACTAATTGTACAAATTGCGGTCCCCGTTATTCTATCATTAAAGATTTACCTTATGATCGCCCTTTTACTACGATGAGTAAATTTAGGATGTGTAAAGAATGTGAAGAAGAATATTACAATCCTAAAAACAGGCGTTTTCATGCACAGCCAAATGCTTGTCAAAAGTGTGGACCAAAGTTAGAATTATGGAATAAAAAAGGTAATATTTTAGCAAGTTTTGATGAAGCCATAAAAAAAAGTTGTAACTTAATTATAGAAGGAAAAATTTTAGCTGTCAAAGGATTAGGAGGATTTCATTTAATAGCTGATGCTAGGCATAATGAGGCTATTAAAATTTTAAGACAAAGAAAAAATCGCCCTCATAAACCATTAGCTGTAATGTATCCTAATTTAGAAAAAATTAAAGCTGATTGTTTGGTGTCGGATATTGAAAAAAATATTTTATTATCTGTAGCTTCTCCCATTGTTTTATTGAGAAAAGTGAGTAACTTAAATAATCTAAATCAAAAAGAATCTTTTAAAAATAATCCGAAAATTGATAATAACTATATCTCAGAAGAAGTCGCACCTCATAATAATTATTTAGGGGTAATGTTACCTTATACTCCCTTACATCATTTATTATTAAAAAAGTTAAATTTTCCTATTATCGCCACCAGTGGAAATCAAAAAAATGAGCCTATTTGTATTGATGAAATAGAAGCCTTAGATAGACTAAATTGTTTAGCTGATTATTTTTTAATCCATAATCGCCCTATTTTTCGTGCCGTTGATGATTCCATTGTTAGGGTGATAGATAATCAAATGATGATATTAAGAAGAGGAAGAGGTTATGCACCTTTACCGATAAAATTACTAGATTTTCCAGAAGAAAAACCTCACAAAATTTTAGCATTAGGAGGAAATCTAAAAAATACCATAGCCATTGGTTTTAATCAACAAATTTTTACCAGTCAACACATTGGCGATTTGGATAAACCTGAAACTATAAAAGCCTATAAAAATACTATTAATAATTTAAGTAAAATTTATGAATTTCAACCAGATTTAATAGTTTGTGACGCACATCCAGATTATTTTTCTAGCCAATATGCCGAAGAATTAAGTAAGCAGAAAAAACCGTCAATTCCTGTTATTCAAATACAACATCATTTAGCTCATATTTTTGCTACAATTGCAGAACATAATTTAGAATTACCCTTATTAGGTATTGCATGGGATGGTACTGGTTACGGATTTGATGATACTATTTGGGGTGGCGAATTTTTTTATATTAGTGACACTGAAATTAAAAGAATAGGCAGTTTTTTACCCTTTCCTTTAATGGGAGGAAGTCAAGCAATTTTGCAACCTAAACGCATTGCTTTAGCTTTACTTAATCTTGTTTATAATAATTTTCAAAATATACCGAAAAATTTATCTATAATTGACAGTTATTCATCTTCAGAATTAAAACTTTTTCAAACTATCCTAGACAAAAAAATTAACACTCCCTTAACCTCTAGTGTCGGGCGTTTATTTGATGGCGTAGCTTCCTTATTAAATATCATTGACAATATCACTTTTGAAGGACAAGCCGCTATGAATTTAGAATTTTTAGTCAGTGATTTTTGTCCTCATAAAACTTATACTTTTCAGTGGCAACATCAAGAGAATATCTGTAATTATATCGATTGGCGATCGATAATTAGAGAAATTATTAACGATTATTTAGAAAAAAAATCTTTGAGTTTAATTGCCACAAAATTCCATCTCACTCTAGTGGAAATAATTAAGCAAATTAGTCAAACAATCAACACTAAAAATATTGTGTTAAGTGGTGGTTGCTTTCAGAATAAATTTTTATTGGAGAATACAATTCAAGTGTTAAAACAAAATCATTTTAACCCTTATTGGTCACAAAAAATTCCTATTAATGACGGTGGTTTATCCATTGGACAAATTGCTTTTATCATAAGAAATATGAGATAAAAAATCAAAAAACTTAGTATCTTTTCTCATATCCAGAGGAAATTGAGTCAATTTCACGAATCAGAAAAATTTTTTCAAGTTCTCTAGGTTAAAATAATATTAAGTTTTGTAACGTAAGCTCAAGATATGATCATCAAACCTGAAAGCACTATCACAACATGGCACCAACTTCAACCTATTTGGCAAGGAGGAGAAGAATTAGTTAAAATTGGTTTACCTCATAGTCAATTAGCACCAGCATGGCAGATACTATTATTAGGAGATGGCTCACCCACTCGACATTTACGATTATTAACCAGTGAGACTATTGAGGTTGACGTAATTGATATGTCATTAATTGGTGATGATTTAGACAACGCACCTAAAGGGATTGAAAAAATTGCGAATCCGAGGATAAGAAGACAAGTTTGGTTAAAAACCGCTAGTGGTAAAAGATTAGCTTATGCAACTTCATGGTGGGAAGCAAATCACATTGATGATTATTTGCAAAATCGTAGTTTGCCAATATGGGAAAGTTTAGCGAAGTTACATACAGAATTATACCGAGATATTCAAGGAATTTATTATGGAAAATCTGAGGCTTTAGAAGAAGGTTTTGAGGAAAAAAGAACTTTTTGGGGAAGACATTATTTATTTTGGCATAGAGGCAAACCATTAACTCTTATTTATGAAGTTTTTTCACCTTATTTATCTAAGTATTTAGGCAAAATTAAAATTGATGATTGATAAAAAGAAATTATATTTTAAATTCATATTTTTTCATCATTTTTAAATACTATCTAATATTTTCTATTTATTATTAATGTTTCAAACCACTCGTCGTCGTTTAGCAATTTGGTACACTACTGTGACAGCAGTATTATTAATTATTTTTGCGATGGGAATTTATGGTTATGTTTATAAAACTTTAATTGATCGAATTGATGATACTTTAAAGCACGTAATTGAAATTATTGAGCCATCTTTAATGATAGAGAAAGTTAATAATAATGAAGGTAAATTTAGAGTGAATTTAGAAGAAAGTTTTTATCAACATCCTAACACCACAAATCAAGTAGAAGATGACCATATTGATTTAGAATGGTTTAGCCCCAACGGTGAATTATTATGGCAAACTTTAGAAGATTCTTTACCTATTCCTCTCTCTTTTAATTCTGGAGGCAAAACTATTCGTATTTCTGATGATTATTTATTGCGACAAATTACAAAAAGAGTAGAAATTGACCATTACATTTTAGGATATTTAAGGGTAAGTCATCCTTTATTTGATGTGGTTAAACCAATTCAACAGCTAATAATTGACTTAAGTATTGGTATTCTTTTAATGATTATTTTCGTGGGAGGAATCGGTTGGTTTTTATCAGGTATTGCTATTAAACCTGTGATTGAATCTTATCAAAGTTTAAAGCAATTTACGGCTGATGCTTCTCATGAATTAAGGAATCCTATTGCCACCATAAAAACTAATATTCAAAGTTTGTTATCTTATCCTGAAACCGATTCTAAAATTCAAGAAAAGCAGTTAAAAATTTTAGAAAGATTAACAGAAAGATTAAATAATTTAGTTAACGATTTACTATTTTTAGCCCGTAATGATAGTGGTATTATTAAACCTAATTTTATTCCTATTCCCTTAGATGCTTTATTATTAGAAGTAGTAGAAGAACAAAAAATTATTGCACAGCAAAAAAATATTGATTTGTCTTTAAATATTGTTAGTAACGAGTCATTATCAGAAAATTTAAAAGAAGACTTATTTACCATTAATGGAGATTGGGCAGAAATTAGTCGTTTATTTACCAACATTATCAGTAATAGTATTATTCATAGTGCTAATGTTGAAAAAAAAAATTTAACGATAAAAGTTATTTTAAAAATTCTCAAAAAACAGCATAAAAATTATTGTCAAATAGAAATTATTGATAATGGAATTGGTATTCCCGAAAATATATTACCTCATCTTTTTGATCGTTTTTATCGTGGTGATTTTTCCCGTAGTCAAGCAGAAGATAATTCTAATTATAGTACTGGTTTAGGTTTAGCTATTGTGCTAGCTATCGTTGAAAATCATCAGGGGAAAATAAAAGTAGAAAGTAAGATAAATCAAGGTACTAACTTTCTGGTGATATTACCTCAAAATCTATAGTTTTACAAAAAAATATATTTAGATAATTCCAGCAATAATATTTTCTAATTCTATTTTTTCCAATGTTGTAATAACAAAAACTTCTTGAACACTTTTCCCACACCTTGCAATTAACTTATAGCCTCCTCGAATGGGTACAGAAATTTTTAATTTCAGATGAGGAGAATGACTACGAGAGCGACTTAAAACTGCAGGTGTTACAGTCTTAATTCCTTCATAAATAACCAATTTTTCGAGAATAGGAATCAAGCCATCAAGATGAGTGGAATGATTCCAAACGATTCTACCATCAGAAGATTTACTCATATTGCCTCCAATGGTGCCATTGTCAAACCTTCTCGTCTTAATTGTTGATGATATAATTCAGCTTGTTCTAAAGGACCACTCCAAACTAAAGCCTGTCCATCAAAGTGTACCTGATTTGTTAACTCCCATGCAAGATCACTATTCATATTTGGAATATATTTCATCAAGCAATCTGATACATGGTCAAATGTATTAAAATCATCATTTAAAACAATAACCTTAAAATTAGGATAAGGTTTGCGAGTAACTTCAAGAGATTTAGTAGGTGCAATAATTGTATTTGCTAAAACAGTTTTAGTCATAAAAAATTATGAAAAATTCAAAATATTTTTAAATATAATTAAATAATATATCATAAATTTATGAATTTTAGTAGTTAGTTGTAATTAATAATAGATAATTTATGAATTGATCGTATCTTAGCTTAAGACGATGTTTACTATTAAATTTATTTTTATAATCCATGGACTATTATTTAAAATAAATTTCAAGAATAATTAAGACTTAATTACCGTTAAATTTAAACTAAAATAAAGAAAAGTAAGCATACATCATTATTAAGGAAAAATTAAAATGCCTATTGCTTTTTGGAGACAAGAATACATTACAGGAGAAAAGATTATTGATATGCAACATCAATACTTATTCTCTCTTATTAATGAGTTACACGATGCCATGATCGAAGGAAAAGGTCAAGAAATTGTTGGCAAAATTCTTGATCAATTGGTTTTATATACTGTTGAACATTTCGCTACGGAAGAAGAATTAATGCTTCAATATGAGTATCCTAATTACTTATCACATAAAGAAAAACATGATGCCTTAAAAGAGCAAGTTTTAACTTTACAAGAAAAATGGAAAAATAAAGAAGAATTTTTAACAGTAAAAGTTTCTCAATTTTTGACAGATTGGCTAATTCATCATATTAAAGGAGAAGATTTAAACGTTATTAGTCATATCAAAAATAATAGTTATAAATATCAAAAAAGATCATAATCATTCTTACAATAGTCATAGATAATTGTTTATTATTTAATAATAGCTAATATTTTATAGACAGATAAAAGATATGTTATAATAAATTTTATCCATAAATTTAAAAAGTTAAAATATGATTATTACCGATAGAATTATTAATATTTTAAGACAAGGAAAACCTCAAGAACAAATAAAAATTCAAGGATGGGTTAGAACTAAAAGAGAATTAAAAGATTTTGCTTTTATAGAAATTAATGATGGTTCATCTTTAGCTAATTTACAAGTCATTTTAAATCAAGATTTACCTAACTATGAAGGGATTATAAAAAGGTTAAATACGGGTTCATCTTTAACAGTAGAAGGTATTTTAGTAGAATCCCCGGCAAAAGGTCAAAAAGTAGAATTAAATGCTAATTTTATCGAGATTTTTGGTGATTGTGATCCAGAAACATATCCATTACAAAAAAAACGTCACTCTTTTGAATTTTTGAGAACAATTGGACATTTAAGAGGTAGAACAAATACTATTGGTGCAGTAATGAGAGTTAGAAATGCTTGTGCTAATGCAGTGCATCAATTCTTTCAAAATAAAGGTTTTTTATGGGTACATACTCCGATTATTGCCGCTAGTGATTGCGAAGGTGCAGGAGAATTATTTACCGTAACAAACTTAAACTTAGAAGAAATTTCGGCTAATAAAACAGGAAAAATAGACTATACAAATGATTTTTTTGGTCGTCAAGCCTATTTAACTGTTAGTGGACAATTAGAAGCAGAAATTATGTCAATGGCTTTTCAAAATGTTTACACTTTTGGACCTACTTTTAGAGCTGAAAATTCTAATACTTCTCGTCATTTAGCAGAGTTTTGGATGGTTGAACCAGAAATGGCTTTTTGTGACATTGAAGGAGATCAAAATTTAGCCGAAGAATTTTTAAAATATGTTTTTAAATATGTTTTAGATAACTGTCCTGAAGATCTTGAATTTTTTCAGCAAAGAATCAATAAAACTGTATTAGATAATGCTGAAAATATTATCAATAATGAGTTTGCTAGAATCACTTATACTGAAGCAATTAGTTTACTAGAAAAATCTGATCAAAAATTTGAATATAACGTAGAATGGGGTATTGATTTACAGTCAGAACATGAACGTTATTTAGCAGAAAAATTATTCAAAAAACCTGTAATTGTTACCAATTATCCAAAAGATATCAAAGCCTTTTATATGCGATTAAATGATGATCAAAAAACCGTTGCGGCGATGGATATTCTTGCTCCTAATATTGGAGAAATTATTGGTGGCTCACAAAGAGAAGAAAGACTCGATATTTTAGAATTAAGAATTGCAGAATTAAATATCAATCCTGAAAATTTATGGTGGTATTTAGACTTACGAAGATATGGCACAGTACCCCATGCTGGTTTTGGATTAGGATTTGAAAGATTAGTACAGTTTATGACAGGAATGGAAAATATTAGAGATGTAATTCCTTTCCCTCGCACCCCCATGAATGTTGAATTTTAATTAAGAATTATTAGATTAATATTAAAATTAATTTTAATTTGATATAAGATAGATATAATGTATTAAATATGGTCAATTTGTCAAGATAAATTTAGAATATTATCCTCTCATTAATTAATAAATAGTTGTATCTTTAAAAAGTTATATTTATAACTATGATTTGATGACACTATTTAATAAATATTAATTTTTCAAGTATTTGAAGTACTCTAAAGTTATCTGTATAACAAATAAAAAATAGATTGATATTGTTATGAATATTTGACAAAAACAGCTTTTATTTATCAAAAAAACCTTAATTGAAAAAGTAAAAATATGGGAAAAGCCACAGGATTTTTAGAGTTTACTAGAGAATTACCCGTTGATAAAGATCCTCTTGAAAGAATTCAAAACTGGGATGAATTTCACTTACATTTACCCGAAGAAAATCTCCGTAATCAAGGTGCGAGATGTATGGATTGCGGTACACCTTTTTGTCATACTGGAGAACTGATTAGCGGTATGGCTAGTGGTTGCCCCGTCAATAATCTTATTCCTGAATGGAATGACTTGATTTATAGAGGTTTATGGAAAGAAGCACTTGATAGACTTCACAAAACTAACAACTTCCCTGAATTTACTGGTAGAGTCTGTCCTGCTCCTTGTGAGGGTTCTTGTGTACTCGGAATCAACAATCCTCCCGTTACCATCAAAAACATAGAATGTTCTATCATAGATCATGGTTGGGATCAAGGTTGGGTAACACCTCAACCCCCTGAAAAACGGACAGGTAAAAAGATTGCTATTGTAGGCTCAGGTCCAGCAGGTTTATCTGCCGCCGCACAACTAAATAAAGCTGGACATTCTGTCACTGTTTACGAAAAAGACGATCGCCCCGGTGGATTATTAATGTATGGAATTCCTAATATGAAACTTGATAAAGAACAAGTTGTCATGCGTCGTATCCGAGTATTAGAAGAAGAAGGAATAAAATTCGTCTGTAATAGTGCCATTGGTAAAGATATTCCTGCGGAAATTTTAGTAAAAGAAAATGATGCTGTTATCCTTGCCATCGGTGCTGGAAAACCTCGTGATTTGCCCATAGAAGGACGATCACTCAAAGGGATTCATTTTGCTATGGATTTTCTTACCGCTAACACCAAAGCCGTTTTAAACAAAAATCAAGAAGGTTTAATTTCCGCCGCAGGTAAAGATGTCGTGATTATCGGTGGTGGTGATACTGGTACAGATTGCGTTGGTACATCTGTAAGACATGGTTGCAATAGCGTAACCCAGTTAGAAATTATGCCTCAGCCCCCAGAAATCAGAGCAAAAAACAACCCTTGGCCCGAATATCCCAAAATTTATCGTCTCGATTATGGACAAGAAGAAGCCGCTGCTAAGTTCGGCAATGACCCTAGAGTTTATACTACAACTGCCACTAAATTCGAGGGAGACTCTGAAGGTAATGTTATTGCCGTGCATACAGTGGAGGTGGAATGGGCAAGAGATGAACAAGGACGTTTTATTCCTAAACCAATTACAGGTACAGAAAAAAGATTACCTGCACAATTAGTTTTATTAGCGATGGGTTTTCTCGGTCCTGAGCAATTATTATTAGAACAAATGGGATTAGAAACCGATAATCGTAGTAATATTAAAGCCGAATATGGGAAATATGTAACAAGTATCCCTAACGTGTTTGCCGCTGGTGATTGTCGTCGGGGTCAAAGTTTAGTAGTGTGGGCATTTAATGAAGGGCGTGATGTCGCTAAAGAATGTGATCGCTTCCTGATGGGATATACCGATTTACCTTAGAAAATTATCCCCCATTTATTGAGTTTTTCGAGAGGGCTTTTTGCCCTTTTTTTCTGTTTCAATTAATAATAAATAACTCAAAAAGTGTGTAACTTATTTTTGATATTTTAAAATACATTTTATGGATATTAGTTCTGAATGTCCTCACCAATATTGACAAAACTATTTTTTTACTCAGAGAATAAGTATTTAAAAACTTTCAAGGAAATATAAACAAATAATCCAAAATATCTAGACAAAATTAATTGTTAGTAAATAAGTAAAATTAATTATGTATTTTTTTCTTAAACAAATTAATAAAAACTCTCTCTAAGAAAGAAATATAACTAAACAGTAAATACAAAATTAATTTGGCATGAGTACTTAATTACTAAGAATCATAAAACATAACCACAACTTTCTATATTACTAAAAAGTCTTGATAATCAATTGCTAAATTAGGACTTAGAGTTGCAAATTGAACAGCTTTAGTCGCACCATTACCATCAATATCAAAAAATAATGCTCCACTGGTGGAATTGTAGATAAAACGCTGAGTACTATTAGTGGCAATATTCCCTATTGTAAATTGTTCAATCTTTAATGTACCTGCGACTAAGCCTCCTCCAAAAGCACTGGAAACAGCTATAGTGTCATCAGCTTGGACAAAATCAGAAATTCGGTCAGTTTTCTCTGAAGTTGAATTGAATCGGAAAATATCCATGCCACTACCTCCTGTGAGAGAATCATTTCCCGCTCCACCATTCAAAATATCATCACCTATCCCACCGATTAAGGTATCATTACCTGCATTTCCTATCAAAGTATCATTGCCTTCTGATCCATTTATGACATTACCACGACCATTGCCGACAATTTGATTATTGAGACTGTTGCCAGTACCATTGGTCAGGCTACTGCCGATTAAATTGAGATTCTCTAAATTCGCTGACAGAGTGTAATTAATGTTGGCATTAACTAAATCAATTCCTCCCACCGTTAAATTATTATTCTCTTCTGTTACAATATCCGCCAGATTATCGACTGAGTAAATATCGTTGCCATCACCGCCAATCAGGGTATCAGCACCAATACCCCCAACAAGGGAGTCATTACCCGTACCACCATTAAGAATATCATTACCAGCTCTACCATTGAGAGTGTCATTACCGGCAAGTCCATTAATCTCATCGTTGTTATTAGTACCAGTCAATTTATCATTTCCAGTTGTACCATTAATACTATTCGATACTGTTAAGTTAAAGATTGTACTGACATTACTGTTACTATTATCTTGGGCTGTTACTTGTACGTTTAGAGTTCCTACACTGTTAATTGTAGGTGTACCGCTAAAAGTTCTAGTGGTGGCATTAAAAGTTAACCAGCTTGGTAAGGCACTACCATTCCCTAAGGTTGCTTTATAAGTTAAGCTGTCACCTGCATCTACATCATTAAAAGTATTAGCATCAAAGGTAAAGCTGTATTTATTCCCCACATTTGCTGTTTGATTAGTAATAGCTTGAAATACTGTAGGAGCATCATTAACAGCAACCAAATTAAAGCTTTGGCTACCTGGGACAATCCCACCATTACCATCAATGACGTTATAGCTGAGGTTGACTAAGCCGTTGTAATTGAGATTTGGGTTCAACGTCCAAGTACCATCAAGGTTGTCCACCAAGTTACCGTTATCAACCGTCAAGGCATCAACAGAGAGAGTATCACCATCGGCATCGCTGAAACCTTGTAGCAGATCACTCGCATTAATAGTATAAGTTATGTCCTCACTACCGTCAGCCAGAACTGCTGTAGCTGAACCGATGGGATCACTATTGATCGGAGTTACTGTATTCGGTGCAATAACAAATAGTTGGTTTGCCGATATATTAGCACCTTGGTTATCAGTGACCGAATAAGTGAGTTCTACCGGTCCATTATAGTTTGTTGTATTTGGGGTGAAAGTCCATGTGCCATCCTGATTATCGATAAAAGTGCCTGAAATATTTGCAGATAAGCTAGTTACTGACAAAATACCCCCTTCTGGATCACTAAAACCTGCTAGTAAATCGTTAGTATTAAGGATATAAGCTGAACCTTCTGTACCTTCAGGTAAGGTTGCTATTGCCGTTCCTATGGGGGCTTGATTAATGTGGATACTCAAATCGGCTATTGATGTTGAATTAATACCATCGTTGATACTAAGTAAATCTTGCCATTCTTTTTCTATGACGCTAACATCACCTCCATCGGCGATCGCATCGGACATACTTTTATTTCTGTCAAAAATTTCTCTGAGGGGTTGAGGATAATTAGCTGTGGTTAAACCTGTAATATCAAGTCCGAGAATATTAGCAAGGTCATTTGCGTTAGCAAGATTCAACGTCTGGTTATTTGTAGCGGCATTAATAATCGCAGAGGTTAAATTTAAGCCCGTATCATCGTCAGACAGTGAAGTGAGAATGGCAACTTGAACCGCAACTTTTTCTACGGCAAGGGCATTGGCGTTTGTGGAATTGGACTGTAAAACTGCATAGGCATCGTAACTTTGGAGTTGGATGTCACTAGGAAGACCCAAAACATTTTTGATAGCGATCGCCGCTGTGTTAGGAGATAAACCAAGATCAATAGCATCCTGTACTAAAGTTGTTAACGGGTTTATGGTACTTGATCCTAGGGGAGCTTTGAGGTTTAATAAGGTTACAACTAAATCACCAGTTTTCGTTTCCAGAATAGTTTTAGGTAAACTGACAGGGGATTCGGATATAGCACCATTATCGATATAGTTAGCAGTTACTTGAACTTGTGTGCCAATATCAGCCGATGTAACAGTGTAAGTTTTGCTATCACTCCCTACATTAGTCCAAGTCGCTCCATTATCACTAGAAGTTTGCCATTGATAACTGATTCCACTAGATATGCCATCTGGATCACTTACTGTTGCAGTCAGGACATTTCCCGCCGAACTAACACCGCTAATAAGAACCAAACCGGGGGTGTTCGTTGGAGGAGGGGGAGGATTTCCCACTGAACTCAAACCAGTTGACGTTAATGCAAATAATCCATTACTAAATTTGGCTAATTCGATATTGCTCAGAGTATCTTTACCTTCAGAGGTAGCGTCCGTTTTGTTATCAGTGATAGTATAACTACCATCCAGATTGAATGTAACGTTATATTCATTGGTATTTCCACCATAGATAACTGTATCAGAAATGCCATCACCACCATCAAGAATATCGTTACCCCCATCACCCTTGATCTGATCATTACCACTCCCCCCATAGACAGAGTCATCTCCCGCACCAGCAACAACAATGTCATCTCCTGCACCGGCATAGGCAATATCGTTGCCTCCTTTTAAATCAATAAACTCATCCTGTGCAGAACCCGTTATTACATCACTATTGTCCGTACCTGAGTTGGGGGGTGTACTCACTACGCCAGATCCCGGAATGTTACCTGCTGACAAATTAGAAATAAATATACCACTATCATAAATATGATCCCCTGTGTCAGCAATACCAATTTTGATGTGGTTGGTTGTACCGCTATTAATGGGTGCGATAATCTTTAATACATGGCTAACACCATCATATTCAATTGGTAAAACATTGTTGGCATTATCTTGGAAATAACCAGCAGTTAAGTTGGCACTGATAACGCTTAAAGGATGGTTCGGATCATGGTTAAACAATGCGTAATTCACCCCGTTGACCATAACAATAGCGGAATCAACAAAGGCATCAACCCATTCGGGATATTCATCAGAGCCGAAAACGAGATCAAAACTGATAGACGTAGCGGTTGAATCGGTTACGTTGAAATCGAAGGATAATGTCGTGGCATCATAAGACTGGGTTTGAAAAACGGTGTTCACTACCGCATCAATGTCTGCATCGCCGTTATAAAAACCACTTGTACCGCTATTATCATTACCAAACCAGCCGACAGTGTTAGTTGTTCCGGGTGTTGTACCTGAAGTTAGGAGCAACCCTGAGCTAATACCTAGAGGGGTGAGACTTCCATCATAAAAATTGACTGCATCTTGACTAGATGCTTTTAACAGAATTGAATTTGAGGGGATGACGATGCCTGAATTGGGTGCTAAAAGAGCATCCGTGAGTGTAGATGTATTAGAGCCACCAAAAACTGAAAAAGGAGTTGCCATGAGTATACCTCTTTTGCTTACTAAGATAGATTAGAGTCATCCCCTACGGAAGAAAAATTCTAATCTCTGTTTCTTTTCCAACTTAGCAAACGTAGTTAAATTAAAACTTAAAAATAAGGCTATTTCCAATCTTTTTTTCCCAAGGGCAAAATTACTGTAACCAGAAAACCTCCTAATTCATCACTGCGACGGAAATCCAATGAACCGCCATAGAATTCGACAATATCATTAACAATTGCTAAACCTAAACCATGTCCTTTAATTAATTCATCTAAACGCAACCCACGCTGGGTAAGTAATGGAATCTCCGCGTTGTCACATCCAATACCATCATCCGCTATTATCACAACTAAATTTTCTGTAAAGCTGATTTCAACTAAAATACGCTTTTTAGCCCATTTACAAGCATTGTCAAGCAAGTTACCGATTAGTTCGAGTAAATCTTCTCTATCAAAATTGACTAACTCATTTGGTGTGTTAAATTCAATTTGTAAAGTTTTTTCTGCATAAATGTTGTTCAACAAATTTATTAGGACAGTCAATTCCTCATAAAGATTAAACACCGTAGTTGTTTGCTGACCTCCAGAAATACGAGCACGTTTTAGTTCACGTTCAATGTAACGATGAATAGCTGATGTCTGTGTTAACAGTTGTTGTTGTAATTCAGGATACTCGGTAAAAATGGGGTTTTCTGCAATTCTAAAAAGTACTGCTAGTGGAGTTTTTAAAGCATGAGCTAGATTACCGATAGCTGTGCGTGATTGTTCCAAACGGCGTACGACCAATAATAAAAGACGGTTAAATTCAATCACTAAAGGTTTAATTTCTTTTGGTGCTTTGTTCACCGTAAGCTGTTGTTTTTTACCGTTACCAATATCTACTAATTGTTTTTGGATCAGATTAAGTGGTTTTAAACCTTGTTTAATATTTAGAGCTTGTAAAAAAATAGATAAAAATAAGATTATCAAACATAAACCCAAATAGATAAAACGAATATGAAAAATATCATCATGGACAGCGGTTAAATCTTCAGCAACGGTGATACTAACTTGGTGTCCCAATAGATTTAAACTACGTCCTAAAACAAGTAGTGATTGATGTTTTGGACCATCATCTAAATGGTAAAGCATTGTTTCTCCGACACCTAAATGTTTAATCTTCAAAGGTACATTTTGTAGAGACTTTGAGTAATATAATTTTTTGTCAATGACTAATACATAATATTGTCCTGAAAATGCTTGATTGTAAACTTCCTCGATATGAAAGCTATCCACAGACAATTGATTATTACTATTAGGTTTAAGGGTTGTGAGAATAGAATCGCTGTCATGATTTAGATGAATGGCTATTTGTTTTTCGATAACAGCACTAATCATCTTATCTGTTACCAACCATTGAAGAAACAATACTACACAGAGAATCAAGATCAAACCACGATTTAATCTTTGTTGTAACGACATCATCGATTTTTACCAAATAAATAGCCTTGCCCACGGCGGTTGATAATTAAATCTTTTCCCACAATATGCCGCAATCGGTTAATATAAACCTCTATAACATTACTTTCTGGATCACCGTCGTATTCATATATATGTTCCATTAACTGATATTTGCTTAACACCCTATTAGGATGCGTCATTAAATAACGTAACAAGCGAAATTCTAAAGCGGTTAGTATGACTGATTTTTGACCATTAATTGAGACACTTTGTTGCTCCTCATCTAGTTCAATCCCAAATAGACTAAGTTTTTCTTGGAGGCGAACTTGAACACGCTTAAGAACTGCTTGAAGACGAGCCAACAATTCTTCAAAATGAAAGGGTTTGCCCAAATAATCATCAGCACCTGCTTTAAATCCATCGACTTTTTCATGCCAAGCATCTCGTGCCGTCAACACAATCACGGGTACGTTATTACCAGCCTGTCGCCAAAGTTTTAACACTTCCAAACCTGACATTTTTGGTAAACCTAGGTCAAGGATAACAACATCGTAACTTTCCGTCGTACCTAAAAATTCTCCTTCCTCTCCATCAAAAGCGACATCTGCAGCATAACCTAGAAGTTTCAATTCCGCTTTTATTGAGTTTGATAAATCAGGATCATCTTCGATTAACAGTAACCGCATAAATCACTTTTTTCGATTTTTTTGGGGAATATTCAATTCTAATTTTTTTGTTTGTTTCGGCATATACCCATTAATTCTCTGAGGATAAATTCTAGTTAATAAAAAATTATCAACAATTCGTCTTTTAGTCCATTTTAAAGGATTAGTAGGTTTTTTTTTGGCAATCAAGTTTCAATAGATCTCTCACTCAAAATCAGTGAGACTACTTAAATGCCTGATTGTGAAGATTATAATAATAATTTTTGATCAAATGATAACTCATATTCTTAAAATCCCAAATAAGTTCTATATCTATTTGCAGAAAGGAAATCTCTGATAAAATCAGCCCTTGTCAATAGACCATATCAAAGTTAAAATAGATATTCTGAATATTCTATGAATAAAACTGATAAATTCCTGTTTCAGGAGTTTTGTCTGATATATTTAATTAAAGTAATCTATATTAAGAATAAGATAGTGGCTAATTCAAAATCTGCACTCAAAAGAATCGCAATCAACGAACGTAACCGTATGCGTAATAAGTCTTACAAATCTGCGGTTAAAACTTTGATGAAAAAATATTTTCAAGCAGTAGAAGCTTATGCCTCTGCTCCTAGTGACGAACAGTTACAAACAGTTAATACAGCTATGTCTATGGCTTACAGCAAAATTGATAAAGCAGTAAAAACAGGTGTTTATCACAAAAATAATGCTGCTAGAAAAAAATCAAGATTAGCAAGAGCTTTAAAAACCCTTGTACCTCAAGCCTCTTAATAAGTATTGAAAAAGATGAACAACTCCGTGTTATGATTATTAGTCCCCCACGGGAAAATTAATGATAACTCAATCACTTATCAAAAATGCAACTAATAGATACCCATGTTCATGTAAACTTTGATTTATTCAAAGAAGATTTGGATTCAGTATCTGCCCGTTGGCAGTCTGCAGGAATTAGTAAATTAGTTCACTCCTGTGTCCATCCTGACGAATTTGAGAGTATTAAACAGTTGTCTTTACAATTCCCTGAGTTGTACTGTGCCGTAGGTTTACACCCGCTAGATGCCCAAAAATGGCAAGGGGAAAAAACCTACCAACAAATTTTAAAATCCGCTCAATCTTATCCCAAAGTTGTCGCCATTGGTGAAATGGGCTTAGATTTTTATAAAGATGATCAACAAGAGCTACAAAAAGAAGTTTTTTGGCAACAATTGACCATCGCCCAACTACTAAATAAACCAGTTATTATTCACTGTAGGGACGCTGCTAGTACTCTACAGGATATTTTGCGTAAATTTATCCGTGAAAAAGGAGAAGTAACAGGAGTAATGCACTGTTGGGCTGGAAATCCAGAAGAAACTCAATGGTTTTTAGACCTAGGAATGTATATTAGTTTTAGTGGCGTTGTTACTTTTAAAAATGCCAAAACCGTTCATGCTAGTGCTTCTATCGTACCAAGCGATCGCCTTTTAATTGAAACTGATTGTCCTTTTCTTGCACCGACACCTTATCGGGGCAAAAGAAATGAACCTTCTTATGTCGTTCATGTAGCAGAAAAACTAGCGGAAATTAGAGGAGAATCACTGGAAACGATCGCTGAACAAACTTACGACAACGCTTCTAGATTGTTTAAAATTTAACACAAAATTGGAAAGACCATTAATTTTAATTTTGAACCTCAAGTTTGAAGAATAAATTATTGTCTAATTTCCGAAAATTTTTTTTCAAAACAATCTTCACTTATACGATAATCAAATAACCGATAATTGACAACTGACTTATGAGAACCCAAGAACTGTTACCTGATTTAATCGAAATTCAACGCTCTAGCTACAAATGGTTTTTAGAGCATGGTATTATTGAAGAACTCAACAGTTTTACACCAATAACCGATTATGCAG
This sequence comes from Geminocystis sp. NIES-3708, assembly GCF_001548095.1. NCBI lineage: Bacteria > Bacillati > Cyanobacteriota > Cyanophyceae > Chroococcales > Geminocystaceae > Geminocystis > Geminocystis sp. NIES-3708. The sequence continues at coordinate 1,790,318 of NZ_AP014815.1, read as the reverse complement.
GTAAACTAGAATTGCATTTCATCGGCGAGAAATATCGTCTAAAAGAACCAAAATACTATATTGAAGAAGCAAAAAAAAGAGATGCTAGTTACTCCGTACAAGTTTATGTCCCTACATTACTATTAAACAAGGAAACAGGAGAACGTAAAGAACAAGAAGTATTTATCGGTGATTTACCTTTGATGACTGATCGAGGTACATTCTTGATTAATGGTGCGGAACGGGTCATTGTCAATCAAATTGTGCGATCGCCCGGTGTTTATTTTAAATCGGAATTGGACAAAAACGGTAAAAGAACTTACTCTGCTTCGGTAATTCCTAATCGAGGCGCATGGTTAAAATTTGAAACCGATAAGCACGGCGTTGTTTGGGTAAGAATTGATAAAACTCGCAAAATCTCGGCTCAAGTACTCTTAAAAGCCATGGGATTGAGCGATCGTGAAATATTAGATCGTCTCCGTCACCCCGATTTTTACGAAAAAACCCTTGAAAAAGAAGGTAATCCCACCACCGACGAAGCCTTAATGGAGCTATATCGTAAATTACGTCCGGGTGAACCACCTACAGTGAGCGGAGGACAAGCATTATTAGAAACTCGTTTCTTTGATCCTAAACGCTACGATTTAGGTAAAGTTGGACGTTATAAGATGAACAAAAAACTTCGTCTTACAGTTCCCTACAATATGAGAGTCTTAACCGTAGAAGATATTTTATCAGTGGTTGATTATTTAATTAACCTTGAATTTGACATCGGTAACGTTGATGACATTGATCACCTCGGTAATCGTCGAGTAAGAAGTGTCGGTGAATTACTCCAAAACCAAGTTAGAGTCGGTTTATCTCGTTTAGAGCGTATTATTCGAGAAAGAATGACTGTAGGTGATCCCAATACCTTAACTCCTGCGGCGTTGGTTAATCCTAAACCATTAGTAGCTGCTATTAAAGAGTTTTTTGGCTCTTCTCAGTTATCCCAGTTCATGGATCAAACAAACCCCTTAGCGGAATTGACTCATAAACGTCGTATTTCAGCATTAGGACCAGGGGGTTTAAGTCGAGATCGTGCTGGTTTTGCCGTGCGTGATATTCACCCTAGCCATTATGGACGTATTTGTCCTGTAGAAACTCCTGAAGGTCCAAACGCAGGGTTAATCGGTTCATTAGCTACCTATGCCCGTGTAAACGAATATGGATTTATTGCTACTCCCTATTACAAAGTCGAAAACGGCAAAGTACGTTGGGATTTACCCCCCGAATATTTAACTGCCGATGAAGAAGATGATAAAAGAGTTGCCCCAGGAGATTTATCTACTGATGAAAACGGAATCATTTTAGGGGAAAGTGTACCTATTCGTTATCGTCAAGAATTTTCTACTACTTCACCAACTCAAGTGGATTATGTAGCGGTTTCTCCTGTGCAAATTGTTTCTGTGGCGACTTCGATGATTCCTTTCTTGGAACATGATGACGCTAACCGTGCCTTAATGGGATCGAATATGCAACGTCAAGCAGTACCATTATTACGGGCAGAACGTCCTTTAGTGGGTACTGGTTTAGAGGGACAAGCAGCACGAGATTCAGGAATGGTAATTGTTTCCCGTGATCATGGTACGATTACTTACGCTGATGCTAAAAAAATTAAGCTCAAAACTGATGATAATCGTGAAATTGTCTATAATCTCCAAAAATATGAGCGTTCTAACCAAGATACTTGTTTAAATCAAAAACCTTTAGTAGATGAGGGAGAAGAAGTTGTACCCGGTCAAGTATTAGCAGATGGTTCAGCCACTGAAGGAGGAGAATTAGCGTTAGGAAATAACATCACCGTAGCCTATATGCCTTGGGAAGGTTATAACTACGAAGATGCTATCTTAATCAGTGAAAGATTAGTACAAGAAGATATTTATACTACTATTCACATCGAAAAGCACGAAATTGAAGCCCGTCAAACTAAATTAGGACCTGAAGAAATTACCCGTGAAATCCCTAATGTGGGGGAAGATGCCCTTTTAAACCTCGATGAACAAGGTATTATCCGAGTTGGTGCATGGGTAGAATCTGGCGATATTTTAGTCGGTAAAGTTACTCCAAAAGGAGAGTCAGATCAACCCCCTGAAGAAAAATTATTACGGGCGATTTTCGGAGAAAAAGCTAGAGATGTTCGTGATAATTCTTTACGTCTTCCTAACGGAGAAAAAGGACGGGTTGTCTATGTGCGAGTATTTACCCGTGAACAGGGTGACGAATTACCACCTGGGGCAAACATGGTTGTCCGAGTTTATATCGCTCAAAAACGGAAGATTCAAGTAGGGGATAAAATGGCTGGACGCCATGGTAATAAAGGGATTATTTCTAGAATTTTAGCCCGTCAAGATATGCCTTATTGCCCTGATGGAAGCCCCGTTGATATTGTCTTAAATCCTTTGGGTGTGCCTTCTCGGATGAATGTCGGTCAAGTATTTGAATGTCTTTTAGGCTGGGCTGGTGAACAGTTGGGCTATCGTTTTAAAATGACTCCTTTTGATGAGATGTATGGTGAAGAAGCATCCCGTAACACCGTAAATGATCTCTTACGAGAAGCCGCCAGAAAACCGGGTAAAGAATGGGTTTTTGATGAAGCTAATCCGGGCAAAATTCAGTTATATGATGGTCGTACTGGTGAACCATTTGATCGCCCTGTGACGGTGGGTAAAGCTTATATGCTCAAATTGGTCCACTTAGTGGATGATAAAATTCATGCTCGTTCTACAGGTCCTTACTCTTTAGTGACACAACAACCTCTTGGCGGTAAAGCTCAACAAGGGGGACAGAGATTCGGAGAAATGGAGGTATGGGCGTTAGAGGCTTATGGTGCGGCTTATACTTTACAAGAGTTACTAACTGTTAAATCTGACGATATGCAAGGACGTAATGAGGCTTTGAATGCTATTGTCAAAGGTAAAGCGATTCCTCGCCCCGGCACTCCTGAATCTTTTAAAGTATTGTTGAGAGAATTACAATCTTTAGGCTTAGATGTTTCTGTCCATAAAGTATTAGAAGACAATGAAGAAGTTGAAATTAATCTCATGGATACAGGTAATCGTACCCCTAAACGTCCTACTTATGAGAATCTTGCTAGTTTAGGTCAAGATGATGAAGACGAGTATTAAATAACGAATAATTAACAATTAACAATTACTAATTCTATCCTTGATTTTTCCTTTACCTATCAACTAAGAAATATGCCTACTGAGAAAAAAACTCAAACTTTTTATAACATCGTTATCGATAAAGGTGCTCTTAAAAAACTTATTTCTAAAACCTTTACTGAATATGGTTCTGCTCGTTGTGCTTCTGTTTGTGATAAATTGAAGACAATGGGTTTTCGTTATGCTACTCAGGCGGCAGTGTCAATCAGTGTAGAAGATTTAAAAGTTCCTGAAGCCAAAAAAGCGATGTTAGCCGAGGCAGAGACTACCATAAAAAAAACGATCAACCGTTACGCTAATGGCGAAATTACAGAAGTTGAACGTTTTCAGAAAGTAATCGATACATGGAATGATACTTCTGAATCTCTTAAAGATGAAGTCGTGCGGAATTTCCGTCAATCTGATCCTCTCAATTCTGTCTATATGATGGCATTTTCTGGAGCAAGGGGAAATATTAGCCAAGTTCGTCAGTTAGTCGGTATGCGTGGCTTGATGGCAGATCCTCAGGGAGAAATCATCGATTTACCGATTAAAACTAATTTCCGTGAAGGTTTAACTGTTACAGAATATATTATCTCTTCTTACGGTGCAAGAAAAGGTTTAGTTGATACCGCATTGCGTACAGCAGACTCGGGTTATTTAACCCGTCGTTTGGTGGATGTTTCTCAAGATGTTATTATTCGTGAGACTGATTGTGGTACAACAAGAGGTGTTACGGTTTTACCCATGAAAGACGGGGAACGAACTTTAATTCCTTTAGGCGATCGCCTCTTAGGTCGTGTATTGGGAGAAGATGTCATCGATCCAGCTACTGGTGAAGTTATCGGTGTTCGTAACCAAGCTATTGATGCTGATTTAGCAAAAGCTATCGGTAAGGCAGTAGATAAAGTGAAAGTCAGATCTCCTCTTACTTGTGAAACTGCTCGTTCTGTATGTCAAAAGTGTTATGGTTGGTCTTTGGCTCACGGAGATTGGGTAAACATGGGTGAAGCTATTGGTATTATTGCCGCTCAATCTATCGGTGAACCCGGTACTCAGTTAACCATGCGTACTTTCCATACTGGAGGGGTGTTTACAGGGGAAGTAGCTCAACGTATTATAACTCCTAAAGCTGGTACGGTTAAATTTGATAAAAAACTAAAAGTTCGTGATACTCGTACTCGTCATGGAGATCAAAAGTTATTAGTGGAAATTGCTGGTAATATTATAGTCGGTGATGCGAAAATCAATGTTCCTGCCGCTAGTTTATTAGCCGTCAGAGAAGGTGATACCGTACAAGTTGATGATCTATTAGCCGAAGTAATGCCTCAAAAAACTCGCTCAACAGAAAGAGTGACGAAAGATGTTTCTTCGGATCTATCTGGTGAGGTCTATTTTGCTGATATTTCCCCTGAAAGTAAAACTGATAGACAGGGTAATACTACTACTACTGTTACCCGTAATGGTTTAATTTGGGTACTCTCAGGACAAGTTTACAACTTGCCACCAGGTGCTGAACCTGTAGTTAAAAACGGTGATAAAATTGAAATTGGTTCAGTTTTAGCAGAAACTAAACTCAGAACTAAAAGTGGCGGAGTTTGTCGTTTTGAAGAAGGTAGTCGGGAAATTGAAATTATTACGGCTTCCGTTTCTTTAGATCAAGCAGATATTTACCTAGAACATAATGGTAGTCAACAACAATATGTTATTCATACTCCTAAAGGTGATCGTTTTGCTTTAAAAGTTGTCCCCGGTACAAAAGTACAGAACAATCAGGTAGTTGCAGAATTAATTGATGATAGCTTCCGTACTAATACTGGTGGGATTATGCGTTATGCAGGTTTAGAAACTGGAAGAGGCAATCGTAAACAAGGTTATGAAGTCATAAAAGAAGGCACTTTAATTTGGATTCCTGAAGAAAGTCATGAAATTAATAAAGACATCTCCTTACTATTAGTAGAAGATGGTCAATATGTGGAAGCTGGTACAGAAGTCGTTAAAGATATTTTCTGTCAATCGAGCGGTATTGTAGAGGTAATTCAAAAAAATGACATTTTACGGGAAATAATCATTAAACCCGGACAGCTATATATGGATTTAGATCCCGAATACTTAGCTACTATTGAAGATGCTACTATTATTGCTCCCGGTACACAAATCGCCCCTGGTTCAGTTACAGAGGATGAATTTTTAGCAGAATTTGTTGATACTAACGAGGGCGTTGGTTTATTACTGCGTCCCATGAAACAGTATGAAATTTTTAATACTACTCAATCTCCTTCCCAAGAGTCTTTAAATAGTGCTGGAGGTGCAATTAATTTACGTCCTGTATTGCGTACTTTCTTTAAAGATGGCGAAAGAGTTAAAAGTGTTGAAGGTGTTCAACTTGTTACTACTCAGTTAGTGTTAGAAACCGTTGAGGGCTTGAGTGCTGATATTGAGTTAATTCCCCATGAAACTGATGAAGATGCTTTCCGTCTGCAAATCGTGGTTTTAGAATCTGTGATGTTGCGTCGAGAAATGGAATCAGAATCGAATATCATCACCCGTGTTTTAGTTACCGATGGACAAGAAATTGCTCCGGGTGAGGTAGTTGGCACAACGGAAATTCTTTGTTTAGAAAATGGTACTATTCAAGGGATTCGTGAAGGCGTTGAGGCAATTCGCCGTATTTTAGTTGTCAGAGATATTGATAATATTGATATTGAGTTCGATGTTGACACAAAATTACAGAAGAAAGTAGGAAATTATGTTACTCAAAGTGATTATTTAGACATCGATAAAACAATATCTTTCCCTGAATCTGGGATTATTACACACATAGGGAAAGGAAAATTAACATTACGTTATGCTCGTCCTTATCGTGTGTCACCCGGTGCTATTTTACACATCGAACAAGGAGACTTAGTACAACGGGGCGATAACTTAGTATTACTCGTATTTGAACGGGCTAAAACGGGTGATATTGTCCAAGGTTTACCAAGAATTGAGGAATTACTTGAAGCTCGTAAACCAAAAGAACCTGCTTTATTATCTCGCAGACCGGGTGTTTGTCAAGTAGAATACCGAGATGATGAGGCGATCGATATTAAAGTTATTGAGGATGATGGTACTATTTCTGAATATCCCCTCAACCAAAATCAAAATATCATCGTTAACGATAATCAACGAGTAGAAGTGGGTGAACCTGTAACTGATGGTTTACCTAGCCCTCACGAAATGTTAGAGGTATTTTATGAATATTATCAAGAACATATGGGAATGTATGATGCCGCATTAGCTGCCTTACAAAAAGCTCAATTATTCTTGGTTAATCAAGTACAAGGAGTTTATCAATCTCAAGGTATTGATATTTCTGATAAACACATTGAAGTGATTGTTCGTCAAATGACATCAAAAGTCAGAATTGATGATGGTGGTGATACTATTCGTTTACCGGGTGAATTAGTAGAATTACGAGAAATAGCTAAGGATAACGAAACCATGGCTATTACTGGTGGTGCACCTATTCAATATACTCCGATGCTCATGGGTATCACAAAATCTAGTTTGAATACTGATAGCTTTATTTCGGCGGCTAGTTTCCAAGAAACCACCAGAGTATTAACAGAAGCGGCTATTGAAGGTAAATCAGATTGGTTAAGAGGTTTAAAAGAAAACGTCATTATCGGTCGTTTAATTCCTGCTGGTACTGGTTATAATGCCTATGACCATCATCTTGATTGGGATGATCCTGAACCTAATGTATCAAATATAATCTCTTATAGTGATTCTTGGGAACAAGATGATAATAATTCATTATCGATGAGTGAAGTGGAAGATGTAATTATTGATGATCAAGTCGCCAGAGTTTTATCTCCTGAAGAATCATTTATTGACGATGATAGTGAGTATGATGATGGTGATCATAACTATGATGATGATGATCAAGATTATGAAGATGATTCTGATTATGATGACGATTAGACTCTATTACCTATTTTTTATTTTCTTTCTTAGGTGTTTTCAACGTTGAGGCTAATTTGTTTAGCCTTCACCCCCAACCCCTTACTTTCAAAAGGTGGGGGTGTTTTTTTGTCAATAAATTTATTTTAAGAATGCACAAATATTAGAATTTTTTTACTATTCTATTTGTTCACCTGTTTTTCTTCTGTTAAATGGAGTCTTGTTTTATTGTTTCTATTATTTAATTTTAAGCCTTTCTAAATTCCAAAAAGCACCACCTAAAGCAGAATATTCAACTCCTTCAATACGATTTCTAACGGCGGCTAAAGAATAAGGATTTACTAAATAAATTAAAGGTAAATATTCATTAGCTAATTGCTGAGTTTGTCCATAAATTTTCTTTCTTTTTTCTAAGTCTAATTCTTTTGCTCCTTCAATATATAAATTCCCAATTTTAGCTTCCCAATCTGCTATAATTCTGCCTTGAATTGGTGGTCTTCCGGGTTGAGGTTTTTGGTTAAAAACGTGTAAATTTCCATCAGGAAACCATAAATTAGCACCTCCATTAGGTTCATTGCCACCAGTAAATCCTAAAATATGGGCTTCCCAATCTAAGGAGTTACTTAGTTTATCTACTAATACATTAAAGGCGATAGGAGTAAAATCAACGGTGATACCAATTTGACTTAAATCTTGTTTTATTTGTGAACCTAAAGATTCTCTAATTCTATTTCCAGCATTAGTTAATAAAGTGAATCTCACTTCATTATTTTCTGAGTCTAATAATCTGCCTTCTTGATCATATTTGAATCCTTCTTGTAATAAAATTTTTTTTGCTAATTCTGGTTCATAATCATAGCCAATAATAGTAGGATCATAAAAAGGTGATTGTACAGAAATAGGTGAATTTTGTGCTTCTCCTAAACCTCGATAAATATTATTAATCATCCTTTCTCTGTTAATACTATAAGCGATCGCTTTGCGAAAATTAACATTATTAAACCATTTAGATTTAATAGGATCAACAAGAGGTTTACCATCTCTTGAGCCTTGATTAAGATTAAAACTAATAAATGTTGTACCGTAAGCCGCACCTCCATTATGAATAGTAAAGTTACCTCGATTTTCTTCTCTTTTTAGTAAGGAAAAATATTCAGGAGAAACGGTAATAGAATCTAAACCACCAGAGCGAAATTGCAATATAGAAGTATCAGTAGATTCCACAATTTCCCATACTACTTCTTCTATATAAGGTAATTGATTATTTTCATTATCTTTTTGCCAATAATAGGGATTTTTTGTAAAAATTAATCGTTGAGAAGTCGCATAATTTTTCAATTTATATGCACCATTAACGATTAGTTGATCTGGGGGAGTATCAACACCCCAAAAAGAAAGAAAAAGAGGCTTACCATTTGCTCCTTTGGTAGTAACTTTTTCTTCTAAAATATGTTTAGGTAATATTGATAAACCAGTACTTTCTAAAAAAGGTGCAAAAGGTTCAGGAATTATAAATTTTACCTGTAAATCATTAACTTTTTCAACTATAGGTAAAGCCTTACTTTGACCAATTCTTAAACTATCTCTTGCATTAGTGGGAATTTCCTCATTTAAATATAATTGGTTATAGCTAAATATCACATCATCAACTGTTAAAGGCTCACCATCTGACCATTTTAAATCATTTTTAAGAGTAAAAATAATACTTAATTTATCTTCAGAAATAGTCCAAGATTCTGCTAACGCAGGTTCAATTTCTCCCGTGAGAGGATTTTCGATAATTAATCCTTCATAGGTTAAGCCAAAAATGTTAGGAGATTCTTGAGATAAAACAGCATTAAAAGTTTTAGGATCACTTAAAATAGCTTGAATAAGTCTTGATTGATTCTGTGGAGAAGAATTTAAAGCACAAGAAGACAAAAGTAAAGTAGTGGTACAAAAAATAATAATTAAATGGAATAATTTTCGCCACTGCAATCTTAAGAAAATACTAACAAACTTCATATTTATAAGCATAAAAATCTAATTATTGCTAAAATAGTAACTTAAATTGTTACTAAAAAGAAAGTTTACTCCGAATAATGTTAGATAATATTTTAAAATTATCAGAAAAATTTCAGCCTTTTATCACAGATTTAATTATTACTTTTAGTATCTTAATTTTAGGTTATTTTTTCTTGAAAATTACAAAAAATATAGTTTTTAGACAAATTAGAAAAATTGTTAGAAAAAGTGAAAATAAATTAACTCATCAAATTATAGACATTTTAGATAAACATTTTGTTCTTATTACTTATTTTAGTTTATTTTATATAACTTTAAAAGAAATTGAATTAAATGCCACAATTTTAGCGACAGTAAAAACTATTGTTATAATTGCCACTACTATTTTTATCGCTCAATTTTTAATAGATTTGTCCAGAACTATTATTTATTTTTATGGAGAAAAATATCGTAATTCTAACTCAGTTATAGAAAGAAATATTAATGCTTTATTTCCTGCTATTAGAGTATTAATTTATGGTTTAGGTATTATTTCTATTCTCAGTAATTTAGGTTTTGATATTGCTGCTATTATTGCTGGTTTAGGGATTGGTGGTGTGGCTTTAGCTTTAGCTTCTCAAGGAATTTTACAAGATTTATTTAGTTATTTTGCTATACTTTTTGATCGTCCCTTTGAGATTTCTGACTTAATCGCTGTGGGGGATTTTATGGGTCATGTAGAACATATTGGTATTAAAACTACGAGAATAAAAACTATAACAGGAGAACAATTAATATTAGCCAATACAGATTTAACCAGTTCAAGATTACGTAATTTTAAACGCATGGATAAAAGACAAGTAATCATTAAAATTGGACTTATTTATGAAACTGATAATGAAAAATTAAGTCAAATTCCTAATATTATAAAAGAAGCAATAGAAGAAATTGATAATATCACGTTTGATATTGCTTATTTTTATGGATTTGGTGATTTTAGTTTAAATTTTGAAGTAGTTTATTATGTTGATAATAATGATATAAAGGATTATCGTTTAGCCAGAAATGAGGTTAACTTAGCTATTAAAAATGCTTTTGCTGTTCATAAATTAGAGTTTGCTTATCCTACTCAAGTTAATTATTTATCAGGAGCAAAAGAATAATTAAAATTTTAATGATTATAATTTTATCCTGAAATAATTTTTAAAGTATTTAAACTTTGGTCACTTGTTCCTGTAATTATTCCCCCTGAATTAATAACTTCTTGAGCATATCTTAAAGCATCTTTAGTAATAACTTCTCCTGCCATAATTAAAGGAATTCCGGGAGGATAAGGACAAATATTTTCGCCACTAATTTCATTGATTGCTAAATCTCGTGAAACAACTTTTTTTTCAGCCCAAAATGCTTGGCGAGGAGTTATTTTTAAAGAATTTATTGGCAAAGAAGAATGATTAAATTTATTATTATCAGATTTTTTTTGATATTTTTCTAAGTCTTTTAAAGCTTTAATTAACCTATAAATATTCTCGATTTTATTACCATAAGAAATGATAAAAGTAATATTTTTTAAAGAGGGCAATTCACAAGTTACTCCAAATTTTTGATGAAAAATTTCATCTGCTTCATAACCCGTTAAACCTAATTTACTAACATTAATAGTTAATCTTGTTATATCTAAATCGGCAAAATTATCTAGGGTTTTAACAAAGTCTAATAAAGATAAATATTCTAATTTGGCTATTTCTTTTCTTGCAATTATTGCCAAATTTATAGTATTAATTAATAACTTTTCTCCTTCCATCACCATTTGTTGTCTTGCACCATCTAAAGAGGCTAAAAGTAAATAGCTAGGGCTAGAAGACTGCACCAATTGTAAAGCCTGATTAATACGATAAGGGTTAACTAAGTTGCCTTGAAGATGAAGCATTGAAGCCTGAGTCATTGCCCCTAGAGTTTTATGAGTGGATTGTATCGCAATATCTGCTCCTGCTTTTAATGCTGACATCGGTAAATTAGGATGAAAAGAAAAATGTGCACCATGGGCTTCATCAACTAACAAAGGAATGTTAAAGTGATGTGCAAGATTGGCTATTTCTGTCAAATTTGCACAAATACCATGATATGTCGGAGAAACTACCATTACAGCTTTAACATTAGAATGAGTTTCTAAAACATCAGCAATTTGAAAAGGAGAAAGGGTATAACAAAGGTCAAAATCCGAGTTATATTCAGGATTAATAAAGAGGGGAGTTGCACCAGACAAAATTAAGCCAAAAATAGCTGATTGATGAATATTTCGAGGCAAAATAATCTTATCCCCTTCGCCACAGGTAGCCAAGATAGAAGCAATAATGCCAGAAGTCGAACCATTCGCCAAAAACCATGTTTGTTTAGCACCAAAAGCCTCTGAGGCTAAAATTTGAGCTTCTTTTATGACTCCTTCGGGAGCAAATAAATTATCTAATTCAGGTAACTCTGGCAAGTCAGCACGAAACACTTTTTCTCCCATTAATTGCTTTAAAGATTTACTGATACCTTCACCCTTTCTATGTCCGGGAGTATAAAACGGAGCATCTTCTTTTAAAGCTAATTCTTGTAAGGTAGTTAATAACGGGGTTTTTTCTTGAGAATTTTTGTTCAAAACCGACTTTTAAAATGAGGAAAAAGACAATAATAAATAAATTATGTTATTAATTGTTAATTGTTAATTGTTCACTATTAATTGTTTATTTTCCCATACCCAACTGTTGGGCTTTTTGATAAACTTTTCCTTCAGTTAATAGAGAAGGTGCAATCACCACTTCTACTTCCTGCATTTCCTTGATATTTTTTGCCCCTAATGTACCCATACTGGTTTTTAACGCACCTAATAAGTTATGAGTACCATCATCAAGTTTAGCAGGTCCTCGTAAAATTTCCGTGATCGTACCAGTTGTACCAACATTAATTCTAGTACCACGTGGTAAAACAGGGCTAGGAGTTGCCATACCCCAATGATAACCCCTACCGGGAGCTTCAGCACTACGAGCAATAGGAGAGCCAATCATCACAGCATCTGCACCACAAGCGATACATTTACAAATATCACCACCAGTAATAATTCCACCATCAGCAATAATAGGGACATAGTTACCTGTTTCTTTGTGGAAATCATCCCTAGCCGCTGCACAATCAGCAACAGCAGTGGCTTGAGGTACACCTACTCCTAGAACACCCCTAGAAGTACAAGCAGCACCCGGACCAATACCTACTAATATACCTGCGGCACCAGCTTTGAGCAGTTGTAATGTTACCTCGTAAGTAACGCAGTTACCAAGAATAACAGGCATCGGCATTTCTTGACAAAAAGTAGCTAAATCCAGAGGAGTAATAGATTCAGGGGATAAATGAGCAGTAGATACCACGGTTGCTTGAATAAATACTAAATCTGCACCTGCTTCCGCAACAACTTTACCAAATTGACTAGCACCAGCAGGAGTCAAACTTACTGCTGCAATACCACCTTGTTGCTTAATTTCAACGATTCTTTGCTTAATTAGCTCAGGTTTAACTGGTTCACTGTATAATTCCTGCATTAAACCAACAAATTCTGATTTTCCCACCGAAGCAATACGATCTAAGATAGGATTAGGATCTTCATAACGGGTTTGGATACCTTCTAAGTTAAGTACTCCTAATGAACCTAACTGAGATAATAAGACTGCCATTTTAACATCAACAACACCATCCATTGCACTGGCAATAATAGGAATTTCTCGCTCAATACCACCAAGAGTAACACGAGTATCAGCTAGTGCGGGATCTAATGTGCGATTTCCCGGTGCTAAAGCTATTTCATCTATACCATAAGCTCTACGGGCTTGTTTTCCACGACCAATTATAATACTCACTTTATTTTTTCTACTATAAGTTATTTGCTTAGATTATCAAATTTTGGATGATCGTGGCAATTTGAGCAATATTTCAAAGAAGTTTTTTTTTGATTAAGAAATTTAGTTAAGATAGGATGGAAACTCAATTAGTTTGAAGTGGGAAATAATCCTTTATGTTAGGTAAATTTCAAAAAAGCGAATTAAGAATTGAAGTTAAGGCAACAGAAAAATTTATCGGTGATTGTTTATTAGATATTAATAAATTAAAAAAATGGTTTTTCCCTTTAAAATTTGATCATCATTCTTCAGAAAAATTATCTCAAGATGATAGTTTTAATTTTTACCTTGGTGTCATAGAAATTAAAAATAAAGTAGATGTCATTGATAGTAATTATGTGAGAATAATTTTAAGCGGTGGTATTGATGGTTATCAGGAATGGTGTTGGGGTGATGGTTGGATTCAGTCTCGTCTTGAAGGAATTTCGATGTTACCCCTTAATTTAGGGCAAACCTTAAATTTATTGCGTTTAAAGTCTTTCGTAATAAATAAATCTCAGTAAAGAGAAAAACTGATCAGGTTTCACAGTATTTTTTAGTAACTTCATGGCGATAACGAAACATCTCTTGAAGGCGAGAATTTACCCACCAACCGAGGAAAATTTCACTTAACCACCCTCCCGGAATTCTATATTCAATAATATCTGTGAGCTTTGTTTCTAAACCTTTAGCCTCAAAATAATGACGATGAATCCATGAATCCATTGGTCCTCTAATTTGCTCATCAGTAAATATTTTATACTGTTCATATTCAGTATGACGGGCTAACCAAGAAATATGAATCAAGCCAAACATCAGTAAAAATTCGCTAGTTGCACCAATATTTAAACCTCCTTGTCTAGCAATAACTTTCACAGGTTGCCAAGGAGGAGTTAAAAGTTCGAGAATGTCTTGTCTTTCGTGAAATTCCCAAACTACTTTTACTGGTGCTTTAATAATACTTGAATATTGAAATTTTCTCACTATTTTTTATCAATTATTAATCGCTAATTATTAATTATTTAACCTAAATTTTCTCCAGAATAAATATTTTCAATAGGAGCGGGAGCCGCTAAATCAGTTTTAATAAAGCTCCGTGCAGTGACTGCTACTAAAGCAAATAAAGCAATCAAAATAGTAATTAAAGGAACTATCTGTTGACGAATAAAATTCATAATAAATAATGTAAATTTAGTAATAAAATAAAGTAGTTAATCAGGGATAATTAAACCTTTAGAATTGAGCCATTCACGGTTATAAAGTCGAGATTGATAACGGGCACCGCCATCACATAAAACAGTCACAATAGTATGCCCAGGTCCGAGTTTTTTGGCTAAAGCAACAGCCGCACCTACATTTATACCAACAGATCCCCCCATAAATAAGCCTTCTTTTCGTAGTAACTGATAAATAACCCGAATTGCCTCTTGATCATCAATTTGAATGGCATCATCAATGGGGACATTTTCCATATTAGCAGTTATTCTACTGTTGCCAATCCCCTCAGTAATAGAATTACCTTCCATTTTGATTTCTCCAGTTTTCACATAACTGTATAAACCGCTACCTAAAGGATCTGCCAAAACACATTGTATATCATGATTTTGATCTTTTAGAAATAAAGAAACCCCCGCAAAAGTTCCTCCTGTACCTGTTGCGGCTACCCAACCATCAATTTGATGATCTGTTTGCTCCCAAATTTCTTTCCCCGTAGTTTCGTAGTGTGCTTGACGATTAGCTAAATTATCGAATTGGTTTGCCCAGATAGCATTATCCATTTCAGAAGCAATTCTGCCAGAGAGTTTAACATAATTATTGGGATCTTTATAAGGTACAGCAGGTACAGCTCTAACTTCTGCTCCTAAAGTCCGTAAAGCGTCCATTTTTTCCTGTGATTGAGTATCAGGAATGACGATTACACATTTATAACCCTTGGCATTGCAAATATGAGCTAAACCGATGCCAGTATTTCCTGCCGTGCCTTCTACCACTGTGCCACCGGGTTTAAGCAATCCTTGAGCTTCTGCTTGTTGAATTATGTATAATGCGGCTCTGTCTTTCACCGAACCACCCGGATTCAAAAACTCTGCTTTGCCTAGAATTTCGCACCCCGTTTCTTCACTGAAACTATTTAAGCGAATTAATGGGGTATTGCCGATAGTACCAATGAAGCCGTCTTTAATATCCATTTCTCAGTATTTGATTAGTTCTTGTCATTTAAGTTTTTATTGTACAGTTCATTGACACTCCCGATAGGCTAAAGCCACGAGGATTCTTTAGAGGAGATAACTAACACAATGCTAGTCATTGCTCGTAACAACCACATTGTCATATCGTCTATTAACAAAAATATAATAGTACTTCACAAGGCGGTGTCAATCGTCACTACACTGTTAGCTATTGCCTTCAGTTTACTTTTAGGTTTATGCTTTTCACTCCCTTAATGTCTTTGCTTGTGGGGGCTGAGTCTATAGTGCATTGCACCGAGTACCATTTCGGTAACTCATCTTTTCAACAGGTGTCCCACCACTGGGAGTTGCACCGCACAATGAAGGTCTTAGTGGCTACCTTGATTTTAACCTAAAACCACTAAATATAAAGCCGTCTTAGAAGTACGGGGTTTCAGACCTAAGAATTTTGATGAACTTCTGAAGTAATGAGATTATCTTTTTTTTCGAGAAATTTTTTTTGATAAAAACCTTGACAATTTTTTTTTTTTGCGACATAATATTAAATGTACTGATTGCGGGTATAGCTCAGTGGTAGAGCGTCACCTTGCCAAGGTGAATGTCGCGCGTTCGAATCGCGTTACCCGCTTTTTAAAAGTGTTAAGAAATTTTGCTGGTAATTCTAGTCTTACAGATAATACTTAAGTATTGTATTATTTATATCAGTTAGTTCTAAAGTGCTTACTAACAAGCTCAAATTAGTTAAAATTTATGATTGATTGGCTTACTAAGGGCTTAAAATTAGTTAAGATTCAAGAGTAATTGATTAACTAAAAACATGAATATAAGTAGTGCTTTACCGACTTTTGTTGTCACCCTAAGAGAAGGTTTTGAGGCCGCTTTAGTAGTGGGAATTGTCTTTGCTTGTTTGCAAAAAGCACAAAAACAGGAATATTATCGTTGGATTTATTTAGGAGTTTGTGGTGGCATATTAGCAAGTGTTTCTGTTGGTTGGTTTCTTTGGGGTAGTTTACAACAAATAGATTCTAGTCAATACTTTTATGCACCTGTATTGAAAGAAATCTTAAAAACTTTATTTGCTTTAGTGGCGATCGCTATGTTAAGTTGGATGTTGATTTGGATGAGTCGCCAAGCTCAATCATTAAAAGGTGAAGTGGAAGGAGCGATTAATTCTGTATTAACCAATGAAAATGCAGGTAAAGGTATTTTTTTATTAGTCTTTATAGCCGTTTTACGAGAAGGTTTTGAAACGGTTTTATTTATGGCTGCTAAATTTCAAACTGATTTTATTAGCCCAACGATTGGAGCAATCTTAGGACTAATATTAGCAGGTTTAATGGGATGGGCATTATTTTATTGGGGAGTCAAAATAAATATTCGTTTATTCTTCAAAATTATGGGAGTTTTTCTCTTGTTAATTGTGGCTGGTTTAGTAATTAGTGCTTTAAAAAATTTAGATGGTGCAGTAACAATTCTTAGTCAAATTAATTCTAATTATGAAAGTTTATGTATATTTAAGCAAGGTTCTTGTTTATTAGGAATACCTATTTGGAATACCAGTAATTTTTTACCAGATGGTGAATTTCCAGGGATACTATTTAAAACTTTATTAGGTTATCGAGATCATATTTATTTAGTGCAATTAATTGCTTATTTGCTTTTTTTAAGTATTGTAGGTAATTTATATTTTTCTAGTTTAAAGTCGAAAACTAATTAATAGTTAATAGCTAACAATTTAATTCTCAAATTCTTTGAGTGAATATCATTTCATGGGATAAGTTCGTAATTCCTAATTCTTAATTTATATTATTTATCATGTCAAAAAAATATGACTTTGCACAACAATTTCCAAATCAAACACGAAAGGCAGGAGAATGTATCTTTGAAGAAGGAGAAAAAGGAGAATTTGCTTATATTATTGATGAGGGTGAAGTAGAAATTTCGACAATTTCTGCTGATAATAAAAAAATTATTTTAAATATCTTAAAAGCTGGTGATTTATTTGGTGAATTAGCCTTAGTTGATGGCAGCCCTCGCTCTGCTTCTGCCTATGCTAGAACTAATGTGGTGCTAACTATTGTCACCAGTGAACAAGTTAAAACTAGAATTGAAGATGCTGATCCTATCTTAAAATTATTATTAATGGTAGTGATGAAATATTTTCGATCAGAAACTGATAGATTAAGATTAGCGAAAGAAGAATTAGATCAATTAACTTTGCAAAAGACACAAAAAGATTATCAGGAAAAAATTTTTCAAGCTATTGAATTAATCAGACTAGAAAGTGAATTAAGAACGGGTTTTAAACAGAATGAATTAGTACCTTTTTATCAACCTATTATTGATTTAAAAACTAATTTAATTGTAGGTTTTGAGGTTTTATTAAGGTGGTTTTCTGCCACAAGGGGTAATATTTCTCCCTCAATTTTTATTCCTTTAGCAGAGTCAACTTCATTAATTGTTCCCATAGGAGAGTGGTTATTAGAAGAAGGTTTAAAAGCTATTTTACGAATTAAAGAAGAAACTAACTATAATGTTTTTTTGAGTATAAATATTGCTGAAAAACAAATTTCTGATGTAGATTTTCTTCCCATTTTTAAAAATAAAATTATTACTTCTTCTGTGAATCCTAATCAAATTAAATTAGAGATTTTAGAAAGAAGTTTATTTGAGGGAGATATTGCTTTATCATTAATGAATGATTGTCGTAATTTTGGGTTGCATTTAGTTATAGATGATTTTGGCACAGGATATGCTAATTTATCCTATTTAAAAAACTTTAAATTCGATACGATGAAAATAGATCAATGTTTTGTTAAAGATTTAGAAAATAATGATAAAGATCAAATTATTTGTCGTACTCTAATCAGTCTATCTCAGGGTTTAAATATGACAACAGTGGCTGAAGGCATTGAAAATCAATCACAGTTAGATATTTTAAAATCTCTTGGTTGTAATTATGGACAAGGATATTTATTTTCTCCTGCTTTACCTTTAGAAAAAGCTATTGATTTTATTAAACAACAACAACATCAATAGAGTTATAAAAAAATATTCCCTAGAAATGGGGATAGGGTGTTGGTGTAGTAAAATGATGGAATGATCAAGTTTAAGAAGATTATGCGCATATTCATTAGTACTGGAGAAGTTTCAGGAGATTTACAAGGAGGTTTATTAGTTCAAGCCTTTCATCGACAAGCTAAACAACTTAGTACTAATTTGATAGTTGAGGGTTTAGGTGGAGAAAAAATGCGCTGTGCTGGTGCTAATATTATCGCTGATACTACCGCTATTGGATCGGTGGGTTTATTAGAATCTTTACGTTTTATTTTCCCTACATTGCAGATTCAAAAAAAAGCTAAAAAATATTTAGAAGCTAATTTACCTGATATTGTTGTTTTAATTGATTATTTAGGTCCTAATTTGGCGATCGCCTCTTATTTGAAGCAAAAATTCCCAAAAATCCCTATAATTTGGTATATTGGTCCACAATTTTGGGTTTGGACACCATTAGGGCAAGATGTTAACCAATTAGTTGCTGTTACTGATAAATTACTAGCAATTTTTCCTGAAGAAGCTAAATTTTATCAAGATAAAGGATTAAGTAGCTCTTATGTAGGGCATCCGTTGGTAGATCGGATCAAAAATGCACCAACAAGAGAAGAAGCGAGAAAAAAATTAGGTATAAAAGAAGAAGAAAAAATGGTTGTTTTATTACCTGCATCTCGTGAACAGGAGTTAAAATATTTATTACCAGTAATGTTAGAATCTGTAAAAAAACTTCAAATTAAAATACCTTCAGCTCATTTTTATTTACCCATTTCTTTACCTAAATATCGCACTAAAATTGAGAAACTAATTACAGAATATAAATTAAATATCAATCTTTTTGAAGGGGAAACTTTAGAAATTTTAGCCGCCGCAGATTTAGCTATAACCAAGTCAGGTACGGTCAATTTAGAGTTAGGACTATTAAAAATTCCTCAAGTGGTAATTTATAAAGTTAATGCTTTTACCATTTGGGCAGCTCGTAAAATTTTAAGATTTTCTATTCCTTTTATGTCTCCTGTTAACTTAGTTTTAATGAGAGAAATTGTTCCAGAATTATTACAAGAAAAAGCCACGCCAGAAAATATTTTCAACCTTTCCTTAGATTTATTATTTAACAAATCTGCCCAAGAGAAATTACAGTCAGAATATCAAAAAATGATTAATACTCTTGATAATGGAGTTGATTGTGTTAGTGATACGGTTGCTCAAGAAGTCTTACAGTTTGCTGATAGCATCAAAAATGAATGCAATATTTAAGTTAAATGCTATGATACCAAGAGCAAAAAAATAATTAGTTGCCAAAATCAAGCAAGGTCAAATAAGTTAACAATGGGAAAAATTTGGGAATTAGATTTTTATTCACGTCCAATTTTAGACGATAATAACAAAAAACTATGGGAAATATTGATCTGTGAAAGTCCCACTGCTATTGATACGGATCTTAACTCTTTATTTCGTTATTCTCAATTTTGTTCCAATAATGAAGTTAATTCTGTAACTTTAAAAAAGGTGATCGCCACTGCCATCGAAAAATCAGGAGAAACTCCCAGTAAGATTCGCTTTTTCCGTCGTCAGATGAATAATATGATTATCAAAGGCTGTGAAGATGCTGGAATTGCAGTATTTTCCTCCCGTCATACTTATGCTCTAAATCAATGGTTAGAAGAAAGAAACGAAAACTTTTATCCACAACAACAAGGATATGATGAAAAAGCTCGACAATTAAATACAGTGCAATATCCTCAAAGTAATGCGATTAATCTCCCTGATGCTGTTAAAGGTGATAAAAAAGATAAATGGGCATTAGTAAATCTGTGTGCAAAAGATTTTGCGGAAATGAAAGAATGG
This sequence comes from Geminocystis sp. NIES-3708, assembly GCF_001548095.1. Lineage (NCBI taxonomy): Bacteria > Bacillati > Cyanobacteriota > Cyanophyceae > Chroococcales > Geminocystaceae > Geminocystis > Geminocystis sp. NIES-3708. The sequence goes on along the minus strand of NZ_AP014815.1, from coordinate 1,770,227 downwards.
GATATTGGCTTCGGTGAAGCTTTCCCTCTTTCGATGATAAATATTGAACCCGATACTATAATTCCTGGATTGATTATTTTCTCTCAAAGGGCGTTACCTTTAGCAGGATGGATGTCTGGTTTAGAATTAGGTTATTTAAGGCTCGACAAAGGAAATTTCCCTAAAATCTCTTTAGAAACAGGAGTTAGTGATAGTTGGATTCTTGCGAATCTTACAGATAAAGCTACTTTAGCAGAAGGAGAAAATTTTGAAAGAGTCAAAAAACAAGCTAACGGAGTTCACTTTTTAGCGGTACAATCTTCCCCAGAATCAGAATCTTTTGCTGGTTTTTGGCTACTTCTGGACAATTAACTATCAACAATCAATAATTTAAACAAGATTAGAAGAAAATTAAAGATTTATTATTATGAGTGAAAGAACAATTATTACAGGCTCTGGTATTCCCCTCATCGGTAATGACATTGACACCGATCGCATTATTCCCGCTCGTTTTTTACGATGTGTAACTTTTGATGGTTTGGGAGAACAAGTATTTGCCGATGATAGAAGTGCCATGAATGGGCGACATCCTTTCGATTTACCTCAATATCAAAATGCAAAAATTTTGGTAGTTAATGCCAACTTCGGTTGTGGCTCAAGTAGAGAACACGCTCCTCAAGCTATTTCTCGTTGGGGTATTGATGCCATTGTTGGGGAGAGTTTTGCTGAAATATTTTCGGGTAACTGTTTAACGATGGGAATTCCTTGTGTTACCACCACTTCTGGTAACATTAAAAGTATTCAAAATTTATTGACAGAAAATCCTAATATTTCCATGATTTTAGATTTAGAAAATTTAAAAATACAATGTGGATATTATAGTAGTACGATAAAAATGGATTCTGGTGCCAGAAATATGTTAACAACGGGAAAATGGGATACCTGTGGTTTATTAACAAAAAATATAGATGAAATTAAAACCACCGCCACAAAATTACCTTATTTAACGTGGTAAATTTTCCAAATTTACAAAAAGTATGAGGTTAAAAGCTCTAAAAAATCTTTCATTGGTATTGCTATATAAAAACTTAATTACTCACAAAACGGGAAATATCTGCTCAGGAGGCTCAAGATGGTAACACTAACCTCAATAAAACCGCAAATCACCTTGGAAGAATTTTTAAAACTACCAGAAACAAAACCCTACAGTGAATACATTGAAGGAAAAATAGAGCAAAAACCCATGCCCCAAGGACAACATAGTATTATTCAAACTTCTCTATCCGCTAAAATCAATGAGATAGGAAAACAAAAAAAAATTGCCTTAGCCTTAACGGAATTAAGATGTAACTTTCTTGATCGATCTATAGTGCCAGATATTAGTATTTTTTTCTGGAATCGTATCCCTAAGGATGAACAAGGAAGAATTGCTAATCGTTTTAATCTTCATCCTGATTGGGTAATTGAAATCTTGTCCCCTGAACAATCTGCCAATAAAATCATTAAAAGAATTATGTTTTGTGTGAACCAGGGTACACAACTAGCATGGTTAATTGATCCTGAAGATGAATCAGTAATGATTTTTAAACCGAATCAGTTTCCCGAAATTAAATCTGACGATGAAATTTTACCTGTTTTAGATGAGCTTAAAGAAATTCAATTATCCGTTCGAGAAATGTTTAGTTGGTTAAGTCTTAACTAATATATAATGACAAAAACCTTGATATATTTGTCAAGATAATCATCTAATATTACAACAAATAATTGCCTATTCTTCATTCTCAAAATTTATCAATCTGAAATTATTCCCGTATTGAGTATAGATTTAATAAGATGATCACCTTTATTTTTTAATTATATTCTCACCAAAAATGTAAGCTAAAATACTTGATTAAAGAGATTAAAAAAAGTAGCAAATATGTTTGTTCAAGAAAAAATCGATGATGATTTGAGACAAGAAGAAAAGTTGGTGATTTTAGAGGAGTTTTGAGATTAGTATACTGATGGTTATGAAGATCGACTTGAATTACATAATGAGTTGTTTTCAAAATACAACCCACTAACACCCATGAACTAGTAGCGGGTGTTTTAGCCTCAAAATTATCTGTTTAACCTCAGTTTTGGATAAGAAAACAGGCAAATAGTAAGCTGAATATAGCAAACTATCAAACTAACTACTGCCTTATGTTTAATTTAGACTATTTATTTTGTCATGTCGATGATTTCTGCCAACAATTTGAGACTCAATGGCAACAAAAGCTCTTATCTCATGGAGCTGTTACTCGTCTTAGAGCCAAAAGTCTTTGTCTAAGTGAAATTATGACCATCCTTATCGCTTTCCATCAGAACCATTACCGTAATTTCAAACATTTTTATCTCAATCACGTTCAACAATATTGGTTCGATGCTTTTCCAAAACTACCTAGTTATCAACGTTTTATTCAATGGGTACCATCAACTGTCATTCCTTTGTGTGTTTATCTCAAACATTGCTTTGGCAATTGTACAGGGATTAGTTTTATTGATTCTACGAAGATTCAAGTGTGTCATAATCGACGTATTTCACGACATAAGGTATTTCAGGATTTAGGGGCGAGAGGAAAAACCTCTGTGGATTGGTTTTTTGGTTTTAAACTTCATCTAGTAGTCAATGAACTGGGAGAAATTCTCCATATGAGTCTGACTGGGGGAAATGTGGATGACCGAAAACCAGTAATTGATCTTCTCCAAAAACTTTGGGGTAAAGTGTTTGCTGATGGAGGTTATGTATCTCAAAAATTAACGACCAAACTTTTGAAAGATTACGGAATCGAGTTTTTTGCCAAGAGGAAACGTAACATGAAAAACAAATTAATGCGTCTTCACGACAAATTACTATCTCGTAAGCGATTGATTGTCGAAACCATTAATGATCAATTAAAGAATATCTCACAAATAGAACATTCACGCCATCGTTCACCAATAAATTTTTGTGTCAACTTATTATGTGGATTAATCGCATATTCTCACCAAGCAAAAAAGCCGAGTCTCCGTTTAGAATGGCTTTTACCTCAATCTGCTTAACCAAAACTCAGGTTGTTTATATTGATCGTTTCAATTTACCCTTATTTATTATCCCTCGTCAAAGATTAATTAAAATCATAGACACAGATAAATAAATCAGCTTATATTCCTTATGTGATGGTGTTAGAGAAGGTTAGGGGAAGACCTTATATTAGTACACAAAAAGGCATTGGTGATTTTAGGTATGAAGAAGACTAAAAGTAGTTCTCCCTAAAGGACGAAAAGGAATTGGTATATCTTTAAATTTGAGATAGTGAATCAATAGTGAAACAGAATACTTTAAAATCTCCATGGATTTTGAATAACATAAAGTTTTTCGATGTAGTCTAGCAAGATAATGTCTTAATCTCGTATTTTCTCCCTCCACTCTGGTCATGTATGTTTTACAGATGATTTGGTCGCCCTCAGGAATAAAGTTTCCATAGACTTTCCACCCGTCTGTTACATAAAAATAACAATGCCATTTTTTTACTTGCTCCCACAACGGTCTAAATGTTTTTGCACTTCTATCCCCTATGACCCATTCCAATATACCCTCGTGAAAATGATCTACCGCTGTCCATCGCCAGATTGGTTTTTTTTGAGCCGACAAAGGTTTGCAATTCATCTAATTCTCCAACTTCTGGTCGCGTTTCTGGATGATAGCTCTGTGGCAAAATTTGACCCACTGCTTTAACCCAAGAGATGATCGTTGTATGATGCACCTGTTTAATCCTCCCAATAGCTCGAAAACCCATACCATTGACGTACATTTTTAAGCATTCTTTTCTGAGATCATCACTATAACCTTTACCACTGAGTTGTTCTAGAGCTATAAATTGTCCGCGACAATAAACACAAATATGATTTTGTTTTCCTTTTTTTATGCCATTTTTATTGATATTCTTGGAGCCACATTCTGGACATTTCATGTTTTTTTACTTCACTTTTTTCCTTTTTCTATCATACCCTCATTCACCAACGCCCACAAAAACAATCAACCATTTCTATTACAATCAAGATTATAAAAAATTTTATCAAAATTTATCTTCTCAAAAAATTTTAAATAAAAGTATTTGCCCGAATATAATTAACCATTAGCAATTATATTATTAGTGTAGAGTGGGCATCCCCCACAATCAAGAATTATATCTCATGACTATTCATAGCAACATTACCCTCTCGATGATTGTCAAAAACGAGGCACACAACCTTGTAGATTGTCTTAATAGTGTCAAAAATTTAGTGGATGAGATAGTGATTGTCGATACAGGCTCAACCGACAATACAAAAGAAATAGCAAACAACTCAGGTGCAAAAGTTTATGATTATTCGTGGCAAGATAATTTTGCCCAAGCCAGAAATCAAACCTTAGAATATGTCAACACAGAATGGGTTTTAGTCTTAGATGCTGACGAAATTTTAAACCCCCCAATTATCCCTTATATTCAACAAGTGATTAAAGAAAAAGATAATCTGGTTGTTAATTTAATTCGTCACGAAATTGGCGCACTTTCTTCTCCTTATTCTCAATTATCTCGTTTATTTAGAAAACATCCTGACATCAAATTTTCCCGCCCTTATCATGCTTTAATTGATGATGCGGTATTATCTTTACAAGAAAAAGAAACTCATTGGCGCATCGTTGATTTACCAGAAATTGCCATTAAACATTATGGTTATCAACCCGAAATTATTGCTTCTCAAGATAAAACTCAACGGGCAAAAAAAGCCATGGAATCTTATTTAAAGGGAAATCCCAATGATGCTTATGTTTGCAGTAAATTAGGTGCATTATACCTTGATTTAGGAGACACCAAAAAAGGTCTAAAATTGCTGAAGACTGGCTTAAAATTGAATTTAGCAACCACTGCGACATTATTTGAACTGCATTACCATCTAGCTAATGCTTTAGTCAAAGAAAAACAATGGGATACCGCCGTTAAACATTATCAAAAAGCCATTACACAACCAATATTAGCGAAACTCAAATTAGGAGCTTATCATAACTTAGGTAGTTTATGTTATCAAGGACAAGATTTTAATAACGCCATTAAACTTTATGAAGAATGCTTAAAAATCGAACCAAATTTTGCCTTAGCTTATTATAATTTGGGGTTAACTTATCGAGCAATGGGACGTAACTTTAAAGCCATTGACGCATATCAAAACGCTATCAAACTCAATCCAAGTTATCCTTGGGCATATCAAAATTTAGGAGTTTTATTATATAAACAAGGAGAAATAGAAGACAGTATTCGCGCTTTTCAAAAAGCCTATGATTTGAATAAACAACAAAATCCAAAAGTTGCCCAAGAATTAAAACAAGAATTATTAAATATGGCTATAGAATTAACAGAAAATTAAGAATTATTTCCTATTCTTTAATCTCAAGTTTGATTTTGAAGGCAATGTGTGATTATAATGACTGCAACATTAGTTGTTGTGAATACATTATATGGCATAAAGTATTATGAATAGATTTCTAGTCGGTGATCCTGTACCTTGGTTTCAGTGTAAAAGTACTAGCAACCCTACCTATAACTTTAGCACTGTTAGTGGTCGTTATATAATTTTATGTTTTTTTGGTTCGGCTGCTACAGAAAATAGTATTAAAGCCTTATCTTTTTTTTATCAAGAAATGCGACATCAATTTAATGATACCAATTTATGTTTTTTTGGTGTAAGTGTTGATCCTCAAGATCAAGAATTAAATCGTGTTCAAGATATAATACCGGGTATTCGTTTCTTTTGGGATTTTGATTTAAAAGTTAGTAACCAATATGGTGCATTAAAATCTCAAGATGATAATATTCTCTATAATCCTTTTACTCTTATTCTTGATCCTACATTACGGATAATTGCTAATATCTCTCTTAATGATCCTGATACTCATAATCGTGAGATCGCTGATATAATAAACAAATTACCTTCTGTCGATGATCATGCTCAAGTGCCTTTAACTGCACCAATTTTAATCGTACCTCGTGTATTTGAGCCAGAATTTTGTCAAGAACTAATTAAGTTATATAATCAAAATGGTGGCTCTGTGTCAGGATTTATGCAAGAAAAAGACGGAAAAACTGTTGGCATAATCAATGATAAATTTAAACGTCGCCAAGATTATAATATAGAATCAGAAGACATTAAAAGTCATTTGAGATCTTGTTTAGTGAGAAGATTATTGCCTGAAATAAAAAAAGCCTTTCAATTTGACGTCACTCGTATTGAACGTTATATCGTAGCTTGTTATGATAGCGAATCGGGAGGATTTTTTCGCCCCCATCGAGATAATACAACAAAAGGCACGGCTCATCGTCGTTTTGCCGTAACAATTAATCTGAATGCAGAAGAATATGAAGGGGGTAATTTACGTTTTCCCGAATTTGGCTCAAAAACCTACCGAGCACCTAGTGGTGGCGCTGTCGTTTTTTCTTGCTCTTTACTTCATGAAGCTACTCCAGTAACTCAAGGTACTCGTTATGCAACCTTACCTTTTTTATATGATGATGAAGCAGCAAAAATTAGACAAGAAAATCTGAAATTTTTTGATAATGAAACAGCCAATATTAATCAATAAAAATGTTTCTTTTTTTACAAAATTAAATAATATATTAATCCTATAGGGGTTGTAAAATTTTTGGAGGTGTTAGCTATTAGCTTTCATGAGTTCATTTTAGGGGTATTGCAAAAATTACAGATTTATTTATTAATTGTTAATTATTCACAAATAATTTAGAATTGCTATAAATAAAATTTGTCTCCCCGTTGATGAAAAATTCCTACTTCTAAAAAAGAATTTCCTGTGAATATATAACCATTTTTTTGATAAAAAATAATACTTTCTTGACGGGCATGGAGATAAAAATGATTAATTCCTAAATCACAGAAAACTTCTTCAATTTTCTTTAATAATAAACTACCTATTCCTTGTTTTTGATATTCAGGAATAACCAACATTTGTCTAATTTTTACTGTTTCGTTTTCTCTGATTCCTAAAACACAACCGATAATTTGATCGTCATGATAAGCTACCATATGATATGCGTGGCGATCAATTTCTAAATCATCAGGAGTAAAATTGATTCCGAGAGGAAGACGCAGATATTTTTCTCTGATTTCTCGGGCTTGATAATATGCTTGAGAATTGAATTTAACGGCTTTAATTAAAATATTATTTTTCATATAGTATCAAAAGTTAACAAGATCATGATTACATTTTGGTTTAAGACATAAATAAAATTAATTTTATGAATGAAAATATTGGCAATCAAAGAGATTGGATTTGGCACGGTTGGCATATTCGTTATACTTTTAAACGAGTAGCTTTAGAAAATAAATTCTCAGACATACCTATAATACTTTTACATGGTTTTGGTGCATCTTTAGGACATTGGCGACATAATATCCCTGTTTTAAGTCAACATCACACGGTTTACGCTCTTGATTTACTTGGTTTTGGGGCATCAAAAAAAGCTTATACTAACTATGGTGTGGAATTATGGTCTGAATTAGTCTATGATTTTTGGAATACTTTTATTACTCAACCTTGTATTATTCTCGGTAACTCTATTGGTTCATTAATTGCTTTAAACACTGTGGTTGAATATCCTCTGATAGCCAAAGGTTTAGTGATGTTGAGTTTGCCTGATATATCGGCAAGACAAAAGTTAATTCCTCCTAAAATTCAACCTTTTGTCAATACCTTAGAAAATTTAGTTGCCTCTCCTTTTCTTATTCGTCTAATTTTTTATTTAGTGCGTCAACCTAGCATTATCCGTCGTAGTTTAAAGTTTGCTTATATTGATCATACCAATGTCGATGATGAATTAGTAAATATTATTAGTCTTCCTCCTCATGATCGTGGTGCTGCTCGTGCTTTAATTGCTTTAAGTAAATCTGTTAGTAATTTTTCTTTATCCACCTCAGAATTATTAAAACAAATTAATATTCCTATATTATTACTTTGGGGTAAAAGCGATCGCTTAATTCCGCCAACTTCAGCAAAAGAATTAGTAAAAATAAACCCAAAAATTGAACTACAATTATTAGATAATTTAGGACATTGTCTTCATGATGAAAATCCAGATTTATTTCATCAATTATTATTAAAATGGTTAGCCCAAATTTTAGATAATAACAATTTTATAGATACAGGATGTTGAAAAATTATTTTTGTGGGGATAAGAGAAATGCTTATGAATAAGTATTTCAAGCTGAGGGGGCGACAATGAAGGTAAACAGACGATGGCATAAGAGATTGAAGCTGGTAATCTGGATAAAAATAAGATGTTTTTAGTTTTTATATTAATTACTATAGAAAAAGATGTTTCAACTTCCCCAATTTTATCAGGAGTATTTAAAAAAACAGTTTAATTTACCTCAATATTTAACTCTTTGTCTTTTAGTTAATTTACTTCAAAATCTTAAAACTGTTAGGTTAGAAGAAATGGCAAAACTTTTTCCTTATCCGATTAAATTAAGAAGTAGAATTAAAAAGTTACAAAGATTTTTAAGTCTGAAAAATTGGAAAGTTGAAACCATATGGTTTCCGATTTTAAAATCATGGATTATGAACCAATGAGAATCAAACAAAGTAATTTATTTAGTCATTGATAGAACACAGTGGCAAAACATTAATATATTGATGGTAAGTTTAGTTCATCATCAAGGAGCTATCCCTGTATATTTTATCTTATTAAATAAAAAAGGAAGTAGTAATTTATCAGAACAAAAACAAGTATTAGAAGCAAGTATTAATTTATTAATTGAATATAAAATAATCGTTTTAGGAGATAGAGAATTTTGCTCTGTGGATTTAGCAAAATGGTTATCAGTAGAGAAACAGGTTTATTTATCTCTACGTTTAAAAAAGAGTGAATATGTGGAGTTAGAAACTGATATATGGTTTCGATTGAGTGAATTAGGTTTATCTCCAGGATTCTCCGTATATTATCGAGGAATAAAAGTTACAAAAACCAAGGGATTCTCAGGAATTAATTTAGCAGCAAAATGGAAGAAAAACTATAGACATAAATCGAGTAAACAGCCATGGTTTATTCTCACAAATTTAGAAAGTATGTCGGAAACAATCTCTGCTTATTCCAAAAGAATGGGTATTGAAGAAATGTTTAGAGATTTTAAATTAGGAGGTTATAACTTAGAAAGTACAAAACTTGAAAATGAACGACTAATTTCTTTAATTATACTGATAACATTATCCTATAGTTATTCAACATTTATAGGAGAAGAAATTAAAAGAAAAGGAATAAGTGAATATCTAGTTAGACCCACAGAAAAAAGAAGAAGATATAAAAGATATAGTGATTTTTCTATTGGTTTAAATGGGATAAAATGGCTAAGTGAAATCTGCTTTTTTCAAGAACAATTAGATAAGTTAACCTCTTTATTTCCTCAGAAACAGTCCTATTATCGTCAAGGTATGAGGGCTATTTCCCTTATCCAATCTGCATTCTGAATGTTCTGTCGCCCCCTCAGTATTTCAAGACGAATATTAGAAATAAAATTAAACCAAAAATAATTATTAACTATTAATTATTAACTGTTGATATATTGCTTGTTTTTGTTCATCGTCATATCCCCAACGATTTAAAAACTCTTGATAAACTCCTTTTTTATTTTTAATTGTATTAAGTAATAATCCTATTTTTTCCTCAATTTCTGATAAGGATAAATCATCAATTAAAATTAAACTTCTTTTAGCAACTCTAGCAGATTTTTTAGCCATTTCCAAGTTATTATTTCTTTCATGAGTTATCTTCATTGCTGTGGACATTGCCACATTTTTAACTAATAATTCACTAACTATTTCGGCAGATGTTTTTAATCCTGCAATAATACCTGATGATTTTTCATCTACGAATAGATTATCGTTAGTTAAATAAGTTACAAAAAAACCTCTAGCACCATTTTCTGAAATAACTAAAGATGAAACAATAGATTTTTTTTCTGACTCTGATAACTCAGGAATTTGTTGAATAAATTTTTCTGTTAAGGCAATTGCTTCTTCAAAAGTAATATTTTTTTGTGCTATTAAACTCATCATTTTTGCCAAAATAAATCTATGATCTTGTTTGATTGAAATTGATGATCCTTGATCTTCAAAGTATTTCTTAAGCTAACTTTTTGCTAGAAAATTTAGAATCAAGGATCGATCAATTAATCTGTCAAATATAATAATCTTTTGCCATGAATTAATGCCGCAACGGTTACAATATCAGATTCAATACGATAAATCAAACGATAACTATAGGCAAATTGTTCGATAATGGTAGATTCTTCTATTTCAGGAATTAATCTTCCATGTTTTGCCTCTTCTGATAATTTGCTAGTAATTTCTATCACCCTTTGAACCACGGCGGCGGCATAAGACGGTGAATCCCTAGCAATATAAGCCGCTATCGCTTCTACATCTTCTACTGCTTTGGGAGACCAAACTACTCTATAAGCCATTTACTTAACAACCCTTCTACTTCTGCTTGTTGTAAAACCCCTTCTGTATCTGCAAATTGTAATCCTTGACGCACTTTTCCTAATACATATAAATGATATTGTATATCTTCAATGGTGCAATCATCAGGTAATTTTCTCAACATCGACTCAACTTTTTCTTTTGTCGAACTCATAAAATAATTAGGAATTAATTATTAATAATTAGAAATTAGAAATTTAAGACAAGATGCTTCTATTATAATATCAATTACTTCTTCTTCTCCTTTTATCCTATTAAGGTCCAGAAAAAACAGCATCTTCAATGTCTCGACGAGAAAGAGAATAACGAAATACTCTTTTTATGTCACTACCATCTGCTCCAGCATTGAGATAGTTAACATTAAGATCTTCTATCTCAAGGGTTATTTCTGCCTCCCATTCCAATTTTTTTATATACCAACAGTTAAGTTGTTGTGGATTTTGCTCACATCCCATTTGTTTTAACCAATTTTCAATTTCGGGTAATGGAAAATTATATAAAGGACTGTTAGGGTTTAATTTTGGCATTATTTTCTTGAAGTCAGACAAAAAATAGGATTTAAGGTCAACAATTATAACTATATAATAGAACTTCTCAACCAAGCAAGAGTTATTGCTAATAACAGACAACTAATTATTGTGATTCCCATTAATAATAAAGCAAATAATTCACCACCAGATAGCGGTCTTTCGGTAGGATCTAAATAAGTTGATGTCATTCCTTCTTCTTCTTCTGATAATGACATTGACAAATCATAAGAACTTTGAATTACATTCCAACGAGAATAACCAATTTGTAAATCATAAAGTGATCGCTTTTCGGGATTGGCTAAGATACCATAAGCCTCATTTAATTTTTGAAATTGTTGCTTTGCTTCCTCTAAAGGTAAATTAGTTGTATCGGGATGATAAAGTTTACTTAACTCTCGATAAGATCTTCTAATATCCATTGCTGATGCGCTGGGATGTAAATTAAACAATCCATAGTGAGTGTTGGCAAAATATTTACGAACACTAGAAGAATATTTATTATTACTAAATGAGTTCACCGTTTTTTTGTCATCAAGATCTGTTTCAATATTCTAGTACAAGGTTTTATTTTTTTGTATCTCATTTATCAAACTTTAACTTATGTTAACAACTCGCTTTTATTCGACTTTTAGACGCATCTTTATTACTTTCTTTTGTATTTTAAGTTTTTGGTTTAGTTACACCGATATTAGTAATGCTAGTATTGATGATGATCGCTACGATGGCAATATTTTTGTTGTTTATGCAGGGAATGGTTCTTTAGTACCTTCTAAATTAACCTTAAAACAATCCTTAGCTCGAAAAATGCCAGTAATTTTAGTATATTACCTTGATGATAATAGCGATTCCAAGCAATATGCTTTTATAGTTTCTCGTTTTCAAGAATTTTATGGACGTGCCGCTAGTATCATTGCCACCACAGTGGATACTATTCCTCTAAAAGATAAATATGAACCTGATGAACTGGGTTATTATTATAAAGGTGGTATTCCTCAAACCGTTGTTTTAGATCAAAAAGGTAAAGTCGTCTTTGATGAAATAGGACAATCAAAATTTGAGGATGTGGACGATATGTTACGAAAGATTTTTGACTTAGTACCTCGTTCAGAATCTGTGGAATTAAAACGCAAAACCTTCAATGAATTTAATAGCGAATTAGTACCCCAAACAAAAGAGTAATCATATAGCAATCCTACTACGGTGGGAGTTGTGAGATTTTTTAATCTTTAATTATTCACCAATGATTTAGGATTGCTATAGTAATAAATTTAAGAATACAAATAAAAATTTTATTGAATCACAGCATAGCCTCTAATAAATCTAATCTTAAATTAAACCCTCTGAACTTTTGGCACTTCTTAAAATTTTTTTAGCTTACAATACCACATTATGTAATACAAAAGTTTCATTGATTAAAATAGATTATTATTTATTCATGGCAAACTCGATGGCACTTTTTAATCCTTGAGCAAAATAATCAGGGGAATATTTATTAATATGTTGTAAAGATGCCTTGCCCATTGATTCTAAATCCACTTCTCCCGAAGACATTTTGATCATTAAATTGGTTAATTCTTGTTGATTTTCAGGATTAAAACCAAAACCATTAACTCCTTCTATTACCAAATCTTCAAAACAACCACAGCGATTAGAGACAATTATGGGTAAACCTGCCGCCATTGCTTCATTAACGACTAATCCCCATTGTTCAGTTGTACTGGCATGAATAAAACACTTGCCATGAGCAAAATAAGGAAATAATTCATCTTGCTGTAAAAATCCGGGGAGGTGTACATAATTATGCAATTTATACTGATTAATTAAATTTTCTAAAGTTGATCGCAATTTCCCATCTCCACATAAAACTAAATCCCAAGCATTTTCACCGAGTTGTTGCTGATAAGAAGCATAAGCTGAGATTAGTAAGGGTAAATTCTTTTTTTCAACAAATCGATTAATGGATAAGAAAAAAGGTTTATTCAATGGCGAGGTTAGATGTTTTATATTATCAGGATGAAAAGCACTGTTATCAACTACATCATAGCCATTAAAAATACCGTTTTCAGGAAATCCTAGTTTAACTAAGTATTTTTTGTGAGGATGTCCTCCTACTAACGCACTGGAATATTTTTTAATTAGCCAACTTTTAATAATTTCTTTCCACCAAATACGAGGTTCATCATCATCTTTCGACTCGGATAAAACAATAGCTGGTTTTCCATGCCAAAGACTCCAAAATAACGCCGATAGCATTGATAAACGAGCATATCCTGCGATAACAAGAATATCGGGATTGATTTTTGATAAAGCATCAAAGGTTTTTTTGATATTAGTTTTTGTGTCAACTTCACTGGGTTTTAAGTTACCTAAGATACTGTATATTTCTAATTCGCTATTTTTAAGATTCGTTTTCCACTGATAATCAACACCATCTCTAGTAATTTCTAGTCCAACAACTTCCCAATCATTTTTAACTATTGACTGGAATGCCTTAACTCTAGCTAAATGATAAGGACCATAATTAGTAAATAGGATCACTACTTTATATTGACTCATATATTTCTAGTTTTCTGTGTTGAATATTCATCACGACTATTGAGAAATTCTATATATTTAATTGGAATTAAAAAAATAATAAAATTCAACAGATTAAAAATAAATCCATCTGTTCCTCCAAGAAAAAGTGAAAATGTGAAAACTAAAGCGATAGGATAAAGAAGTTGATTTGATATTTTTGGTTTTTGATTCACCGATAACCATAAGTTTTTAAATTGCTTTCCAATAAAATAACAAATGAAAAAGCCAAAAAACCAAAACTGAGAAAATAGTTCTGCCATAACGGGTAGAATATAACCTGTTTGAAAAGTTTGAGTGGAAAAATAATCAAAAATTCTTACTTGTAATGATTCATTGAATTGTAAATATAATGATTCTTTAAAAGTTTTCCCTAAAAACTGAGCGGGAATAAAGCCAAAAACAATTCTATTCCAATACCTTGTACCATAATCAAATTGACCTGTTTCATTTGTTACTTGAATCACAGAAGCAGCATATTTTGTTTCCGATAAATTAGTAGTTGATAAATATTCATTATCTTTTGATGATTGAAATAATTTTGTACTTTCTTCCCACCAATTCACATTTTGAAACGCTGTTAGCCAATCATCTATCCAATTAAAAGTAAAAAAATCTTGCCAGTTAGAATATCCGATATTTACTTGGAATAATTCCGATCGCAATGCTCCAATAGCATTAATGAAGAAGAAACCTATAACTATACCAATTAACACCAATTTACTTTGAGGAATGACCCCCTTAATAAACCAAAGAGTTAATAAAACTATGGTGATATAAGTTACTGCTTCAGTTCTTCGAGCGTAAAACAACATTTTGAAAATAGGCCAAAATGCAGAAATACCAAAAACAAACCAGTACAGAAAATTACGTTTAATAATGGCAAAATATAGATTAATTGCAAATCCGAAATATAAAAGTCTTTGAAAAAAAGCATAAACAGTTAAAATACCAGACCATTGAGCTACCCTTTGTTGTTCAATATCAACATTTCCAATAGCTAGATTAGAAACAAGACCAATAATTGTATAAATAATTCCTATATAAAAAATTCTTTGATCTAAAGTTTTAATTTTATTATTTTCATTAAAAACTTGTGTATCTCCCTCTTTTTTTGCATAGCCGTAAAAAAATAGAAATAAAGATAATATAGTTAAGAAAATAGTTAAATCAACATAATCAGGACTGACAGGGTAAGGATCTTCGATTAAAGCAAAAAGTTGAGGTACTATGTATATTAGACAGGCAATGGTGATAAAAAAAGGGAATTGATATAGTTTAAGAGGTTCTCTAAAACTCCACCAAAGGATATAAGCACAAAGACACAACAAGATAATACACAGAATATAACTAAAAATCATAATAAGTCAGTATGTAATAATAAATATTTTAGATATTCAAGAAATAAGACTAAATAAATTTTTCAGTCTAATGCCTGTTTCTTCTATGTTAAAAGATTTAATTTTTTGCCAACTATTTTGCCCGTGTAAATCTACTAAATTGGGATTCTCCATATACATTAATAGTGATTCAACAATTTGCTCAATATTTCTTTCTTCTATAATCAGTCCTTCAATTCCATGAGTTACCCACGAACCCGATGATTTTGTGGTTATAACCGCCAAACCAAAAGCCATTGCTTCATAAATAACCCCGGCACTCCCTTCCGATAAGCTTGGAAAAACAAATACATCAGCCCATTCATACTGTTTAGCTAACTCCTGTTTATCAAGTTTCCCCATAAAGGTTACAATATCTGAATATTCCTTCACCTTACTTTCGTTAATTCCTATTGAGCCAACAATTCTAGCGGTAAATTTATGAGGATTTAATTTTCTGAGAGCTTGTAGTAAATAGGGTACACCTTTTCTGAGGTCAACGTTACCGACAAACAAAATTCTTAGCTTATCCCCCGAAGTAGAACTTCTCATTATCCTTGTTGAGTTTTCTTTAAAGGTTGTGTTGTAGTTGTATAACCAGAAAGGGGCGGGATACGGATTGAGATAAACTTTTTCTTCATCAATACATAAGTCATTGATTAGGCTTTCTTTTACCGAATCTGACGGAGCAAAAAAAAAGTCGATTGATTCTTTATCCTCCTGTTCTTTTGGCAGATATAATTCTTCCATTCCAGATAATAAACTTATTTCATTACTCCAATCAGAATGAATTTTCATCTCCTCAGTCAATATGGGTAGAAATGATTTTATTGGAGTGTGAATTTGGTCAACGATCAGTATTTTTGTCTTAGCAACTTCTCTACAATTTTTAGCACTAAAAGAATAACAGTAAATATGACTTATGACTTCCTTTTCATTTTTAATGAGTTGAGCAATAAAAAAAGAAATTTTTTGATTAAGTAAATATGATTCTTGATAAGAGAGATTTTTTTTTGGAAAGTTAGAGAATAAAAATAACCAGTCTAAACTATAAACCTTATCATCTGGTAAACCATTTTGTCTTCGTTTACATAAGTTACCTGTTATTGATATTTTACCATTGCTTAATTTTTCTGTGGCTCTTGCCCATTCTATCATCCAAGAGTAGGCATAAAAGTCTGTGAATAAGTTTTGTAGCAAACCTTGCTGATATAAGACTAAGGGGAGGGCATAATTTCGCCTAGCTCCCTGTTGATGAAAAGCTATTTTTATTTTTTCCATATATATTAAATATTATGTCTATCTATATAAATAATTAGGATTGACAAAAGTTAGTGTAGCTTTAGGTAACTTAATTCGTTTCCAGTTAATGCTCCGTGTAACTTAATAAAGTTTATTTCTGTGGAATAATCCAACTCCACAATATTTCTACTTTTTACTCCCATTTTTTTTCTTAGTTCTTTATTTTTACAAAGTAATAATAAGCTATCGAACCATTCTTCGGGAGAATTACACAGAAAACCGTTATCTCTAACAACTTCTTTATTCATGCCAACAGGAGAAGCGATGACTGGAATACCCACTGCCATATACTGTAATAGCTTAAAAGAGCATTTTCCTCGACTAAAAGGGTTATCTTCTAAGGGCATTAAGCCAATATCAAAAGATTGTAAGTCAGTCAATTCATCTTCTGCACTCCATTGCTTTAATTCCGCAATATCTTTTAGATTAGATGGCAATTCTTGGATATTAGTAACAATTCTAATTTGAATATGAGGAATTTGTTTTTTTATACTAGTTAAACTAGAAACAACTAAATTAAGATGGATAAGATTAACCCATCCTCCCATCCAACCAACTGTAATCTTATTCTTGTCCTGAATGTCATTATCTGTTTTGGGAACATAATAGTTAGTTTCAATCGGTGTGGGAATAATATGAATGTTTTTTTGATATTTTCGAGCGAATTCTGCCAAATATTCATTTCCTACTACTACAGCATCACAAATAGGTAGTAGTTTTTTTAGTTTCGTTTCTGTTCTCCTATTTGTAGCAAATATAGCATCATCAATATCTAAAACAATTCTCAAAGATTTTTTCCTTACTACTTGGGCTAGATAGTCTGTTTCTAAAAAAGGGGTCAGAAACGAATGTATGTAAACTACACTGTCTAAATCATTTATTTGATTAATCTGTTGCCAACGATTAACTACATTTTTTAATTCTGTGAAATATCGTGCAATGTTAAAAATCAAAATAGAGATCAAAGATTCTGATTTAGGTTTTTGTATGCTAGAAGCTAGAGAGGTAGAGAAAATTGTTGTATATCCATACTTGTGGAAATAAGACAAATACTGTTGCGATCTAAATCTTGTTGTCGGATATTCTGGAGGATTTGTAAAGAAATAAATTTTTGCCATAGAGTATTGGATGGGGATTTAGATTTTTTAATCACAAGAAGAATTATTTTTTGAAATGAATTGATTAAAGTCATCAGACATTAGGAGAGGAACATTACTTTTTATTTTATTCAGATCCCAATTCCACCATTCCATCTCCAATAGTTTTTCAACTGTGTGAGAATCAAATCTGGTTTTGATTTTCTTAGCAGGATTGCCAGCAACAATCGTATAAGGTGGAACATCTCGACAAACAACGGAATTAGCTCCTATAACGGCTCCATCTCCAATTTTTACTCCCGATAGAATTAATGAGTTCATGGCAATCCAAACATCATTACCAATTATAACATCACCTTTAGTTGCCGGATGTCCTTCTATATTAGTAAATTCTTCAAAAACGACGCTAAAAGGATAAGTTGTGAGCCAATCAACTCGATGATTTCCATCCAAAAGTATTGTTACCCCGGAAGCGATTGAACAAAAACTACCGATTCTTAGTGTTGATTCATTGCCCCACTTTAAAACTCTTGGTTCTCCATAAGTATATCGACCAATACTATAATCCGAATAAGTTGGATTTTCGTTCATCGGCATTATTGTTTTTCTATAAACAGTTGATTTTTTAAACAAGAAGAAAATCTTTCTAAATATTTGTGCCTTAATCATATTTTTTCAGACAAATTACGGTTAATCTTTCAGCTTGTTTTACACCGAAAATCAAAGAAATAAAGATGGATAAAAATCGGTCAACAAGTTTGTTTACAAAATTAATAGAAGTCCACTGTTGACTTAAAGAAACATTATCTAATCCTTGGGATAATAAAATACTGGGGTATAAACACCCTACCGTATTTTGTGCATATATTCCTATGATTTTCAGTCCTGATTTTTCGACTACTTGATGAATACTTTTCTGAGAAAAATGACTGACGTGAGTAGGAACTTGTAGTCCAGCCCATTTATTTTTAAAAAGATTAAATTGCCAACAATCAGAATTAGGAACACTAAAAGCAAATATTCCATTGGGTTTAAGGACTCGCTTAATTTCTTCTAAGGTTTCAATGGGTTGATAAAGATGTTCTAAAACTTGCCAAGCAAATACCGCGTCGAGGTGATTATCAGAAAGATTGATTAATGGAAGGTTGGTTTCAATAAACTTTGCTCCCATATTAACAATAGTAGATTGTAAATCTTGATTAAGATCTGTCCCGATCGTATTCCATCCACGAGAAACACATTCCCGAACAAAACTGCCACTGCCACATCCTAATTCTAAAACTGTTGCACCTTTGCTTAAATTTGGAATAACCCATCCTCGACTCCCCCAAAATCCTCCGTAAAAACTATATTTTAGAGAGTCATTGCTTACTATTTTTTCGGAAGCAGAAGATTCAATAATTTTGTTTGTGGAAATACGATCATCTCGATAACAATGATAGTCTTTTGTATAATAATCAAAAATATTTTCCGCAGGGGGACGCGGATTTGTGAATCGAAAATCACATTCTATACATTGTTCTACACCAAATTCCCCTGGCTGTCCCATTAATAAATCATTAGCTTTAAACAAAAGACGTTTTTCAGGTGAACCACATAAGGGACAATTTTTAAGTTCGATGTATTCAAATTTAGCTATAGTCATAGTGCTAAGTTTCAATTAAATTCTTTGATAACAAACACAGATTATTCCTCGAAGGAGATAAATTTTCCTTAAAGGATTCATAAAAAACACACTTTATTAAAATTAAGTTGATAATTATTTGAGATTAGCTGAAATATATTTTAGTGTTTACAATTTTAAAAGCATTCCTTGGTTAACCGCTAAATAGGTAGGAACAAAATCAACAAAATATTTAACTTCTCCTCCTCTTTCTTTAACTGCTTGTAGCAAAGTCTCCTCCGCAATCCTGGTATCGCTACCCTCCATAGTAGAATGTTTATCAGAATTATCAAGATAGATGTAACCCCCTCGCTTTAACTTTGTAACTGCACTTTTGGCGCAATTACCTCGTTCAGAACCATCAATCAAGATAAAATCAAAAGTTTCATCGGGATATTGATCTAAATTAAAATAGTTATCATCAGTTTTGAATTGATAATCTACATTATCAGTCTTGCTTAAAGTTGGTTTTACTTTTTCATACCAAGGCTGATAATCTTCAATGCTAGTTAGATGGCCAACTCTTTGAGCAAACCAAAGAGTGGACATTCCTGATCCCCATTCAAGCATTTTCCAATCTGGTTTTAACAGTTTGTCTAAAAACTTAATGGCTCGATAACTTAGCCAAGGTAAAACAGGGCGATAACCTATAGTTAATCTGAGGGCAGTTGTTGCTAAACAATGGGGTAGATAGATAAAACCCTTTAAATCCAGTGGGTTTCCTTTTTCATCATGAAAGCGACTTTTATGAGCTTTACCCCCTGTAACTATTTTATTAACTATTTGCATGGGTTTTAAAACCAATTTTAATCTATAAAAGTTACTTTATCGTAAATCTCCCCAAAAGTGATCACTAAATTTAAAGAGAGTAAATTTAAAATATTAGATTCTCTTTTTCCTTCTGTTAAAACCAATTTACCCTCAGCATTTTTGCTAAATTGTTCTACTCAATATTCAGATTGATTGAAATATATTCTTTTAATTTAGGAATAGCACGATAGTAAGTGAATTTCGTAATTCATTTTTAAATTCCGCTTTTTTTTCTAAAGTCAAGATATTCTTGTGGAGAATAGTGTTGTTGTTCAGTTAATTGAGAGGTTTATTTTTCAATGATTATTACTTTCATCATTATTTCCCCTTATATATAATTATATTTATGTTAAGGTAGAACGATAAAGACTGGAAACGAAAACTTTTTGCTGAGTATTTTTTTATTAAACTCTCCGATTACTGCCCCACTTGAAAAATTTGTTCTGCAGTTAAACTAAGTTCAGGAAAGAAAGAATATTTCAAAATATCTTGAGATTGAAACAACTCTAGGGTATATTCTTTTTATACCAATTATACCAACGATAAATGGTTTTAATTCTTTTATTTTACAATCGATATTCTCTAATTTTTCTATGAGCAATTATTTGACTACTTCATAAGGAATTTTACCTTGATCATGAACAATTTAAGATCTCTTTTATCTGTGTTAATTTTAATCCTAAATGTTGCGATCGTCGAATAAAATTTAAACGATTGATAAGCATAGGAGAAAATAGACGATAATCAGAATTATCACAGGAAATATGAGGACACAATAAAACTAAATCTACATAATAATGGATAAATTTAACTGGTAATTTGCTATAATCAGCTAAATTTTAAACATTCAGATTCCACAAACATTTTATTTATGATAAATAATCTCGTTTTCTTTTAAGAGGAGGTAAAGGAGTTAAATTACTTCGACTAGGGTTAAGATAACGTTTAGGATTGGATGAAGAAATCATATTTCTAGTTTTTTGCATTTGTAACCATCGCATCCAACCACTGATAATAACTAATAATATTCCTAATGATAGCAAAGTCCACCGCTCACTAAAACCACCTAAAATGGCATCCATTGCACCAAAAGTGAATATAAATGCTGATATTTTTTCTTTCTGGTATGTTGATTTTAATTTTCGAGCTAATGTCACATTCATCTAATTTTCAAAGTTTTAACTATACATCTCTCATTGTACTAAGATTTTGTTTGAATCATCAAATATTTAAAGAAGATGGATTATCAACTTAATTTTTAGTTATGAAATTTTCGTAATATATATTATGATTTTGTGTACGAAATGGTACGAATACTTTAAATTTTTAGTATTACAATGTTAAATTAATATTTAAACATATTAATATTTTCTTTTAATTAATTACATGATATTTTTGTCAGGCTATCAAATTTACCACCAAATTGATGAAGATGTTAATTCATCTCTTTACTTTGGTGTTAGAGAATCTGATCAAAGAAAAGTATTAATTAAAATCTCTAAGCAAGATTATCCAACAACACTGGAATTAAATCAATATAAACAAGAATATAAAATAACTAAATCTCTTAATTTTGATGGGATTATTAAGGTTTATGCCTTAGAAAAATATAAAAATGGTTTGGCACTTATTTTAGAAAATTTTGAAGGTAAGTCTTTAAAACTATTAGTTAATGATAGTAGTTTTTTAATATCTGATTTTTTAAAAATTGCTGTAAAAATTGCTACAATTTTAGAATTAATACATAGGAATAGTATCATTCATAAAAATCTTAATTCTCATAATATTTTTTATAACCCCAATACTGAAGAATTAAAAATAAGTAATTTTAGTATTGCTACGGTTTCAAACAAAGAAAAATATCAAGACAAATTTATTGAAGAAGATTTATTTATATTACAAACAAGATTAGCTTATATTTCTCCAGAGCAAACGGGAAGAATTAATCACAATTTAGACTATCGCACTGATTTTTATTCTTTAGGGGTTACTTTTTATGAATTGTTAACAGGTATTTTACCTTTTGAAAGTGATGATTCTTTAAAGTTATTTAATTTTCATATTACAAAAACACCGATTAATCCATCCTTCATTAATCCTTCCATTCCTGTTGTTATTTCAGATTTGGTTATGAAATTAATGGCTAAAAATCCTAATGATAGATATCAAAGTGCTTGGGGATTAAAAGCAGATTTAAAAGATTGTTTACAACAATTAGAGTTAACAGGAATTATTAACACCTTTTCTTTAGGAAATAACGATATTTCTGATAGGTTTTTAATTTCTCAAAACATATATGATAGAGAAGAAATTTGCACAAACTTATTAACTAAATTATCTAATATAACAGAGCAATCTCAGACTGAAATAATTTTTATTACAGGAAATTCAGGCACGGGTAAATCATTTTTAGTTGAGACAATATATCAAAAAAATATCATAAAAAATTTTATTTCAGGAAAATTTGATCAATTTCAACAAAGTAATCCTTACAGTGCTTTAATTAATGCTTTGCAACAATTTGTTAAAAATAAATTAACAGAAAATCAAGAAAATATTAATAGCTGGAAAAATATATTATTAAAAAAATTGGGAATTAATGGACAAGTTATTATTGATATAATTCCAGAACTTGAGTTAATTATTGATAAACAATTACCTTTACTGAAAATAAGTTCAAATGAAGCAGAAATTAGGTTTAATTTAGTATTTCAAAAATTTATGGAGGCTTGTTGTACAAAAGAGAATCCTTTGGTTATTTTTCTTGATGATTTACAATGGGCGGATTCTGGTAGTTTGAATTTAATTGAATTAATTATTACTAATAATAATTTACCACATTTATTTTTAATAGGTGCTTATCGTGATAATGAGATTAATGGGAATCATCCTTTAACTATCATGATGAATAATATAAAAAAACATCAGGTGATAGTTAATGAAATTTATTTACAAAATTTATCTATTAATAATATTACTTTTTTAATTGCTGAGACTCTTAAAAGTGATATTGAAGAAGTAAAATTTTTATCAGAATTAATTTTTAAGAAAACAAAAGGTAATCCTTTTTTTACGAAACAATTTTTACAAAAGCTATATTTAGAAAATTTTATTTATTTTGATTATAATCAATATAAATGGCAATGGGATATAGTCAATATTTCTGCTCAAAATATCACGGATAATGTAGCAGAATTGATGATTGATCAGTTAAAAAATTTCCCTAAAAATACTCAATCTTTATTAAAATTATCGTCTTGTCTTGGTAATAAATTTGATTTATTGACTTTATCAATTATTAGTGAAAAATCTCTTGAAAAAATATTAGAAGAATTAACCATTGCTATTAATTACGGATTAATTGTTTTATTACCCTCTGAAGAAAAAATAAATAATTATCAGTTTCAATTTTTACATGATCGTGTTCAACAAGCCGCTTACACTTTAATTGGTGAGGATGAAAAACCAAAAATTCATCTAAAAATAGGACAATTATTATTACAAAAATATACTGAATTAGAACAAGAGGAACATTTATTTGATATTGTTGAGCATTGGAATAAAGGAAAAAGTTTGATTCAAAATTCAGAAGAAAAAGAAAATTTAATTACACTCAACTTAAAAGTAGCAAAAAAAGCAAAAAAAACTATTGCCTATGATATAGCGAAAATTTATTTACAAACAGGAATAGAATTATTAGATATTAATTGTTGGCAAAATCAATATGATTTAACTCTTAATCTATATAATATGAGGGTTGAAATTGCTTATTTAACAAGTGACTTTCAAAAAATGCAAATAATGGCACAAAAGGTATTAGATAATGCCAGAAATATTTTAGATAAAATATTAATCTATAAGATTTTTATAGCAGTACAAATAGCAAAAAGTAGAATGAATCTAGCCATTGATGTTGGTAGAAAAGCATTAAAAGAATTAGGGATTCAATTACCAATTTCAGCTAATATTTATGATACGAATAATGCTTTACAAAATCTTAATCGTCAGCTAGAAAATAAGAATATTGAAGAATTAATTAATCTGCCCATAAATAACAATCCCGAAGGAGAAGCAATATTAGAAATATTAGCCATATTATATTCTCCTTTTTTTCAATCCATGCCGAATATCATACCTTGGGTTAGTTCTACCATGGTGAGTTTATCGATAAAGTTTGGTAATCTTTCCTCTTCAGCTATTGGTTATTGTATTCATGGTATGGTACTTTGTAGTTTTTTCTCAGAAGTTAATAAAGGCTACAGTTTCGGCAAATTAGCGATGAATTTAATAGAAATCGATCCTCAACAACAGTTTCAGTCTGTAATTGTACAGATATTTGGATGTATAATTCAATGTCGTCAAGAACCTATAAGAAATAGTTTAATTACGTTAAAAAACAGCCATCAAATTGCTTTAGAAACAGGTGATTTAGTCAATGTCGGTTATAATGCTCTAATTTATTGTTTTACTGGATTTTTTGCTGGGGTTGAATTAGAAACTTTAGAAACAGAATTGACAAGTTATCATCAATTATCAACTAAAATTTCTCAGAATTCCGCAAAAACCTATTTAGAGATGACATGGCAAACTATTAAAAATTTACGAAACATATCACCTCAACCTGATTTATTGAGAGGAATACTATATGACGAAACCATTAAAATTACTTACCATGAGTCACATCAAGAATTAACAGCCATCGCACAAGTTTATATCTATAAATTATTACTAGCTTATTATTTTGGTAATTATCAATCAGCAGAATCTTATATTAATCAGGCACAACCTCATTTATCTGCTGTAAGTGGAATTGTATTTTTTCCTTATTATTATTATTATGCCGCTTTAACTTATGGGGCATTATGGGAAACACAAGATAATAAAGAAGAGATTTTAGAAAAAATGGAATATTATCAAACGATACTTTCTCAGTGGGCAGAAGATACCCCCATCAATTACAAGTCGAAGTGGCATTTAGTTGAGGCAGAAAAACAAAGAATTTTAAACAATAAGGCTAAAGCTATTGAAAATTATGATAAAGCCATTGAATTAGCTAAAGAAAATCAGTTTATCAATGAGGTTGCCATGGCTAATGAATTAGCAGGAAAATTTTATTTAAGCTGGAAAAAAGAAAAATTAGCTCAAATTTATTTTGAAGAATCCTTATATTACTATACCCGTTGGGGGGCAACAGCAAAAATCGCCGATTTACAACAAAAATATTCTCAGGTTTTATCTTCTATAACTACTTCATCTAATATTTCTGGAGATATTCATAAAACAACTAATGGCATTAACTCTCGTAATAATTTAGATTTAATGACTTTGATGAAAGCATCTGAAGCTATTGCCAAAGAAGTTCAGCTAGAAAATTTATTACAAACTTTAATGACAATTTTAATGGAAAATGCAGGAGTACAAAAAGGTTGTTTATTACTGCATACTTCCTCTTCTGTTGAAGAATTAGGTACATTTACCATCGCTATTGATATTTGTAATAATAATCATTCACTTTTTCCTGATAAAACCATTGGTGAAACCTTACCAGAGTCTATTTTTTACTATGTAGCACGAACTAAAGAAATCATCTGTCTTGATTATCCTTATTTGACAGGAGATTTTGTCTCCGATTCTTATATTCAATCAGTGCAACCCTTTTCTATTCTCTGTTATCCATTAATTAATCAAGGAAATTTAATCGGAATTGTCTATCTGGAAAATAATTTAACCCCTGGTGCTTGTACTACACAAAGTTTAGAGCTTTTACAATTACTTTCCGGACAAGCTGCGATCGCTATTAAAAACTCACAACTTTATCATCAAGTCAAGCAAAATGAAGAATTATTAAGACAATTTTTAGAAGCAATGCCCGTAGCAATAGGTATTTTAGATGCTAATGGACATCCTTATTATACCAATCAAAAAGCAAAATATATATTAGGTCAAGGAGTATTATCTAATACCTTAAAAGAAGATATTGCTAAAACTTATAAAATTTATGTATCTGGTACTAATCAACTATATCCTAATCAAGACTTACCCGTTATCAAAGCATTAGAAGGGAAAGTTTCTAGTGCGGATGATATAGAAATTCATCAAAATGGTCAAATTATTCCTGTAGAATGTTGGGCTACACCTATCTATGACGAATTAGGAGAAATTTTGTTTGCAATGGTTGCTTTTCAAGATATTGCACAACGGAAAGAAATAGAAAAAAAATTAA
The DNA here is from genome assembly GCF_001548095.1 of Geminocystis sp. NIES-3708. Classification (NCBI taxonomy): domain Bacteria; kingdom Bacillati; phylum Cyanobacteriota; class Cyanophyceae; order Chroococcales; family Geminocystaceae; genus Geminocystis; species Geminocystis sp. NIES-3708. The sequence goes on along the minus strand of NZ_AP014815.1, from coordinate 1,744,136 downwards.
GAGACTATCATCGCACCTTAGAGAAAGAAGTCTTAAGGCGTACAGATGAGTTGCGAAAAGCTAACCAGCAATTATCGCGCCTTGCTAATTTAGATGGTTTAACCCAAGTTGCTAACCGCCGTCATTTTGATAATTATTTACAAAAAGAATGGCAAAGACATTTAAGACAAAACAAACATCTCTCTTTAATACTTATCGATATTGATTATTTTAAACCTTATAATGATTTATACGGTCATCAAAAGGGAGATGATTGCCTAATCAAGGTGGCACAAACAATATCGAGTGTTATCCAACGCCCCACAGATTTATTCGCTCGTTATGGAGGAGAAGAATTTGCTATTATTTTGCCTGAAACACCCCCCATGGGGGCATTTACAGTGGCTCAATCAGTTAAAGACGCTATTAATGAATTACAAATTATTCATGAACAATCATCTGTAAATAAATATGTCACTTTAAGTATTGGTTTTGTTAGTCTTATTCCTACTTCGCAACTTACCCCCGAAAATTTAATTACTAAAACTGATTTGGCATTATATCAAGCTAAAAATGAAGGTAGAAATCGAATTATCGGTAATATAGAAGATTAATTAAGTGCTGATTAATAATTTAATTTTTTGATAAAGTATTCTTAAAAGCTATTTTTACTTTACCAATGGTTATATCTCCAGAAATTAATACCCCTAGCATCACTCAAAATATTATCAAACTCCTTCGTTGGGATAAACCAGCAGGAAGACTGATTCTGATGATTCCTGCTTTATGGGCAGTATTTTTCGCTAGTATGGGTAAACCCCCTTGGATTTTAGTCGCTATTATCATTTTCGGTAGTTTAGCCACCAGTGCCGCAGGATGTGTTATCAATGATTTATGGGATCGTAACATAGATAATCAAGTAGAAAGAACAAAAAATCGTCCTTTAGCATCCCGTGCTTTATCAATCAAAGTCGGGATTATTGTCTTTATTATCAGTTTAACTTGTGCCGCAGGATTAGCATTTTATCTCAATTCTCTTAGTTTTTGGCTTTGTGTGGCTTCTGTACCGTTCATTATCTGTTATCCTTTAGCAAAGCGCGTTTTTCCTATTCCTCAGCTGGTTTTATCTATTGCTTGGGGCTTTGCCGTTTTAATCAGTTGGAGTGCCGTGACGGGTAATTTAACTTTTAATACATGGGTATTGTGGGGTGCTACCATTACATGGACGATGGGCTTTGATACTGTTTACGCTATGGCAGATAAACCTGATGATCTCAAAATTGGTATTAATTCTAGTGCAATCTTTTTTGGCGATTTAGCTGGGGAAGCTGTGGGTTTATTTTTTGCTCTCACTGCTGGTTTATTTGCTTATCTTGGCTCTTTCAACGGCTTAAACTACTTTTTTGGGCTATCATGGGCGATCGCCGTTATTCTTTGGGCAGGACAATACATTGAATTGAGACAATCAAATCAAGAATTCGTCAATTATGGGCAAATATTCAATCAAAATGTTTGGATTGGCTTTATCTTATTATTAGGCATCATTTTTGGTAATTAAGAATGACAAATCACCTATAACTATTAACTATAACTATTAATTACTTTGAATAACTGGTTAGGCTTAATTATCGGCAACTCTCGACTCCATTGGTGTTATTTTGATGGAGAAAAAATACAACAAACATGGAATACTTCTCAAGGTGAATCCTTAGCTGAATTATACCATATGTTAGATAACAATCTCTATTCTTATTTAAAAGCACAAATTCCCTTATATATTGCTTCCGTTGTGCCTTCCGCTACTAAAATCTTTCTTTCTTTACCACAAACTACAATTATCGATCCAAAAATTATTCCTTTACAAGATATTTATTTCACCATGGGAATCGATCGCATTTTAGCATTGTGGGGTGCAGGAAGTACTTATGGTTTTCCTTGTCTTGTGATTGATAGTGGCACAGCTTTAACTTTTACAGGTGCAGATGAAAATCGCAAATTAATTGGCGGTGCAATTCTTCCGGGGGTAAGATTACAATTACAAACTCTATTTTTTAATACCGCTGCCCTACCAGAAATTGAAATAATAGAAGATATAATACCTCGTTGGGCAAAAAATACATCTTCAGCAATTCAAAGCGGAATCGTTTATAGCCTTATTGCTAGTATTCGAGATTTTAGTCAAGATTGGCTGAGTAAATATCCTGAAAGTAAAGTTATTTTAACTGGTGGGGATGCGTCATTATTATTTCAATATTTAAAAGCTGTTGTGCCCGATCTTAGTGATAAAATTACGGTAGATGTTAACCTAATTTTTTTAGGAATGCAAAAATATATAACAGATTTATAGAGAAGAGTCAAATTCTTCTAACTCTTCTCTATACTAAATTCTGTTTGTAAAATTGCTAGAATTTCTATGGCTTCTTCTGCATTATTTGCTAAACTAGCAAACTCCATAAATCTTTTTAACTCTTTTTTCAATAAACTACGCTCAATTTCCCAAATATCTCGTTCTAACACTGGCGGTATTACAATCATATCAAATAAAGTTGCCTCTTTTTTCCCGTCATGGGGGCGCAAAATTCTTCCTCGTCGTTGAATAAATTGTCGAGGATTACTACTACTTGCCAAAATTACCGCATTTTCAATCATCGGAATGTCGATACCTTCATCTAAACAACGAATTGCCACTAATCCCTGTAATTCTCCTGATATCAGCTGTTTTTTTATTTTTTCTCGATCTTCTAAAGATGTTTCTGATGTATAGGTATTGACTCGATAATTTAATTCTTTACCTAAAATTCTTGTTACTGCTTCCAATTGACGCTCATTTTTATTTATATAACCATCTCCGCAATAAAATAAAGTAGCCTTCATATTTAATCTAGCTGACATTAATTTTTTCAAGGCAACTAATTTATTACTAGCCGTAGCAATTAAACGTGATCTTCTGATTAATAATGCTTTAAGATTATGATTATTTTCAAGATTATTATTTTTTGATAATTCCCAACCAATTTTTTTAGTTAATTTAGCATAATGTAATACCTCAATATCTGTTAATTGTACTAAAATTGGATGATAATTATATTTAACTAAAGCTTGTTTTTTGATGGCATTTGCTAAAGTAAATTCTGGAGGTAAAACCTTCCCAAAATAATTAATTAAAAAGTCTGTACCATCATCATCAAAATATCTTTCAGGAGTTGCTGATAATGCTAATCTTAAACCAATTGTAGCTGGTAAAGAAGATAATAAACGAGGTGATCCTAAATTATGAGCTTCATCACCAACTATTAAAGTTTTTTCAGGAAAAAATAATATCTGAGATTGAAAACCATCACTCATAAAAGTAGAATTAGTAGTAATTATCGTTAAAAATTTTTGTTGATTATTTTGAATACGATAAAGTTGTCTTGAAAGCTCACTTTGCCAATTATTAATACTTTCAAAAGCTAAAATCGGTTCTAAATTAAATTTTTTTGTTTCTTCTTCCCACTGTAAAACCAGATGACGAAAAGGACAAATTACTAACAAAATTTGTAAATTTATCTGCTGATATAATTCTGTGGTAATAGCTAAAGCTGTGATAGTTTTTCCACTACCTGTTGCCATTTTTAATGTGCCTCTACCATGATTTTTCAACCAATTTAAAACTGCTTCTTTTTGATAATCTCTTAAAATTAAATCATCGGGAAAAATAGGCACATAATTTAATATATTTTTATAATTATAATTTCTTTTTTTTTCTGCTAATTTATAATTATTTCTCTGCTGATAATTTACAATTAAAGCATTCCAATTAATATTCATAATCTATTTTTTTAGTCTTAATACTTAAAATTTAATAGCCATTATTTGAATACATTTAATTCTATAATAGAAATTATTTATCGAAGGTCATTGTCAGAAACAATTCGCATCAAAAAATATTTCAATTAAAATTAAAAATGTTTTAAAAATCACATCTATTATATTATCCAAATAAAAAAAAATTTTTATAGTTTAAAGTGATCTTTTTTGTCCGATAATTGGTAAATTAACCTCAATACTCAATATATAAAAACATATTCAAGATGAAAACATTAGTAATAGGTGGAGATGGTTATTGCGGTTGGGCAACTGCATTACATCTTTCAAATAAAGGTTATGAAGTAGCTATTCTCGACAGTTTAGCCCGTCGTCACTGGGATGACAAATTAGGTTCACAAACTTTAACCCCCATTGCTTCTATTCAAAAACGTATTCAGCGTTGGTATGAGTTAACTGGAAAAAAAATTGAATTATTTATTGGTGATATTACTAATTACGATTTTTTAGTCAAGGCATTTCGTAAATTTGAGCCTGAATCTATTGTACATTTTGGAGAACAACGCAGTGCACCTTATTCTATGATTGATAGAGAACACGCTGTATTTACTCAAGTAAATAATGTTGTCGGGACATTAAATATTCTCTATGCTATGAAAGAAGAATTTCCTGATTCTCACCTCGTCAAATTAGGCACAATGGGAGAATATGGCACTCCCAATATTGATATTGAAGAAGGTTATATCGAAATTGAGCATAACGGGCGTAAGGATATTTTACCCTACCCTAAACAACCCGGTAGCTTTTATCATTTAAGTAAAGTTCATGACAGTCATAATATTCATTTTGCTTGTAAAGTTTGGGGTATTCGTGCCACTGACTTAAACCAAGGTATTGTTTATGGTGTTTTAACTGAAGAGACTGGCATGGATGAGTTACTAATAAACCGCCTTGATTATGATGGTGTTTTTGGCACTGCATTGAATCGTTTTTGTATTCAAGCTGCAATTGGTCATCCTCTAACAGTTTATGGAAGTGGTGGTCAAACTCGTGCTTTACTAGATATTCGAGATACTGTACGCTGTATGGAACTTGCCATCGCTAATCCAGCAGAAGCAGGAAAATTCAGAGTATTTAACCAGTTTACCGAGTTATTTAGTATCAATGATTTAGCTCATATGGTACAAAAAGCTGGAGAAACCATCGGCTTAAAAGTAGAAGTTAATAACCTTGAAAATCCCCGTGTTGAGTTAGAAGAACACTACTTTAACGCTAAAAATACCAAATTATTGGATTTAGGATTGCAACCTCATTATTTATCTGATTCTCTCCTTGATTCTTTACTTAACTTTGCCACTAAATATCAAAATCGAGTTGATTTAGAGCAAGTATTGCCAAAAGTTTCTTGGCGAAGATAAAAAATAATTAATAATCAATAATTAATAATTGACAATTAACAATTAAAGAATTAATAATTATAGATTTTTGTCAATGATTCTTGCTCCTTAAAAAATTACCCCATATTTTATTGACAAAATTATGATTGCAAATCTAAAAGTTGATAGTTATAAAAAAAGTGACTATTTATTAAAGTTAATGTCCATGACTTTATTTGTGATAGCTTTCTTGATGATATATCCTATTAACCATTCTTTCGCCCAATCCGTCACCCCAGAAAATAGAGATTGGAATAGTTTTATTGAAACTGAGCAAACTAACTTCGGGATGAAAATAAAAGCCGATGAAGCTATCAATATCTTAAATAATAGAATGGATGAAATAATAACACAGATGAATTTATCTTTAGATAGTGAAGCCCAAGAATTATTGGAAAAATCACAATTGGCATGGAATGATTATAGTGCGGCAAACAGCAAATTTTTAGCAGACACTTTTCGAGGTGGAACTCATTTTGGATTAGCTTATAGTTATAACATGATAGACGAGCAAATAAAAAGAATTAAACAGTTACTGGAAATGAATAAGTATCGCAATAACATTTAAGTTTATCGAAGAACTGGTAAAAAAGAAAGTAAATTGTGCAACAAATGATATAGTTATTACTTAAAATTCACCGTCTTTGTATTCACTCTCACTTATTTATGCGTATCGCCTTATTTACCGAAACATTTTTGCCTAAAGTTGACGGCATCGTTACTCGTTTAAAACATACCGTTGAACATTTACAAAAACAAGGAGACGAAGTTTTAATATTTTCTCCTGAAGGCGGTTTAAAAGAATATAAAGGAGCAAAAATCAACGGTATTAAAGGAATTCCTCTTCCTCTTTATCCAGAATTAAAATTAGCAATTCCTAACCCTTCCATTAATTTCGCCTTACAAAGATTTAAGCCCGATTTAATCCATGTAGTTAATCCCGCAGTTTTAGGGATTGGGGGAATTTACTACGCCAAAAAACTAGACATTCCTCTTATCGCTTCTTACCATACCCATTTACCTCAATATCTTCATCATTATAATTTAGGGGCATTAGAAGGAATTTTATGGGAATTACTAAAATTAGCCCACAACCAAGCTCAATTAAACCTATGCACTTCTACAGCCATGGTAGATGAATTAGTTAATCACGGCATTGAAAAGGTTGATTTATGGCAAAAAGGTGTTGATACCGATTCTTTTCATCCTAGTTTAGCTTCTTCTGAAATGCGTAATCGTCTTTCTCAAGGTAATCCTGATGCACCACTTTTATTATATGTCGGTAGAGTCTCCGCCGAAAAAGAAATTGACAAGATAAAACCTGTTTTAGAGAGTATTCCTGATGCAAGACTAGCAATCGTAGGAAATGGTCCTGCTAAAGATGAATTAGAACAACTTTTTGCTAATACTAACACAAATTTTGTTGGTTATCTTCATGGACAAGAATTAGGTGCGGCTTATGCTTCTGCTGATGCTTTTATTTTTCCCTCTTCCACTGAGACTCTTGGTTTAGTATTATTAGAAGCCATGGCGGCGGGTTGCCCAGTTATTGCTGCAAGACGGGGAGGAATTCCTGATATTGTTACTGATGGTATTAATGGTTATATGTTTAATCCTGATGATGCTCAAGGGGCGATCGCAGCTACTCAACGTTTATTGGCTCATCAAGACGAGAGGGAAAAATTAAGACAAAATGCTCGTTTAGAAGCCGAAAAATGGGGCTGGAGTTCAGCAACAGCTCAATTAAGGAATTTTTATCAAGGGGTAGTATCGGGTAATTTATCCTTGGCTGCATGATGACAAAAAGAGGAGACTAAGAGACTGGGAGATTATGTTTTTGTGAATGAATTAGATTGTCTCAAAAATCCACAAATTTATTTTGAGAATTTTTTACTATTTTACTTACCCACTATTACAGTTGTTTAAAGGTTTTGTCTTCCTGATTTTTTCTATTTTGTCTTCCTGATTTTTCCTATCTCGAACTGAGGTTTGCCTTTTTTTATTGCTCATTGGCTTTTTTCATGCTAATATTAAGATTCTTTAAGTTTAACGGAGGTCAAAAACCGAGTGTATAAACAAATTATCCCTCAAATAATCATCTCTTTACTTTTAGGAGGTATGGGTTTAATCCCGCAAAATTTACCCGCAGAAGCTCAAAATTCCGTGCAGGTAGCCACAAAATTAAATTCTCAACAAAGACAACAACTATACAGCTTATTACAACAAGGTAAACAATATGTTACCACAGGAGATTTAAACAACGCACTATCAATCTATCGTCAAGCCGCTACTTTAGATACAAATAATGCGAAAATATTTTCTAGTCTAGGGTATCTCTACGCTTCCCTCGGAGACTATTCAGCCGCTACGAATGCTTATCAACAAGCTATTTCTCTTGCCCCTGATAATGGTGATTTTTACACTGCTTTAGGTTATACTTTTGCTCAAAGGGGTGATAATACTAACGCTATCAATGCTTATAGAAGGGCAATTGCCCTACAACCTAAAAACCCAGATAATCTAATCGCCTTGGGAGTTTTATTACTCAGAAATGGCGAATATTCCCAGATAGAAAATTATTATCAACAAGCTATCGCTTTAGATAGTAAAAATGAAACTGCTTATGACATGATGGCAACAGCACTTTATCAGCAAAATAAAAATACTGAAGCTATTGCTTTTTTAGAAAATGCCATTCTCAAATTTCCTGCTAATAATGATCTAAGATTAAAGTTAGCTACAGCTTATTTTAAAGAAGAAAAATCTGATTTAGGATTGGAACAATTAAAGATTTTAGAAACATCAGAGCCTAATAATCCTCAAGTTGTGTTAAAAATGGCTATGGTTTATGAGCAACAAAAAAATTGGGATAATGCTCTTTTAGCTTATCAAAAAGCTTCTGGTTTAGATAATAAATCAATTCAAGCCTATGGTGGTACTGCTAGAATTTTAGAACAAAAACAAGATTATTTTCGAGCTATCGTTGCTTATCGTCGTTTTATCGAATTAGCACCAGAAAATCCTTACGGTTATCATCGTTTGGGTTTACTTCTCAAAGACAGGGGTAGAAAACCAGAAGCAAAAGAAATGTTAGAAAAAGCCAAGAGTATTTATCAGCAACAAGGAAAATTAGAAAAGGTGGCAGAAGTACAAAAACAGATATAATCTAAAGCTCGTTGCTGTAATTACCACTTTGATGAATGTCTAAATCTAATTTACAAATTTATACCTTAATTTCTGGTGTCATGGGGGGATTGTTATTGGTTTTTTTCTTCCAACCCTTAATGTTGGCTGAAAATGAAAATACAATTAATAATCCTCTAGTTGGTATCAATATTTTTCAGGCGTTAATTCTGGGTTTAATACAAGGTTTAACGGAGTTTTTACCTATTAGTAGTACTGCACACCTCAAGGTTATTCCTGTCGCTTTAGGTTGGGGTGATCCGGGAGTGACTTTTACCGCTATTATTCAATTAGGGAGTATTTTAGCGGTTTTATGGTATTTTCGACGGGATTTGCTGGATTTAGGTAGTGGTATTTTTAAAGCTGTAAAAGTAAAAAATTATCAAGCTCAAGAGTTTAAAATTGGTCTAGGTATTATTATTGGTACAATTCCTATCATCATATTTGGCTTAGGTTTAAAAATTTTAGTGCCAGATTTAGATAATTCTCCTTTTCGTAGTTTGACTACTATTGCAATAGCTTCCATTGTGATGGCGATTCTATTGGGTGTAGCAGAAAAAATTGGCAGTCATAAACGAAATTTTGACCAATTATCCACAAAAGACGGAATTTTAATGGGATTAGCAGAATCTCTTGCTATTATACCAGGGGTTTCTCGCTCAGGCTCAACGATTACTGCTGGTTTATTTATGAATTTAGAAAGGGCAACTGCCGCTCGTTTCTCTTTTTTACTTGGTATTCCGGCTATTACTTTAGCAGGTTTTGTGGAGTTAAAAGATGTTTTTGATCAAGGTTTGAAAATTTCTTATGCTATACCTTTGACGGTGGGTTTAATTTCTTCTTGGATTTTTTCTTACCTTGCTATTGCTTGGTTAATTCGTTATTTACAAAAACAAGATACTTGGGTTTTCGTCTGGTATCGTCTTGTTTTTGGAGTTGTTATTTTAGTTGCAACTATTAAATAATTATCCTTATTGTTTTTTGGTGAAGGTAGGAGATAGGAGAAATACTTATAAATAAAGATGTTTATTTCAGTATCATGAATAAATATGGAAACACTTTATTGATAAAAAATTCCTATTGCCTATTGATTTTGTATTTAGATGTGTCTGAGTTTATATTATCAATTATCTTCATCAGGTTGTTTTATTTCTTCTTTAAAACCTCGCAACATTTTCCCTAAAGAATTGCCCAATTCAGGGAGTTTTTTTGGTCCAAAAATTAAAAGTGCGATCGCAATTATAAGAGTTACTTCTGTCCATCCTAAACCAAACATAATAGATTTTCCTGTAAATGCTATGGTAGAAAATACTGGATATTTTTTAATGCCAGTACCTGATCATAACTAAAATTCAGAATAAATCAACAATTAAATTATTTTTTATGGTAGTTTCTTCCTCTGATTTGAAAAGTCGTTTACATCCCATTATTAATGAATTAGCTGAAATTATCGTTGCCACTTGGCAAGAAAATCTTTCTTTATCTGTCTATGAATTACCTGAAGGTTTAGGATACGTTGAAGGAAAATTAGAAGGTGAAAGATTGACGATTCAAAATCGTTGTTATCAAAGTCGGGAATTTCGTAAAATGCACCTCGAATTAGCAAAAGTTGGTAATAACTTAGATATTCTTCACTGTGTAATGTTTCCTAATATTGAGTATCCTTTACCAATGTTTGGTTGTGATATTGTGGCAGGAAAAGCGGGAATTAGTGCGGCTATCGTAGATTTATCTGCAACCAATGCTGAAAAAATCTTATCAACTGATTATCAACAAAGATTATCCAATTTAGAAGAAATCATTTTTACTGATAAACGAGATTTACCCACATGGGGAGATATTTTTTCTCCTTTTTGCTTATTTATTCGCCCAAATAGTGAGGAAGAAGAAAAGTTATTTTTAAAAAGAGTTAAAGATTATTTAACTATTCATTGTCAAGTAGCAAATCAATCAAAACCATTATCTAATAATGAAAAATTGGTCTATTTTGAAGGACAAAAAAATTACTGTTTACAGCAACAAAAAAATGATAAAACCCGTCGAGTTTTAGAAAAATCTTTTGGAGTGGAATGGGCAGAAAATTATATGAATTCTGTTTTATTTGATTTACCATCTTTTTAAAGTAATTAATCATTGATAGTTGATAATTAAGAAAATAAAAAATTAATTATTAAGAGTTAAAATTGTACGATAAACTTTTTCTCCCTTATTTAAAGTTGCAATTTCTCTCTCTGTCATCACCTCTAAAGGATTTTCCGTTAACCAGATATCAGATTTTAAAGGTTTAAATTGAGGATTTTCTAAAAAATGCTCACACATTTCTTGGGCAACTTCTTCAATATCTGACTGTAAAAATATTTGTCCTTTTTTATTTAAAAATTGTCCTATAATTTCTACAATTTCTGGTTGTACAACTCTTCTTTTTTGATGCTTTTTCTTAAACCAAGGATCAGGAAACTGTATTGTTACTAACTGTAAACTATTTATTGGTAAAGATGCTAATAACTCTGATAAAAAATGATTAATATTTCCATATAAGTAGTAAAGATTCGTTAAATTATATTCATCTTTAATCTCATTAGCTTCTATTACTAATGCTTCTCTTATTTCTATACCTAAATAATTTCTATGGGGATTTTTTTGTGCCATTTGTAATAAAAAACGCCCCCTAGCACAACCTAAATCAAGATGAAAAGGCAAAGATAGATTAGAATATATTTGACTCCAGTCAGGTATAGATATTGATTGTTGATATTTATTACTTAATGGATTGACGTGTTGACGCACTCTTATTCTAGCCAATGTGTTATTTCTCCTTCTATTTATCTTTACTTATCGATTTATTTAAAATATGAATGTACGTTTTGCTGTCGCCAGTGATTTACATATAGCTTTACCTGAAACCATTGATAATAATGCTAATCGTTTTCACTTAACCCAATTCAGCATACCAGCCTTAGAAGTGGTTTTAGAGCATTTAAGCACTCTTAATCTTGATTTTCTCTTATTGCCGGGGGATTTAACCCAAGATGGTGAAAAAGTTAATCATCGTTGGCTACAGGCAAAATTAGCTACTTTACCTTATCGGGTGTATGTGATTCCGGGTAATCATGATGTACCAAGTTTTCAAGGAAATGACAAAACTATTGCTTTTGATGATTTTCCTTACTATTACCAACAATTCGGTTATAAAAATACTAAATTGTTAGATTATACCTGTGAGATTGCAGAAGGTTTACAATTAGTTGCTCTAAATTCTAATCAATTTAACTCTGAAGAAAAACAATTAGGTTGCTTAACAGACAATCAGTTTATCTGGTTAGAGGAAACTCTTTCTAATGTTACCGATAAATTAGTTTTCTTGATGATTCATCATAACGTCATTGAACATTTACCTCAACAATCGGATCATATTTTAGGGCAAAGATATATGTTAGATAATGCACCTCGTTTATTATCAATTTTAGAGAAATATGGAGTTAAATTTATTTTTACAGGACATTTACACATACAAGACATTTCTACTTATAAGGGTATTTATGAAATTACCACAGGCTCATTAATTACTTATCCTCATCCTTATCGCATCTTAGAATTGAAAGATAATCAATTAATTATTGAATCTTATCGTATCACTCAATTACCAAACATGGAAAATTTAGGGAATTTTTCTCAGAAATGGACAAGTGAACGCTCATTTTCTTTTATGATGACGATGTTAACTTCTCCCCCTCTAAATTTACCATTGACAGATGCACAAAAATATGCACCACTGCTAAAGCATTTTTGGGCAGATATTGCACATGGTGATAAAACATTTAATTTTCCTGAATTACCGCCTTTAATTAATCAGTATTTTCAACAATTTGGTGCTATTGATAGTGACGGAAAGCCACGATTGATTGATAATAATGCTAAAATTAATCTATACTAATGATAACTTTTGAGTCAAGATTACGTAGTCAAAAATAAAAAATCTTACGCTAAAAATCGATTCAATCTTTAGAAAAGATTACAGTTTTACCAAAATAAAACAAATCAAGACATCATAGTAATAGATATCTGTTGAGGTAGAAAAAACTAGCTTTTTTTTTAAATTCTAATTAATGTTTATCCCCAGTCAATCCCTAATTAGTAGAATTATTCCCCATCAAATGTTTACTAAAATAAGTCATCTTTGGCAAGAATTAGTAAATGAAAATGAGGATGAAGGAATTTATCTGAATGAGGATAATTTAGTTTCTTCCACTAATATTGAAACTACAAAACAAAAATTTCATAGTTTTAAATTATTTGTATCACCAAAAATACAGGCTTTATTATTAATTGAAAAACAAATTAATCAAGTATATTATCAAATAACTGTCACTTTTGATTATCAAGAAATAGTGGATTTTTTAGAATTAATCCAGCCTCAAATAATTATATCAAATGAAAAATTAACGAAGCTAAATCAAATATTATCTAAAGATCAAAATAAAGATTGTAGTAATCATACTTTTATCTTTGCTTTACTAAGAATACTAACAGAACCTTTGTGCTTGCAAGAAGGATATTTTGGAGATTATTATCAAAATCAACCCATCGAAGTCATCTTAAGAAATAGAATCGAACAAGAACGAATTTTACATCAAGTAACTCAACAAATACAGCAAGATTTAGATCTATTAATTATTATTAAAATGACGATAGAACAAGTACAAACATTATTACAAATAGATCGTCTTTTAATATATCAAATTAAAGTACCAGTTCAAAAGAAAATTTCTGATGAAATTAAATTTATTGATACTGTTACCTATGAAGCAAAAGTATCTAGTATTATTCCTTCTGTTTTAAACTTTCAAGAAGAAAGTTGCTTTAATAATATAAAAAACTGTGAAGAAAAATATCTAAATGGTTTTTATTTAGCTGTAGAAGATGTTGACAATTCTAATATTAATAATTGTCTTAAAGAATCAATGCAAAAATTAGGAGTACAAGCTAAAATAGTTGTTCCTATTATTGTTCAAAATAAATTATGGGGTTTATTAATTGCTCATCAATGTTTTTCTCCTAGAAAATGGAAAAGTAGTGAAGTTAATTTTTTGAAAAATATTTCTGAGTATTTAGCCGTTGCTATTTATCAATATAACTGTTATCAAAAATTAGAAAAACAAAAAAAATTACTAGAACAGCAAATAGAAAAAAAAGCGAAAGAATTACAAGATGCCTTAATTGCGGCTCAAATTGCTAATCAATCAAAAACTGAATTTTTAGGTAGTATTAGCCATGAATTAAGAACTCCTTTAACTTGTATTATTGGCTTGTCAGGAACTTTGTTACATTGGTCACAAGATAAACAACATAAACTATCTACTGAGCAACAAATAAGATATTTAAGAATTATTCAAGATAGCGGAAGAAAGTTATTACAATTAATTAATAATATCTTAGATTTTGCTGATATTGAAGCAGGTAAATCATTGCTTTTTATTGAGCAAATATCCCTACAAAATATTAGTAATATGATTTATTTAGCGGGGATAGAAATTGCTCGTAATCAAGGTATCAGTGTAAAATTAGATAATCTAACTACTCCAGAATTAGACTTATTTTATGCCGATGGAGAAAGACTATATCAAATATTATTAAATCTAGTTGATAATGCCATTAAATTTACTCCATCAGGTGGAGAAGTAATTATTAGATTAATGAGAAATCAAAATCAGGTAATTTTTCAAATCGAAGATACAGGAATAGGTATTTATGAAGAACAAATTTCTCTTTTATTTACCAAATTTCAACAACTAGAAAATTATCGAACTCGTACTTATTCAGGCACAGGATTAGGATTGGCATTAACCAAACATTTAGTAGAATTACATGGTGGTTTAATAGAAGTGGAATCTGTTGTCGGAAAAGGTTCTATTTTTACTGTTATTTTACCTAACTCTGAAGAAAAAAATAATATTAAGCCAAAAATAATTGAAAAAGAAATTGGTGATATAAAAATTAATAAAACAATTGTAATTATTTGTGATGATGATGAGATTGGCACTTTTTTATGTGAATTATTAACTGCGGCTGATTATCAAGTTATTTGGTTAATTGATGTTAGTGAAGCTATTAATAGAATCAAACTAATTAATCCTGCTGTTGTTATTTTAGAAAAAAATCAGCAAATATCTTTAAGTATTTCTAATGCTCTTAAAAATGATGAAAATAAAAGCTTTTACTTAATAGTAATTAGGGACGAAATTAATGGTAATGATTGGGAAAATTTATCTAATTCTGGTATTGATGAGTATTTATTAAAACCTTTACTACCAAGAGTTTTACTAAAAAAAATGAGTAGAATAATTAAAAATTGAATAAACAATTAACGAAAATATTAATTATTTTTTAGATGACACAATTATCAATTATAGACATTTTATCTAATTTTATTGAAAATCATCACTTATCATCATTAGACCTAAAGCTATTATATGATGATGATGCAATTAATAATAAATATCCATTAAAATTCAAACAAAATTATGATTTTTTACAAAGTAAACTTGACATTTTAATACTTGTCTATCACCATGTAAAACTATTATTTAATGATGTACAACTTATTCATAAATCTAGTTATCTCAATCATCTTTGGTATTTTTGGATTCCTTTAGCCTTAGAGTTAGCCAAGAAAAGAAAACAACAAAATTATCCTTTCACTATAGGTATTTTAGGAGGACAAGGTACAGGAAAAAGTACTTTGACACAAATATTACCTGTTATATGGCAGTGTCTTAATATCTCTAGTGTGGGAATTTCCCTTGATGATTTATATAAAACCTATGAAGAAAGACAAAAACTTCTTAAAATTGATTCTCGTTTAATTTGGCGAGGACCTCCTGGTACTCATGATGTAGAATTGGGTATTAAAGTTTTAAATCAACTTCGTCATGGCTATTATCCTGTGGAGATTCCCCGTTTTGATAAATCTCTTTATAGTGGTTCGGGCGATCGCATTGAAAATGAATTGTTAACTAATTATATAGGACAAAAAAGAAGAAGTCAAATAGATATAATCATCTTAGAAGGTTGGTTTGTTGGAGTGCAACCTGTAGCAGAAGAAAAATTTATTTATCCTCCTTATCCTATTATCACGAAAGAAGACCAGAAATTTGCCCTCGATTGTAATCAAAGACTCAAAGAATATTTGCCGTTATGGGAAATACTCGATTATCTAATGATATTAAATCCTGAAGATTATCGATTCAGTTTACAATGGCGGAAAATAGCTGAACATAAAATGATAAATCAAGGTAAAGCAGGAATGAATGATGAACAAATAGAGCAGTTTGTGCATTATTTTTGGAAAGCATTACACCCACAAATTTATATTCAACCGATGATCAAAAATTCTTGGTTAACTGATTTGGTGATAAATATTGATTATGATCATAATGTCACAAAAATTATTCGTCCTAATTTAACTCAATAAATAAAAGAAAAATTTCCTTTTTCATTGCCTATTAAATATTTAAACTTATAATTACCAAAGCATAAAAATGTTTATTGAAAATATAATACTAGAAAAATACATTGCACAAAACATTATGATAGAGAAAAAAGATATTATTAATAAAAATATGGTTTTAAACGAATTAGAAATCAGACAAAAATTAGCAAATCTCCCTGATTGGATGACAAATGGACAAGCTATAACTAAAACCTATAAATTTAAAGATTTTATTCAAGCTGTAGAATTTGTTAATCGCTTAGTTATACCTGCAGAAAAAGCTGGACATCATCCAGATCTTGAAATATCCTATAATAAAGTCACTATTCATCTAACGACCCATGACGCAGGAGGAATCACTCAAAAAGATTTTGATTTAGCAACAGAAATTGTGAAAATTGTTGATACTTTTAAGTAGTTCAAATTTTTAGAATCAATTTTTCTTTGAGAAGTACTTTTGCATTACAGTAAATTATCGTAGATAATAAACAATTATTTACTATACAATTTTAAAAGGCGACGCCCAGATTCGAACTGGGGGATGAAGGTTTTGCAGACCCTTGCCTTACCACTTGGCTACGCCGCCATTTTTTTATACTTTATCATCTTAACGTAAAATAGTATTTTTTGGCAAGGAAATTTTTAATTATGGGTTTAGAAATTGAACGTAAATTTTTAGTTAATCATACTCTTTGGCAACCTTCAGATAATGGTATTTTATATCGCCAAGGTTATATTTACACCCATAACGGTAATACTGTTAGAGTTAGAATCGCTGGAAATAAAGGTTATTTGACTTTAAAGGGAAAAACTAAAGGTAGTGTACGCTCAGAATTTGAATATGAAATACCTTTAGATGATGCTGGAGAAATGTTAGATACATTATGCGATCGCCCGTTAATTGAGAAGATTAGATTTAAACAAAAAATAGGTGAATTAACATGGGAAATAGATAATTTTTTAGGAGAAAATCAAGGTTTAACTTTAGCAGAAGTGGAGTTAAAAAATGAAAATCAAAAAGTAATTTTACCATCATGGGTAACTGAAGAAGTAACCCACGATAGACGTTATTATAATTCTAATTTAGCTAAAAATCCTTATAGTAAATGGTAAAAACAATTAAGGAATTAAGTAATTTAAGCAGTTATTTCATTTTTCCTTCATTATTAATTATTAATTATTTAAGTGATTACAGTGGGTATATCCCTGTTAGTAAACTTCTTAATTTGAACGATTTCTTCGGTGATATTAATTAAATCTTTTAAGGCTTCTTGAGTATCTAAATCATGTTTAGTGACATCAGGCTCATAACTTTCGAGATATATTCTTAAAGTAGCACCTTTAGTCCCTGTGCCTGAGAGGCGAATGATAATCCTCGAATTGTCGGTAAAAATAATGCGAATACCCTGATTTTCAGTCACACTACCATCAATAGGATCAGTGTAACTAAAATCATCAGCGTAGGCAACGGTATAATTGCCAAATTGTTTACCTTTCAATGTCTCAAATTGACTTTTTACATGATTAACTAATTCATTCGCACCTTCAGAGGCTACTTCTTCATAATCGTGACGAGAATAAAAATTACGTCCGTATTCTTGCCAGTGAGATTTGACAATTTTTTCCACGGATTCACCTCTAACAGCCACTATATTTAACCAAAAAAGCACTGCCCAAAGTCCATCTTTTTCTCGGATATGATTGGAACTTGTTCCGAAACTTTCTTCACCACAAATAGTAGCTTGATCTGCATCTAATAAATTACCAAAAAATTTCCATCCCGTAGGAGTTTCATAACAGTTAATACCCAATTTTTCGGCGACTCTATCCACTGCACCACTGGTAGGCATTGATCGTGCTACTCCCGTCAGACCATTTTTATAACCTTTGATAAGGTGAGCATTGGCGGTAATAACTGCTAAACTATCACTAGGGTTAACAAAAAAATTACGCCCTAAAATCATATTGCGATCGCCATCACCATCAGAAGCCGCACCAAAATCAGGAGCATCATGAGCAAATAAAATATCAACTAAACTTTTAGCATACACTAGGTTAGGGTCAGGATGACCACCGCCAAAATCTTCTAAAGGTACACCATTAATGACAGTGCCAGTTTTTGCCCCTAATTTACCTTCAAAAATTGCCTTAGCATAAGGACCTGTAACAGCGTGTAAAGAGTCCATACACATAGTAAAATCGCTCTTAGAAAGAAGATTCCGCAGTAAATCAAAGTCGAATAAAGATTCCATTAACTCGATGTAAGGAATAACAGAATCAATGACTTCTATATCCATCGTACCTAACTTAAACGAACCGACATGATCTAAATTAACATCAGCAGATTCTAAAATTTGGTATTGACTAATGGTTTTTGTCTGAGAAAAGATAGCTTCGGTAACTTTTTCTGGTGCAGGTCCACCGTTGCTAATATTATATTTAATACCAAAATCGCCGTTAATTCCCCCAGGATTATGAGATGCAGAAAGAATAATTCCTCCATAAGCTTTATTTTTGCGAATAATAGCCGAAGCGGCAGGAGTTGATAGAATACCATTTAAGCCGACTAAAACTCTACCAACACTATTAGCTGCCGCCATTTTTAGGATAGTTTGGATAGCTTGACGATTATAGTAACGCCCATCGCCACCTAACACAAGGGTTTTACCTTCTAAATCTTCGAGACTATTAAAAATGGATTGAGTAAAATTTTCTAAATAATGAGGTTTTTGAAAAACTGTTACGGCTTTGCGTAGTCCAGATGTACCGGGTTTTTGATCATTAAATGGTTGAGTGTTAACCGTAAGAATAGTCATTGGAAAATGTTAAATTAGTTAATTTTTTTCTCTGCACCTAATTTATCAGTAAAGAGTGAAAAAACATTACTTAAGGTTTATTTTGATACAAATTCAGTATATTTTATGATAGTCAGAGATCTATGATTATGATTAGACTATTAGTTAATGAATATAGTGATTATTAAATTATGAAAAAATTATCTTTATCAGTAATATCAGCTTTAGTTTTATTGACAGGATGTACTGGTGGTGAAGAAACATCTACTGTTGCCCCAATTCCGCCGCAAAATCCTACTCCTACTCCCATTCCTGAAACTTCTCAAAATAATCAAAGTAATCAAAGTAATAATATCAGTAGCTCTAGTGGTTTAATTCCTTCTACTAATCCTCAAGATAGATTAAATGAGATTAGTCAGGGTAGAAATGATCCTTTTGATACAATTAATCCACCAGCAATTATTAGGGTTAAAACAGATCAAATTATTAGTGAATCTGTAGCTACGAATAAAGCTATTCTTAAAGAAGCTCCTAAAGTTGTCAATTCAGAAACCACTGGCAAGGCAAATAATACTGCTCCAAATATGGGTAAAAATACCACAGCTAATACCAGTAGCCCTAGTGACAGAAGAGATGCAAATATCACTAATATTAATGGTAAGTCATCTTTACCTTTTCAACCTCCTTCACCTAATGATGCACAAAATATTATTGTCTCAGGTATATTGAATTTAAACGGTGAAAATGTGGCATTGATTCAAACCCCTTGGGATGGTATGACTCGATCAGTACGTGTTGGTGACATAATTTCTGATAACACTTCGGGTATTCGTGTGAGAGTCAAAGATATTAATTTTGGATACCCAACTACTATTGCCTTACGTGAAAATAATCAAACAGTATTACGCAGTGTTAATGATGATAATGGAGTTGTAGTTTTAGAGCAATTTGGACAAAGAGTTACCCGTCAAATTGGTGAAAATAATAAAGATGAAAAAAATGTGGCTAAATTATAGTTATTCATTAACGATTAAATATTATCAGTCACTATTTTTATAAACAAGATTATTAATTTATGAAGAGGTAAAAAATATTGTTAAATACTATTATTAATAAATCAACGAACAAAATAAATTTAATTTGTGAGCAACTTCCTTTAGCAGTGTATCGTGAAATAGTATCTCATTTGAGACAAATAGAAGGTGTAAATGCTGATTTATTACCACAAACTTCTAAGGAATTTGATTATTTGCAAAGTCAAGTAGGTGGTTTATGGTTGGAATATTCTTCCACAGAAGAAAAGCAAACAAAAATCATCTCTATACTAAGCTACTATGAAAATAAATATGGTTCATGGAAAATAATTAATAATTGAAAAAACTATCAGCATTATAATAACAGGTAATATTATATTTTTCATGAATTCAACTTTAATAGAAAATCAACAAATTTCTGTATCTAAAGGTTTAATTTCTTTAGAGAATATCTATAAAATTTATGGTAGTGGTGAAACAGAAGTTCATGCTTTATCGGGGGTAAATCTCACCATTAATTCAGGAGAATATTGCGCCATTATGGGATCGTCAGGCTCAGGAAAATCTACTATGATGAATATTTTAGGTTGTCTTGATCGTCCCACTTCTGGTAATTATTTTCTTAATGGCGAAAATGTTGCTTCCTTATCCAGTCAAAAACTAGCCACAGTGCGCAATTTACAAATAGGCTTTGTTTTTCAGCAATTTCACCTTTTACCTCAGTTAACGGCTTTAGAAAACGTCATGCTACCCATGATTTATGCTGGGGTGTCTGAAGTCGAACAAAAAAAACGGGCAACTTCTGCCTTAACCAAAGTTGGTTTATCCCATCGTCTCAATAATAAACCCAATCAGCTTTCTGGAGGACAACAACAAAGGGTTGCGATCGCAAGATCAATTGTAAATAATCCTTTAATATTACTAGCAGATGAACCCACAGGAGCATTAGATTCAGAAACAACAAAAGAAGTATTGCAAATATTTCGTCAATTAAACGATGAAAAAATGACCATTATTTTAGTAACCCATGAGCATGATGTCGCCCAAGAAGCTAAAAGAATAATTCGTTTTGCCGATGGGAAAATAATTAATAATTAACTTGATGGATATAATTGACTCGTGAATATTAAAGAGTCGTAATCATTAGCTCTGCTCAAGATAATTCTGTCTCTGAAAAATCAAAATAGAGAAAATAATACTCTTTTATCTGATTACGAATCCAAAATTTTATGCAAAAATAAAAAAGCAAAATTTAATAAAAATAATCTAAGATAATAGTGAATTCTACTAACTTTAATCCTCATCAAATAAGTATTAAAAATAATTGTTTTTTCGGTTTACCTCATTCCATAGAAAATGCGAAAATAGTTTTTTTAAGTGTCCCTTGGGATGCCACGGTGTCCTATGGTGAAGGTACAGCAGAAGGACCAGAAGCCATCCTTGATGCTTCTTATCAATTAGATTGGTACGATTTTGATTTACCCCACGCATGGGAAAAAGGTTACGCTACCATCCCCATTGATAAAACTATTAAAGCTAAAAGTAACGCAAAAAGAATGATGGCAAAAACTGTCATAGATCACCTAGAGTCAGGAAATGATCTTGATGACAAGGCGATCGCAAAAGATTTAGCAATGGTAAATAAAGGAAGTATAGATTTAAATGAATGGGTATATAATCAATGTCTAAACTATTTATCTCAAGGAAAATCTATCGCTTTAATTGGCGGTGATCATAGTGTGCCTTTCGGTTATATTAAAGCTCTGACAGAACATCATCAACAATTCAGCATTTTACATATTGATGCCCATGCAGATTTACGTAACGCTTATGAAGGCTTTACTTATTCCCATGCTTCGATAATGTATAACGTTATGCAACTGCCAAATATTGATAAATTAGTGCAAGTAGGAATTAGGGATTTATGTCAAGAAGAAATGAATAAAATTCGCAGTGATAATCGTATTATTTTATTTGATGATTGGCAATTAAAAAATCATCTTTATGAAGGTATATCATGGCAAAAACAATGTCAAAATATTATTTCGAATTTGTCGGAAAAAGTTTATATCAGCTTCGATATTGATGGTTTAAATCAAGCATTTTGCCCTAGCACTGGAACACCCGTTGCTGGTGGTTTAGACTTTAATCAAGCTATTTATTTGATCCAAATTTTAGTAAAATCAAGAAAAAAAATTATCGGTTTTGATCTTTGTGAAGTTTCTCCTAGTTCAAATAAAGAGGATCAATGGGATGGAAATATTGGTGCTAGATTACTCTATAAGTTAACTAATTTAATGTATCTTTCTTCTCATCAAAATTAATCTTAAAAAGTTCATAAAAACTATTGCATATTTTAAAATTATTTGTTATGATCAAAGTATAAAAAACAAAGCCGCCTTTTCTTGAGCCGTAGCGCTCGGGGGGAGGTGGCTTGTCCATTTTTCTGTATTGCCTAGTAAAAATTTTATCTTCTCTCGCAAAGGGGTTTATCGGTTATCCTCATGATTGGTATTAAGTGAAGTTTTTTCATCACCTGTTAAAATGGTTTACATTACTTAACAAAGATTTATTCTTGAGAAAGCAAAGCCGATGAAACGTATCGTATTAATAACAGGATTTGAGACTTTTAATAGTAGTTTATACCGTCAATCAGCTTCGATCGCTATATCTTGCTGTGAAGGTTTAGAAGTAATAGTTTTCACCGATACGGATATTAATACTCAAAGAGAAAATGTGGAATCGGCCTTACAAAGTGCTGATGTTTTCTTTGCTAGTCTGCTTTTCGACTATGATCAAGTAATATGGTTAAGGGAAAAAGTTGCCCATATTCCCATTCGTCTTGTTTTCGAGTCGGCTTTAGAATTAATGAGTCTTACCCAGATAGGTAAATTCGCTATTGGTGATAAGCCTAAAGGAATGCCTAAACCTGTACAATTCATCTTGAGTAAGTTTACCAATAGCAAAGAAGAAGATAAACTGGCAGGATATATCAGCTTCTTAAAAACAGGGCCTAAATTATTAAAATATATTCCCGTTAAAAAAGTCCAAGATTTACGCAACTGGTTGATTATTTACGGTTATTGGAATGCTGGAGGGGTTGAGAATGTTGCCTCTATGTGTTGGTTTATCGCTGAAAATTATCTCGGTTTAACCGTCACCGAAATTCCCCCCGTTATCGAAACTCCTAATATGGGATTACTTCATCCTGACTATGATGGTTATTTTACTTCTCCTAGTGAGTATTTGAGTTGGTATCAAAAGAAATTAGATGAGGGTAAGACAGGCAGACAGGCAGACAGGCAGACAGGAAGACAAGAAGAAAATACTATCAACTATTCACTATCAACTATTCACTATTCACTGCCTGTTGTTGGTATATTGTTATATCGTAAGCACGTTATCAGCAAACAACCTTATATTCCTCAACTGATTAGTTACTTTGAAGAAGCAGGATTAATTCCCTTACCTATTTTCATTAATGGTGTGGAAGGTCATGTGGCTGTAAGGGATTGGATGACAACGGATTATGAGCAAGAAAAACGCAGTCAGGGTATTAATGAAACTCCCTCTTTATCAAAAGATGCTGTGAAAGTAGATGCGGTAATCTCTACCATCGGGTTTCCTTTGGTGGGTGGGCCTGCTGGTAGTATGGAAGCTGGAAGACAGGTAGAGGTGGCAAAACGTATCTTAACGGCAAAAAATATTCCCTACATTGTCGCCGCACCTCTGTTAATCCAAGATATTCATTCATGGGTAAGAAAGGGTATCGGTGGTTTGCAAAGTGTGGTATTATACGCTTTACCTGAGTTGGATGGTGCGATCGACACTATCCCATTAGGTGGTTTAGTAGGTGAAGATATATACCTGATTCCTGAAAGGGTTAAGCGTCTTACTGGTAGGGTTAATAACTGGATTAAGTTAAGAAGAAAGGCGAAGTGCGATCGCAAGATTGCCATTATTTTATATGGATTCCCCCCCGGATACGGTGCAACTGGTACGGCCGCACTATTAAATGTACCTAAATCTTTGCAAAAATTACTAACAGCATTGAAGGAAGAAGGCTATACCGTTGATAATATTCCCGAAGACGGCGAGGAAATTCTTAACCAAGTCAAAACCGCTGATGATTTTATCTCCTATTCAGGAAAAGCAGAAGGCAGAAGGCAGAAGGCAGAAGATGATTTAACTATTGACAAGTCACTATTAACTATTAACTCTAATACTGTTGATGTGAAGACCCTCGATCGATGGTTAGGATATATACTAATAAATAAGATCAAGAAACAATGGGGTAATCTGACTCAAACTGGTATTAAAACCATTGGTGACAAATTCCAAATCGGCGGTATTCAATTAGGAAACGTCTGGATTGGAGTACAACCGCCACTCGGTATAGCGGGTGATCCCATGAGGCTTATGTTTGAGAAAGATTTAACCCCTCATCCTCAATACACAGCTTTTTATAAATGGTTGCAAAATGACTTTCAAGCCGATGCGATTATACACTTCGGAATGCACGGCACAGTAGAATGGTTGCCCGGTAATCCTTTAGGTAATACGGGCTATTCATGGTCAGATGTACTATTAGGAGATATTCCTAACCTATATATTTATGCCGCTAACAACCCTTCCGAATCCATGTTGGCAAAAAGACGGGGTTATGGTGTTATTATCTCTCACAATGTGCCTCCTTACGGCAGGGCAGGATTATATAAAGAGTTAATGGCATTAAAAGAGTTAATTAACGAGTATCGAGAAGATACAGAGAAAAACGCCCTCTTAAAAGAAGATATTGTCCAAAAAATAGTCGATAGTAGCTTAAATAAAGACTGTAAATTTAGCGAAGAGGAAAAACGAGGTATTGAATTTACTGCTGACAATGCCAAGGTATTCAGTAAACAGGCATTAAATGATTATTTTGTCCAAATATATGACTATTTGCAAATAGTTGAACAAAGATTATTTTCCAGTGGTTTACACATCTTAGGGGAAAATCCGAATCAAGAACAATTGCAATCATACCTTGAGGCTTATTTCGATGATACTTATAGTCAACAAAACTTCGCCCAAGAGTTAAACAATAGCGACTTATTCGCCAGAGTTGAGAAGAAAGCGGAAAAAGAAGAAGAATTAAAGCAACGTTTTGCGCAACAACAGCTAATTACTGACTTGTTAATGCAAACCGAAGACGAATTAACTAATTTATTGCGAGGCTTAAACGGTGAATACATCCCCCCAGCGCCCGGAGGTGATTTACTGCGAGATGGTGCTGGAGTATTGCCTACAGGACGTAACATTCACGCATTAGATCCCTATCGGATGCCTTCTCAGGGTGCGTATTCAAGGGGTAGGGAGATTGGTAAGAAAATTATTGAGCAAAATTTAGCAGAAAACGGTTGTTATCCAGAAACCGTAGCCGTCATGTTATGGGGTTTAGATGCTATTAAAACCAAGGGGGAGTCGATCGGCATTTTACTAGAATTAGTGGGTGCAGAGCCTGTTAAAGAAGGCACAGGGCGCATAGTTAGATATGAGTTAATGCCGTTGAAAAAAGTAGGGCATCCTCGCATTGATGTTTTAGGTAATTTATCAGGCATTTTCCGAGATACTTTTATTAATATCATCGAATTGCTGGATGATTTATTTCAACGGGCTTCTACTGCGGAGGAATCGATCGAAAATAACTTTATTCGGAAACATTACCTTGAATTAAAGGAAAAAGGCATTGATAACGCCTCCGCACGACTATTTTCTAATCCTAACGGCGATTTTGGCTCATTAGTAAATGATCAGGTTGTGGATGGTAACTGGGATTCTGGGGATGAATTAGCGGATACATGGAAAAATCGCAATGTTTTCAGCTACGGTAGAAAGGATAAAGGGCAAACGCGCCCTGAAATTTTAGATAAACTATTACAAACCAGTGCAACCGTTGTGCAGGAAATCGACTCGGTGGAATATGGCTTGACGGATATTCAGGAATATTATGCTAACACGGGAGGCTTGAAACGTGCCGCCGAAAAACAAAGCGGTAAAAAGGTATCGGCTAGTTTTGTGGAAAGTTTCTCTAAAGATACTACTCCCCGTAAATTAGAGCAGGTGTTAAGGATGGAATATCGCACTAAGTTACTTAACCCAAAATGGGCGAAAGCTATGGCTGATCAGGGTTCAGGTGGTGCTTATGAAATTTCTCAACGGATGACGGCATTAATCGGTTGGGGAGGTACTGTCGATTTTACCGATAATTGGGTATATGATCAAGCTGTTGATACTTATGTATTAGATCAAGACATGGCAAATAAGTTAAGGGAAGCGAATCCCGAAGCCTTCCGAAATATTGTGGGAAGGATGTTGGAGGCGAATGGGCGTGGTTTTTGGGATGCGGATGAGGAGAAATTAGAGAAAATCAAAAGTCTTTATGAAATGACGGAGGATGAATTGGAGGGGGTTACTGTTTGATGCTTGAAATCAATACCTTTTATTGATAGAGTAAAGTAGTAGTGTATTAATTTTGTTTTTGTAGAAAAAACGACAACATATAAAAAACTATCAACTTTCATATTGTTAAATTTATCCCAAAGTCAATTATAAAATGAAAGCCTCTGAAACCAGTTTAAGAAATTTACTAGAAGGTACAAAACAGTTTCAAGTACCATTGTTTCAAAGATCTTATTCTTGGAAAAAAGATAATTGGCAAATGTTATGGGAAGACTTATTAATGATTTATGATGATCATAGCGATGATCCTTTTTTTATGGGTTCAATTGTTACACAATCAATACCTGGAACGGCTGACGGTATTTCCCCGTTTATAATTATTGATGGACAACAACGACTTACGACTTTAACTATCTTATTAGCTGCAATTAGATATTCTCTTGATAATGAAAATTCTTTAAAAGAAGAAATTTATGAAACACATTTAATTAATAAATATCAATCAGAAGATTATCGTTATAAATTATTACCTACTCAAACAGATAAAAAATCATATAAAAAAATTATTGATTTAGAACTAGAAAATATTGAAGAATTAAGTAGGGAAAGTAAAATTTTTGAACTGTTTAAATTTTTTGATAAAAATATTAATAAGTCTAGTAATAATATTGAGTTTAGAAAACTGAAAAATATAATTTTAGAGCGTTTATTTTTTGTCAATATTACATCTGGAGAGGAAGATAATCCTTATCTAATCTTTGAAAGTTTAAACTATAAAGGTCAAGAATTGACTCAATCTGATTTAGTTCGTAATTATATTTTTATGCTTTTAGAACCTCATAAAAGAGAAAAAATTTATAATGAAACATGGTTGCTAGTTCAAAATAAATTTTTAAATCAATTTGAAAATAATCAAGAAAAAGTTGCGGAAGAATTGACAAATGCACTATGGTTTTATTTGCGAAAAGATGGAAAATCTGTTTTACAAAGAAATATATACAAAGAGTTTCAAAATAGATTTAAAAAACAAGAGAAAAATATAGAAAATAAATTAACTGAAATAACAAAATTTATCAGCTATTATCTAAATCTTTCATGTCCTAATGATAATACCACTATTAATGAATACTTAGGACGATTTAAAATTTTGGACTTTAAGGTAGTTTATATTTTTTTATTAAACGTTTTTCATGATTATCAAGAAAATAATTTACCACAGTGTGATTTTCTCGAAATTCTTCGTTATTTAGAATCTTATTTTGTGAGAAGATGGATAGTTGATATTTCTACCAGAAGTTTAGGAAATATTTGTAACAAACTATATAGTTTACTATCTTCTGAAGAGGGAAATTTACCTATGAAATTATATAAAGTTTTAGATAGTTTTAAGGATAATGATAGATGGCCTGATGATAAAGAATTTAGACAGGCTATTATTACAAAATCAATATATAAGAAAAAACTAATAATGAAAGGGTAAAATTAGTTTTAAGTAGTATAGAGAAATATCAAACAAAAGAAATTGTTAGTTTGGATAATTTAACAATAGAACATATCTTACCTCAGACATTAAATGATGAATGGAAACTTATGTTAGAAAATGAAAAAGAAAAATTAGATTCATATATTCACAGATTAGGAAATTTAACGTTGACAGCTTATAATGGCGAACTATCCAATAAATCTTTTTCTAAAAAAATAGATTATTTTAATAATAGTAATCTCCGAATTAATCATTATTTTCGAGAACAAAATATTGAAATATGGAATTTAGAAGCTATTAATCAACGTTCAAAATATTTAGCAGATATTGCAGTTAAAGTTTGGATTAGATAATAATCAGGTGAATGTTAAAAGGAAAAACTTTTATTGATTTATTCGCAGGAATTGGCGGTTTTCATCAAGCATTAAGTTATTATGGTGCTAAATGTGTTTTTGTTTCTGAATGGGATAAATATTGTCAGGAAATTTACTTAAAAAATTATGGTATTTTACCCGAAGGAGATATAACCATAATTCCTGAAAATGAGATACCTAGTCATGATATTTTGTGTGCTGGTTTTCCTTGTCAAGCCTTTAGTATTTCAGGGAAACAATTAGGATTTAATGATACTAGGGGTACTTTATTTTTTGATATAGTGAGAATTGCTAAATATCATCAACCGTCATTATTAATCTTAGAAAATGTGAAAAATTTTGCTAGGCATGATGGTGGTAAAACTTTAAAAGTTGTTAAAAATACTTTAAATGAAATTGGTTATGATGTTTTTTATCAAGTGTTAAATGCTTCTAATTTTGGTGTACCTCAAAAGCGAGAAAGAATCTATATTTTAGGTTTTAGAAAAGATTTAAAGGTTAAAATGTTTATTTTTCCTAATAGTTATAGTAAAGCAACCAGTTTAATTGATTTTTGTTTAGATGACTCAGAAACTAAGGATTTTATTATTAATAGAAGTGATATAAAAATGAACGAAAATTTGGAGATAACTAGAGATATTTTAGGGAATTATCCGCAAAAAACCATTAGAATTGGTACGATTAATAAAGGTGGGCAAGGTGAAAGAATTTATCATCAATTTGGTCATGCTATCACTTTATCCGCTTATGGTGGGGGTATTGGGTCAAAAACTGGTATTTATTTAATTAATGGTAAAATTCGGAAATTAGCACCTAGAGAATGTGCGAGAATTATGGGATTTCCTGATGATTTTATTATTAGTGGTAGTAATAATATTGCTTATAAACAATTTGGAAATAGTGTCGTAGTTAATGTGTTAAGATTGATCGTTGAGAATGTTTTACAGATTAATAATTTATTTGCTGAGTTGATTTTGTTATAATTTGATGTATATATCAACTTTACTTGTAGGTATTTTATGTCGATCGCAGATTTAATTAAAGCAGAAATTGATAACATTCCCGAAGATAAATTAGCTGAATTATATCAGTATATTAAAAAATTAGCAAAACCACAAAAAACTCTTAATCACTTATGGCAAAAAATAGATGAATTAGGAGAAGATGAAGATCAATTATCAATGGAAGAAATCGTATCTCTAGTAAAAGAAGTTAGAGAAACCAAGACTAAATAATGAAACTTTTATTAGATACAAATATTTGGATTTCTGGATTATTGTGGGGCGGAGTGCCTCGTGAAATAATTAGTTTAACAGAAAATAATTTGGCGAGTATTTATATATCTAATTCTTTATTACAAGAGTTAGAAGATACTTTAACAAAATCAAAGTTACAGAAAAGATTAAAACAGCTAAACTATTCAGAACAAGATTTGATAGATACCATAAAATCTGTTACTATACTATGTCAACCTCTGTCAATATTAGCAGTGAAAGAATTAAGAGATTTAAAGGATAAAATAGTTTTAGAAGCTGGTTTATCTATTCCAGTAGATTTCATTATTACTGGTGATTTAGACTTGTTAGTTTTAAATTCTTTTCGAGGTATTAAAATTCTAAATCCTAATGATTTTAAGTTAAAAATTTTATCTTGAAAATGTTAATTACTAATTTTGTTTTTTATTCTAGGTTCTAAAAAATAATCTAACTAATTGCATATTTTTTTACAGAGTTAAATTTTATTGATTTATTTGCAGAAAAAATTATTTCTATCCTAGTATTATAAGTTTATAGATAGTATTTTATTCCGTTTTATGTTTTTGATCGAGCAAATAGATAATGTCATAAAATAGAATTAAAATCATGCAATTAAGTAGAAGATGATGGAAAATACAAAAGTTATTTTGGGAAGAATCACCTTTAACTCTGAAATCATGGGAGGAAGGGCTTGTATTCGAGGAATGCGCATTACAGTTGCTTTAGTGCTAAAATTGTTAGCTAGTGATATGTCGATCGAAGAAATTTTAAGAGAGTATCCTGACTTAGAATTAGGGGATATTCAAGCCTCCCTTAACTATGCCTCCTTGTTAGCGGATGAAAAAGTTTATTCTTTTGAGCAAAAAGTGGCATGAAATTTTTAGCAGATATGGGAGTATCACCTTTAACTGTTAAGGCTTTATCTCAGCAAGGATATTATGCTATTCATCTATCAGAAGAAGGCTTGTTTTATTTACCTGATTCTCTGATTATGTCAAAGCAAAGGATGAAGGAAGAATAATTCTCACTTTCGATTTAGATTTTGGGGAATTGTTGGCGTTTAGGGGTGATTCTTTGCCTAGTGTGATGATTTTTCGATTAGAAAAAGCTAATCCTGATTATGTTTTATCTAAATGAAATCCTGTTTTAGAAGAATTTCAAAATATCTTAGAAAATGGTGCAATTATTACTATTAAAGATAATAATTATCGTGTTCGATATTTACCAGTAAAAAATGAATAAATATTTTAGTTATTTAGGATTAAAATTATTTATAACAGTCCTAAATCATTTGTGAGAAATTACCATACATAAACATTTTGGGAAAATTAAAAATATTATTATTCGTAGAAAATTCAAATAAATATCTAACAATCTTAAATGATTTACATAAATGATAAAATTCTCTAATAAATCTTTTTCCCTGTAGCCATATATCTTCCATTGGATTTTGTTTTGGGCAATTGGGGGCAAATCTTATGCAAGTTACCTTCCATTTTGTTTCTTCTAAACCCTCATTTAATGACTGTAAATATTCTCTTATTTCTTCTGAACGATGATAGCTCGCTCCATCCCATATTATGGCGATACGACTTTCTTTATTTTCTGATAATAAATATTTGATAAAATCTATTGTATTCTTTGAATTACACCCTTCATATTTTTTACTTATACACTTTTGATTTAATATATTTATTGCTCCATAATAAGTTTGCCTTCTTCTTTCATTTATCATCGCTATTTCTACTCTTTATTCTTTTTTACCCCAAATATAACCACAGGTATCTCCCCATAATAAATGACATTCATCTTCAAAAAAAACTGCTAATTCTCCTGTTTGTATTTCATAACTATTTATTTCTAACCAATCTATTATTTCTTGTTTTTTTTCGACTAATTCTTGATCTTCTTTGGGATTTGATTTTTGACTTTTTTTCCAACTAATTCCCGCTAAATTCAACATATCATAATAACTTTGATTAGATTCAAACTCCACATTATATCTGACTAATATTTCTGTTTTTACGGATGATAAAGACCAATAGTTTTTTCTTTTAGCCATTTATTTATTTGTTGTCGTTGTTCCTCTTTCAAATAACCATTTGAACCCATATATTTTAATTTTAAGACTTCAATGCCTGAGTGTTCATATTTATCTGTCCATTTACTAATAAAACCTGAACTTACCCCTAAAATATTTTGAATCTGATAATGTTTATATCCGTCCAACCACATTTTTACTGCTACTGCACGTTTCAATTCTCTAGGGTCTGGATTTGACTGAATATATTGATTAAGGTCTTCCTGATACATGGCGAGGAATCTACTAATTTTGGTTAATTAATTATTAGTTATATTCTTACAACTTATTTAAGAACACTATATTAGCATAATTAAGGAAAATCAACTACATCAAAAGATAGTTTTATCCTCTTTAAAACCATTAAATTGATGTTAATGATGATCGAATAATCCCTCATTTTTTTATTGAATAAAGGAAATTAAACCATGATTAAACAACTAGAAAAAGCAATTAGTAAATTGTCAGAATTATCAGAAACAGGACAAGAAGTGATTGCCCAAATAATTATAACAACAATTGAGAATAAGAAAGAAGAAAAAAAAGGTTATGTAAAGGATGATCCATTAGCAGAATTAAGGAATAGTGATTTTATTGGTTGCTTTGCTGATGAACCAGATTTAGCAGAAAAATCAGAACAAATTGCTCAAGATATTATGTCGAAGAAAGGTTAATTATGATTATTGCTGACACTGGTTTTTTCATAGCTTTAGGAAATAATAAAGATAAATTTCATGAACTAGCAAAACAAAAACTTGTTACTCTTAAAGAAAAATTAGTTATTACCTATCCACTAATAGTAGAAACCAGTTATTTATTATTAGAAAGATGCAATAAAGAAGCTCAATTTAAGTTCTTAAATCAGTTAACAAAAGATAGTATAGATATTTTTCATTTAAGTAACGATAATTTAACGAGAATGATTGAGTTAATGAAAAAATATTCTGATTTACCAATGGATTTAGCAGATGCTTCTTTGGTAATTTTAGCAGAAGAAATTAAGGAAAATCGAATTTTAACTACAGATTTTAGAGACTTTAATATTTATTGTTAGCAAGACAATAAAAAATTTAATATTCTACTAACCTAATTTTTATATGCTTATGTTGCTTTTCAATCTTTTAAAAAATAACGATATAACTTTATCAATAAAGGACAAAATAAAATAAGGAATAAATAATACTAAATAATATTAAATTTATGGTTTTCTTAAATATAAAATAACATGATTACTCTAACTATATTGTATTAAAAAATATGAATATTTATTTTCTGGAATGTTATGGAGAAGGGGTAACAGATGATCCAAGAGTTAATTTTTTTCTACCATCCTTAATGGCTTTTTCTTTCTTTGCGATCGAATCCTTAACTAATGTTGTTTATATTCAGTTTATTCAAGATAGTTTAAAGAAAATAAAAGATATTGACTTCAAAAACAAAATCAAGGAAATAAATGAGCAATTAAATATAAGTGAAGATGAGTTTTCTGAATTAGAGACAATAATAGATGAAATGAAAAAATTTAGGAATAATTTAGTACATTCTAAACCTTTAAAAATAGAACATGGTCCATATTATTATGAAAATAATTCTGATGCCATTGGTTATATACCAACAAAAATTTATGAGATAAAAAATTTATTTAATCGAGTAAATAAAGATAATGTACAAAAATTTATAGAAACAGTAAATGATTTAGAAGAAATGTGGGATAAACAGTGTCAAAAACAATTTAACAGAGAGATAATTTTTTCTCAAGTAATGCAAATCAAAAATACCCCATAATCTTATCAATGTTTGATCGCACCCAATATAATAATACTTTATTAGATGTGCCGACAGTGAATGATTACACCTCAGCACTCAGGAAAACAGTCATCTGTTAGAAGTTAGAGAAATAAACAAAAATTCAAAATAAAAGCAATAAAAATTAATAAATACCTGAAAGTCTGAAAAATTAATGGTTCTAAAATTTGTCACCAGTAATCGGTGAGGTCAATATCGTACAATAGTCTTATCATTTTGTTTTTCAGTTTTCCACTAACATATTCTACATCAAAACTTTTCAAACAGCTTCTAATATCGTTGACCAAAACTATGAGATAAAAAATTTTATGTTGCAAAATAGATGGAACAAATTTTACTTAATTTTGTTTAGTATATTTTTTCTATTAATAAGCCCAAAAGTAAAAGGAGATGAAAGAAAAATAGTCAATCCTGACAATGGGAATGAATATCTTTTGACAGACGTAATGTCATGGCAGGAAGCAAGAGTTTTAGCGGAGAAATTAGGCGGATATTTAGTGACAATCAATGATGAAAAAGAGAATCAGTGGTTAATAAATACATTCCTTCACCATGACACTGATTTTGTCTGGATTGGTATAAATGATTACCAAGAAGAAGGGCATTTTATTTGGATTAATAATGAAAATGTTCCCTATACAAACTGGGCATCGGGAGAACCGAATAATAATTTACTACAAGGCGGTGAAGATTACGGAGTAATAAATGGAGGAAAAAATCCTTTTAACCGTACAGTAGGAACATGGAGCGATGCACCTGAAAAGGCTAGATTAAGAGGTATTATTGAATTCACAATCAATTAGGCAGAAACAGATGATATTCACCTGAGAAATTAGGATTAAACCAAGTCATAACAATTTCTGATTTTTCAGGAAATTCAATAACCTCGAAATTTTTATCCCAATAACATTATTTAGTATTTAAGAAATCATGAGTAACAATTAAAGTTTTGAAGAAAAATACTTCAAACTTAGCGATTTTGTTTACTATCAAGGAAGAATAGAAATCGGTTAACGAGAACATTAACTCTTTTGTCGTTGCTCATGATTAAGGAGGAACGGTTTATGAGGGTAAAAGACACTATGGAGGATGCCTTAGCAGATTTAGAAGTTGGTATCACTCAATATTTAGAAGAAAACGGTATTGATTTGAAAGAATAAGATGTCTATAAATCAGAAAAAATCGGTAAAATGTATTGCTCAAAAAGTTAATAAAAAAGATGGGATTGTTAAAGAAATTGTTAATGCTACCTTAGAAGAAATATATAATTGTTTAAAAAAGAAAGAAAGTGTCAATTTAAGAAATTTTGGAATATTTTATATCCAAGAAAAAAGGGATAGTACACTGTTTAAATTTAATCCTTCTCAACGCCTACGAAAATTATTTGGTTGGTCATCTACTTATAAAGGAGATATATAAAAGATTTTTCTGATACTGGAATATAATCAAACTATTAATATGAATAAAGAGTAACAGATGATAGAACTTTACTATTGGACAACTCCTAACGGGCATAAAATCAGTATATTTTTAGAAGAAGCTGGTCTTGATTATCAGATTATCCCTGTCAATATTGCCAAGGGAGAACAGTTTGAACCAGATTTCTTGAAAATATCTCCTAATAATCGTATTCCTGCCATCATCGATACTAAACCGACTGATAACGGAGAACCCATTAGTTTATTTGAATCAGGGGCAATATTACTTTATTTAGCCCAGAAAACAGGCAAGTTTATATCATCCGATACTCGACAATATGCTAAAACTTTAGAATGGTTATTCTGGCAGGTAGGCGGACTCGCACCAATGGCGGGGCAAAATCATCACTTTGGTATATATGCTCCTGAAAAAATACCCTATGCCATCGATCGATATGTTAAAGAAACTAATAGATTATACGGAGTATTGAATAAACAGTTAGAAGGGAAAGATTATATTGTAGGGGAGTATTCCATCGCAGATATGGCTTGTTATCCTTGGATAGTACCGTATAAAATTCAACAACAGGATATAAGAGAGTTTCCTCATTTAGAAGCATGGTTTAAACGCATGGGAGAAAGAGAAGCAGTGATTAGAGCTTATCAACAAGCAGAACAATTTAATAATCAACCAACCGTTACCGAAGAAAGTAGAAATATTTTGTTCGGACAAACTGCTAAAAGATAGTTTTATCCTTTTTGAAATATTCAATTAAATACCAAATTAAAGTGACAATAAACAAAACAAATAAACAACAAAAAACCATTAAAGAACAGGTTAAATTATTAGCTCAAGAATCTTTACAACGTTCTGAACCTTCGGGCTGGTTTGATCTTATTTATCAACAAGCTGGAGACGATGCAACTCAAGTTCCTTGGGCAAAAATGCAACCTTATCCTTATTTCCATGATTGGCTTAATGAACTTCAACCAAGTAATTTATCAGGATTAAATAGCCTTGTAATTGGTTGTGGATTGGGTGATGATGCCGAAGCTTTAGCTGATTTGGGAGTTGAAAATATTACTGCATTTGATATATCTCCTCATGCGATTGCTTGGTGTAAAAAACGTTTTTCGAATAGTAAAGTTAATTATCTTGTCGCTGATTTATTCAATCTCAATGCAGAATGGAGTAAAAAGTTTGATTTTGTTTATGAATGTAGAAACATACAAGCATTACCTTTAAATGTGAGAACTGAAGTGATTACTAATATTGCTAACTTAGTAGCTGATAACGGTATTTTATTAGTTATTAATTATTTTCGAGATAATGATGAAGAACTAACAGATTCACCACCTTGGGCATTGTCAAAACACGAATTTGACCTATTTAAAAAACTAGGATTAAAAGAAAATAAAATCAATACTTATTTTGAAAAAGAAAATAAGATACAAATAGCAGAGTATATAAAAACTGAACAACTTATTTTGGATAAATCAGTCTTTGCATTCCGCTAAACTGTATTGTTATCTGTCTGTTACTGGTTAATTGCTTTAAACAAATATTAATCATACTTACAGGGCGGTTAATGATATTACTTAATTGCTTGATGGTTAATCCTTGAGGATTTTGATTAATTACGTTTAGCAAAGTTTCACCCGTAGTTAAACCACCACGAGCTTTGATGAATATTAAGTTAGTCATTTCCTCACACAGAAATTATTAAAAATTATTAAGATATTATAATTCACTCTGTAAATATTTACAGAAGCAAAGTTAATAATCATCAAGAAAAAATAATCAATAGTTTATTGCCTTGTAGCTTTGAAAAGAGATTCGTCTTCATTTTCATTTATTAATTCAATCGATCCCTCACCACTAACATCGTCCATATCATCATTACCTTCCCATACGTTCGTTTGCTTTAAATAACCATTAAACCAACCTGTTACTAAGCCAAATCTTAATCTCCTTCATTATTAGCTTTAATTTCAAGTAATTCCTCAATTCGGTTGATAATATTGAGAATAATACTATGATCTACCTTAAAAAAGTATGGCATACCTATTGACAGTTTTCTCTTTATTGGTTAGTATATTAAATATAGTAAAGGGAAAGGGGCAAAGGTGAAACATCCACTATTTGTTAATTCTTGTAGCTTTATTACTAATTAACTTGTTTTTTGCGATAACACGATTATTTTTGAGGGGAATCGATGAATATTACTAAACATGGACATCAAAGGATGAATCAGAGGGGAATTACTAAGACGATGATTGAGTTAGCAATTCATTATGGAACACCAAAACAAGATCAGTATATTCTAAATAAAAAATTAGCTGAACAACTCGCAATTGATCTACAAACACAGCTTAAAACTCTTAAAAAAATTATTGATAAAAAAGGAATTGTAGTAGTGCAAGAACAGGATATATTAATCACTACCTACAACTGTTAAATTTCTAAATCAGAATATTTTTTAATGGGATAAAGATAGAACATAACCTTTAGATAAAAGTCTATATTTTTCTTTATTGGATAACTCTTATTAAAATCAACATATTCAATTAATTATTAATTTTCACTACACAGACACAAAATTTTATGGATAACGAAAAAATATTGTCAAGTTTATTAGATTGCTTACCCTTGGACAAAAATAAACCAGAATATGTAGTTTTTTATCTTCAAATTTTAGCATGGGCGAAACTTTCAGCATCAGATTCTCTAAAACAGGAATTATCATTTAATCCCCAATTTTTATCTGATAATTTTGAAAAAGTAAAAGCCATATTTAATGATATTTATAAGAATAATTCTTTTTTAAAAAATGCTTTAGCTTTTAAATTATCAGATATTAATATTGATAATGATTCTGTTAAAAAACTATTGATTTTAGTTGAAGATTTAAGTAAAAATGGTATTATTAACAATTTTAGAATTTCTAACGAAATTTTATATAAAATTTTAAATTCAGATAAAAATTATACAGGAATCTTTTTTATCCCTAGTGAATTATGCGATTTAATGATTAATTTATTGGGGGATATTACAAAAAAAGAAATATATTGTCCTTATGATAATTATTGTGATTTTAGTCTAAAAATCTATGAAAAGGGGGGTTTACCTTATATTGAAATATTATCAACTAATTTAATTCCTGAGTTAATAAATATATTAAATAATTCGGATATAACTATTGCTCATAGTGATCCAATTTTAAATCCTTCCTATGTGAAAGAGGGTAAATTAAAACAGTTTGATTTAGCAATGTCTTGTCCCCCAATAGGACTTAAATATGATTCTGAAGTTGTTAAGAAAGATTGGTTTAATCGTTTTAGTCACATCAATCGTAATGGCGATGTTTATGCTCTTTCTCATATTCTTTCTCAAACTAAATCCCGAATCGTGGTAATTGTAGCTCATAGTATGCTTTTTAGCTCCACAACGGAAGTTTTTAGAGAAACGATATTGAAAGAAAATCAAATTGAAGCTGTAATAGCTTTACCTTCAGCTATTTTCCCTTATACTTCTTTTCAATCTTCAATCCTTATCTTTGATTTACATAAAACAAAGAAAACAGTCCGATTTGTTGATGGTAGTGATGAACAGTTTTTTATTCGATCTCATCATCAATCTCAATTAGTTAATTGGCAATCTTTACTGGAAACTTATTTATATGGTGAGGATGAATCTTTGGTTGTTGATATTGATATTGAAACCATCCTTAACAATCATTCTATTCTGGAAGTATCTAAATATATATTACCCCCAGAACAAAAAAAAGTTACTCAACTATTAATAGATCAAAAAACCGTCAAATTATCAGAGATAGTAACAATTATTTCGCCCCTTCAAATTAGCTATCTAAAACGTGCTGACAAAGAATCAAAAATTAAAGCATGGGAAATAACTGCATCTAATTTTCCTGAATATGGTTATTTACTAAAGCCAGAAAAAGAAGTTGAAACCATTTATTCTAAAAAAGATAATCAACATTTTTTACAACCTAATGACGTTGTTTTTATATATAAAGGTAGTGTTGGTAAAGTGGGAATTATTCCAGAAGATGTACCACCTAAAGGTGAAGGGGGATGGGTTGTTAATCAATCCTGTTTGATTTTACGCCCGAATAAAAAAATAAATGCAAAAGTATTATTTATGTATCTAAACTCTGAAGTAGGTCAAACTTTAGTAAAAAGAATCATCTCAGGTGCAACTATACCTTTAATTCAATTGAAACTATTAAAAGAATTAGAAATTATGATGCCTAATCAACAAGAATCTCAAAAAATTATTAGTACTTTCGACCAAATGGTTACAATTCAATCTCAAATACAAAATTTATTTCAAGAACAAGAAAACTTGAAACGTCAACATTGGGCGATAAGTCCGTAAACAACAGATAACAGACAAGTATATTTGTTTGCATAAATCATTAAAGTTATTCGGATAAATAAAAATATAGTGGAGATAATTATGACTAATATCGCATCAAACAATGCCAGAAAATTTATTGATTTAGTTATCAACTTTAAACATTACTTTGATAATAAAGATCGTTTCATGACTCTTTTTCTATTGTATAAAGGAAACAAGTTTGCAGAGCATGATCAATTCTATTTTACCAATCAGTTAACGAAGATTTATCCTGATTTTTTAGCTTCCCTGAGAGAATGTACTCCTTCAGAATGGCTAAAAGCTCGTTTGCGTGACTGTCAATTAGATATGAGTATTCGAGCTTTATTTATTATTTTTTGTGATGATATTCTTGGTTATGGTTGGGATGAAAATGTACATCTTGATGATTGTACTGGTCATTTATATCTTGATGATCAAGTGTTAAAAGAAATATCTCAGTATTGGGATTATAACTTTTTCACTGTTTATGGTTACGATGAGATTGTCTGCCCATTATCATTGTTACCTCAAGATTTACAAGAAGAAGAATAATCTATTAGTAAATAGGGTCTGCTGAATAAATCAAAAAGTGAGTCAAAATTAGATAAAAGGTAATTTTTAATGAATAGTAATAGTAAAATTAATTTTGTTGATGGTTTTATCTCTGCTATCAGTTTTGCAGGGAACATTGAACAATTGCAAAATGAAATTGATTTTCATATAAATTTTAATGGGTATTCAGAAACAAATCTTGAATCTTTAGTGAGAGAAGCCAGAAATGAATTTGAGCTAGAAGAAATCGGAGAATGGTCTGCTCCGAAATGGACAACAAAAAACGATATTATTTACTTTTATTTAACTAAAGATAGACCGATAAAATATGTTAAAAATTTAATTAAATTTGCTGAAGAAAATAAAGACTTTAAATTGATTAAAATTTTATATAGAAATCAGCAATTAATTGAAACTTATAAAGGAAAAATTTTTGCCTGTGCAAGAGTTGTAGGTTCACCCATACGTTCTCAAAACAATCATGATAGTTATCATCATAAAGGTAGGATATATATTTCTTATGCTCAATGTTATGTTTTTCAAAATCCTTTGCCTTTAGAAAAAATAGAGAGACACATAAAAATAATAAGAGGTGCTACTACAACTCCTGTCAGAGGACAAAATTTTGATGGAATAAAATTAGAATTATCGAGAAATAATATACTACCTGATTACTTAAAAAATGCACAGGGTGGTAATATTAATTTCACAAATATAGGTAAAGATACATGGAAAACAATATCATGTTCGCCTGAAAAAACTTTTATTGATGAGTCGCAAATAAGAACTTATTTTCTTAATTATTTATTAACTGAAATAAAGGATAAAAACACGCCTTTACTTGAGGAATGTAAATGTTATAAAGAAAATAAATATAATAACGGAATTGTTGATTATTGTATTAGAATAAATGGACATTGGATTCCTGTTGAAGCTAAACTTAATATAAGTTGTGAAAAAGATATTTTGGCTCAGGTTAGAAAATATACAGACGCAAATAATTTTATTGCAACAAAAGGAAAAAATAAAGGAAAGAGAGTTACGAATAACAACTATTTATGTATTGTAGCTGATATGTTTGGTTTATCTTTGATAAATAAAAATCAGTTTTTGTATGGTAATCCTGAGAATCCAGCATGGAAAAGAGAAGAATTTTTATACAACACTACATTAGTTGATAATCTTCGATTCTCAATAAGGGAATTACTAATTAACCAAAATGGATAAAATTTAATAATCTTTTAATCATTACAAGGATTACTGGTCCGATTTGAAGAGTTAAAAATATTAGACAATGTACTAAATAGAAGAAATTTTTATTGAATAGTTATTAAATTTTGTTTGAAATATGATCTCAAATTTTAAACTATTATTCTGAGCGTAACACATATTTATATTCCTCAACAGTTTTTTTATTTAGTTCCCATTTCCAGTAATCATCTCTATTACCTCTAAAAGTTATTTTTTCTGCTCTTATTAATAGAGGTTTAGCCTCATCAGGTAGAGAAAAAAAATTGAAAACCTGAAGCATAGCTCATTTCTTGCAAATCAAAAACTTTATCATTTATTTTTAATTCCATATAAGGCATACGGGGGGTTTCATCTCCTGTATCCCTCGTTTAGGCTACAAGTGAAATCCCTATTGAATCTTTATTTAATCTTGTAAACCCTATGATTCTGTAAGCCCATGTTTTTTGTATGTAAGATTTATCATATACTAATGGGGCTGAAAGTTCATTTCTAAATTTATCTAATTGCCTATATGCCAGTGAATAAAGGGGCTTATCATCTTTATTCACTGGTAAATCTTTTGCAGAGTTATTACAAATATCATTTCGATTATTTTCTTCTAAAATATCTGGAGATTTTTCTATACTTGAGTTTAAACCATCAGCTTTCAATGGTGTTGAATTTTCAGTAATTATCATTAAAGAAAAAACAAGAAATAATAATCTCTTAAAAAAATAAATCATTCTTTTTCAATTATTAAACAAATAAGTACCTAAACAAAATAGATTGTGGACTTTAAAATTAACAAGAATTGTGTCAATTCCTTATTCCTAATCTTTACTTAAATATACAATAAAATTGGCTGATTAATTTAAACAGGGCTGTAAATATTTTAGCTAAATAATCTTTATAGTTTAATAATTTATAATAAACAGCTAATCAAAGCTAAAATATTGGGCAAAAACTGATTATACAGATAATTAGAACGGAAAAATTATCCCCTTATCTAGCACTCCAAGTAAAATCATTTCCTTTCGTAAGAAAAAAGCTTCTTAATTCTCTAACAATAAATTAATCTTTTCTAATAACTTCTCTACTTTCTCCCACTTCTTCCGTTCAGTTTCCCATAGTTTCTTTTTCTCAATATTTTTGACTAAATCCTTAACTGTTTTTGATGCTGATTCTATTAGTTTTTCTTGTAATTGTTTTATCTTTTCTTTAATCTCCCTTACTGATAAATTAAGATCGAGTGATTCCTTCAATAAATCTACTCTTATCTTTTCTTCTTTTATTTTACTGAGAGCGATCGCTTTAGTATAAGCAATCTTTCCTTCTCTGAGAGCTTGTAAAATATCGTCAGGTAATTTGAGTAAAGGTAAACGAGTTCTAATAAAAGATTCCTATTTAATGGCTAATGATTCAAATAACTGAATAATTACAGTACTTTCATTGTGAATGGAAACGTTTCCATTCACTCTAACTTTCTCATTTTGCATTCGATATAACTGAGCAATGACATCAGAAATAGATAAATTGAGTTGAATAGAGAGTAACTGTAAAAAACCCTCTGTTTCCTCTATAGGGTTTAAATCCTCTCGTTGTAAATTTTCGATTAATGCTACTTGTAAAGCCTCTTCATCAGTAATTTCCTTGATAACTACAGGAATTTCTATTAATCCTAATGATTGACTAGCCCGATAACGTCTTTCTCCTGCGATTAATTCATATTTTCCTTCTGATAATGGTCTAACTAATAATGGTTCGAGGATACCATGTTGTTTAATGGAGAGGATTAACTGTTCTAATTTTTCAGAATCAAAATAACGTCTCGGTTGTTGTTTAGGTAAAACAATATTTTTGATGTTAATGGTATTGGAGGATAATTCAGTGTCACTAAAAATAACATCGAGATTAGCTTTCCCACGATAAGGTTTATCTGTTTTTCTTGTTACCATTATTTTTAACTTTTAGCTTTTAACTTGAATATTGGTAATTTCTTTGGCTAACTTATTCATCATTTTAACCGCAGGACATTTAAGATCATAAACGGCAAGGGGTACAGCTTCTTCAGAAGCATCAGCAAAAGCAGTTAACCGAGGAATAGCATCATAAACTGTGGCAATTTGTCCAAACTCTTCTTGAATAGCTTGTAATGTTCTTTTATCCTGAGAATTTGCTTTACTATAACGAGAGGGAATAAAACCAGCTATTTTTAAATCACGATTACCTCTTTTCTTTACTTTAGCAATAGTTTCGAGTAATAAATTAGTTCCCTGAAATGCCTTAAAATGAGTTTCAATGGGTATTAAAACATGAGTTGATGCAATTAAAGCACTATAACTGAGTAACCCTAAACTAGGGGGACAATCAATCAAGATAAAATCATAATTGGGTAATAGGGGGGCGATAGCTTCAAGTAATCTTACCTCACGAAAATCAAGATTAACCAACTGAATTTCGGCGGCGGATAAATTAATATTAGTCGGGGCTAAATCGACACCATGAATATTTTTTAAGATAAACAAAGGTTCTTCATTAATAATAGCATCAAAAGGTGTTTTATCTAATGTCTCAGGCTCAATGCCCATGAAAGTAGTTAAAGAAGATTGAGGGTCAAGATCAATGAGTAAAACTCGATATTTTAAGAGGGAGAGATGATAACCAAGATTATAAGTAATAGTCGTTTTACCGACTCCTCCAGCCTGATTAAATAAAGGCAATAGTAATAGCCATAGTAAATAAAAAATGAAACTGAGAAATATTCAAATTACAATTATTGTTATCGGTAGTATATTAGTTGCCTTGCTATTTATTAGCAGAATAACAGAACAATATGATTATCGTAAGCAAATAATAAAAATTAAGGAATATGTAACTAAAATTAGTGATAGTAAAAAACAATGTACAATTAACTTTAAAAAAAATATAGTAACTTCGGATTGTGCTGAATCATTAAAATTGAAAAACCACTGAAATTAAATTATCAGAATGGAGTATTTAAAGGAGAAGAAATATTATTGATTAAATCAAAAAAATATCTTCAACAATGTTGTATTGGTTTTAGTGGTTTAATTATTGCAATGGGTGATTACGATGGTCAATGTAATAATTTTCGTAACTAAACTGAAAATAATTGACTCCATTCTTTAGATTGAGCATCTTCTTTGGCGACTATTTCTAAAATATGATTATTAGTTTTAGGGTGAAAAATAGACTCGACACAAACTTGAGCGACTTTAACACGAGGAATCGAACC
This sequence comes from Geminocystis sp. NIES-3708, assembly GCF_001548095.1. Lineage (NCBI taxonomy): Bacteria > Bacillati > Cyanobacteriota > Cyanophyceae > Chroococcales > Geminocystaceae > Geminocystis > Geminocystis sp. NIES-3708. The sequence goes on along the minus strand of NZ_AP014815.1, from coordinate 1,700,115 downwards.
CTCAAATAAAGTATCTGCACCACTAACCACTAAAGGATATTGATTATCTTCATTTTTTAATCCAGCAGGACGAACAATTGTATAATTTAACCCACTGTTAATTAAATATTTTTCTGCTTGTTTTTTCCAAAATAAAACTAAACCAAATAAGTTGAGAGGATGAAAAAATCTTGATACACACAAAGAGGTAACAAAGATAAATTTATCAATATTGTTTTCCTTTGCCGAATTAATCAAATTTTTACTACCTTCATAATCTACCTTATAAAATGCAGTAGGATCTAAACTAGGAGTTGCACCAGTAGCACAAATAACAATATTACAATTAGTTAAAGCAGAAGAAAAAGAATTAGGATTAAGCACGTCACCAATTATCAGTTCTACTTCAGAAGGTAAAATTTTCCGTGCTTTATTTTCATCTCTTACTAAAGCACAAACCGATATATTTCGTTTTACCAATTCTGAGGCAATTCTTCTACCAGTTTGCCCCGTTGCACCAGCTAAAAATATTTTCATAATTTGCTCCTTTTTATTTTTCATTGATCTCACTTTATCTTGCCATAAACTAAACTATATATGTATTCGTTAAAATTCATGAAGAATATTACTCATCGAATCAATATTCTTCATCCTGTTTGTATTCAATTACTTGGGAGAGAGGAACTTTAATTATTTTAGTTATACCTGATTCTCTTCCGAATAAATAACCATGTCGTTCACTTAAACCAACTAAGATTTGACTTTTGGCATATTCAACAGGAACACGAGCATATAATCCTTCATATTTATTTACTGCTAATTCATCATCAGAATTAACTTTATTGGAAGATAATATATCAGTGGGGTCAGAAATTGACATTGGTTCAAATGTTGATAATGATTCTTCATTTGAAGAGAGAAGGTTTAAATTTTGTTTTTCATCTTTTTCATTAGATAGATTGAGTTTTGATTTATTAATATTTTCTCTTATATTTTCCTCGATTATAGAGGATTGAGATTGTGAATTAATTTGAGTAATAATAGAATTGACAGAATTTTTAAGTTCCTTAAGTTCGGAGATTAATTCTAAATTTTGATTTCTTAATTGTGAAAAATTAATTTGTAGTTCTGATAAATTTGTTTTTAGTTTTACATTTTCATTTTTTAGTTGCGAATAAGCAGAAGATAAAATCTTTTCATTTTCTGAATTTTCAGTTTTTCTTTCTAAATTTGGTAAACTGTCAACATTAGCAACTTCTTCATTAATAAAGGGCTGTTGATAAGAATAACTATAGCTTTCACCATTGACAAGATAATTTGGCAATTCTGATATTTTATTGTCAACAATATCAACATTTTTATTGTTTTCATTTGAATTATTACTATTTTCTTTAATCCTGTCACTTTGTGTAATAAATCGCCATTCTAAATGTTTCCCATTACCTCGAACTTCCCCAAAACCTAAATCAATTAAATCTTGAAAATGTCGGCGGATGTCGATACTTAATACATTACGGAAATAACGGTCACATTGTTTTAAATCTCTTGCTTTTAACCATCCCTTCCGTTGACTCAAACTTATTATTTTTGAATAAATCGGACTTAAATTTTTCTCATTACTTCCTTCATGTTTAAGATATATACTTTTAATTTCATTTATATATCGTTTAGCTAATTCGACTCCCATCGCCATAAATTTAGGTTCTAGCAACATATTGCTGTCAACATTACCAACATTATGATAAAAAGCCTTATGGAGAGATTGAAGTAAAAGAGCGATTTCTCCTGCTACTCGTTTAAATTTAGAATAAACAGCCCTCAGTGCTTGATTCGGTTCATTTAACTTTAACTCCTCCATTTCATCGAAAAATTGTTGATAAATCTTACTTCCTGTTTGACAAAGATGATATTGATAAGCAGGAAGATTCTCAATATTTTCATATAAACCACATAGTAAAGGATAAATATCGAATTTTACTTCATCATCAGGAAACTTACATTTTTTCAGAGGTAAACTCGCATAAACGAATCTTGCCCAATAACCTGATTCATCCTGACAACTTCCCATTTGTTGACGTAAAACATCAGGAGTCATCGCTCCTAAAATTGAATAAGTTGACCGAGCATTATTAAAACGATCGCCATTTTTACGGTTAACTTTCCAACCAGTACCGTCACGACCTGAGAGTATTTTTTCTTGGTCAGCTCCTTTACCGCCACGATAAGCATTATTTTGTTTAATTAAGCCTGATAACTCATCGAATAACATCAAAAAGCCTTTATTGGGTTGATCATTAATAATTTGAGCAATACATTCAGAAGTAACATCAGTTACGTAATATTCTAATGGTTTAGGCTTAGGAGGCTTTTCTTCGATACTTTTGTCAACTTTAATTCTTTCATATTCAGCGAGAGATTGTTGATATTGATGTTCTGCTTTTTGTTGGATATATTGAATAAGAGGAGCAGTAAAAATATCCATAGTCGGAGATTTAGAAGAACCACTTTCACCCACCACTGCCGAATAAAAAATTGGACGAGCGATAAATTTAGAGCTTTTGATTAAAGTTAATTTCGTGTGAGGATTAATAAGAGAAGCTATTACAGGTAATAAAGCCGTTAATTGAGCGATGCTATTACTTCCTAAAATTTCAGCAATTTGATTTAAAGGATGAACTATTTCAATCGGTAAATACTTCGATAAATCAAAATAATCAGATTCTAATTTTAATAATTGATTAATTTCATCTTGGCGAATGGATAACTCAGCAGATTTATCAGATTCTTTCGTTAAATCTCGGTATAATTTCCGAACTTCGGTTATTGGTAATCCAATTAATCGACTAAGTTTATTAAATATTGTAGTCAAAACTGACTCTTTTGGACTGCTATCAATTAATTGCTCTAATTCAATTATTAATCGTTTATCGTTAAATTGTTCTGTTGTTTGTTGACTACCTTCATTAAACTGTGATTCATTATTTATCGAAGTGTTGACTGATTTTGTTGACATTGATTTATGAAAAGGTAAACGGGAAAAAGCAAGGGGCAAAAGATTATTTAATTTTGAGTTCTCAGTTTCAATTTCTAAGTTGAGAGTTTGAAAATGACGAGATTGATTTTCAACAGAATGGAAGATAGTTTCTTTAATTTGTTCATTATTGAGTCCATAACTATTTTTGAGTTCATCAATCCAATCAGCAATATCTAAACCATTACTATCAGGTAATGTTATATTCCACAAAGGAGATTGAGGAAAAGCATATAACCAGAAAGCATTTTTAAAATATTGATTAATTTTGTCCATATGTTCAACACCAACAATATCTCTGTCAGGACATAAAACTATTGAAGGCAAATGGTTATTTTCTTTACTGTTCTCTACTCCCCGCTCTGTACTGCCTATATTTATTAATAAATCTTGAGAATGAGAATCACGCCATTTTTTACTGCCACCGATATTAGTAGTAGCTGGAATACCTAATTTCCATAAAGCATCAGCACAACTTTCTCCTTCTACAATAAAGATAATCTTATCTTCGGTAATCGCCTTCTGAATTTCGTGATAACGATAAATGGGGATATGTTGACGTTTTTCTTCTTTAAGTTGATTAAATAATTCCCATTCAGTATCGTTACATTTACCATTGTCATAATCTTTTTGGGATAATTTAACCCAATATTTCTCGGTTCTGAATTTAGCTAAATCTGGATGTTCTAGCCAATATTCCTGCCAAATAATTTTATTTGGGTCAATTCTTACCACTCTGATTAATTTATTACCAGAGCGATCTAAATATTCCCATGTCCTTGTCTGAGATTGTCGGGGTTGCTTGGTGGGTAAATCATTAATAGGAGCGTAATAGGAATGACCATTGATTTATCTAAAGTTTCAGGAGTTCCAGAAACAGTGATTAGTTTATTTAGAACAGGAGAAAGAAATACTGGTGTCAAAATTTTTGATCAACTTAGAGAAGGTTTACAACAAATTTCGCCGAAAGCATATAGACGTTTTATGGAATTATTAGCAGAGGTAGAACCATTAGAAGAGATAAATTTAGCTGAATTGGTTGCTAAAGCTCCATTTTCGGTTCAGGCAGAGGTATTAAAAGCTATTGCTTCGACTGGGGTGTTTACCCGATTATCAGAAATGGCACAAGATAAAAATAATCAAAAAGTATTGAGTTCTTTTTAATAAAATTTTATATGATAGTGTTTTAAATTACAATATAAAACTGTAGTTTATTATACAAGAGATAAATTGTGAGTCAAAGAAATAAATATAAAATATTGGGAACAGAAGAATTAGTAACCAAGTCGAAAAAGGTAATTATTGCGGAGAGAGAATTAAATATAAAACCTTCAAATGACAATAACAATGACGAAAAAGAAAAAACCCACCCAATTCTTATCATTGGATCAAATAATATTTTTGGCAAAAATGTATTTTTGCTTAATGCTGGTACAGAACAACAAGATATAGATTTTTTAATGCAACACTTCTCACCAGAACTTTTAGATAAATTTATGTTTGGTCTTAATACAGAAATAGACAAAAAAAGTAATGAGATTAATTAAAATTTAATATTTATTTTTAATTTTATTATAAAAAAGCCTTCCTCTAAAAACTAAGATTTTGAACGACTTTCCTTTTTATATCATTCTCTCGTCGATCATAACTAGCTGTAGTAATGGGGGAGGCGTGATCTGCCAATTTTTGTACTGTAACAATATCCACTCCTGCCGACAATAAATCACCACAGAAAGTTTGTCTTAAATCATGAGAACAACAGGATTCAATTTTAGCAAGTTTAGCTCGTTTTTGGAGCATACGCCAAATAGAGTTAGAGTGCATTTGACCGATTTTGAGATGTCCGCCTCGATGGATACGACAGAAAAGATAGCCGTTTTCATAACCTCGTAATTCTAACCATTGTTTAATAAAAAATAAAGCCTCATCAGGAAGGAAAATTTTACGACTTTTATTGCCTTTAGAGTTACGAATATATAATTCTGAATTTTCTAAGGTAACATCTCGTAATTCTAAATTAATTAATTCAGTACGGCGTAAACCGCCACCTCTGAGGACACTGAGAATAGCTCTGTCTCGAATATCGAAAGGACTATCACCATCATAAGTAGCAATTATTTGCTGAATTTCCTGTTTACTTAATGCTCGTCCTTTTGGTTCGCTCGTACCGACAACTTTTTTAAAATCAATAGTTTTTTGATAAATCTCAAATTCCATCAATCTTAATTTCTGAGCTTCTCCCAATACTCTTTTAAACGCTTAGGATGGCTACCAGTGGTAAGGAATGTACATTTTACCGATGAAGAAATAGAATTAATGACCATCATTAACTAAAGTTGCTTCAATCAAAATTAATTTATGTTCTGATTTTTCCCTTGTACCATAAGATTGCCACCGATAAAATCCTCTCCGCCAATGAGTAGTAATGGTAAACTAAAGCTAATAGGAGAAAAAAAGCTATCCTTCCATGACTATTTTATATGAAGATGAATATATTATTTGTGACGATGATGCTTTAACTATTCTTTATTACTATTTCCCCTTTGGAGATAAGCGAATACCATACAAAAACATAGCTAAAATTGATCAGCAAGAAATGACATGGTTGAGTGGTAAAACCAGAATATGGGGTGGTTCGTTTGAGTATTGGTTAAACTTGGATATTAAACGTCCATGGAAAGATAAATTAATCATTATTGATGAGGGAGAATTAACAAAACCTGTTATTACTCCTGATGACCCCGAACAGGTTTACCAGATTCTTGTTAATAAAACATCTAGTTAAAATTCATAGTCTCTTGAAATGACTATAACTTATACTTTTTTATGTTTTATTGTTAAACTGAAAATAGGAACAATAAAGGGGAGGTAGCTCAATGGTAGAGCAGCGTTTTACTTTTCGCAGGATGCAAACAAAGTTCCTTGATTAAATTTTTGGATAAATTATTACTTTCCGCATAATGCAAAGCAAGTTCCTAATTTTGGCTCATAACCCGCTGGTTGCAGGTTCGACTCCTGGCTTCCCCAACAAAAGGGGGCAAAAGAGATTCCTTATAGTGGCTTACGCCATTAGTCTTAAGAACTAATTTTATCTCTCGCCCTCTTTCTAATTCAAGGATATTGAAAGATGAATAAAGCAACGTTAAAATTATTTAATGCGATCGAAGTTAACCATAAGCAAAAGAAAAACTTACCTGAGTCTGTATTGGTGAGAACAATTCAAAATGGTTATATTCTTGAAGATGCAATCGCACCTGATGAAGACTTACTCAATCTCATTGAAAGCGTTGTCGGTATTTCAGGAATTAAAGCCAATTCCGCCTTTCATAAATCTTGGCAAATAATTCAAGAATCGGATTTAGAATTACTGGTTACGCAACAAATCATTCATTACATTACAACCTATGGCTTTGAAAGACTAGGTATTTATCGAGAAGACGCAGTTTATATCCCCAAAGAAATATTAGAGTTACCTACTATCACCGATGATATTCCGTTGGTGGTGATTAAAGCCATGACGGCAGATGAAATTCTTGAGCAGATTATTAATTTAGCCAATGGTATTGCTTTAGCACAAGAAACCCTCGATGATATAATGAACATAATTAAAAGCCATAACTTCAATCCTAGTTTTGTTGAAAAAATTGGCAACCGAGAATTAAAAGCCTTACTTTATGATTTTTATGGCATTGTACCATCAGAATCCGTAGAATTTTTGCGTCATTTGATCAGTAAATTAACTGATGAATCTTTGCTAATAAAAAATCAATATTTAATCAATAAAATTAAACAATCTAATGGCAAGTTTTTAGATACTTTACTAAAAAAAGCACCCGATGATTTAGCTTCAATTTTCTTTCGCTTCAAACCATTATTCTTAGCAATGAAATCAATTTCCAGTAATAAGAGATATTTTAACCAACTGAGAAAAAAAGCGAATAAATTACACAAACCTATTCCCACTGACTATCTAAATAATGTCACCAGTCAAATAAAATATGAAAAATTAGAGTTAGAAACTTTAGCTCAAAAACTCAAAAAAGCAACCATTTTTCGTAAAATTCGCCTCGCTTATGCCTTAAAATACCGCTTGGATATTTCCGATTCTATTGTTTATCGAGTTAGAAATGGCAAAGGTTGGGCAACAGAATTTGATTTTGAATGGTGGGATATGGTTGAAGATAAAACCCAACAAGCCTTAGATATTGTCGTTAACTCCATTGTGGAGGATGTGAAAAAAAATGTCGAGGGTAAAACTATTTATATTCCCCATAATATTCATTATGCTTTACCAGCCACAGAAAAACAATTTACAGGATATTTTCCCACAGGTACTTATGTTACCAGTACTGAAGATATGATTGTCGGGATTCATTGGACAAATACGAAGAAAAATAGAGTAGATTTAGACTTATCTGTGATAGGAGAATCAGGAAAAATTGGTTGGGATGCCAATTATTATGCAGAAGAAAAAGAGGTTTTATTTTCTGGAGATGTCACTGATGCACCACCTCCCCATGGTGCAGTTGAGCTTTTTTATTTTAAACAAGCTGATTACGAAGCGAGAATTTTAATGGCAAACTATTATAATTTTATACAAGGAGAAAAAGTTGACGCTAAAATTTTAGTAGCACAGGAAAAACCAGATAACTTTAATAGAAATTATATGGTAGATGTCAATAAAATTATTGCTTCTGCTAATATAACTATTACTAAAAAGCAAAATATTTTAGGTTTAATTATTAATATTAATGGGGAAAATAGGGCTTATTTTGCTAATATAATTATAGGTAATTCTATCACTTCTAGTTATAATTATCAGTCTATAAAAACTAGAAAATATTTAGTAACTAAGTTGATAAATGCTCTTGAATTAAGGGAAATTTTAATGGCAGCAGGAGCAAAAATTATCGATAAAATACCAGATAATAAAGAAGAAGAATATATTAATCTTTCTCCAGAGGCATTAGATAAAACAACAATTATTAATTTAATTAGGGATGCTGAATAAACCAAAAGAGTATAAAAAAACAAAAATTTAGATACACTACATTGCAAAAAAAAAAGTCGAGAATTTTATAAAAATTTAGTCTCCACAAATCTTCAAAATACATGGGTATAAATAAACTAAGACTATGAGTATCTAAAAGATTATTGATAAAGGCTTTTATCGTTATTGAATACAATTGTACGGAGAGTTCAGATATTAGTTGAATTTAATTAGCTAACAGTTAATGACTGTCCATTATTTTTTGCAGATAATTTAAGCAAAAACGGTAATGCTTGTTTTACCCATTCATCAATAGGAGTATAATATTCGGCTTCATCTCCAAAACAAATATTTAACATATCTGTTTGAATGATACCAGGGTTAAGAGCAACCGTTGCCATGCCTGATGGTAATTCTTGGGCTAGTGCCTGAGTTAATCCTTCTATTGCCCATTTGGAAGCACAATAGGGTGCAACTTCTGGGGATGTTGAGCGTCCCCAACCAGAACTAATATTAACGATAATTCCTTGTCTATTCTTTATCATTACAGGTACAACATGACGAATAACATTAGCAGTACCTTTAATATTGACATCAATCAAATAAGAAAAATCGGTGGCTGGAATTTCCCAAAGTGGTGCTGGACGATTAATAACTGCGGCATTATTGATTACTAAATCAGGAATATCAGGGAAAGATTCAATCCATGTTTTGACCTGTTCATCGTCTGCTACATCAAGAACAGTAAAATAATGTTGAGGATATTGTTGCTGTAATTTGTTAATGGCATCTTGAAAACGAGAGCAACCAATAATAGTATGACCGAGACTAATAAATTTCTCTGTTAAAGCACGTCCTAATCCTTTGCTTACTCCTGTAATAACTATAATTTTTTTCATAATCTATTTAGCTTTCCATGTACCACCATAACGATAAAATTTGTTATTTTTAGCTAATAATTCCCAACAATCTGGGCAAACCATTATCCATTTTTGACTCTGATCATATTGAATACGATAACGAGTTGATACTAAATTACTACAATAATTACAATTTTTAGATTTTATTAATTTACCCATTTATGAAATAGATAAAATACTATTGATTAATTGTAAACCTTTAAGTTTGTTTAAAATTAATTGGTAATAAATTTTTTCAGATTTTATAGATAATAATGTAAAGTTATTTTTTCGGTGCTTCACAAGCTATACCATCTTTATTTCAGTCTAATCGATGAGGGTCATTAGGAAAAGTATCAAGTACTCTCTGGGCTTCTTGTCGATTCTTGAAATCTTTGCAGTCACAATCAGTTTTTACCAATTAAGAGCAGGAGAAAATATTATTGTTACTATTACTGGTAATAATTTAGACAATGTAAGCTCGATCGTATTTCCTGATAATGAATTAATTTTAATTACTATTAAACAACAGGATAAGACAAAGATAATAACAGAATTTCAGGTATTACCAGAACATCCTCATCAACAATTAACAGAAATAATACTTAGTACAGATAAACCATACTTATTAGAATTAAGTCAAGCTATTGAGATTATCCAGAGAATAGTAATACCTGAATTTCCAGAGATTGAAGGATTCAAAGAAGCTGTTGAACTTATTTTACAAGGAAGACATGGACAACCAGAGGATTTTATTTATTGGTTAGCTCAACAAAAACCCCATTTACTGAGGGTAGAAGATAGTGATTTATTGGTAGAATTGGTTAATGATGGTATCCTGTTTGAACATCAGAAATCAGGCTCTCAACACTGTTATAGAATCATGCAGGATTTTGGGGTGGCGGTGTGTGCTGATGCGGTGGGATTAGGTAAAACTAGGTTAGCCTCCGCCGTAGCTAAACTTTACCAATATAATCAAGGACAAGTAAGAATAGCAATTATCGCCGCCAAGAAATTACATTCTAACTGGGAAAGAGAAATGAGAGAGTTAGGATTCAGAAAAGGCGATTACGAACTCTATAATAAAAACCTGATGAGTCGTAAAAATAGTAACTTCTTCGATGACTTTAACCGTTTTGGTGGTGCTGAATTAGTGATTATTGATGAAGTCCATGAGGGTATCAGAAACTATAATAACCGTATCCATAAAACTTGTTTACGCATTAGACAACAGGATATAGTTGATAACAGACAAAGATATTATTTACTGTTGACTGCTACCCCGTGGAATAATCGCAGAGAAGACATTTATAATATTTTATCACCTTTTTTAACTCGTCCAGAGGGATTCACTGATTTAGGATTTCCTTCAGAATTATCTCATTGGTTTAGTAATAGAGAAATAGGAGTAGAAAACTTTACTGATAATACCCCTATTTTTCGTAACGTTTACCGAGAGTTATTTTTGCAACGCACCCGTAAAATGTTGAGGGATGCCACCCCTGATTTAAACCTATACGCTAAGAGGATAGCAGAATGGTTACCCGTTGAATTTGAAACAGAAACAGAAACAGCTTTAGAACAGATATTCACTCAATTTGAGAATAGCTTATTTATCCCCTTTGCTGACCCTATCCGCTATTTTACTGATACTGTCGAGCAACGTTCTTTACTACGCAACCAACGGCGGATGTTCTTACAAAGAGCTGAATCTAGTATGTATGCACTAAGAAGAACTATTAAGAATTTTAGCGATCGCATTATACTATTACAGAGAAGATTAGAGAGTGTAACAGCTAACGGTGAAGGATTAAAGCAGTTTTTGTTATTACATTATGATTTTATTACTGAGAATGAGTTAAACCAAGATGAGTTAGAGGATAATTTACTTGACTTTGATAATTGGGAAGAAGGTTTTGAGGAAGATGAGGGGGAAGAAGAAACGGATAATAACCAAGAAGATAGCAGACAACAGTTAAAAACCAGTATCAATTTAGTGACTCATAATTTAACCGATGAAAGAGCGATCGATATTTATCAGAGAATGTTAACAGACTGTGATAGTGATTTAGAGCAATTAAGAGAAATTGAGAGTTTATTAAAGGATGAGTTTATTACTGACCACAAAAGAGAGATTGTTACCGCTAAAGTCCGAGAATTAGTTAAATCAGGTCACAAAGTATTATTAATTTCTACTTTTGCTGATACTGTTATTGATTACTACCGCTACATGGCACAAGATACGATTGATTATTACTTCTAAAGGTATTGGTATGGCAATGGGGGGTAATAAACGTTACTTTAACGATAATCAGATAGTTAAGGTAAATAAACATAATCTAGTCAAGAATCAGCGGGAGAAAAAAGGAATAACAAGATTAGAGTTATTTAGGTTATTTGCTCCCTCCGCCAACGCTAAAGGTAATAAACCATCTGCTGATGAAGAAATAGCTGTTTTAATCGGTTCTGAAACTCTCTCCGTAGGGCAAAATCTCCAAGATGCTGATTACACTACAGAATCAAAATTTATCTTCAAAATATTTTTATTCATAGTCTGATTCACCAACGCCGATTAATTTATTTTATTGATTAGAGGTATTTTATGACTGTTGGTGACTTAATAAAAGCGGACATTGATACTTTCTCAAAAAAAGTATAATTATTATTACTAGATTTTATTGAATTATAAAAAAAACGCTATCCCCCATTAAAAGATAAAAATATAGATTTAGATGTTACTGATAAAATAAATAAACAATCTTTTATTGGAATATGGAAAGATAGAGAAGATATGAAAAATAGCAGTGAATGAGTAAGACAAATTAGAAAATAAGAATGGTATTAATTAAATAATATACAAGCTATAATAGTAACTATTTAATTAATCAGGTAATTATTAAATAATATGACTTTTTGTGACGTAGTGGAAGCAGTTAAAAAACTATCTAATGAAGAAAAAAATGAGATAAAATCACTCATTGAACATTATTTAATCGAAGATAAAAGAGAAGAAATTTATCAGAATTATTTAATTAGTAAAGAAAACCATAAAGAAGGTAAATTACACTTTTCTTCAGACATAGATGAGTTAATGGAGTCTTTGGAAAATTAATGTTAGAAATAAGTTTTGATGAATCTTTTAAACGAGCTTATAAAAAAAGGATTAAAGGTAATATAAATTTAGAACAAAAATTTAGAAATAAACTGGAAATATTTAAAAATAATCCCTTTGATTCAAGATTAAAAACTCATAAACTATGCAGGAAAACTCAAAGATTTATGGAGTTTTAGTATTGAATATGATCAAAGAGTAGTTTTTTATTTCATTGATACAGATAAAATTGTATTTATTGATATAGGAAATCATGATCAAGTTTACTAAAATTTAAAATAATTTAATGTTAACAGGGTTAAAATTTATTGATTTATTCGCTGGAATTAGCAGTTTTCATCAAGCATTAAGTTATTATGGTGCTAAATGTGTTTTTGTTTCTGAATGGGATAAATATTGTCAGGAAATTTACTTAAAAAATTATGGTATTTTACCCGAAGGAGATATAACCATAATTCCCGAAAATGAGATACCTAGTCATGATATTTTGTGTGCAGGTTTTCCCTGTCAAGCCTTTAGTATTTCAGGGAAACAATTAGGATTTAATGATACTAGGGGTACTTTATTTTTTGATATAGTGAGAATTGCCCAATATCATCAACCGTCATTATTAATCTTAGAAAATGTGAAAAATTTTGCTAGGCATGATGAGGGAAAAACCTTAAAAGTTGTTGAAAATACGTTAGATGAGATTGGTTATGATGTTTTTTATCAAGCCTTAAATGCTTCTAATTTTGGTGTACCTCAAAAACGAGAAAGAATCTATATTTTAGGTTTTAGAAAAGATTTAAAGGTTAAAAAGTTTACTTTTCCTCATAGTTATGGTAAGGCAACAAGTTTAATCGATTTTTGTTTAGATGACTCAGAAACTAAGGATTTTATTATTAATAGAAATGATATAAAAATTAAGGAAAATTTAGAGATAACTAGAGATATTTTAGGCAATTATCCGCAAAAACCCATTAGAATTGGTACTATTAATAAGGGAGGGCAGGGGGAAAGAATTTATCATCAATTTGGTCATACTATCACTTTATCGGCTTATGGTGGTGGTATTGGGGCGAAAACGGGGATTTATTTAATTAATCGTAAAATTAGAAAATTAGCACCAAGAGAATGTGCGAGAATCATGGGGTTTGCTGATGATTTTATTATTAGTAATAGTAACAATATTGCTTATAAACAATTCGGAAATAGTTTGGTGGTTAATGTTTTAAAATCGATCATTGAAAATGTTTTAGAGATTAATCATTTATTTGCTGAATTGATTTTGTTATAATCTGATATATCTATGAAACTTATTTAGAGGTATTTTATTTCGATCTCAGACTTAATGAAAGCCAAAATTGATACTTTTCCTGAAGAAGTATAATTATTCTTACTAGATTTTATTGAATTATAAAAAACTTTATTCTTCATTAAAAAGCGAAAATATTGAAGTCACAGAAGATATAGATAAGGAATCTTTTATTAAAATGTTAAAAGATAGATAATATAAAAAGCAACATTAATTATGTCAGACAAAATACAAAGTAAGAATGGTAATAATTAAATGACTAAAAAAAAATTAATTGATACGGATATTTTAATCGATAATTTGAGAATTGTTTTGATATAACTCTATCAAAATATTTGTATCACTTAATATCATTTAGTTTTATCTAACGATGATTGTTTACTAATTGATTGGATCGAAATTTCCCTATCCTGTCATAAACCAGCTAAGGAAAAAAATCTCCTTAATATTGTTAAAAGATTCATCACAAATATGTTTTAATCTGTCTATTTGACTTCTAATAGTAGAATTATCTTGAATCAGATTTTCTTGATGATATTTTTCTTGATGATACTTTTCATAGTGTAATAATTCCTTTTGAAGACATAAGGGTATTTTTTCCAGCATTTCCAATATTTTAGTTTTTAATTCCATTTATTTTATTAATAAATATTACTTCTATTTTTTTATCTAAACCTAATATAAATTATTGATCACTGTCTAATCGTTTTTTGTAAGCAAGTTGAAAGTAAAATCGGTTTTTATTAAAGGTTAGATGACGAAGGCTTTTTATTGAGGTTTAGGGTATCATTTTTAATTATTTGGAATTAAATAATGTTTGAATTATGAAAAAGTTAGTTGTAGCCACAGGAAATGCGGGTAAACTTCGAGAAATACAGGGATATTTAAGGGAATTTAACATTGAATTGGCTTTAAAACCTTCAGAATTAGACATAGAAGAAACGGGGTTAACTTTTTTGGAAAATGCGATTCTTAAAGCCTCAGAAATCTCTAAAGCATTAAAACAATGGGCGATCGCCGATGATTCTGGTTTAATGGTAGATGCGTTAAATGGACAACCAGGTATTTTTTCTGCTAGATATGGTAAAACAGATCAAGATCGCATTACTCGTTTATTAAAAGAATTAGAAGGAGAAAATAATCGTAATGCCCAATTTGTTTGTGCTGTGGCTATTACCAATCCTGAAGGAGAAATAATCATTCAAACTGAGGGTATTTGTGCGGGGGAAATATTAACAGAAGCAAGAGGAAATAATGGTTTTGGCTATGACCCAATTTTTTTTGTGCCTGAATTTAACAAAACCTTTGCACAAATGTCACCAGAATTAAAAGCAAAAATAAGCCATCGGGGAAAAGCATTTACCAACTTAACACCTTTACTTAAATCTCGGCTTAAGTGAGAAAAAGAATAGACAAATGGACAGGTAGAGAATAAAGTTTTTATGATAAATAATGATAGAAATGTTAATTAAATAAAAGAAAATGACAGAAAAAGAAGTAATAGGGGTTGATTTAGGCGGTACGGCTATAAAGTTAGGCAGATTTCTCGAAAATGGTACTTGTTTAGAATCTGTTACTATTCCTACCCCCCAACCAGCTACCCCTGAAAGTGTTATTGATGCGATCGCCAATATAGTAATACAATTAAATTCCAATAAAAAAGCTGTAGCCCTAGGAATAGGTACACCAGGACCAGCGGACGCTCATGGCAGAATAACATTAGTTGCCATTAATTTATCAGGATGGAAAAATGTTCCTTTAGCCGATGAATTGGAAATCAAAACAGGCTTAAAAACTATCATCGCTAACGATGCCAACTGTGCTGGATTAGGAGAGGCATGGTTAGGGGCAGGAAAACATTATCAAAACTTGATTCTTTTAACTCTAGGTACAGGAGTTGGTGGTGCAATAATACTTAATGGTAAGTTATTTACAGGACATCTAGGATCAGCAGGAGAATTGGGTTTAATCACCCTTAACCCTGATGGACATAATTGTAATAGCGGTAATCAAGGATCACTTGAACAATATGTATCTGCTACAGCAATTTATCGAGATACAAATAAAACTCCTGCGGAATTAGGACAATTAGCAGAAAATAATAACATTGAAGCTTTGACATTTTGGCAAAATTATGGTAAGCAATTAGGGTCAGGATTAGCTAGTTTAATCTATATATTGACACCTGAAGCGATTATTATTGGCGGTGGTGTAAGTGCTAGTAGTCAATTTTTCTTGCCTTCCACTAAAGCAGAAATTAATCGTAGAGTTTTAGAAAGCTCTCGTATTAACTTAAGGTTGATGGTAGCAGAATTGGGAAATCAAGCGGGAATGGTGGGGGCGGCAAAATTGGCATGGCAATTGTGGGAAAGTAATTAACTAAGGGTTGCCGAAAAATTTTGAGTGTGAAGGTAGCAGTTAGGAAAAGAGAAGACTAGGAAAAATAAGGATAAACTAGGACGCATTTAACTTGCATTTTTTCAAACTAATGAAAATATCTCAAAATATTACCCATTGCCCATTGCCTATCTTCACCAATCAACTTAGATACGTCCGAGCTTAAACCTTTTTTTTATGGCTTTTTGGTTTATTTAATAACCCCTTAGTAATAAGTAATAGGTATATTAATTGATCCAAAGATAAGGATTTTCAAGATATACTTGTATAGTTAAAAATTCCTTCTTTGACAAAGTTTGAACGTAAATTATGGATAATCCTTCGGGTAACTCAGATTCTTCTATCAGTAAGGTAGTTACGGGAATATGGCAAAATATCCAAACTCAGTTACATTTTCCTACTTTAAAGCCGAATGCTAAAGTACAAGGAATTCATGTTAAAAATGGACAAGATAACTATACCTCTTTTTATCCATTATTAGGTGATCGCTATATTATAGGGAGAAGTACTAAAAGTTGTGATATAGTTATTCGTAGTGCAATTATCAGTCAAACTCACTGTGTAATCGAAAGAGATACTAATAATCCTGAACAGTTTATTATCCGAGACTTAAATTCAACTAACGGTGTTTATTGTGGCAATCAGCGTTATCAATCTTTAACCCTTCAGCATAACGATATTATCACCCTTGGACCGCCAGAATTAGCCGATGTGATTGAAATACGCTTTGATAAATGTCCTCCAAAGTCTTTGATTTTTGCTCGTTATGGTTTAATTGTGAGCGGTGTTAGCTTATTATTAATAATCGCTTGGCTCAACTTTGAATGGGCAAAATATGACGTTTATCCTATTCCTGATCATGTTGGGGGTTCAACGGTGGTGTATGGTGATGATGGTAAAACCCTACTTTCTCCTCGTATTGATTCCCCTCACCGAGAATTGGAAGATTTAAAAGAATTTTCTCCTGTTTTACCTCAAGCATTAATGGCATCAGAAGATAGTCGCTACTATTGGCATTTTGGGGTTGATCCTTTGGGCATTTTAAGAGCAATATTAATTAATAAACGAGAAGATGGACTTAAACAGGGTGCTAGTACTATAACACAACAATTAGCAAGAAGTATTTATCCTGACGTGGGGAGAGAAAATAATCTCGCTCGTAAACTACGGGAAATGATTGTAGCCTTGAAGCTAGAAACAGTTTACAGCAAAGATGAAATCATGAAAACTTACCTTAATCGAGTTTATTTAGGAGTAAACTTGTATGGTTTTGAAGACGCTGCACAATTTTATTTTGATAAATCTGCCAGAGATTTAGATATAGCTGAATCCGCTACCCTTGTAGCTATTTTACCTGCACCTAATGCCTATAATCCTGTGCAAGATTATGATACCGCCGTTAAATTACGTAACCGAGTCATAGAAAGAATGTTAAACGCAGGAATGATAACTAAAGATGAGGCTTCTGACGCTAGAAGATCAAGAATTTATATTAGCCCTAAAGCACAAGAAACTTTATCTAAAATTTTAGCACCTTATTATTATGGTCACGTTTTTCAAGAAATGAATCGCTTATTGGGAGATAATTTGACTCAGGAAGGAGATTTTATTATTGAAACAGCTTTGAATCCTAAAATTCAAGCTATTGCGGAAGAAAGTCTCAAAAATCATCTGAACTCTAACGGTAAACAAAATAATTTTTCTGAAGGTGCGATCGCCACTATTAAAGCTAAAAATGGAGAAATAGTTGCTTTAGTTGGTGGAAAAGACTATCGACAAAGTCAATTTAATCGTGCTACTCAAGCACAAAGACAACCAGGTTCAACTTTTAAGGTTTTTGCTTATACCGCAGCCTTAGAAGCAGGAATTTCAGCAAATAAGAGCTATTCTTGCAGTCCTCTTCGTTGGCAAGGATTTACCTATCGGGCTTGTGAAAGATCAGGAGGAGCGACAAATATGTATCAAGGTTTAGCTTTATCAGAAAATGCCATTGCCTTGAGAGTTGCGAAGGATGTTGGTTTAAATAAAGTAGTAGAAACAGCAAAAAAAATGGGAATAAAGTCAAACTTAAATCCAGTACCGGGTTTAATATTAGGACAAAGTGAGGTTAACGTTTTAGAAATGACGGGTGCTTATACGGCTTTTGCCAATCAAGGAATTTGGTCACGTCCTCACGCTATAAAAGTAATTCGAGATGGAAGAGATTGTGAAGATTACGAAAAACATAATACTTGTCGAGAAATTTACCGTTTTAATCAAAATAAAGATGAACAAAAACAAGCAATTAAGCCAAAAATTGCCAAAACAATGGATCAAATGTTGCAACAAGTAATTTCATCTGGTACGGGTAGAAGTGCTTACATAGGAAAAAATGAAGCGGGTAAAACAGGCACAACAAATAAAGGTGTTGATTTATGGTTTATTGGTTATGTTGCGAAGGATAATTTAGTGACTGGAATTTGGTTAGGGAATGATAATAATTCCGCCACCAATAGCAGTAGTGGACAGGCAGCGATATTATGGGGTGATTATATGAAAAAAATTTTATAAACTGAAGCACATCTAACTTTATTTAGAAAAGTAGAAAATAAGTAATATGTTAAAAAAATTTTTTTTCTGACATTAAAGTTTTTCAAATATGTATTGACTTAAGTTAATAAAGTAATTTCTTTGTTATTAGTTTTTGTTGAAATCTGTTAATTGTAAAAAATGATTGATACTCTTAATTATCTTTTCTTTTTCAGAAATATTACCTGTAAGATCGAGAGGAATTTCTAAACCTCGATGTAAAATAATTTTTGATTTTAAAATTTTATCTCCATCACTATCTTTTTCTTCCACTATTATAACTTCTTTAATTTCTCCTAATCCATATTGTTTTATTTTTGATTGGAATAGATTATCTTCTCTAATAAAAAACGTTCCGTTACCATTATTGAAGATACAATTAATTTGTCTAAAAAATGTTAATGAACCTAGCATTAAAGAACCACCAACCAACACAAAAATTCCACCAAAAGGATAGGCAAAAAGTCGATCATCTTGCTTAATTTTTAGAGAATTTTGAGTTTTATCAGTGATAAAATTATTAATTTTTTTTACTTGTTTTCGTTTATTTGTACTGCCTGAACTATATACTTCTGTTAAAGGAATTATTCCCTCAGATGTATTCAATTCAATGCGATAGGTATCTCCTTCATCTCCTCCACTGATTCCTAACTCTGTACTATATACTTGACCAATATCAATATTTTTTTTCCCCCTTAAACCTTCTCTGATTAATTGACAAGATATTTGTTGAAATTCTACTCGATTACATTGTAAAGTATTTAATGTTCCCATAAAGAAAATAACAGCTATTCCCGCACAAAAAAAAGGAGTTGCAAAAAGAAATAAGAATAATCTTCCTAAATAAAATTTACTATTCCCTAACTCTAATATTTGAGAGGTTTGTTTTTTGATTTTCATAGCTTTACTGAATAAAAATCTTTTGAAATTTGATTCTAATAATTAACCATATAACAAAATTTTTAAATTATTTATCAATAGCTCTTAAGTGTAATAATTTTTAGACCTATTTATCATTGATCAATAAAAATTAACAATAAAAATTGAACAAATAGGTTAATCTTTTATCCTAGTAGAATTTATATTTATATATTTGATTATGACACAACCAACAATTGAATCAATCTTACAAGAAAAACGTACTTTTACCCCGCCATCAGAATTTGCAGAAAAAGCACAGATTAAAAGTTGGACAAACTATCAATTATTATATCAACAGTCTATTAATAATCCTACGGAATTTTGGGCCGATTTAGCGGAAAAAGAATTAAATTGGTTTCAAAAATGGGAGCAAGTATTAGACTGGAGTAATCCTCCCTTTGCTAAATGGTTTGTCAATGGCAAAATTAATATATCCTACAACTGTTTAGACAGACATCTAATTACTTGGAGACGCAACAAAGCCGCTATTATTTGGGAAGGCGAACCCGGTGACAGTCGTACTTTAACCTATGCTCAATTGCATAGAGAGGTCTGTCAATTTGCTAACGTCATGAAGCAGTTAGGAGTCAAAAAAGGTGATATAGTGGCAATTTATATGCCCATGATTCCTGAAGCGGCGATCGCCATGTTAGCCTGTGCCAGAATTGGAGCGGTGCATAGTGTAGTATTTGGCGGTTTTAGTGCCGAAGCCTTGAGAGATAGAATTAACGCCGCATCCGCTAAATTAGTCGTCACCGCCGATGGTGGTTTCCGTAAAGATAAAATTGTAGCCCTTAAAGAGCAAGTGGACTTAGCCATTGCTGATAATCAAGCCCCCAATGTCGAAAACGTGTTAGTAGTACAACGCACGAAGGAAAAAGTCTCTATGGAAGTAGGTAGAGATCATTGGTGGCACGACTTACAAGCTGGAGTATCCGCCCATTGTGAAGCTGAAGCAATGGATAGTGAAGATATGTTATTTATTCTCTATACCAGTGGTAGTACAGGGAAGCCTAAAGGAGTTGTGCATACAACAGGAGGCTATAACCTTTACTCTCACATGACGACTAAGTGGATTTTTGATCTTCGTGACGATGATGTATATTGGTGTACTGCCGATGTGGGATGGATTACCGGGCATAGTTACATAGTTTATGGACCTCTTTCCAATGGTGCGACAACTGTTATGTATGAAGGTGTACCCCGTCCGTCTAATCTCGGTTGTTTTTGGGATATAATCGAGAAATACGGCGTAAATATATTTTACACTGCCCCTACCGCTATTCGTGCTTTTATCAAAATGGGCGAACATCACCCCAACGCTCGTGATTTATCATCTTTAAGGCTTTTAGGTACGGTGGGCGAACCCATTAATCCAGAAGCGTGGATGTGGTATCATAAGGTAATTGGTAAGGAAAAATGTCCCATAGTCGATACATGGTGGCAAACAGAAACAGGAGGAGTGATGATTACTCCTTTACCCGGTGCTACCCCCACAAAACCCGGCTCTGCGACCCATCCTTTTCCCGGCATCATGGCGGATATTGTGGATTTAGAGGGCAATTCTGTTGAGGATAACGAGGGCGGTTATTTGGTGATAAAACATCCTTGGCCCGGTATGATGAGAACAGTATATGGTGATCCTGACAGATTCCGTAACACCTATTGGGAGCATATAGCGCCGAAAGATGGAAAATATTTGTATTTTGCTGGGGATGGTGCAAGACGAGATGAAGACGGCTATTTTTGGGTAATGGGGCGTGTTGATGATGTGATTAACGTTTCGGGACACCGTTTAGGTACGATGGAGGTAGAATCGGCTTTAGTATCTCATCCTGCGGTAGCAGAAGCCGCCGTTGTTGGTAAACCTGATGAAATTAAAGGGGAGGAAATCTTTGCTTTTGTCACCCTCGAAGGTGATTTTATCCCTAGCGATGAGTTAGCGAATGAACTTAAAGCCCATGTAGTACAAGAAATTGGGGCGATCGCCCGTCCGGGAGAGATCAGATTTACTGATGGAATGCCCAAAACTCGATCGGGTAAAATTATGCGTCGATTATTGCGTAGCCTGGCTTCTGGGCAGGAAGTGACAGGAGACACTTCTACTTTAGAAGATCGTAGTGTCTTAGATAAATTAAGAGAGGGAGCATAATAAAAGTAGGTTGGGTGGAGGAAACAAAACCCAACTATTTGATAATGAAAATGATTTATATTACCATCATGAAGATTTATTTATGAAACCGAGGAGATCAATTTCTGATAATTATTAGGGTGAATTTATGCCAACTTCGCAACAATTAGAAGGTCTTTATCGAATTTGTTATTATTTAACTTATCGAGCTTTGCAACCAATTCACCTTATTTGTCTTGATGAAAGAACAGGTAATCTGTTTATTTTGGCAGGAGATGAGGAGAATATTGAGATGGAAATTACACCCATTGGGGAGGTGCTTTAATGTCTGATATTAATTATACTACAATGTCCGATGAGGCGTTAAAAAAATACTTTTTAGCACATAAAAATAATCCATCTGCTTTACACGCTTATTTAGACAGAAAAAATCAGCAACAGAGAAAAGTAATTACAAAAGTAGGTGATCCTGATTTCGACCTAAAAATAGAAAAGGCTATTCAAGCAAAGTTACAAAAACAGAAAAATCAAGGAGAAAAATAATCAATGATTCAATATACTATGCTAATTGAATGATCAGAAGAAGATCAACTTTTTTTAGTAACAATACCTGAATTTTCGGAAAAAAATGATGCCTTGTTGTCACGGTAAAACTCGTCAAGAAGCGATCGAACATGGAGAGGAAGTTATCGAAATGTATTTAGAAATATGGCAACAAGAAAGAGATATTATTCCTCAACCGAAAAATTTATAAGTTACCTAAATATAAAAGTTTGATTATAAGATTAAGCATTATTTATAATTAAGTTGAATCTTATTAAATCAAGTTTATACTTACCAGAAACTGTGAAATTATTTGTGTAACTATTATGAGTAAATGCCTTAATCCTGAATGTTTGGCAGAAAATGAATTAAGTGATAAAATGTGTCAAAAATGTGGTAATAAATTATTATTAAAAGAACGTTATAGAGCGGTAAAAATAATTGGACAAGGTGGTTTTGGTAGAACTTTTTTAGCTATTGATGAAGATAAACCATCTAAGTCTTATTGCGTAATAAAACAATTTTTACTCCAAGCTCAAGGCACAGATAATTTAGAAAAAGCATCGGAATTATTTGCCCAAGAAGCTCACCGATTAGACGAGTTAGGCAAACATTCTCAAATACCTGAATTATTAGCTTATTTTATTCAAGATAATCGTCAATATTTAATTCAACAATTTATTGAAGGACAAAATTTAAAGCAAGAATTAAACTCTCAAGGTAATTTTAATGAGCAGAAAATTAAGGCTTTATTAATAAATATATTAAATGTCTTAAAATTTGTTCATCAAAATAATATAATTCACCGAGATATTAAACCTGAAAATATTATTAGAAGAAGGGAAGATAACAATTTATTTTTAGTTGATTTTGGTGCTTCAAAAGTTGTCGAAAATAGTCGTTTATCCATCACTGCTACCGTTATAGGTTCGGCTCAGTATTGTCCTCCCGAACAATCTTTTGGGAAACCTCAATATTGCAGTGATTTATATAGTTTAGGGGTAACTTGCTTACATTTATTAACAGGAATTGAACCTTTTAATTTATTTGATATGGGAGAAGGTAATTGGGTTTGGCGTGATTATTTAAACAATAATTTTGTTAGTAATGATTTAGGAAATATTTTAGATAAATTGGTAGAATTTGCTTATAAAAAACGTTATCAATCTGTCGATGAAGTTTTTAATATTTTACTATTGAAAAAAGAGAGTGTATTAGATAAAATTCCGATACATAAAACTATAGAAAATAAGGTAAATAATACTATTAATACAAATAAAGACACCCTTAAATCAGGTGAATTTTTATCGGTAAATGAATTTTTAATATCTGCTAATGGTAATTATAGTCTAGTACTTCAAGCAGATGGAAACTTGGTATTATATAATTGTAGGTCTTCAAAAGCTATATGGGCTTCAGGTACAAATGGTAGAAAACCTATAAGTGCGGTTATGCAAGAAGATGGTAATTTTGTGATTTATTTTGATGGTTTTAATCCTTGGGCTTCTAATACAGCTAATAGATTAATTTCTCATCTCAAACTAGAAGATAATGGTACTGTAATTTTGTATAATAATCATTATTCTTTAACAATTATTTCTTAGCTTTAACTCTGGCAGAGGCGAGAAAAAGATTAGATATATAATATGAAAATTATTGATTTTGTTATTCATAAAATTGAATCAAAACCTAATCAGATCAAAATAAAAATTGATGGTTGACAATTAGGTTGAATTCAAGAAATACTAGGGATTAATTGTCAAGAAAAGACTCGCCTATAATTAATTAATGGAAAATTTAAAAATCACCTTAGAACAGGCTTTAGAATTTAATCCACAAGAAGCTATTAATTCGGCAGATGGTAGTTATTTTGAGGAAAAATTGCAGTTGTCATATAAGTTATATAAAAAGAAGTGAGCTTTTGCGTTATCTTCACTCTCAAGAATCTGAATTGTTGAGAGAAGGTGGTAATCATTGATGTTGGCATAATCCGTCTTAAAATAAACGATCAGCTATTCCCCGACATAATAAAATTCCTGATATTCTTGCTAAAAAAATTTGTAAAGATTTAGGGGTCATATTTTTAAAATAAGTGCGATCGCTTGTTCAGGAGAGATCCCATTTACGGTAAGGAGTGCCGAAAACTTGATAGGGTAAAATCATGTGCAGATTATTGCGTAGTTTAGCCTCTGGGCAGGAAGTAACAGGAGATACTTCTATGTTAGAAAATCGTAGTATATTAGATAAATTAAGAGAAGGAGCTTAAGTTGCTCTATTAGTAGGCTTTTTAGATAACCTTTAAATTTATAATAGTACAGTGGAGGCAATCTCATTTTACCGACTGTTGGACAATCAATAAAATTCAGGAATACTTTTACCGCAGTGATAAAATCATTTCTTACTTATTACTTATCATTTATTACCTACTTATGATCGCGCATCATTTTCACAAATTGCTCGAATAAATAATCAGCATCATGAGGACCAGGACTAGCTTCTGGATGATATTGTACGGAGAAAAAGGGTAAAGTTTTATGTTTGAGTCCTGCTACTGTGCGATCATTTAAATTTAGGTGAGTAATTTCTATATCAGCACCTAAAGATTCTTCTGTAACGGCAAAACCGTGATTTTGACTGGTTATTTCTACTTTTTGTTTTAACCCACAAGGTTGATTTAAACCTCGATGACCAAATTTTAATTTAAAAGTTTCCGCTCCTAATGATAAACCGAGAATTTGATGCCCCATACAAATACCAAAAGTTGGTTTTTTTGCTTCTAATAAAGCTTTTGCCGTTTCGATACCTTCTGCCACAGCAGAGGGATCTCCAGGTCCATTAGACAGAAAAATACCATCAGGATTATATTTAAGGATGTCTTCAGGAGGAGTGTTGGCAGGAACAACAACCACTTTACAACCATAACTAGCTAAACGACGTAAAATATTACGTTTAACTCCAAAATCAATAGCGACAACGGTGAATTTTTCTTCTTCTAAATTAGTACGATGACTAAATTCCCATTCTGTGGAGGTGGGTTCTGTCCATTCATAAATTTCTTTTGTACTAATCTCTTGAACAAGGTTTAAACCTGCCATAGAAGGTACTGCTTGAAGTTGAACGAGTAATTGGTCAGGATCTAGTATTTCACTAGAAATCACCCCATTCATTGCTCCTGATGAGCGTAAACGACGAGTTAAATCACGAGTGTCGATGCCATAAATTCCTACAATGTTATGTTGTTTTAAATAGTCTGGTAATGATTGAGTTGATCGCCAGTTACTCGGTTTTTCTGTAATGTTACGGGCAATAACTCCTTTGATATGAGGTTTCGCAGATTCTTCATCTTCAGAGTTGACACCCGTATTACCTAATTCAGGATAAGTAAAAGTAACTATTTGACCAGAATAACTAGGATCTGTCATGACTTCTTGATAACCTGTCATGCCTGTGTTGAAAACGACTTCTCCGAAAGTTGTACCTTTTGCACCAAAAGCATAGCCTTCATAAGATGTACCATCGGCTAAAACTAATAATGCAGGATTAAAACGCAAGATAGACATAAGTAAGAGAAATAAATTTTATTTGAGATAATGCAATTAGGTCACTTTATCTGAGGTTCAGATTAAATATACTAATAAGCAATGTACATTAAAATTAGCTGATAGTGATACTCTTATTTGAGCTATTCTTGACAAATAGCACTAACATAAGTCACATTAATAATGGCTAGATTAGTTTGAGTTTGACTACATTAACGAGTAAGGTTGAGATTATGAGTCCGAGAAAATTGTCTGATGGCGATCGCCAAGAAATCTTAGAACTATATCGCAACACAGAAGAAACTACTTCAACTTTAGCGGTACGTTTTGGGGTGAGTAGTTCTACAGTTAGTCGTTTTCTCAAAATCAG
This sequence comes from Geminocystis sp. NIES-3708, assembly GCF_001548095.1. Classification (NCBI taxonomy): domain Bacteria; kingdom Bacillati; phylum Cyanobacteriota; class Cyanophyceae; order Chroococcales; family Geminocystaceae; genus Geminocystis; species Geminocystis sp. NIES-3708. The sequence continues at coordinate 1,674,338 of NZ_AP014815.1, read as the reverse complement.
TTTATCGGATTTAGAATATGAAGATTTGATACAAGAAAAACGTCTTGCTCGTACTACCAGAGGCTCGGGGGAAACAGAAAATCAAGCACAATTAAACTTAAACTCAACAACAGAAGTAGAAACACAAACATTATTATCAGAGATTATTCCTGAAACACAGGTAAGTATTAATCCGACATCGGAAATTCCTCCTGTAGAAGAAACTGTTATACAAGAAGAAGAAAACCTTATTTTAGAGGTTTGTGTTCAAGAAGATTCCATCTCAGAAGTTTCCATTAATATTAATAAACCTATCATAAAAAACAGTCCAAAAACAGATAAAGAATCAAATAATATTTTATTTGAACCAGAAGAAGTCGTTACACCTCCATTTGAAGAAGAAAATATAATTGACGATACACAAATAGAAGAAGAAGGAGAATTAGACGAAGAAGATAATCTCGAATCCGTTAATGCTTTAGCCGCAATGTTTGGTGAGGATATGGAAGATGAGGATGATGAAGATGATGAGGATGATGAAGATGATGAAGATGAAATTCAACCCATCACAAAAAAACATATTACCTCTGAACTATTACAAGTCTTACCTTTAGCAAAAGCAAATTTTCCTAAAGTTTGTTATCTTGTGATTGATCGTTATTCAGAATTAATTACTAAACCCTTGAGAGAATTTGCTGATTTAGGTAAAATACCCGGACAAGAAACTCAACAACGCACTTTACCAGTATTTGATAATCATCGAGTCGCTAAACGATTTTGTGATCGTAAAGGAAAAGTGATAAAAGTGCCAGATGGCAGAATTTTACAAAAAACCTCATCATTTTTACAGGCTAAGGGTATCAGTCGTATTCTGATTGATGGCAAAATTTATTCTTTAGTTTAAAATAATCTTGGTAGTGTTTGAAATTTTCGACTTTTTCAGTAAATCCTAATTAATTTCGATGGTTGTTTTCATGATAAATTCTTGCACCAGCCCATTGTAGTTTTTCTCGTAGGGTTTTATAAAAAGAATGGGATTCTCTCAAGATAATAAATTGGGCTTGACAATCTGCCATTTGTATACTTACCCACTGCCCTGGCCATATTGAAGTTGCTAACACTCCATCCATCCATAATTTATTATTTAATTCATAATCTCCTAATGTCCAAATACTTACAACAGAGCGAGGAGGTAATAATAAAGGGCGACTGGATAAACTTAAAGGACATATGGGCGTAACCGCAATAGCACTCATTCCAGGGTGTATAATAGGACCATTAGCTGATGCAGTATAACAAGTTGAGCCTGTGGGAGTAGAGACAATTAAACCATCTCCATGATATTGATCAACTACTTCTCCATCTACCTCCATTTCAAGCATAGCAGTGGGCATTCGATCTAAACAGGCTGGTTTAACGCACATCTCATTTAAGCAGAAAAAGCGATCGCTAACAGGTTCAATATCTTTTTTGTTTCTTTCCCAAATTTGAGCTTCTAACATCATGCGTCTTTCTACCGCATAGAAATCATTTTCGAGACGATGCCAAAGATTTTCTGTGTCTTGAAATAAGGAAAAAGGTTCAGTTAAAAAGCCCAAATGTCCCCCCACATTCACCGCTAAAATAGGTATTCTTTCGGGGGATAAATGACGAGCAGCGGCTAAAATAGTACCATCACCACCTAAAATAATCCCTAAATCAATTTTTTGGGTAGCAGAAGCTAAAAAGACAGGATAAGGATTATCTTTTATGCCACTAGGACCTAATAATACCTTACATTTACGGACTTCTAATTCCTTAGCACATCTTTCCGCCCACTTTTTACTATTTTTATCCCCTGCTTTATAGGCAATAATTACTTGTTCAAGCTGCACAATTTTTATAGTGTAATTTTCCTTATTTTAGTATAGTCGGTAAGGGAATAATTTTATTTTACTAAAGATTGGTAATGAAGAATCGTCAATTAGCAATGCTTTTTATAATATTTATTTTCTTTTTTGCTACTCTCGTTTTTATGAGTTTTTTATCTCAAATTCAAGCTTCTCAAGTATCTTTTCGGAGTCATCAATAGCCGATGAGATATTATTTCCCTCATAATAGTTATATTCTTATTCTAAAGCCGACTGGGCGATGGCAACTGTAACAGCTCCTTTTTCGCCTTCTCGATGAACAATTTGTTTAGAGACGATTAAATTAGCTGATTTTAATCGATTTTCGATGAAATTAAATGATAAAGCAGCTTTTAAAGCAGAAGCCTCTGCAATGCTACGAGTTCCAACTTCTTGGTTAACTATAGCTGATGGATTGGGTACAGAAATTTGATTTAATTCTTCAGCCGTGAAAATGCTTAAAGGTAGATGCCACTTATCAGCTAAAGCTAAAATACCCACTTCACTGCTTTTTATATCAATGGTAGCTAAAGAGGCGATGGCTTTTCGTTCCAAGTTATACTTATTTAAAACTTCAGTGACAGCAGATTCAATAAGGGAAAATGAAGTATTTTTTTGACAACCAATACCTACCCATAAAACACAACAATGCCTAATAATAGAGGGAATATTAATATTTGGAGTTTTTTGTAGATGAATATAAATCATTGCTTTTAAGTCTAGTTGATGAGCAATTAATTCAGTTAATTTATCAATATTAGCTTGATGTTCTTTTAATAAGCTAATCACAGATTAATTCTCAAAATCAATAACGATAATAGTGAGATCATTTTTTTATTTGTCAACAACGGAAAGATTAAACATATTACTCCGCCAACAGTTAAATTAAAAATAATTCCTTGATAATTTTCGCAAATATTTTTTTAATGTTCTTTTAAAGAATTATCGTAATATTGAGCCATTAATTGATTATTTTCTAATTTTTTAGCCAACCATAAAGTTTCTTCTGTAATTTGACTCAAAGATTCAAGTTTAAAAATATTATCTTCAGTAGCAGTAATTAACTACTTGGGCAAAATTAATTATATATAGGCAATGAGTTTAAACTTATTGTTATTAAGAGCTTTGTAAAAATAAAATTCACAATTGAAAGTGTAAGGGTTGAAAATAAAAAAATAATCGATATTACTTACAAATAATTAATACTTGACAGTTCTAAAGATAAAAAAAACATTGAACAATAACCATCTCAAGTTAATATTACTTAATAAAGCTATTATTAAATTAGAATTTTCATTTTCACCCCTCAAAAATAGACATGATTGGAGAATTATCCCAAGCCAACGAAATATTCCATCTTATTGCCTTTCTTGTTGCTATGAATGTTGTATTGTGGAGCACCCCAATAGTCAAGAGTATTGGCTTAAGAAGTGGTCATGTAGATAAACCAGATGCCAGAAAAGTACATCGGAAACCCATCGTACGCATTGGAGGGGTAGCAATTTTTGCCGGAACAACCGCAGGTTTATTAGTGGTATGGTGGCTAGGAGGATTTGGCATATTATCTCCGGAAAAAGATGCAGAAATTTGGGGTGTAACCATTGGTGCTATTTTTTTCTTTTTTATTGGTTTAGCAGATGATTTATTTAACTTATCCCCTTCCTCTCGTTTAATAATGCAATCGATCATTGCTGGTTTTGCATGGTATAAGGGAGTAAGAATTGAATTTTTTACCCTTCCTTTTGGTGAATTAATCAACCTGAATATGTGGTGGTTAAGTCTTCCCATTACTATTATTTGGTTAGTAGGAATGGTAAATGCTATCAATTGGATTGATGGTTTAGATGGATTAGCCGCAGGGGTGTGTGGTATCGGTGCAGTCGTTATGTTAATAGTTAGTTTGTTTATGAATCAACCAGCCGCTGCATTATTAGCCGCTGCATTAGCTGGAGGAGCACTAGGATTTTTAAAATATAACTTTAATCCTGCTGAAATTTTTATGGGGGATGGTGGTGCTTATTTTATGGGTTTTATGTTAGCTGGTGTTGGGGTGATTGGTTTAGCGAAAACTGCCGCCGTTACTGCTGTGATTTTACCTTATATTATTCTTGCTGTACCGATTTTGGATATGTCTTGGGTAATTATATCCCGTGTCATGCAGGGAAAATCTCCTTTTTTAGCCGATAAACGTCACTTACATCATCGTCTTTTAGATGCAGGAATTTCTCAACGTTTAACCGTTTTATTTATTTATTCATTAACTCTTTGGGTAGGTAGTTTTGCCTTAGTTTTTTCAGGATTTCCTAGTGGAGGAGTATATGCTTTCGGTGCAACGATGTTATTGATTTATACGGCTTGGCAAGTTTGGCGTAATCGTAAGGTTGATGCAAACACTAATGATTAATCTACATTGTTTTTTAATTAAATTTTAATTATATTTCAAAAAGTAATTGCATATTCACAAATAATGATCTATTATGTAAAATAACTCACAAGTCAAACCCTTATGGAATAGTGAAAACAAGTAGTTTTCTCAATAAATCAAAATCCTTTGTCAAAAAACTGTTGGCAAATTCTCCATTAAACATCATGCCGTCCTTCCGTTCTTCTCCTACTTGGGTGTACGGTACTGAACAGCCTCCAGAGTTTTACGATGAAAAGTTTTTAGAACAAGACTATTTACGAAAACATTATACGCAATCAGGATATTATTCTTTATGGTCAATTATTGCAGATCGCATAAGACTAAAAAAAATTAACTCTCTGTTAGATGTTGGTTGTGGAACTGGTCAAATGGGGCTTTTTTTGTTTGATCAGGGATTACCAAATTATTTGGGGTTTGACTTTAGCCCAAAACGGGTTGACTACGCCAAAAAACTTTGTCCAAACTTACAATTTTTAGTTGCGGATGCTTTTGAGACAGATTTGTTTGATATTTATAACTATGATGCTATTCTTTGTACCGAGGTTCTAGAGCATGTAGATAAAGACCTTGAAATAATTCAAAAAATCCGTCCTGAAACTCGTTTTTATGGAACCGTGCCTAATTATCCAGCCACAGGTCACGTTAGACATTTCAAGAGTGTACAAGAAGTTTTAGCAAGATATGAAACTTATTTTTATTCACTCGACGTAGCTGAACATCTTATCAGTTTAAATGGTAACAAAATCTATATCATGGATGGAATAAAAAATTAAGATGTAATCTTTTGTTACTAAAAAAAAGAGATTAAACAATAGACTTGTGAAAGAAGTTTCCTAATAAGTAATAGTAATACGATTTCCTCTTGTTGATTTTTTCTTTTTACCAAAATATTTTTACAAGTAAACTCTTAATATAAGTTTTTTAAATAAGTATAATAACTTATAAAATTATCTTTTTTTTCTATATGTAAAGAAATATATAGTAAGTAACGTTTTAATGGTAAAAACAAAAAATAGGTCACTTACCATATCCTTAAGAAGATAGATAAGTCAAAGGGATAAACATTAGTTAAGTTAATAAAAATCAGAAAAAATAGTAATCAAAAATAGTCGAAAAAAAATTATTCTTTATGCAAAACTTGATCCCCTTCATGATAAGATTGAAACTCGAAAAGTAAAAAGCTTAAAACTAACTTCCAGTTTATAGAAGTTATTAAAAATAAAGCCATAAAGAAAATTTATATATTTGGAGGAAACGACAAATGGTACAAGCTGGATCCAAAGGTGGATTTAAAGCTGGTGTACAGGACTACCGCCTGACTTATTACACCCCTGACTATACCCCTAAAGATACTGATTTATTAGCCTGTTTCAGAATGACTCCTCAACCCGGAGTTCCCCCTGAAGAATGTGCAGCGGCGGTGGCAGCTGAGTCCTCTACTGGTACTTGGACTACTGTTTGGACCGATGGTTTAACCGACTTAGATCGTTATAAAGGTCGTTGTTACAACGTTGAGCCTGTACCCGGCGAAGATAATCAATATTTCGTATTTGTTGCTTATCCTTTAGATTTATTTGAAGAAGGTTCTATCACTAACGTTTTAACCTCTTTAGTTGGTAACGTATTTGGATTCAAAGCTCTTCGTGCATTACGTTTAGAAGATATTCGTTTCCCTGTTGCTTTAATCAAAACTTATCAAGGTCCTCCTCACGGTATTACTGTTGAACGCGACATTTTAAACAAATATGGTCGTCCTCTCTTAGGTTGTACCATTAAACCTAAATTAGGTTTATCAGCTAAAAACTATGGTCGTGCAGTTTATGAGTGTCTTCGTGGTGGTTTAGACTTCACCAAAGATGACGAAAACATTAACTCTCAGCCTTTCATGCGTTGGCGTGATCGTTTCTTATTTGTACAAGAAGCTATCTCCAAAGCACAAGCTGAAACCAATGAAATGAAGGGTCACTACCTCAACGTTACTGCAGGTACTTGTGAAGAAATGATGAAACGTGCTGAATTCGCTAAAGAAATCGGTACTCCTATCATTATGCACGACTTCTTTACTGGTGGTTTCACTGCTAACACTACCCTCGCAAGATGGTGTCGTGATAACGGTTTATTACTCCACATTCACCGTGCAATGCACGCAGTAGTTGACCGTCAGAAAAATCATGGTATTCACTTCCGTGTTTTAGCTAAATGTTTACGTCTATCTGGTGGTGATCATTTACACTCTGGTACTGTTGTCGGTAAATTAGAAGGTGATCGCGCTGTAACTTTAGGTTTCGTTGACTTAATGCGTGAAGATTACGTTGAAGAAGATCGTTCTCGTGGTGTATTCTTTACCCAAGATTATGCTTCTTTACCCGGTGTAATGCCTGTTGCTTCTGGTGGTATCCACGTATGGCACATGCCCGCATTGGTTGAAATCTTCGGTGATGATTCTTGTTTACAATTCGGTGGTGGTACTTTAGGACACCCATGGGGTAATGCACCTGGTGCAACCGCTAACCGTGTAGCTTTAGAAGCCTGTGTTCAAGCTCGTAACGAAGGTCGTTCTTTAGCTCGTGAAGGTAACGATGTTCTTCGTGAAGCAGGTCGTTGGAGTCCTGAGTTAGCTGCGGCTCTTGAACTTTGGAAAGAAATTAAGTTCGAGTTTGACACCGTTGATACTCTCTAAATTTTAGTAATCAGTAGGGGCGTAATATATTACGCCTGTACAGAAGTCAGGAAAAATAAGTATTAATAGTAATTAATGAACAAAAATTCTTAAGATAAAGAGAATAATGAAATTATTAATTGAGTAATTGTACTTATTATTAAAATTCTGATAACTGAAAACTGATATTTACTAAAATTTATGACTTATAAACAAGTCGTTAAGGATACGGCAAAGGTTTTGCAAAGTTATCTCACTTATCAAGCCGTAAGAGTCATTATTGAACAACTCTCGGAAACTAACCCCGGACAAGCTATTTGGCTTAGTGATTATAGCGATCGCAAAAAAGTTCAAGATAGTGACTTCTATATCAATAATTTGATGAAAGAAAACAAAGAGTTAGTATTAAGAATTCTTACAGTAAGACAAGATTTAGCAGAGCAAATTGTGGAATTTTTACCAGAAATGGTAAAGACAAATATCGAACAATCTAATATGGAACACCGCCGTCATCTTTTAGAGCGTTTAACCCAAACTCAATCTTCTTCATTAACGTCATCTTCTGTAGATGAACCAAATCTAGAATCTAATCAATCAGAAAACAAGGAAGAATAAAAAATGCAAACTTTAGGAAAAGAGCGTCGTTACGAGACCTTATCTTATTTACCTCCTTTAACCGATCAACAAATCGTTAAACAAGTTCAGTACTTATTAGATCAAGGATTTATTCCTGCCATCGAATTTGAAAAAGATCCTTTACCTACTGATCACCACTGGACTTTATGGAAATTACCTTTATTTAATGCTTTCTCTCCCCAAGAAGTATTAAATGAAGTTCGTGAATGTAAAGCACAATATTCCGATTCTTATATCAGAGTTATTGCTTTTGACAATCTCAGACAGTGTCAAACTGTTAGTTTCATCGTTCACAAACCTAACGCAAGTCGTTTCTAAGATTAATCTTTAAATCTTAAATTAATGATGGGGTGGGCTTTATTGTCTGCCCTGTTTTTTTTGAAAGAGAATGAATGAAAAAGATGTCTTATAAATGTGAATGTTTACTGTTCCATGTTTGAATAATAATTAGCAACAGTGCAACAATTAAAGGGACAAAAAAATAGACTATACGATAAGCAATTAATCCCCCTAACATATCGGCGGCACTAACTGATTCAGGACGTAAATATAAAATTACAGTTTCAAATACCCCTAATCCACCCGGTACATTACTAATAAATCCTGTGGTTAAAGCTACAATATAAATACCGAAGAAACCAATAAAAGATAAATGGGTATCAACTGGTAATAATAAATAAAGTACTGAAGCGGCGATACCCCAATCAAAAGCAGTAACAAGAATACTGGCGAATGAGATAACGGGTTTTGGAAAAGTTATTTCATCTTCACCAAATTTTAAAGAATGTTTAATGGTGACACTAACAATAAAATAGATTAATACTAAAAATAAAAAAATAAATCCCAATGGGTGTATCGATTTAAAAGGTAGTTTGATAACAGCGGGTAAGGTTAAGGGATCTAATAAGCATACAATACCACTGACACTAAATAATCCTAACCAAAAAGTTAGATGAGTAAAAACGATTAATTCCGCTATCTTTATTTTAGAGATACCCCATAAACCATAATAGCGATAACGGATAGCAGTACCAGAAAAAGCGGTGAAGCCAACTGTATTACCAACTGCATAACTAATAAAGGCGGTAAAAGCTATTTTTAGAGGTGCTAATTTTTGCTGAATGTGAGCAAATCCAAGTAAGTCATATCCTGTCATTAATCCGTAACCTAATATTGTCATCAATAATGCGGTTATTTTATGCCAACGGGGAATATTTTGTAAGTATAACCATACTGATTCTATACTGTATTTTTTTAATTCAGAGACGATGGCTATGATTGATACCGAGAATAAAATCAAGACAAAAACAATCGGAATTAATTGACGAATTTTTTTACTCATAAAATATTGAATCTAAAATATATCTAATTAGAATGATGAGAGTCAGCAATGGGCAATAGTAAACTGAGTAAGAGTTTTAAAAATTTTTATTAATTTTAAAAGATTCTAGTTAAATACGTTTTAGCTTATTAAAAAATCTTACTAATTGTTAATTATTAATTGTTAATTATTAATTTTTCTATTCCCAGATTTGACAAGCTAAATCTCCTGCTTTACGGGAAAAACGGATATTTTCTCGATAATCAACAGGACAATCAATTACGGCTGGAACATCCTGTTCTAAAGCAGTCTTTAGAGTCGGGATTAAATCTTCAGCAGAAGTGACTCTATAGCCTTTTAATCCCATACTTTCAGCAAATTTCACAAAATCAGGGTTACCAAAATCAACATAGCTTTTAGAGCCAAATTGATTCATTTGCTTCCATCCAATTAAACCATAACCGTTATCATTAAAGATTAGTGTTACAAAAGGAGTTTTTACTCTTAAAGCTGTTTCTAATTCTTGACAATTCATCATAAATCCACCATCTCCTGTTACTGCTACTACTTTTTTATTAGGGTTGACTAATTTAGCCGCAAGAGCACCCGGAATAGCTATACCCATAGCGGCGAAACCATTGGAGATAATACAAGTATTTGGACATTCACAATGATAATGTCTTGCTATCCACATTTTATGAGCACCCACATCAGAAATAACTATATCATCCGAACTCATTACTTGCCTTAAATCATAAATAATTTTTTGAGGTTTAATGGGAAAACCTTCATCATGGGCATATTGTTCATAATCTTCTCGTATTTCATTTCGTAAAGAAGCTGCAAAAGGTGTTGGTTTACCTGTGCGATCACATCTTTTCAGAATTTCATCTAAGGAATCGCTAATATCACCAATTACTTCGACGCTAGGAATATAACTACTATCAATTTCTGCCGAATTAGCTCCGATATGAATAATGGGAGTTGTACCATCAGGATTCCAACGCTTTGGAGAATACTCAATCAAATCATAACCTACCGCAATAATTAAATCTGTTTGTTCAAAAGCACACGTGATAAAATCTCTCTGTTGTAGCCCCACAGTCCATAATGATAAAGGATGAATGTAGGGAATTGCACCCTTACCCATAAATGTATTCGCCACAGGAATATTTAAACGAGTGGCAAATTCTGTCAACGCATCGGCAGCATTAGCACGAATTGCTCCATTTCCTGCTAGTATAAGAGGGTTTTTTGATTTTGCGATCGCTAAAGAAGCAGCATTAACACTGCGATAAGAAGCATAAATTTTCTCTCGATTATCAATACGCAAAGGTTTACCTTCTACGGGCATCGCCGCAATATTTTCAGGTAAGTCAATATGTACTGCCCCGGGTTTCTCATGTTCGGCTACTTTAAAAGCCTTGCGCACAACTTCGGGGGTAATACCCGGGCGTACAATTTGTTTATTCCACTTAGTCACAGGTGCAAACATAGCAACTAAGTCGAGATATTGGTGAGATTCAATGTGCATTCTATCTGTGCCAACTTGCCCCGTAATAGCCACAAGAGGTGCACCATCTAAATTAGCATCAGCAACGCCAGTCATTAAATTTGTAGCACCAGGACCGAGAGTAGAAAGACAAACTCCAGCTTTTCCCGTTAAACGTCCATAAACATCTGCCATAAAAGCAGCTCCTTGTTCATGGCGAGTAGTGATAAACTGAATAGAGGAGTTTTTTAAAGCCTCTAAAAGGTGTAAATTTTCTTCTCCCGGTAAGCCGAAAATATATTCTACTCCCTCGTTTTCTAAACACTTAATTAATAATTCTGCTGTATTCATTTCTCCCATGATTTTGCCCCTAATTTTTGATTATGTTAAATCTTGTTGCTATATTCTAAAAAAGTGATCAATAAAATCGCTAAAATTCAGAATTTGTATCATATATACCAATATAAACTTTTTCATTAAGAGAACATCAGTGTGAATTTAAGTAATCCTTCCGTTTATCCTCAAAATTTATCTTCTGACTCTAATTATCCCTTAGATCATTTTGCGGTGGGTATTCCTCACCATCCTTTACAATACCGTGCGATTGGTATTATTCAAGCTAAATATCAACCCTTAGAAGATAAACTTACTAAAGGAGTTATTATCAGTTCTGATAATCAAACTTTTGAAACAGTATTATTAGGTAAAACTATTAGTGCTGTAAAAAATCATATTGACTTAAACGAATCACAAAATTGGGTTGTTTATCCCCATACAATTCCTGAAATTGAACAAATACATTTTCAAATAGCGGGAATTTATATCCCTGAAAATATTAGTAGTGACACTTTGCCTCTGAACTACTTTTCTATTCGAGGAGAAGTACTTTACTCTTCTAAAAAAGAGAAAAAAGTGATCGTTAAAATATGTAAAAATAATACTTTATCTACTAGAAGAGTTTGCTTTTTTAAACTGGAATTAGAAGGAAAAATACCTGATCATACTATTAAACATTTTTACTCTTTTTCGGTGGTTTTGGAAGGAAAAAAATTAATTATTAAAAATTATATAGATTTAGGTTTAATCGCCGTCAATTTCTGATAATTATCACATTGTCTTAATTTCTTTATTATTCACGATTCCATTATTTACTATTGATTATGGGTAAAAGAGCTTTATTATTGATTAATCGTCATTCTCGTAAAGGAGAAAAATCACTGCCTTCTGCGGTGGAATCTTTTTATGCCCATGACATGGAATTAATTATTAAACCTGTTAAACATCCTGATGAATTAGGGGCAGTAGTTAGAGAATATCGTAATCAACTAGACTTAGTCATTGTTGGTGGTGGTGATGGCACTCTCAATGCGGTGGTGGATAGTTTAGTCGAGACTAATTTACCTTTAGGTATTTTACCACTAGGTACAGCAAATGATCTGGCTCGAACTTTAAATCTTCCTCTCACTATGAAAGAGGCTTGTGATGTTATTGCCAAAGGTAATTTAAAATCCATTGATTTAGGAAGAGTTAATGGTAAATATTTTTTTAACGTGGCTAGTATGGGTTTAAGTGTTGATATTACTGAAAAATTATCCCGTGGAGTAAAGCGTCGTTGGGGAGTTTTAGCTTATGGCATTACCGCTTTACAAGTCATTAGCTCAACTAGACGTTTTCGAGCCAGAATCAAAGTTGATGGTCAAGTTTTTGATGTCAAAACTATTCAAATTGCTATTGGTAATGGCTTGTACTATGGCGGTGGCATGGCGATCGCTAAAGATGCAGCCATAGATGATCAAAGACTAGATTTATACAGCATAGAATTAAAACATTGGTGGCAAATTTTCCCCTTAATTTGGGGTTTACCAAAAGGGCATCATCATCAACTAGACTGGGTGAGAAGTATTGAAGGAAAAGAGATTGAAATTTATACCCAGAAATCTTATAACATTAATACTGATGGCGAAATAACCACTTTTTCTCCTGCTAAATTTAAAGTCATTCCCCACGCCTTAAATGTGTTTGTACCATAAAATAGGATAAACAATTGATAATTAACAATGGAATATAGACAATTGATAGATAATGAACAATAGTGCTGGTATCTTCGATGTTTTTTAAATTATTGATTTACAACTTCTAAAAAGATTTTTATCTTACTATCAACTATTAACTATCAATTATTTATTATCAACTAAACATTAAATCTAAATAACATCACATCACCTTCTTTAACTATATATTCCTTTCCTTCAGAACGAACTAAACCTTGCTCTTTAGCAATACTCATGCTACCTGCTTTAACTAAATCTTCATAAGCCACTGTTTCCGCTCGAATAAAACCCCTTTCAAAATCAGTATGAATTACTCCTGCGGCTTGAGGTGCTTTCATTCCAGCTATAATTGTCCATGCTCTAGTTTCGGTTTCCCCAGTGGTAAGATAAGTACGAAGTCCTAATAATTCATAAGTAGCTTTTATTAGAGATTGTAAACCACCTTCGGTTACTCCTAAAGATTGAAGAAATTCAGCTTTGTCTTCGGGGGATAAATCTACTAATTCTGATTCTACTTGGGCAGAAACCACTACGACTTTAGCATCTTCCGAGGCAACAAATTGTTTAACTTGTTCAACCCATTCGTTACCATTTGCTAAATCTTCATCGGTGACATTAGCCGCATAAATAACGGGTTTCGAGCTTAATAATCCCAGAGGTTTGATGATAACTTCTTCTTCAGGGGTTAATTGTAATAATCGAGCAGGTTTACCATCATTTAAAATTGGTAAAATGCGTTCTAAAATTATCAATTCTTCGGCGGCTTCTTTATTATTTTTTGCTTGTTTTCTAACTCTATCAATTCTGCGCTCAACTTGAGTTAAATCTGCTAAAACTAATTCTAAATTAATTACTTCAATATCTCGAATGGGATCGACAGAGCCAGAAACATGGATAATATCATCATCATCGAAACATCTTACCACATGAACAATGGCATCAACCTCTCTAATATTTGCTAAAAATTGATTACCTAAACCTTCACCTTTCGATGCGCCTTTGACTAAACCCGCAATATCTACAAACTCAATAGTAGCAGGTACAATTTTCGTACATTTAGAAATTTTAGCTAATACTTGTAAACGTTCATCAGGTACGGCTACAACGCCCACATTTGGCTCAATAGTACAAAATGGAAAATTTGCTGCGGTGGCTTTTGCATTGGCAACTACGGCGTTAAATAAGGTAGATTTACCCACATTTGGCAATCCGACAATACCAGCTCTTAACATAGATTTACATATAACAATTAATCAACACTCTATTATCAATGATTAACGTAAGATTGCACAATGCTGTAACGAAGAAATGTCTAAATTGCTTATTTCTCAATACCATAAAGGAATAGAAAAAATATTCAATATAGTCGTACTAAAAATGAAACTTTTGTTAGATTTCCTTTTCAAAATTTATTAAATAGTTATTATCAAATAAAGGATTTTATCTTAATTCCAGAGTTACCTGATAAAAATGAAAAAAATTCGTCCTGATATTACAATTAAAGACACTTTAAGGTTAGATTAAAAATATTAAGAAAATAGAGATAAATACCATAATTTAGATTTGCAAATTGAGAAGAAAGAAATTAAGGAGTTATTAATATATTTTTTACTAGCAAAATAAAAAGACTTTAAGCAGTGTTTAAAGATATTCTCAAGTAATTAAACGCACTACCTTTAGTATAGTTAAATACTATAAAAAATAGAAATTTTTATAAGTTATTTATGAAAATTTTTATAAGACTTATAATCTTATTTCTGCATGGTAAAGTAGAAATATAAAGCCGCCCTAAAAGTGCGGGGTTTCTAACCCAAGAATCTTGATGAAAGTGTTTTATCTTAACTTCTGAAATCTATTATCATACTTCTCTTCGATTTAGGCGAAACTGATAAACATCCCCCTGAAGACGAAAATTAAAATCAATTCTCCCCGAAGAAATTATTAATTTTTTTCCTAGATGTGAAGTTGGTTGATGAGAAATTGCTAGACAAATGAAAGAAGTCTAATTCACCCTTACAAATTTTGTGATTTAACTAAAAGAAAATTGCCGTAATCGTTAATCAGGCAAAAATTTTGATAAGTTAGATACCATAATCAAAATTTATAAAAAAAGGAGATAATTAATGACTAAAGCTAAAGACGTGCAAGTTGGTAGTGTTGGTTTAAATACAAGGGTTTTTCGCTCTCGTACATGGGATAGGCTTAAATTTGAGGTAGAATATGGTTTAAGTAGGGGTACAACTGCTAATTCTTTTATTATTGAAGGTGATAAAATAGCGTTAATTGATCCTCCGGGAGAATCTTTTACTGATATATTTCTTTCTGCTTTAGATCAAAGAATTCCATTAAATAAAATCGATTATGTTATTTTAGGTCATGTTAATCCTAATCGTTGCAATACAATAAATAAATTATTAAAACAAGCTCCACATATTACTTTTATCACTTCTAATACTGGAGCAAAATCATTACAAACAATCTTTAATAATACTTATCCTGAAACTATTGCAGAAAACATTTTAAATATTATTTCCGTCAAAAGTGATTATGAATTAGACTTAGGAAAAGAGCATCTTTTAGAATTTATTACTACTCCTAATCCTCGATATCCTGATCAACTTTTAACCTTTGATAATAATAGTAAAATTTTTTATACTGATAAATTATTTTCTGCTCATGTTTGCGGTGATCAAATATTAGATGAAGGTTGGAAAATTTACCAAGAAGATAGACGTTACTATTTTGATTGTGTTATTGCACCTTATGGCACACAAATAGTTAAAGCTATTGAAAAAATTCAACAAAAAAATGCCTATATTTACGCTACTTCTCATGGTCCTTTGGTAAGATATGGTTTAACAGAATTAACTGGTTTATATAGTCAATGGTTAGAAAATCAGCAAAATCAAAGTCTTAATGTTGCCTTAATTTACGCCTCGGCTTATGGTAACACTGCTATTTTAGCTAATGCCATCGCTCGGGGTATTACTAAAGCAGGAGTTAGGATAGAATCCATAAATGCTGAATTTGCCAACAGTGAGGAAATTAAAACAGCTATTCAACAATGTGACGGCTTTATATTTGGTTCACCTACATTAGGAGGACACGCTCCTACTCAAATTCAAAGTGCTTTAGGTATAGCTTTAGCCAACGCTGATACAAATAAATTAGCAGGAGTTTTTGGTTCATTTGGTTGGAGTGGAGAAGCCATAGATCTGTTAGAATCTAAATTTAAGGATGGGGGTTATCGCTTCGGTTTTGATACCATCAGAGTTAAATTTAAGCCCACTGAGGAGATATTAAAGACTTGTGAGGAAGCTGGTACGGATTTTGCCCAAGCCTTAAAAAAACGCAAAAAAGCACTCAAACCAAAGGAATCTGCTGATAATTCCTTAAGTGCGCGCACAGAACAAGCATTAGGTCGTATTATAGGTTCTCTATGTGTTGTAACGACTAAACGACATGATTTAAAAGGTGCAATGGTGGCTTCTTGGGTATCTCAAGCAACATTTAACCCTCCGGGTTTTACGGTGGCGGTGGCAAAGGAAAGAGCGATTGAATCTTTGTTGCCTATTGGTAGTAAATTTGTTTTAAATATCCTCGAAGAAGGCAAACATATCGAATTGATGAAATATTTTCTTAAACCCTTTGCCCCTGGGGAAGATCGTTTTGCTAATATTGAGTCTCAAGAAGCTGAAAATGGTTGTCCAATTTTATCCTCCGCTTTGGCTTATATTGAATGTGAAGTTAGTAAACGTCTTGAATGTGGTGATCATTGGGTAGTTTATGCGATCGCCAAAAATGGTAAACTATTATCGGATACTGGCGTAACTGCGGTACATTATCGTAAATCAGGTACTCATTATTAGAATTTTGGTAGATTAACCTAAATTCGATATGGAAATAGATAATGATTTACTCTGGTTGACAGGCAGACTCCGCAGACAAGGAGATTCTATTTGTGTGGATAAACGAAATTCTTTCAAAAATATACAAATATTGAGAGTTTTTTGACTATTGTTTTTGTCCGCCTGTCTCGTTTTCAGGATTTTTCTTCTGTCGAACTGAAGTAAATTAGGCTTCTTCTTGAAGTTTATTTCTGAAAATTTATATGATACTTCATTTAATCAATCATACTCTTTGTTGAACTCAGGTAACTTATTGATAATTTCATGGCGACTTAAGAAATTGCTATCGTAATGCTTTTTGTTGGTGCAAATTCATTTTCCCACTAAAAAGGATGTTCGACGCTACCATCGGTAGCTCTATTCGGACTCGTTTTATAGTGGTAGTCTTATTTGCACATTAAGATAAACTCTGTAACAATTTATTTGTTTTAATTATTTAACAACTAATTACTAATTACTAATTATTTAATATTCTTTTTTTAGTTGTTGACGTAATTGCTCTAATTCATCATCAACAATACTAGAAGAGGAAGGGCTAGAGGTGGTAACATCAATACTAGGAGGTAAGCTAGTAGTTGGTTGAGGTGTGCCAGATAATTGTGCTTTTAGCATTGCTAATTCATCATCAACGGCAGTGCCACCTTCTAAAGCTGCCCATTTAGAATCTTCGCCCATTCCTGCTAATTCTCCAGCAGACTGAGAAACTGCTTCCATTTGTAAAACTTTGTCTTCCATGCGCTCGAATGCAGACATTGCGGAGCTAGTATTAATGTTACTAATAGTACTTTGTAGTTGTTGATTGGCTTTAGCCGCACTAAGACGAGCTTTAAGCATATCTTTTTTCGTTTTCGCTTCTGAAATTTTACTTTCTAAAGCAGTAAGATTACGACGTAAAGAGTCGATTTGTCCTACTTGTCCATCTAATTGAGTTTTTAAAGTAGTGGCAGTCTCACTATAAGTTTTTTTGCGGACTAAGGCTTCTCTGGCTAAACCTTCTTCTCCTTTGGTTAAAGCTAGTTGTGCCCGTTGTTGCCACGTATTCGCTTCAGAGAGATTTTTTTGATATTGTTGCTCTGTACGTTTTTGAGCAGCGATCGCCTGTGCTACGGCTTGACGCATTTTTACTAGATCATCTCCCATTTCCCGAATACTTTGTTCTAGTACTTTTTCGGGATCTTCGGACTTATCAATCATATCATTGACATTAGCTCGAACTACTCTACTGATGCGATCAAAAATTCCCATAATAATTTCAACCTTTTATTCTACTTCTATCTATATATTACTTTATCACTTTCGACTTTATTCTATTTTAAATCATCATTTTCTGATTTTAAAAGAGCCTTGAAATAGTGAAACCTTATCATTACTTATTGTTATGGAGTATTTTCTCCTAATTTACGGTTTAAATCAAATAAAAAACCATGAATATATTCTTCTGTCCATTCTGCACCATATAATCGAGTAAACATTCCTCTGGCTGGATCTTTTTCCCCACGATAGTTAATATATTTTTTTTGAGACTCTAAAATTTGTTGTAATTTATTTTGATCTGTTATTTCTGGTGCTTGTTGTACAAAATTGATATAGGCTTCGAGATATTCTTTAAAGGCATCAAATACTATTGTTTCTATAATTTCTGTTTTTTGAGGACGAGTCCATAAAAAGGCGGGAGAAAAAAATTCTTTAGCTTCCTCAGGAAAATCTCCCCCCCATGCTAATTGATCTTTATATTTATTAAAAATAGATGCGATAGGCTTAAAATAAGTTGCTTGATAATCACTATCATGGAATAACGGTTGCATATCAAGGGCAATTAAATGCCCCCCCGGTAAGGTGACTAAATCAGCTCCAAAAAAAGGTAAATCATAATTTAAGTGGGGAAAAATGACAAAATTCAATACTTGTAGAGAATTTCCTCCTTCCACATGAGCGGCTCTAATCTGTCTTAATTTTGAAGATTGATAACCATAACTGGTAGTAATGACTTCTTGAGTTTTATTTCCTTTCCCCGTAATGGTTTTATTTTGTGCAAAACCTTCAGGTATAGGATAATCTGTTATTTCTAACCGCTCTTTTAATAGTGCGATGGCATAGTCTAAAAAAGGTTGATAAAGAGACATAAAACAATTTTATATTTATTGTTAAACTACCGCTAAAGATAAAGCATCTTCAAAAAGAAATTCATGGAGAAAACGATTTGCCCATGGATGACCAAAATAACTACTAAATAAACCATGGGCTGGATCTCTTTCTGCACTATAGCGATCATATTCTTTTTGTGCATCTATAACCTTGGCAATTTCCGATTTATTTGATAAGGGTTTTGCTTCTTTTACCATTTGCCAATATAAACGCAAATATTCTTGATAAGCAGGAAAAAGTCGATTGTGGATAGAGTCAGGATCAGTTTTAGCAAATAACAGATTTTTAGAAAAGAAACGATTAGCATCATAAAACTTCATCCCTAAATTTTGAGCTAAATCAGAATATTTTTCTCTAATTTCAGTGATAGGATCTATATACTTTTGTAAGTAAGCCTCATCTTGAAATAATGGCTGAAAATCTAACACCACTAAATTTTTTTTCTCTCCAAAAGTCAGAAAATCAACTCCTAATAATGGTAAATCATAATGATGGTCAGGATAAATAACACTATTAAAAATTTGTGCCGATTCTCCAGCATCTATATAGGTATAGCGAATCTTTCGTAATTCTGAACACTGATAACACCAACTTCTAATGGTTGCTGGATTTTTACCACGCTCACTAACTTTTTCGGCTAATCCATCAGGAATAGAACGAGGTTGCAGTTCAAAGTTGTGATGAAGTTCTTGTTCTAAAAAATTCTGAAAAGCTTGATACATATAATTTTTTATCTTATAAAGATGCTTAGTTATGCCTTTGATCTAGTTTAAGAATTTTGTGATTCACATCAGCCAATTTATGAAAGAAAGTAATATTACTTAATAAAATTACCGTTTATATTAAAAAAATATTTGTTACAAATATTAATAAAGATTAGCGAGAAATTGCTGTTAAATATTTTATAAACCGAAGGCTTAAGTAATTATCAAAGATCGTTTTTAGATAAATCTAAACTTATTATTAACCTTATTTTGATTAGGTTTTATAGTTTTTATTTTCTCAGAATCTTTGACTTTTCTGACATGAGCCGATAATGGTTTTTTGTTAAAATCATCATACTGCAAGTAAAAATAATTAGAAATACTTCAATAAAATTGAGGAAAAATTAAAAAAATTTTAGAAAAAATTTACTTTTTCTATATTCCCTAATAGATTTACTTGTTAAGTTTTGTAAAAAAAAATAGAAAATATCTCAGATTATAGAGAGGAATATCGCAAATGGTTTTTGGACCTGCATCTCAACTAGGAGTAAGTTTGTTTGAAGAAACAGCACCTATTGAAAGACTGCCCAATAGTAGCACTGAAGATTTAGAAACAATTATTCGTGCTGTGTATCGTCAGGTTTTTGGTAACGCTTACATTATGGAAAGTGAACGTGCTATTGTACCTGAATCTCAATTTAAAAGAGGGGAATTAAGCGTCAGAGAATTTATCCGTGCTTTAGGTAAAAGTTCTGCTTATAGTTCTCGGTTTTTCGACACTTGCCCTCGTTATCGTTTTATTGAACTTAATTTTAAACATTTCTTAGGGCGCACTCCCGAAGGATTGGAAGAAACCAGAGCTCATAGCACGATTCTTGACACAGAAGGTTTTGAAGCAGAAATTGATTCTTATCTTGATAGTGACGAGTATCAAAATGCTTATGGAGAAAACATCGTACCTTACTATCGTGGTTATAAAACTGAACCTAACCGCACAATGGTAGAGTTTACTCATATGTTTGCTATGCTTCGTGGTGCTTCTAGTAGTGACTTTAAAGGAAGTTTATCGGGTAAAAGTCCTGTACTTAATCAATATGTGATTCAAGGTACTCCTTTAGCTGTAATTCCCCCTTCTGGTGGTTCTGCTGGTGATGGCTGGTCATTCCAAGATCGTACCATCGGTTCACGTTCTCAAGGCAGTTTTGGCACAGGAGATGAAGGCAAAGTATTCCGCATCGAGGTTACTGGTTACGGTTCACCTAAGGGTAAAGGTGTTAATCGTGTCTCGGCATTCCGTCGGAGTAATCAAGTTTACTTAGTTCCTTTTAATCGGCTCTCAGCAACCTATCAAAAAATTCACCGACAAGGTGGAACTATTGCTAGTATTACCCCCGTATAAGAACAATCCTCGGTCGAAGCGTTTTCAATAACGTTTTTACCGAGAACTTTTGCCATAAGTATAACACTTAAATGTTTTTTATATATATTCGTTAATGACCATATCAAAATTTGTTCAACAATCCTTGGGTAACTGGCGATCGCTTCGCAGTGTACATCATCTTGCTTTTAGTCATTTAGAAGAAGTGCGATCAGAAATTGAGATTATTTCCTTAACAGTTGATGATCCTCTAGTAATTAGTTTATGTCAAGAAAATAATATAGATATAGCATTAGCCACAAATCCCTTTAAAATGAGTTGGGAAGGAGAATCAGATTGGGATGAGAAAGAAGAATTAAAAGGTACAACAGTATTAGTACCTATTCCAGACGCAAACAACTCCAATAAAGGACAATTATTGCGAGATCGAGGTTATGCAGAGACAATGGCAGCTATTGCCCTATATGAAATTCAAGAAGACGGTACATTTATCTTAACCACTAATTATGATCGTGCCAGTGCAGAAGAAAAAATTTGGTTTGTCAATCCTAATCTGCGGTTTCGTGTATCAATGATTAAAACGGCTGATGGTAAAGGAGTTGTTACTGCTTCTTTTTCTTCTGAAATTCGCTCTAAAGCAGTGGATAATTAACAATGAAATTATCATTAAATTATTTGAAGTTGGTGAATTAATGTATAGTTTATCTCTTGCAAAAGTGCTCATGGAGCAAAGTGCCAAATTTTACAATTTTATTTACTAAATGATTAATAATAATTCTGATTTACTAATAACATTGGCTCGGTGGATAGCTGGAGAATTTAGTAATAAAAAACAATGTTTTGCTGATCCTAAATTATTTGCCCACATTCATGTATTTTTTCGCCCATTACCTGAGAATTTTTTTGACGGAATTGGTTTTTATTCTGAGCAAGTTTATGACTATAATATGTGGACTCCCTATCGTCAAGGAGTGCATAAATTTGTGCAACAAGACGATAAAATTTATGTAGAAAATTATAGTTTAAATGATGCTATGCTTTATGCTGGTTCAGGGCATAATCGCTCAATTTTACAGACTATTAAACCAAAAGCTATCGAAAGACGTTATAATTGCTCGATGATTTTTAGTAAAAAAAATGATACTTTTTTCGGTAGAGTAGAAGGAAATAAATGTCTGATTCCAAAAAAAGATAAATTAACTTATTTAATCAGTGAAGTAGAATTAACAGAGGAAACTTTCGTTAGTTTAGATAGAGGAATGGATATTAATACAAATCAGCAAGTTTGGGGTTCAACAGAAGGTCCTTTACGCTTTGAAAAAATACAAAATTTTGCTGATGAATTGCCTTTTTAGTTGTCAATAAAATATAGTAAAGTACATTAAAAAATAATTAAGCTATTTTTACTATTACATTCTTTTAACACCGAATTTATTGATGAGATTCCAGTCTTTATTTCCATAAACCCCAGCCAATGCTGATTTAAAGCATGAGATGAAAAAATAAAATAACAATTCTAAGAATATTTCGTACATCTTACCTTTGCGCATCGAAGCGAGACAAATCATAAATTAATTCAGCAACAAGAATAATTAAGTATATTTCTGACTCATTTTCTCTAATATTTCATTAGGAATACAACGACGTTCAGAAGAATATGTCATTAAATTGACTCCATTCATCATTTTTACAGTACTAATTCTTACTCGAAAATCGTCGGTAATAAACCAACATCTCTCCATGCCCTGATTTTTTTCATATTCAGTGATAATAGTTAATACTCCATCGGGGGCGAAATTATAATTACAAACAACAGGAATCCCCTCAACATAACCTTTATTACGCAAAAATCTACCACTACTTTTATTGTCAGAATTGGGAATATCTACTAGAATTGCCGCCCAATTCGGATTCGGATTCGGATTATCTAAATTATCCTGCCACAGAAAACTTGCTCCACCAACAGTTAATTGGGGATCAATATTTTGCTCTTCACATACTTTTTGAATCCGATTATCATTTCTGTCTAATACTTCAATAATAATATTAGAATTTCCAGATTGTTCAACTGTAGTATCAAAATGATGTACTGTTCTTTGAGAATACCAAGTACCTTCACTTTTATTGAAAAAATCCATCATTGTCATCGGTGCTTTTAATGGCATAATATCTTATTCTTATTATGGTTTAATGTGTATGATTATTAAAATGTCAAGCTGTTTTGATTAATTTTTCTCAAGGTATATTAAGAAAATTAATTTTAGTTATTTTAGTCACTCATTTAACCATATTATAAGTTAAGGTATTTACCTCAAAATGTGAAAATTTTTAACAAAAAAATAAATATACATAAATTATTATTTGATCTTTTTATTATTTATTAATTGATTTAATATCTATGTCATTATCTCAAAGTCATTCAAAATCAGAAATTCTTGCGATTATGCAACAGGATAAAAATTTAGCAGGGGCGAATCTACAAAATATGGATTTGTCACAATTAGATTTATCGGGTGCAAATCTTCAAGGTGCAAACCTTATTGGGGTTGATTTTAGCGAGGCTAATCTTAGTCATATTAATGCCCAAAATGCAGATTTGAGGGGTGCTTGTTTACAAAATGCTGATCTTAGTTTCACTAATTTACAAAATGCTTTATTACATAGATCACAATTACAAAGTTGTAATTTGAGTAATAGTAATTTAGGGGGAGCAAAATTAGATCTTGCCTGTTATGATAGTCAGACAAAATGGCCAGATAACTATGATTATCGCAAATGTGGAGCAGTAGGCCCTTATGCGAATCTAACAGGTATTTTTCTTAATACAGCGAATCTGAGAGGTTTAGATTTACAAGGGGTTAATTTACGAGGTGCTTATCTCAGTGGTGCAGATTTTACCGAAGCAAATTTAGAAGGAGCGGCTTTAAGTGGTGCTAATCTTAAGTATGCTTATTTGACGGGGGCTAATTTACAAAATGCCTTGTTAGTAGGTGCTCAGTTAGAAGGTGCTGATTTACGAGCAACTAACTTAAAAGGTGCTAATTTAGACAGGTTAGAGAGTATTGCTGGGGCTGATTTTACTTACGCCCAAGGATTAGATGATAATACTAGAGCGATGCTTTGTAGTTTTCCTGCCCAAGAATTAGGTACATGGAATGCCTTTACCCGTAGCAATACTCAAGTTAGTCTTCAGGCAATTAATTAATAATATTGCCCAATAAAGGGATTAATGAGTCTCTCGCAAAGGTGCAAAGAAAGAATCAAGTTTTTTATCCTTAATTTTTTTATTTTCATCTCTTCAATTAGTAATGGCATTTATTTTACAAAACCTATTTATCTTTAATCAATAAGCTCTTAACAATGACGAATACAACAATTAAATATACTGCTAATTCTATTCAATTAACCGAAACTGAAACTGATGAGTTATTACAAAAAGTTGAGGAAAAATTGTTTAGGCATAATTTTGACACCGATGATCATGAGACGATCGCAAGTATGGTTGAAAGTATGGGTGATAAACGAGGAATGACTCGTTTAAAGTTTGCTGAAAGACTGGGAATCATCGGTAAACCTGCCGTACCATTTTTATTAGAAGCCTTAGCTAACCATCCCAATCCAGTAATTCGTAGAGCTAGTGCTAAAACTTTAACATTAATTGCTGACCCTAGCGCTGTACCTAACTTAGTTTATGCTTTATTACATGATGAGGATACTGTGGTACAAGGTTCTTGTATTGGTGCTTTAGCTCGTACGGGGGAAGCCTCAGTACCCGAACTACTTAAAATCATAGCTGATTCCGATCAAAATGAAACAATTAAAGGTCATGCTAGTTGGGCTTTAGCTTTTATTGGCTCACAAGCATCGGAATATTTATATCAAGCAATCAATTCTGAATCGTTAGATGTTCGTTGTGCTGTGATTAGTGCTTTAGGTAGTTTAGTGCAAGAGCAACAGGATGAACAAGCCTTAAAAATTTTAGTGGATTCTTTACAAGATTCTGAACCAATTATACGTTGCGAGGCGGCGGCGATTTTAAGTAAGGTAAATCAACCCTCTGTGGTTTCAAATTTAATTGCTTCTTTACAAGATTCTGATGCCCAAGTGCGCAAAGCCGTTGCATTAGCATTAATGAAAATAGGGGGAGAAAATGCTTTACTACCGTTAGAAAATGCCTTAAATCAAGAATTAGAGGCAGAAATAAAACCCATTTTTAAACTGGCGATTTCTCAAATTCAAAGAAATTTAGATGTTGAATAATTATGTGGCACAGGCATCTTTTTTGTTACTCATTAGTAATTACGAAAATTAATTATAAGGCAATATAATCTTAACGGTTGTGCCTTTATTCATTTGACTTCTAATGGTAATACTACCACTATGCAAATCTACACACTTTTTCACTACTACTAATCCTAAACCAGTACCAGTGAGATGACGCACATTTTGTCCTCGATAAAAAGGCTCAAAAATTTCCCTCATATCTTCTGGAGAAATACCTACACCTTTATCTCTTACTTTTATTTGAATTTTATCTGAATGAAATATTAAATATAAATAAATAGAGCTATTTTGAGGAGAATATTTAATGGCATTGGATAGTAGATTGGCTAAAATTGATCTTAATAATTTTTCGTCTAAACAAACATCAATTCTTTTTCCCTGACAGATAAATTTAAGGTGATGTTGAGTGTTAGTACTCAGTTTTATTTCTTCCATAAATTGACGACAAAAATTCTCTAGTGCCAATGGTTGAGGATTAAATTCTAAATTGCCAGTTTCCGCACGATTAATAGTTAAAATGTCATCTAAAAGTTGCACCATATTTTTAACGGCGTTTTGGATTCGATGTAAATTTCTTAATTGTTTTTGCGGATTATGGGAATGGGTTGTTGCATTTTCTAATACTTGGGCGGCAGCTAATACTGTGCTTAAAGGAGTACGAAATTCATGGGATGCCATGGAAAAAAAACGGGTTTTGACAATATTTAACTCTTTTTCTCGCTCTAATGCTTTATGTACTTCTTTTAGTCGTTTTCTTTCGGAAATATCACGAGAAGTAATGACAATTCTAGTTTCAGGCACATAGTCAATAAATTTTTGGGTGATAGCTTCCAGATGATGCCACTCCCTTTGTTTATTTCTGCATCGAAATTCAATGGGGCGCACAATAGGATTATCTTCTAAAGCATCTGCAATACTAGAGCGAATATTGGCAATTTCATCAGGATGAATATAGCTAAAAAAGTTTTCTTGAATAAATTCGGCGAAAGTATAACCTAAAACTTTTTCTACCGATGGACTTTGATAGTGAATTGTACCGTTTTGATCTATGATCGTAATAATATCTAGTGCATTTTCTACTACTTGACGAAAACGCTCTTCACTATGACGTAAAGCTTTTATTAAGGATTCTAAAGTGTGGTTAGTATGACGCAAAGCGGCTTCGGTTTTTTCTCGTTCGATAATTTCTGCTTTTAATGATTCATTGGTTAATGCTAATTCTTCTGTACGTTGTTGTACTCTTTCTTCTAATTCTGTATTTAGTTGTTGTAATTGTGTATGAAGTTCTGATTGTTGAATGGCGATCGCCACTTGAGTTGCCAGTTGCTTCATTAATTCGATTTCTTCATCTTCCCATATTCGTGGTTGACTACATTGATGAGCGATTAATAAACCCCAGAGATAGGAACAAGGAGTAGAATCAATGGACAAAATAGGAGTAGAATTAACTCTGGATTCATCTTGATTTTCTAAATTGCGATTTCTAATATCTTGAATAATCGGTACAACTAACTTTGCCTTCACTCCAAATTGTTTCACAAATTCTGCCAAGCAATCTTCGACATCGGTTTGTTCAATGTCATTAATAGCACGGGTTTTACCCTCAATATAAGCCTGATGATATTCTTGAGGAAACACTTCTTCAGGGAAAGTTTTACCCAAAATTTGAGGGTAAGGAGAGCGTACATTTTCAGTAATAGCACTACCTGTACCATTATCCCATAAGCGAAAAATTATAACTCGATCAGTTTGTAGAAAACTTCTGACTTCAGTAACAGTGGTATTTAAAACTTCTTCAATATTTAAGGAAAGACGGATTTGATGAGTAATTTGATGTATCAATCTTTCTCGTTTAGCTTTTTGCTTCAAGATAAATTCAGCTTCACGACGAAGATTTATTTCTCGTTTGAGTAAATAAAAACCAATTAAAACAATAAAGCAATAAAAACTAATAACGGTAATCAGTGGATTGAAAAAATTAAATAAATTCACATAAGTTACTCAATCTTAAATTATCTTGGGTGTTTATCCTTCTACAGAATCAATCTTAACCTCTTAATTCAATAATGGGAGAAAGTTCGACAACAACCCTCATCAAATTTAGTCGAAAAACTGCCATTTTTATACCAGTAGTTTTTCAGAGGATGATGAGGTGTTTTCAAATTTGCCTTTGCTTGATAGAGAATAACTTGACGATGGTTTCCTCGCCAGACTTTTTTTAAGGCTTCCACAGAAATTAAATATCCGCCCAAACTAATAACACATTCTTCAAATCTTTCTATGGTTGAATAATCAAAAGTTTCAAATACTAAACAATTTTCAGCATAAATTAAATGACGACTCCGAATCCAAGTCTCCATTTTTTTTGTAGCGACTGGAGGCAACATTTCCCTTATTAGTTATAAATTAGTGTCTTAAAAAATGAGGTTAATTAGAGTTAATTTTAAATTTTTTAGTGAAAGTTAGGAAAAAATAGACAACAATTTTATTATCAATTTTAGATATAAAAATCCTATAACAATATTGTTATCTAACAAACCTAAATAATTTCTGTAATTTGTCTCTAAATTTAGTCCCTTAGCCCTAACTTTGGCAGAGAGTTTTTTCTACTTTTATCAAAAAAAATTTTCTTAATTCTTCTTTAAACTTCAACAATACTAAGGATTTGTCCTCCTTTTTTCTGAATATTTTGAATTTGTGGAGATAGTTGACTATAACCAACAGTATAAGTAATATTACTTTGTTTAAATAAAGGAGTTGTACCAGACTTTCTGACAGAAATTTTAAATCTTTTACCCGTATTAGTATGCGCTTTTTCTATTCCAGAAGATTTAACTTTAATTTGTGGAGATAAATTAGCACCAATGGAGTTAGTTAACTGTGCTTTATTACTATTATCACTGGTAGCTAATCCGCCTAATAAAGATATTGTGCGATTGAAAACGACATTTTTTACCCCTTTTTGAGAAGTAATATTACGAGGAAAAGGAACAATATTTTCCCCAAAAACACGATTATATTCCTCACTATCAATATAAGAATTGATTTCAGCTTCGTAACCTTGTTCATTATAAATCTGAACGTGTTCGGAAATTTCCTCTTGATTTAAAGGAGCACGACCAAGAAAATGTTTACAGTTTAATTCAATAAAACGATAAGCAGAACTGGAATTAAAAAATAAGGATTGATATAATTCTGATTGACCAACCATTCTCACAAAATTACGAAGGGAAATATTCCCATTGCGTAACATCGATTCAGCACTCTCTAAACGTTCACTTTCCATGACATGGGCATTACCTAAAACTTGCTTATACACTGCTCGAATAACTAACTGTAAGTCATCTTCTGTATTATTAGCCCATAATTCGATAGGGTTATTGATGAAAGCCTCTGTTAAACTTGCCATAATAATTTGTTTTTAATAAAATTTTGCATTAAACTTTACAAAAAAAATATCATATAGGTAGTAAAGAAAAGGGTAAGAAAATAGTAAAGATTTCGGAAAGATAGTTAAATTTGTGAGAATTTGTTACTTATCTTAACATTTTATGTATTTTGAAACACTTTAGCCTAAAATTGCATAATATGAGATCTAATAGCGATCAATTATCAATAATTCATGAGAATTCTTTTAGTGGAAGATGACTTACCTTTAGCGGAAACTCTAGCAGAAGGAATTACTGATCAACTTTATACTGTTGATATTGCCACCGATGGAATCTTAGCTTGGGATTATCTTCAAGCTATAGAATACGACTTATTACTTTTAGATGTCATGTTACCTCATATTGATGGCATCACATTATGTAAACAATTGCGATCACAAAATTATCAAATGCCTGTACTAATGATTACGGCACGTGATACAGTAAGTGATAAAATTATGGGTTTAGATGCAGGAGCGGATGATTATGTAATTAAACCCATTGACTTAGGAGAATTATTTGCTCGTATTAGGGCATTATTACGTAGGGGGAGTATGTCACTACCTCCAATTTTGAGATGGTATCAATTAGAATTAGATCCGAGTACCTACGAAGTAAAATATGCTCATAAGCTGATTCACCTAACACCAAAAGAATACTGTATTTTAGAATTACTCTTAAGAAATGGTCGGCGAGTGCTTAGTCGTCATGTAATAATAGATCATATATGGTCAATAGAAGATTCTCCCGAAGAACATACTATAAAAGTACATATTCGTAGCCTGAGACAAAAACTGAAGATAAATGGTGCACCCGAAAACTTAATTGAAACAGTACATGGTATCGGTTATCGTCTTGGAGAAAGATAAAAAAACTCAATTATTAAGGGAAAACGTCTTTAACTTGCATTTCTTAAAATTGCTAAAAAATCAGAGAAACTATCGCCCATTGCTTACCCCCCAGTCAACTTAAATGCGTCTGAGCTTATTTTATTTAGAAATAACTTTAAAAATATCCTCTGTTAAACGTCCTGCTATCAAATTATCCCAGTTAATGGATTGTAAAAATTTTTCAGCATTTTCAACTTCAACTATATCTACACCCCAATCTCCTTGTTGAAGAGTATTAACATCAGAAGAGTTAGCAGGAGTATTTTTTACGCCTCCCAAAGCCAATATACGATAGGGTAATTTTTTCTGCAATTGATTTTGACGATAATCAACCAAAACTTTAACGAAACTATCAGCCACAGTTGAAACAGGTGCATCAGTAATCACTTGACATCGCCAATGGGGATGAGAAAGAGGAATTACTTGCCATGGGGAAGGTAGATATTCATGAAACACTTGACAAAATGTATCACTAGAAAGAGGAGGAGCAATATTTTCAGAAATACTATAATTATGGGATAAAAAAAATCGATGGGACATAGAAATAATTAATTGAGATTGATATTTTATAAAATTACTGTAACAAAATTAGAGTTTTTAAGAAAATATCTCATAATACTGAGATTTTGCTTAACTGTGGAAAATTGAAAAATAAAAAATAGCTGATAACAAAAATGGAGAATAATTTACTTATTAAAATTATATTATCAAATTTTCGTTGATTTTTAGGAATTTAAGTCCATTAGACTCTTTTATAATCTTATTTACTCTTTTTAACTTCTTTTAACTATTAATAAAATAAACGAAAAATCTTGATGCTCGGTAAATAAATTTATGATTTTTGTGTAAAATATTACAGATTATTAATTAGTTTTTCATAATTGAAGGTATTTTTCATTGGTGCTTTATATTGATATTTGAAAAGGTTCACCACAGAACCAAATTCAAAATTTTAAGAAAAATATATACTTATAGGAGAGCTGAATGTTAGACGCTTTTTCAAGAGCGGTTGTATCCGCAGACAGTAAAACTGCCCCCATTGGTGGTGATGAATTAAATCAATTACGTAGCTTCATTGCTTCTGGTAATCGTCGTCTTGATGCTGTTAATGCCATTGCTAGTAATGCAAGTTGTATGGTATCTGATGCTGTTGCTGGTATGATTTGTGAAAATACCGGATTAATCCAAGCTGGTGGTAACTGTTACCCTAACCGTCGTATGGCTGCTTGTTTACGTGATGCTGAAATAATCTTACGTTACGTTAGCTATGCACTTTTAGCTGGTGATGCTTCTGTTTTGGATGATCGTTGTTTAAATGGTTTAAAAGAAACCTACACCGCTTTAGGCGTACCTCTTCAGTCTGCTGCTCGTGCAGTAGCGATCATGAAAGCTCAAGCTGCGGCTCACATTCAAGACAATCCAAGTGAAGCTCTTGCAGGTAACAGACTCCGCAAAATGGGAACTCCTGTGGTAGAAGATCGTTGTGCCACTTTAGTAGCTGAAGCTAGTAGCTATTTCGACCGTGTAATTGGTGCTTTAAGCTAACCCAATTTGAGTCTGTTTTTAGCTATTCCAAGCCATCCCTTGAAGGCTTTTCATCATTTAAAAATTAAAAACTAAGTCCACTTAAGTCAAATTTAGAAAAACTAAAGATATGAAGTCTGTTATTACCACAGTTATTTCCTCTGCTGATGCGGCAGGACGTTTTCCTAGCACCTCCGATTTAGAGTCCGTACAAGGTTCAATTCAACGTGCAAATGCTCGTTTAGAAGCTGCTGAAAAATTAGCTGCTAACCTTGATGCCGTAGCTAAAGAAGCTTACGATGCAGCTATCAAAAAATATTCCTACCTCAACAATGCAGGTGAAGCCAACTCTACTCCTACCTTCAAGGAAAAATGTCTTCGTGACATCAAACACTACTTACGTTTAGTCAACTATTCATTAGTAGTTGGTGGTACAGGTCCTCTTGATGAATGGGGTATTGCTGGTCAACGTGAAGTTTACCGTACTTTAGGTTTACCTACCGCTCCTTATGTTGAAGCTCTTAGCTTTGCTCGTAATCGTGGTTGTGCACCTCGTGATCTTTCAGCTCAGGCTTTAAGTGAATATAATTCTCTCCTTGACTATGTAATTAATTCTTTATCTTAGTAACATAGATTATATTACGTTACTCTCGGTTAGTCAATCAATCTAAAAGACTCTCAGCTGATCAGTTTTCCCTTATTAGGTTACTCTGATAAAGCGAGAGTTTTTTAGTCTGTAAAAATAACAAATATTAGAAATTTTCCCACTTGTCTATCTGTTCACCTGTCTCATCTTCATCAATTTTTTTTTCTAAAGTAAAATTAAAGCTAAAGTGAGTTACGGAGGATTCATGAATTATCCGTACAGGAGAAATGCACATCTTTTAAAATACAAAATATTAAAAATATTCACTAAAAAAATGGATTCTCTTTTTGAACAACTTAAACATCCTAATCCTAATTTGCGAGATCGAGCAATGGTAGAAATAGCCGAGTCTCGTACTGAAGAAACTATCCCTCGCTTGATCAGTCTTCTTGGTGAAGAAGATGTGGTGTATCGCCGTGCCGCCGTCAAAACTTTAGGGTTGATTGGTTTTGATACTATTCCATCTGTGGTAGATTCCCTAATTAATAGTGACAATGTAGTGATTAAAGCCAGTGCGGGGAAAGTATTAGCACAAATCGCTGTTAATTATAAAGACTTCCCTTTTCCTGAAGAGGGTATCAATGCCCTTAAGATAACAATGAATGATCCTAATCCTGTCGTTCATATTGTGGCAATTATGGCTTTGGGTGTAATTGGTAAACCAGTTCTTGATATTTTAATTAAAGCTCTGCAAACTACTGATAATATAGCTGTATCTGTTTCCATCATTAACACCCTTGGCTCTATTAATGACGAAAAATCCGTCAATGTTTTAACAGCTTTAAGTAAGGATGAATCCCAAGACGTTTATATTCAAGAATCAGCTACAAGTGCTTTATCTCGTTTAGAGCAATTAACCTTTTTTCAGTCAAAATAGTAAAAGTATTTCTTCTTTGTACCTTTGTGCATCGAGGCGAGATAATATCATACATTTGATAAACAACACCTAATGATTTAATAATGGATAAGCGTTTTAGTAATCTTTTTCAAATTACGGAAGAACAAGCTATTAAGTTACTTCAAACTCCTCTCGAACAATTGGAGGATAAGAGTGATCGCTATGCTGCGGCATCTCATTTAGTACGTTTTAAAAGTGATCGCAGTATCAAAGCCTTAATAGAGGCGATCGCCGTTTGTGATGATCAAATGTATAATCAGATTACCAAACGCAAAGCCATTGAAACTTTAGGAAGATTCAAAGCTGAAGAAGCATTTGAGATTATTTGCTCTTGTTTAGGAGATCATGATTGTTATACCGTAGAAAATGCCGTATGGGCAATAGGGGAAATTGGCACGAAAGACAAGGCTATTTTAAATAAAATTACAGAAATATTATCTAAACCAAATCAAAATTACCGAGTTGTCATTCAAGTTCTGGCTAAATTAGATTATCATCTTGCCGTTGAAGCCATTAAACCTTTTATTGAGGATAAAGATCAAAGTATTGCTAGTGCGGCATTAAGTGCCATTATCCGTTTAACTGGAGATAATAGTTACACAGAGCGGATTGTTGAATTATTACAGTCTGATAGTGTTAATGTTAGACGTGCTTGTATTCAAGATTTAATGGATATAAAATATTTTGATAGCATTGGGGCAATCGCTTCTTGTCCTGTGTCTATAGTATTTCGTTTACGAGCTATTCGAGCTTTAGGAGAAACTGCCATTGATGAAGGGTTTAAAAGTTTTGCGGAAATAGAACCTTATTTAGATCAAGTAATTAGAGATCATCCAAATGATTTACAATTAGTTCACGAATATGATCAACCTCCATCCTTAGAATTTTTAATCAATGAGCTATATCATACGGATTTTGGTCGTTGTTACCTTGCCACAAAAACCATTTTAGACAATTATGCAGATGTAGCAGGAGAAGCACTGATTAACACTTATAAAGAATCTGCACATAATGACTATGGAGCTCATTATCATGTGATAAAACTTTTTGGGTGGTTAAAATATCAACCAGCTTACGATTTATTATTAGAAAATCTTTTTAATAATGCGCCCCAATTTCAAAAATCCAGAGCGGCAAGTGCGATCGCCTTGGGTAATTTAGGAGATGAAAGAGCGATTGAGGCAGTGGAAAAAGCATTAATAACCAACATTTTTGACCTTAAATATGCTTGTTTAATGGTTTTACAACAGTGGAATTATCCTATTGATTCACAAATTGCCGTCAATGAATCGGACTTTTTACTTCCCTATAAAATACAAAATAAGGCAAATATTTTTCCGAATGACTAATAATACTCAGAAATATTAACTTTCACATTATGGACGCAAAAGGAAGGTAATAAGCGAAGAGGAGAGTTAATTAATTTTGTAATTATTCAATCTACGATTAAGAAGGTAAAGGAATTGAATAAGCTAAATAACCTGAGTTTTGGTTAAGCAGATTGAGGTAAAAGCCATTCTAAACGGAGACTCGGCTTTTTTGCTTGGTGAGAATATGCGATTAATCCACATAATAAGTTGACACAAAAATTTATTGGTGAACGATGGCGTGAATGTTCTATTTGTGAGATATTCTTTAATTGATCATTAATGGTTTCGACAATCAATCGCTTACGAGATAGTAATTTGTCGTGAAGACGCATTAATTTGTTTTTCATGTTACGTTTCCTCTTGGCAAAAAACTCGATTCCGTAATCTTTCAAAAGTTTGGTCGTTAATTTTTGAGATACATAACCTCCATCAGCAAACACTTTACCCCAAAGTTTTTGGAGAAGATCAATTACTGGTTTTCGGTCATCCACATTTCCCCCAGTCAGACTCATATGGAGAATTTCTCCCAGTTCATTGACTACTAGATGAAGTTTAAAACCAAAAAACCAATCCACAGAGGTTTTTCCTCTCGCCCCTAAATCCTGAAATACCTTATGTCGTGAAATACGTCGATTATGACACATTTGAATCTTCGTAGAATCAATAAAACTAATCCCTGTACAATTGCCAAAGCAATGTTTGAGATAAACACACAAAGGAATGACAGTTGATGGTACCCATTGAATAAAACGTTGATAACTAGGTAGTTTTGGAAAAGCATCGAACCAATATTGTTGAACGTGATTGAGATAAAAATGTTTGAAATTACGGTAATGGTTCTGATGGAAAGCGATAAGGATGGTCATAATTTCACTTAGACAAAGACTTTTGGCTCTAAGACGAGTAACAGCTCCATGAGATAAGAGCTTTTGTTGCCATTGAGTCTCAAATTGTTGGCAGAAATCATCGACATGACAAAATAAATAGTCTAAATTAAACATAAGGCAGTAGTTAGTTTGATAGTTTGCTATATTCAGCTTACTATTTGCCTGTTTTCTTATCCAAAACTGAGGTTAAATAAACTTTTTAGATGAAGCAATGGAGCTTTTTTTCAGAGTAACAAGAAATGTTTATTTTTTTATTAGATATTGGCAGTCATGATGAGGTTTATTCAGGTTTTTGCTCATATAGCATAATCCGATGTCCGTCATAATCACAAAAAGCCTGTTCTGTAAAAGAAAGATTATTCTCAGTGGTAAAATGATTTGGGGGTGCGATAAAAAGATTTAATTGTTCAAGTTGTTCTATCTTTTTTGTTAATGCTGAAACTTGAATTACCAAAGCACAACTATAAGTTAATGGAGAGGAAGAAAGTTCAACCCCTTTTACTTCCGTTAAAGCTAACGCTCTGGGATTATCTTTAGTACTTAACGCCGCAAAAGTTAAGGATGCTGACTGAGGTAAATTAAACACAGAATAAAGGTAAGAATTACTATCCGCTTTACTTTGATAAATTAATTGAAATCCTAAAATATCTCGATAAATAGAAAGAGATTTGCTTAAATCACCCACCGTTAAACAAGGACGTTTGATTAATAAATATTCATCTAAAAAACAATTTGGATTATCCATAAATTATTGCCCATTGTTGATGATAACTTTTTCTAAAACAGCCCCTACCACTCGATGATCTTCATCTTTTTTTAATAAATTGAGTGCCTCTTGAGCCTTAGAATCGTTAAAATAACTTAACGCTTTTGCTACTTTCATCCTAATACGCCAAGAAGGATTATTAACCATTGTTAAAAGTTGGTTTAAAGCCTCTGTTTCTTTAAAACTTCCTGCTAATTGCCCTAAAGCACTAATAGAAGTTTCTCTCACAGCCTCATCATCACCTGCAATGCCACATAGGCAAATATCAAATAATTGATCATAACAATTCAAATCCATGAAAGCGGCTAAAATACTTAAACGCACTAACCAATTATCATCTTGGTGAAAAGCCTGTTGTAAATGAGGTATCGATACATCTCCAAAAAAAGAAAGAGCATTACAAGCTTCAGATCTCACATTGGTGTCTTGATCAAATTTAAGCATTTCTAACAATGTAACCATAGACTCTGCGGTTTTCTTTTTCCCTAATATCATGGCAACAAAAGAACGTACCAAAAATTGTGAATCTTTTGTCATACTAATTAGCAACGGAATAGCCGCATCTTCGTTTATCTCTCCAAGGGCTGTAACTCCATCGAGTCGATCCTGAAAATCTTGAGAAGCTAATTTAATTTTAATTTGATTAATATCCATGATAATAAGAGATTTTTAAACCTAAATTAACTTTACTCGAGAGAATCAAATTTAGCAATATCTTAACAATTGACAATTGACCGAAGATATTTGAAAATATAGTAGATATGCTTTTTGATCATGATAAATAAAGCAATCAAAATTAGGTTGAAAAAACTTTAAAAACTTATTACTAAATTTATCCAATTTTTACATTTAAAGAGGTATTAAAAAATGTCAGAAGTAGTGAACAAAGAAGCATCAAAAGCAGAAATTGAGGAGATTATTCTGGAAATGGAACAATATAGAGAAAGACTTGTAAATGACATATTACAAATGGGCAAAAAAATCAAGTTATCTCAAAAAGCAGTAGATAAAAATATTACTGAACATCCAGAAATAGCTAAAATAGATGCAATTTTAGAACATCTTCGTTCTCAATAAATTATGTTGAAAAAAGATATAACCACCCTAGATTATCTGTGCAAAATCAATTTACCCATTGCTTATTACCTATAAACTTTGCGTCCTAGCCTAATTAATCTTTTGCAGCTATTCTAAAGCATACTTTGCTTAATTTGTTAACAAATAATCCTGTCAGTTATTAATTCTTTACAAATCTTGATAATAAATGTACTCTTATCATTGTATAAATAGATCTGACTAGGGGTAAACATCCCTATATTTTAAATTAACTTTAATTTAACTCATCAATTAATACTAAATAATCGGCTCAAGTCTATGTTCAGTAAAACTTGAAGGGTTAATAAGTACAAATCTTAACAAAAAAAGTGTCTTTGATTAAACTATTTTTATCTAAGTTAATCATGATTCACTTGATTAAGTTTTGTAAAAAAAATTAAAACCAAAAAATAACACATTCATAAAAGGAGACTAACAAATGTCTTTACAACAGGCGGCAAATCTAGGTATTAGCCTATTTGAAGATGCTAATATTATTGAAAGAAAACCCAATGATTCTGATGAGAGAATTTCACAGATTATCAATGCTGCTTATCGTCAAGTGCTTGGTAATTCATATATCATGTCTAGTGAAAGACTTGTTAATGCTGAATCTCGCTTCAGAAATGGACAGTTAAGCGTTCGTGATTTTGTCCGTGCGATCGCCAACTCTGATTTATACCGTCAGCGCTTTTTTGAGCCTTCACCTCGTTATCGCTTTACTGAACTAAATTTTAAACATCTTTTAGGTCGTACACCTGAAAATCAAGAAGAAATGAGATATCATAGCGATATTTTAGACACCCTTGGTTATGAAGCTGATATTGACGCTTACCTTGACAGTGACGAATATAGCGAAGCTTATGGGGATAATATTGTGCCTTACTATCGTGGTTACAAAACCGATAATAATCGTACGATGGTGGAATTCACTCATTTATTTGCGATGCTAAGAGGTGCGGCTAGTAGCGATTCAAACAAATCTCCTGTAATTCACAAAAGCGTTTTAACTCAAACTCCTCTGTCAGTAATTCCTCCTTCTGGTGGTGCAGCTGGTGCTGGTTGGGCATTCCAAGACACTCCTTTAACTTCTGCCACTCGTCAAGGTGTGGGTGCTGGAGATGATGGGAAAATTTACAGAGTGGAAGTTACTGGCTATCGAGCAAAAGTATATAATTCTTTCCCTAAATATCGTCGTCCTAATAAAGTTTATATGGTTCCTTTTAATAAGTTATTTCAACTTTATCAAACCATCCATAAACAAGGTGCTAGTGTCGCTAGTGTAACCCCTGTTAACTAAAAAACTTCAGAGAAGTAAAAGTTAACTTCTCCTAAGTAAATAAGTAAAAATTGATGAAGTAACAAAGATAGTTGAGTTATCAGATAATAGAAAAATATCAAATTTTCTTGATAAAAAAAAGACTAAGATTATTGAGCCTAATCTTAAATAGTTTTTAAACTAAGTCTAAAATGACTCATCATCTTTGCTACTCATCAATGCTATTTCATATTTATAAAGAGGAAAAAAATTAATTTACTAGAAATATTTGAGACTCTAAATTTATGGTCATAAAATAATCGAGTTAAAAATCCTAGAAATTGATATTTTAATCATCAGTATATAATCTTAACAAAAATTTAACATTCTTTTCACTAGATTTTCCGAACAGTTAAAATCAATTTTGACTCTTCGATTAATTAATAAATTAATTTAATTTAGATAAAATAAATTTAGATAATTTTTTTGTCCATTTTCAAACTTAATAGCTAATATCTTGGCATTATTGATAATTTTATCTTGAACTTAAGTAAATTAATTTTAAAACAAGATCAACGAATTAAAATCTGCTATAAACATGAGTAATCGTACCTTAGCGGTGAAAATAAACCCTAGTTTAGCCACTAAAAAACTGCAAACTTGGATAAAAAGTCGGCATTTAATTTGCTCAGGAAACTTTTTTGTTTTGGAAACAGTAGAATATTCTATGATTGAGCGTTTTGAGGAATATATCACCATATTAGGTGGCAGTCTAATTTCTGTTGAATCTATCAAAAAAGTACCGATGGGAAACCATCGCCAAGTAATTCTCTACCAAGTTAAAGCCAGTTTACATACTCCTAATCATCAACTCAAAGAATATTGGCAAAGATATGGTGCTATTTCCAGTAAATTTGAGCAACGATGAATAGCCTTGTTGCATTAATCAGTAAATAGGTCATTTTTGAGAAGGCATTCCCACCGTAACACTTCAAATTCTTTCAGAAATAGTGGTATGATTTGTCAAAATAAATCCATTTCCGTCAGAGAAAATAGTGATCTCATTCAAATAAAACATTCTCTCTTGGTTGTTTTTTCATTGAAATTAAAGACTTAATCATGAGACAAGTTAGAATAATCTAATTTGAGAAATAATGTGATACACCGCTTTTCCGAATCTTTTGAATTATCATTTTATATGACGAAAGGAGCTAGTAATGATATATTAAAGAAAAATTAGTGGTTATCATTGGCTATGAATGGGGAATATTGGATTAAAAAACTAGATTTACAAAAACATCCTGAAGGAGGCTATTATCGAGAAACTTATCGTAGTAATGATATTATTAATCAGGATAAATCTTTAACAAGATATAATGATGTTAGAAATATTAGTACTGCTATTTACTACCTTTTATTAGGGCAAGAATTTTCTGCTTTTCATAAATTAAAAAGTGACGAGATTTTTCATTTTTATGGTGGTTCATTTTTGAGAGTTCATCTAATAAATAATGAAGGAGAATATCATCAATTTAAACTAGGAAATAATCCTGAAAATGGTCAAGTTCTACAGTTAATTATTCCTCATGGTTATTGGTTTGCTTCTGAAGTTGGAGAATCTAATTCTTATAGTTTAATTGGTTGTACTGTTTCTCCCGGATTTCATTTTGCTGATTTTACATTAGGGAATAAAGAACAATTAATTATTTTATATCCTCATTTAAGTGATCTTATTAGCAAGTTCACTTATAACTAAATTAAGACTTTTGATTGACAGAAAAAAGATTATAAATTTATAATACTAATTGAATATAAAGAAAATTATATATACTCCCATAGCAACGTTAAATAACTTTATTATATAAGCAATAAAAAAGGATAAAAAACATGGATGGAAATTATCAAAATTATGTAAATAGAGTTGTACAAATGACTCTTCCAGCTAACTATAAACAACAGTTAAAAAATATTCAATCATCTCCTAAATTTATTGATGGAAAACCTGTAGAATTTCCGGGCTATAGTGTTATTACTCCTCCTTATGAAGAAGAAAATGTTAATCATAAATTCTATGAAAATTTACAATTTATTTCCTCTCGATTAACACAAGATTTAGATGCTGATTTTTTCTTAAGTTTACCATCTCAAAGTTTTCATTTAACCCTAGCGGATTTAATTTGGGATAAAACCTATCTTAATGCAGTTAAAGAAAATCCTGATTTTGATAATATATTAATTTCAGAGATGAACAAGATTTTTAAAGAATTTCAATCTTTATTACTTGATAATGAATCATTAGAATTAGAAATTATAGGTTTGTCTGTATTCCCTAGAGCCATTGCCGTATGCCTTGCACCGACAGAAGCTAGTTATGAAACGATTATTAAATTACGTCAATTAATTTATCAAAACGAACAAATAATTAGGCTAGGCATCGAGCAACAATATGATTTTGCCGCTCATGTTACTTTAGGTTACTTTAATAAAATTGAAGATAATATTGATTTAGCAAAAGTCGAATCTATAATTAAAGAAATCAATGATCTATGGATAGAAAATCCTGCACCAATCTTTAAGTTAAAACAGTTTGAATTAAGAAAATTTACCGATATGGTTAATTATATTCGTCAACCTGAATGGGCTACTATTAAAATGAATTAATCATTAATAATAAACAATTAACTATTAACAATTAATTCCGCCTTTAAATCCTAAAGTTTTTCAAGATTAACTTAATTATTAAATAAAATTTTGTAAAGTATTTCAAATCTTATTATCGAAAAAGATTTTGTCATTATTGATGAAATTATTAGGAAACATCATCTTTCTCCTTTAGAGTATGATATTGTTCGTTACATTATTCACAATGAGAATCTAAGGCATATTTAGCTTTACCTAGACATTCTACTGGTACAAATCATAGGTAATAAAAGTGACTGAATATATCATAGCTCCAGCAATTA
Source organism: Geminocystis sp. NIES-3708 (assembly GCF_001548095.1). Lineage (NCBI taxonomy): Bacteria > Bacillati > Cyanobacteriota > Cyanophyceae > Chroococcales > Geminocystaceae > Geminocystis > Geminocystis sp. NIES-3708. The sequence goes on along the minus strand of NZ_AP014815.1, from coordinate 1,633,742 downwards.
TCAATGCTTTATTCTTGATGATAGTTGACAGTTGACAGTTGACAGTTAATAGTTAATTATACAGACATTTTATCTGTTAATTGTTAATTGTACATTGTTCATTGATTATGCGTATTTACGGTAACAGAGAAATAAAAACCCTTTCAGGAAAAGATACTCGCCCCACAACATCAAAAGTACGAGAGGCGTTATTTAACATCTGGGGTGATAAAATTGAATCAGCATCATGGTTAGATTTATGTGCAGGAAATGGTACGATGGGAGCAGAAGCTTTATGTAGAGGTGCATTGGAAGCAGTTGCCATTGAAAAATCATCCCTTGCTTGTCAAATAATTCGAGAAAATTGGCAAAAAGTAATAACAGAAAATCAAGAATTTAAAGTCTTAAGAGGTGATATTTTACACAGATTAAAAGGTTTAAATGGACTTAGATTTGATTTAATTTATTTTGATCCTCCTTATTATTGTGATTTTTATAATTCTGTTTTAAATGCTATTTATGATTATCAACTTTTAAAGCCTAATATTGGGGAAATTGCAGTAGAATATAATCCTAAAAGATCTAATCTTAAAGATGCTCATAATTTACAATTAATTCAAACTAAATTTTATGGAAATACTGCTGTCAATTTTTATAATCATCCTGAATAAATAGAATAATTAATTATCAATTAAAATTATAATCATAGTTAATAAATATTTTAAAATATATGGAAGTTAAAAACATTTTAAAAGCTTATCAACAAGGACGAAAAAACTTTAATAAAATTAAATTAATTGAAGCAGAAATAATCAACGAAAATTTATCAGAAATAGATTTTACTGAAGCAGATTTAAGACAAGCTAGATTAGGACGTACAAACTTTCATAAAGCTAATTTTACCAGAGCAGATCTAAGTGAGGCTATATTATGGGGTACAGATTTAAGTGAAGCTATTTTAGTTAAAATTCTCTTAAGAGATGCTGATTTAAGTAGTGCTAAACTAATAAAAACTAACCTTCATCAAGCAAACTTAATAAAAGCTAGTTTTTGCGGTGCAAATTTAACTCAGGCAAATTTATCTAATAGTATCATTATAGATGGTGATTTTCGTCCTAATTCAGATCAAATAACGAATTTAAGTCAAGCAAATTTAACCAATGCAGATTTAAGTTATGCTAATCTTTCTCAGGCTTTATTATGTCAAGCGAATCTTGATGGTGCAAGGCTTTGTCGAGCAAATTTAAGTATCGGTAAAAACTATGAAAAAATTGTCACAGATTTAACGGAAGCTAGTTTAAAAAATGCAGATTTAAGTTATGCTGATTTGACAGGTGCAATCTTAATTAATGCTAATTTAGAGGGTGCTGATTTGACAGGTACAATTTTAAAAAATGCTGATTTAACAGGTACAATAATAAATAATTAATATTTTATTTAATAACTATTATTACCAATATTTTCATATTCTAAATAAACAATATATAGCAAAAAATAAGTTAATTAGGATATTATTAAACCCCATAGAATAATTATACTTTATATTTGCTCTTTGGCTCTTGCCCTTTACCCTTTCCTATCAATTAAATTCATGACTACTTTACTAACTCCCAAGATTAAATCATCTGAAATTCGCCCTGCAATTGCCGAACTACAACCCCAATTAGTCCATTGGCGAAGAAGATTACATCAATATCCAGAATTAGGTTTTAAAGAAGTATTAACTTCTGATTTTATTGCAGAAAAATTGAGCGATTGGGGTATCGAATATCAAACTGAAATTGCCAAAACGGGTATTGTCGCAATTATCCAAAGTAACTATAAAGGAAAAGTCTTAGCTATTCGTGCAGATATGGATGCTTTACCCATTCAAGAAGAAAATGAGGTGTCTTACTGCTCAAAACATGACGGATTGATGCACGCCTGTGGTCATGATGGACATACGGCGATCGCATTAGGCATAGCCTACTATTTAGCGCATCATCGAGATCAATTTCAAGGTACTGTAAAAATTATATTTCAACCTGCTGAAGAAGGTCCAGGAGGTGCAAAACCAATGATAGAAGCGGGGGTGTTAAAAAATCCTGATGTTGATGCCATTATTGGCTTACATGTATGGAATAACTTACCATTAGGCACAATGGGAGTTAGAGAAGGAGCATTAATGGCGGCAGTAGAATGTTTTAAATGTGAAATATTTGGTAAAGGTGGCCATGGAGCAATACCTCAGCAAACCGTTGATTCTATAATAGTAGGAACACAGATAGTTAATGCTTTACAAACTATTGTTTCTCGTAACATTTCTCCCATCGATTCTGCTGTAGTTACCGTGGGAACTTTTCATAGTGGCACTGGCTTAAACATCATCGCTGACACAGCAACAATGAGCGGTACAGTTCGTTACTTTAATCCTACTTTAGAAAAATATATCGGTGAAAGAATCGAGTCCATCATCTCTGGTATTTGTCAAAGTCACGGTGCAAAATATCACCTTGATTATTGGCAACTTTACCCCCCCGTTATCAATCATCCGAGAATCACACAATTAGTTAAATCCGTAGCTTTAGAAGTCGTAGAAACCCCTTTAGGAGTTGTGCCTGAGTGTCAGACAATGGGCGGTGAAGATATGTCTTTTTTCTTGCAAAAAATCCCTGGATGTTATTTTTTCCTTGGTTCAGCTAATGCCCAAAAAGGTTTAAACTATCCTCATCATCATCCTCGTTTTGACTTTGACGAGACGGCGTTAGGTTTAGGGGTAGAAATGTTCGCTCGTTGTGTGGAGAAATTTGCTGATTTTGTATAACTTGTGTCTAAATTACTAATTTTAGTGTAGGTAATTTCATAGCATTAACAATTGATTAAGGTTTTATTATGCTAATTTTCCATAGTTAGATTAAACTAACATTATGTTCATTTACAGTGCAAACATTTCAGCTAAAGTAGATAAAACCTGTTCTTGATGAGTACTATCGAGAACTCCTATTTTTTTGATTAAACGAATTTTCTCAACTGTTCTAATTTGATCTAACACTATTTGACCTTTTTTTTCCTGAAAAACACAATCTACACGGGTGGGATAAGATTTTGTTGTGCTGGTCATTGGTGCAATAATAATAGTGTTGATGTAGTCATTCATTTCATCAGGAGAAATAATTACACAAGGACGAGTTTTCTTGATTTCACTTCCCAATGTCGGATTAAGCACAACTAAATAAATATCAAATCTTTTCATCTACCAATCCCACTCTTGTTCATCCCAAGTGCATGTAATATCCTGATTAATATCTAAAAGTTGATCATCATTATTCTCAGCCATATTTTTAAAAACCTTATCCCAGTCTTGACGATTTTTGCTTATTGGAGTAATTATAATTTTGCCATTCTCACTAGATAAATAAATTTTGTCTTTAATTCCGGAAAGTTCTAGGAGCTTTTTCGGTAATCTAACACCTTGAGAATTTCCTATTTTCACCATATGGGATTTGATCATTATCTTTTCATGAATAATTTTAAAGTAATTACATTATAATCACTTCAAAGGATTTAATGCAAGTTTTTAAATAGTTAAATTGATTAAGTCAGTAAAATGATATTGAGCATTTTCACCATAATTATTGGTCAAATAAATTAATAATTCTAAAGCGTAATCATAAAAACCCATAACATCAGCAACACAGGCTAATTTAAGAATTTTTGACGGATTTTGTTCTTCTTTACTAAACTGATTTGATATTAAATCTCTTAAATAAAAAGCATCTCCCCACAGTAATTGCCCATTAGGATGATTACGGGATTTTTGACCAAGATTATAACGAGGGCGATAAGCTAAATATAAGTCAAATAAGCTAAATTTTTGATTTCGTAAGAAAATATCAACATCAGCAAATAGAGGTTGATTAATATATAAATGGGAAAATTCTACTTCTATTTGAATCGCTAAAATAGTTTTATTTAATAGGTTAATTGCACCTTTTAAAACATCCAAATCCGCTCCTTGTACGTCTATTTGTAAAAAATCAATTTCTTCTATTTTTTCTTCTCCACAAAAAGCATCTAAAATTGTTGTTTCAATACCTACTGTAAAATCTAAATTTACTAACTCAGGTAATCCATGAAAACGAGCTAAGTAAGTTTCATTGGGAGGGTATAAAGAACTACACATTGGGGCTTTGGTGACATAAAGTTCTTTTTCGCCGATAGAATCAGATAAACCTAGAGGAATATGTACTTCTTGCCAGTTAATGCCTCTTTGTTGTAATTCGGCGTTGGCTTGATTACAGGTATCTTCGTCAGCATCAAAACCATAAATGCTTAAATTTGGGGCAAAAATTCCCCATCCTTGACTGGAGTAGTCATCTTGAATACTCATTTTTCTTGAGCCGACGTTAACAACAGTAAAATGTAAGTTGTCTAAATAGCCTTTATTTTTCAGATTTTGAACAAAAATTGACATAACTTTATTTATTTATTTTGATGTTGAGCAATAATATTTAATTTACCTGATAATTCTTCTAAGGATTGAAGTGGTATTAATTGCTTGAGGAAAGGCTGGTAATAAAATAATTCATAACCTATGCTTAATAGAAATTCGGCGACAGGAATGTTGCTTCCTTGACTACCCGCAATATTTTCATAGAGGATTTTGGGTTTAAATTCTGAGAGAATATAACTGCTACCCTTTAAAACTTCGATCTCATTCCCCTCAGCATCTAACTTCAACCAGTCAACAGTAGATAATTGATATTTTTCCACTAAACTATCAAGGGTAAAACATTCTACTTCTTGATAATTGCCTTCTGGGGATGAATCGTCTTTGATAATTTCGTTTAATTCACTTGCTTGATGTAAGGATAATTTTACTATCTTATTTTCTTCTCCTGCCGCCCCCGCACAAATATTTACCCAGTTTAACTGATTAATTTTACGGGTTTCTTCTAAACATTCTACACAACCAGAAAAAGGCTCAACTGCAATTACTTTACCATTCTTTCCTACTTTTTGAGCAGCACTAAAAGTATATACTCCTACATTTGCTCCCACATCAATTATTACCATCTCAGGTTTAATTTCTTCTCTCCACATTTCCATTTCAGACTCAAACCAATCTTCTTGTGCTAAAATCACGGAGGTAACAATTGAGCGAAAACTAGCCTCCACAGCTAAGAATAAATTGCCATCAAAGTTAACATAAGTGAAAGGATTATCTAAAGGTAAATTAGTCCACATCCATTGTAAATGTTGAGGATTATCTTGATAAATTTTTTTCCCATATTCGTAGTAATAATTAGTTAAATTTACATTGTTTAAATCACGATAAGCAAGATAAAGAGCCTGAATAATATTACTATTCGTTGGTTGTAATTGTCGAGCTTGATGAAGATAAAGTAAACCTTCTGGTTGACGATTAGAAAGATTACTAATGCCTAAATTTAATTTAATATTGACAGAATTAGGAATAATATTATTCGCTAAATTAAGTAACCTTAAACCGCCTGAATTATAAAACACCATTTGAGATTGCTCACAATCAGCGATTAGTAAATAAAATGCTTGTAAATAGCCATTATCCAAACTTATAATGTTCTTTAAACTCTCTTTATTTTTAGCTTTATTTCTATTATTAATTGGTAAGTAAACTAATCCCGAAACTGAATTTTCTTGAGGCTCAAAAATAATGGGTAAGATGTCCAATAATCGAGAAAATTCGATTTGATGAGCAGTATGAACTTCACCTGTTAAACTTTTAATAATACCTAAATGAGCCACACAAAGAGGGTGATTTTCTTGATTTAAGGCAGTTTCTAAGGCTTCGATGGCTAATTCTAAATAAAACTGACGTAAGCCTATATCTTCAGTTTTTCTCGCTTCAATAATTTGAATTACCGCAAAATTATTTAACTCTATTGTCGTCGATGGATTTTCCCAGTCAGTTTGTTGTGCCGATGTAAATAAAGGTAATGAGGATAAATTAATATCAGCAACATTTTCGCTTATATATTCTTGATAACTGTCAAGGAGAGAACTATAACTCATAGGTTAGTTAATTGGAGATATTTATGATAATCATAATCAAATTTTGTATCGATAAAATTAAGATTATTTAACAATTTTATTAAAAAAAAAGGTCTATGATCGCCCTTTAGGTTAAGTTTTATAACAAGGAGAGATTTAAGGAAGCCAATTTTCATCTAAGATTTGTTCAAGAGAGGCGCTCGGCTTTTTGGGAAATCTATCAAGAGGTAGTTGGGAATGTTTGGAAGCCAATTTACAACCTTTTAGATAACAGTCAAAAAACTTATTATTGAGATGATTGTTTAAACTAGGACTATCTTCTAATTCTTCCATGATTTGCAGTCGAAAATTCAAAATTTCTCTCTCCCAATGACCTCGATTTCTTTCTTTTTCAGAATCCCAATATTGTAAAATTAGCAGGTGTTCTATCAATTTCATTAATAAACTTGTCATTTTTCTTCTTTTACGCTCACTCAAGTCTAAAACCTCCTCAATTAAGTTTTCCCAGTCAACAGCGTTAAAATTTTTATTTTCTAGTTGTTTAACTGTTTCTAATATCCAAAGATTGTAGTCAGTCTCGTATAAATTTGTTTGGTTTTTGATTAATTCCGCTACCATTACAATTACCTCCAATTTTTAAGTAACTTTATTATAAATTATTTTCATGGAAGGGTTGAGGAAACCTGAGTTTGATATAAAAATAGATGACGACTGACTTTCATTGACAGACATGAAGACAGGGGGATTATATCTTGCATGAATCAATAAAATTATTTTAAAGTGTATTGAATCTTAGGAATTTTTCTCCTATTCTACTTGTCTTCAGCGTCTTGTTTTCACAACTTTTCTTCTGTCGAATGAAGGTGAGGAAGCCATCAATATTAGAGAGTAAGCCGATGGGCAAGAGTTTTGAGAAGGATGGGTGCAAGACAAGAAATAGAAAAACTATACAATTAATATCGCCTAATATCGCCCATTTGGGTTTCATATCAAAAAAAAAGGTCTGTGATCGCTTATAAACTCATCATTTAGAGAGTCTAAAAACCATCACAGACACTTGATTTTTATAATTTTGACTTGTAAATCAAAACCTAGAATAAACCCAAGGTTAAGGATTTATCGATGGGGAATATAGAACCAGCACCTAACCAAAGAGTTACAGCAGTACCGAATAAAAATACAGTCATCGCAATAGGGCGACGGAAAGGATTTTGGAATTTATTAACACTTTCAATGAAAGGTACTAACATTAAACCTAAAGGAATCGCCGCTTGACAAGCAATACCTAGAAGTTTGTTCGGTAAAACTCGCAAAATTTGGAATACAGGGTATAAATACCACTCGGGTAAAATTTCTAAGGGTGTTGCAAAAGGATCGGCAGGTTCACCCATCATAGCGGGATCAAGAATTGCTAAACCAACGACTAAACCTAATGCACCTAAAATACACACAGGAAACATATACAGAATATCGTTAGGCCATGCAAGTTCACCATAATAATGATGACCCATATTTTGAGCTAATTTGGCTCTCAATTTTGGATCATTAAGATCCGGTTTTTTGTGTAACTGAGAATTAGGGTTGGACATGATTGTAGTTATCTCCTAAATAAGGGAAGAATAGAACAAAAAAAACAGAATATTTGTTTATTTTATCCTGATTTTTTTCTACTACTGATAAATTTATTAACGAAACGAAATAAAAAATTTGAGATTAGAAGGAGAGGATATAGGTAGTTACAAAATGAGATTTCCTCATCTTCTAGCCCTTATCCTCATAGCCTAGCAAGTTACAAGGGTCCAGAAATGCCTTGTTTGCGGATTAAAAGGAAGTGTAATAACATGAAAACAGCCATTAACCAAGGTAAAACAAAGGTATGAATGGTATAGAAACGGGTTAAGGTAGCTTGACCTACACTTGCACCACCTCGTAAAAGTTCCACCATTTGATCACCCACTACAGGAATAGCCGCAGGTACACCAGATACGATTTTAACCGCCCAATAACCAACTTGATCCCAAGGTAAAGAATAACCAGTTACACCGAAAGAAACGGTAATTACTGCCATAGTTACGCCCACAACCCAAGTTAATTCACGGGGTTTTTTGAAACCGCCAGTTAAATAAACACGGAATACATGAAGGATCAACATTAGTACCATCATACTAGCAGACCAGCGATGGATAGAACGAATTAACCAGCCGAAATTAACTTCATTCATGATAAATTGAACGGAAGTAAAGGCTTCAGCAACAGTGGGTTTGTAATAAAAAGTCATGGCAAACCCAGTGGCAAACTGAATCAAGAAGCAAGTTAGGGTGATTCCGCCTAAACAATAAAAAATATTGACGTGAGGAGGAACATATTTGCTACTAATATCATCGGAAATCGCTTCTACTTCGAGGCGATCGTTAAACCATTTATAAACAGGAGAATCGGTTACTTGTTTAGTAAACATTAAGCCGTGAACTTTTAGGAATTATTATGTACAGTGATTTTTAAATCAGTATTTTTAGACATTCTCTGACTTTCGTTTCAAGATTTTTTGCTTTTGTGCAGTTACGGTTTGTCTTACCGTTTTATAACTATAAATCTCAGTTTTAAAGACTTATCGTTACAATTAGTCAAATGAATTATATCATGACGTTGTAGCAAGATCTGACATCATTAACAATGGTAATAGTTTGATCTTTTGCTACATAAAATTTAACATATCTTTAAGGTTTGTCGCAATAAACTGATTTAACGGAAACCTTCTTAAAAGTAAAATAAACTTGAATTGCTAATTCGATAATCAGGAATTCTCTTGTATGTAAATTTTCCACATTTGCTGATAAGCCTTTTCCATTTCTTTTGTAAATTGCTTACCATTCCATAGCGGTGATGTTTTTTTAGATTGTCTCAATTTCCAACTAACTTCTTTTCTTAAGTTTTCATCTGTGCCTAACTTTATACCCCATTCGATATATTCTTCATCACTCCATGCAATACCTTCAGTGATACCTGCATTCATCATAAAAGTATAACTATTTCGAGCGGCAAACTGTTCACCCACTCTAGTAACTAATGGTACTTCCATCCATAGGGTTTCAAGGGTTGTGGTTGCACCATTATAGGGATAAGTGTCTAATACTACATCTGCTATTTTGATGTTAGCTCGATGAGTTGCTTCGGTAAGAGTCATCTCTAAAAATTTTATTCTCTCTTGTTCGACTCCTTCTTGTTGTGCGATCGTCAGATATAATTGTTGTGCTAGTTGATCATCTCCACTACCTTTGATTAAGAGATAACTATCAGCTACAGACTTAATTATTTTCATTTGTAAATGAATAGTGTGAGGATTTCTTTTTAAAGCACTTTGAACATTTAAAAATACAATCGCTTTTTCCTGAATTGCTAATTTTTTTCGATTTAGATTCGGCACATCAATTTCAAAGCCATTAACTCCTAAATAAGTATGTGGTAAACGCCAGATTTTTTCTTGATAGTATTTGTCGGCATTATCAGGTAAAACGTAAGGATCAGCGATAAAATAATCTATATTCGGAATCCCGTTACTATCCATTCCTAACCAACTTACTTGTATTGGTGCTGGTTTTAGTGCCATAATCATCGCCGTTAAATTATGAGTAAAACTGTCTAAATCTACTAAAATATCTATTTCATCTTTTTCGATTTGAGTAATAAAATCATTAACTACATTAGTGCTATTGTAGGCTTGATCAACATTATTGATAAAAAATTGTTCCGTGATATGATCATTTTTTTGACAAGCAAAATAAGTATAAATGGAAAACTGGGTGCGATCATGATTTTTAATTAACCAACGACTTAATAAACCTACGGAATGAGATCTTAAAGTATGTCCTATATAACCAATTTTTAACTTTCGAGCAACCTTTAATTTTTCCGAAAAATGCACAGGACAACTATAATAATTATGGGCTTGTTTTTGAAATAATTGACCAATTCCATTAATTGATTGACGATTTTTGTGGAGTTCATCTTTAACGTAAAGTAATAATTTTCCAATATTAGCTAACCTAGTAAAAATATATTTCTCTTGAATTTCGGGCTGTTGTTTTACTAAACTATTTAAGTTTTCTTGATAGAGAAGAAAATCATCTTGAATATTTAACCAATCACCACTTTCAATAGCATTTAATAATAATTGATAAGAAGCAAACACTTTTTCTATGAAAGTAGAGCTATATTTTTGATATTTGATCGCACTTAATCTGGCTTGATTGTAATTACGGGATAGAAAATAAAAAAAGAAAATTTTGCTAATAGTTTCAAGATTTTTGGGCTGATGTTCAAGAGTTATTTCTAGCAATTTTGCACCATAAATTAAAAATCTTTTTTCTTCTGCCATTAACCCAATTTTATCAGCAAATAATTCCTGAAATTCAGGATTATTTACTAATTTTGAGTAACTAACTTTCACAAAATCTAAGGTAAACTGATGGGGAATATCTAATAATTTATCCAAGAAATGAAGAATCAAAGTTGTTTCTCCTTCTGATAAATTAGAACTATCCTTAATAAAATCCAAACATTTATATTCATGTATTATTTCAACACAAAAAGTCTTATTTTGAAATCTTAATAAAAATAATTTGATGATATTTAATAAACTAGGATTAATTTCTAATACCTTCTCTATCAGGAACACACTAATATTTAATTCATTTAATTGCTCTTGTCTTTCTGCTTCTTCCTCCAAAATCTTCACGAAACTTTTGCTAATAATTTTCTCATTATTCTCCTTTATTTCTAAAAAAGGAAGTAACCAAATTGATTCACAATCTTCATAATTTTCTTTCAATAAATAAGCTAAACCTAAATACCAATAATTATTTAATTCAGACGGATTTGTTTCTATTTGGTTTTCATAAAAAAGAATAATAGGATCAATTTTTTTGTCTTTCAATAATTCTTTTATATTAGGATGCCAAGTCATAATCAATCTTAAATATTATATATTTACTAAATTTATTTTGATAACGAAAATTAAAAATTTTATATGATATTATTAGAATAAGTTAATTTTACCATCTATGAGAATTATGCAAAAATATAGTCCTGAACAATTGATGTTTACAGAAATTTTAACTGATAATCAAAACTCAGTCGGGGACTATTTTGGAACTTTTTTTGATTATATGCGCCGTTCTCTTGTTTCTGGTGGTTCTGAATTTGGTTTGGGACTAACTTTATTTAGTTTAGTTGTTAGTACCCGCTCTAAAAGACTGATAGAAATAGGTAGATTCAAAGGGTTTTCCACTCTCTGTCTTGCTAGTGCATTAAAATTTTTAGATATTGGTTGGCAAGAACCAGCACAACATAAGCAACGTCCAGATATAAATTATCAAGTATTTGAAAATTCTACTAAAGGAAAATTATTATCGATCGATCCTTTTCCTACGGAGGAGGCAGAAAAATTGATTAAGGAAACGAGCCTAACAGAATATGTAGAATTTATCAATGCCCGTTCCGATGAAGTTGATATTCAAGGGGAATTTGATTTAATTTTTATTGATGGTGATCATAGTTATGATGGTTGTAAAGCTGATACATTGTTATATGTTCCTTGGCTTTTGAAACAGGGAGGCTATTTCATCTTACATGATTATTTTGGTTGGTATGACGATAAAGGTAATAACAATTCTCCTGTGAAAAAAGTTATTGATGAAATTATCGAAGAAGGAATTTGTGAACAAATATTAATTGATACTGGTTATATGTCATTCAGCATTTTTAGAAAACTATAATGACTCTATTTGCTGTTATATAAATTAACATAGATTTCCCACATTTGCTGATAAGCCTTTTCCATTTCTTTTGTAAATTGCTTACCATTCCATAGCGGTGATGTTTTTTTAGATTGTCTCAATTTCCAACTAACTTCTTTTCTTAAGTTTTCATCTGTGCCTAACTTTATACCCCATTCGATATATTCTTCATCACTCCATGCAATACCTTCGGTGATACCTGCATTCATCATAAAAGTATAACTATTACGAGCGGCAAACTGTTCACCCACTCTAGTAACTAATGGTACTTCCATCCATAGGGTTTCAAGGGTTGTGGTTGCACCATTATAGGGATAGGTGTCTAATACTACATCTGCTATTTTGATGTTAGCTCGATGAGTTGCTTCGGTAAGAGTCATCTCTAAAAATTTTATTCTCTCTTGTTCGACTCCTTCTTGTTGTGCGATCGTCAGATATAATTGTTGTGCTAGTTGATCATCTCCACTACCTTTGATTAAGAGATAACTATCAGCTACAGACTTAATTATTTTCATTTGTAAATGAATACAATTAGGATGACGTTTAAAAGCATTTTGAATAGTTAAGTAAATAGTACTTTCTGAGGGAATATCTAAATTTTCTCTTGTTAAGGTTGGCACATTTACTTCAAAACCATTGATTCCTAAATAGGTATAAGGCAAACGCCAAATTTTTTCGGTATAGTATTTCTGGGCATTACTGGGTAACACATAAGTATCGGCAATAAAGTAATCTATTGATGGTATTCCTGACGCATCACTTCCCAACCATGTTACTTGAATTGGTGCTGGTTTTAAACTCATGACGGCAGAAGTAGTTTGATTAGTTATAGCGTCTAAATCAATTAAAATATCTATTTTATTATTAATAATTTGTTGTGCTATTTTATCTATTTCACCAGATAATTTATAGTTATAGTCCACTTTATTTTTAAACCATTTTTCTGTCATTTCGTCTTCAGATTGATTGATTAAATAGATATATATTTCAAAATTTTCTCTATCATGATATTGAAATAACCATCTGCATAACCAACCGACAGAGTGCATCCGAAAAGTATAACCGATGTAGCCTATTTTTATTTTATGTTTCTCTTTTTTATTCTCTGTTAATTCGCTATTTTTATTGATCTTAAAATTATCTTTTATATGATTTTCAAAAAGTTGAGCGAGACGATTTTGAATCTTTCGATTTTCTCTAGGATTATCTTCTGAATGTAATAATGGTCTAATTAAACGGACTAAGCCATTATCATAAAAATTACGGCATTCTTTTTCTTGAGTAATTGTTTTTAATAGCATTTTATGACGTTTAAAAATCTCATCACATTCTAACCATAAATTACTTTTGTGCATCAGCTCTAACAAAAATCCATTAAGATATACTTTTATTTCTGTATTTTCTTGTTGTTCATAAATTTTTTTTGCCAATTCAATAGCATTTTGATGAAAACTATCAGAGAAAAGATATAAACAAAGATTCTTTTGTAAATACCAATCATTAGGTGTTTTCTGTAAGCATAAATTGGTTAATTGAATTGCTAAATTAGGTTTTCTATAACAAAAATATTGAGCTGTATCACTAATTTTTTGGAGACAAATTGATAAATCGTAAATATAATAAGATAGACAAAATTCAATAAAGTGTAAAGAGTTTTCTTCTTCAACTATAATGAGTTTTGGTAAAAGTTCCCACAAAAATTTTAGGTTAATATCCGGTGTTTGTGGGACAAGTAATTTTTCTAAGTTCCAGTTATTTAAACTTCCTATTATATATTTATTAAGGATAATTTCTAAATCAATTAAATATAAGATATTATTAATATAATTGGGATTAATTTCTTTTAAATAACTACGAATTAACCACACATTTTCTTTGTTTTCTAAACTTAATTGTCTCTGAACTTCTTGTTCTAAAATATCACTTAATAAATTTAATAATTCTTCATCTTCTAGGGTTAAAAGATAAAACCATGTGCTTTGTGCTTCTGCTTCATTTCCTGCTAATAAATAAGCTAATCCTAAATAAATATAATCGTTAATATTATCTGGATTATTTTCCATTAAATTTTCATAAAAACTGACGATGCGATCAAATTTTTGTTCTGTTAAAAATTCTTGTACTTCTAAATGCCAACTCATAAATTTATATTTATCCCCTAAATTATTTTATTATTACTATTCAATACTCAGAGAGTATAGACAGTATCGTATCAAGATAAGAGGGAATTATTAGCAGATTATTCTGAATTACTTATCAATGGATTCTGTTGTACTTTTAGGATTGCATTTCTGAAACAAAAATCTTAGATGAAAATTGGCTTCTCTAAACACGAGATCTATCTATTTTGAGTATGCAAAGCAACACTCTTTCATCTTATCTTTTTTATTTCATTTTAGCTTTAGTTTCTTGATTAACGTATATATCCCACATTTGTTGATAAGCCTTCTCCATTTCTCTTGCAAACTGCTTTCCATTCCATAACAGAGAATTTTGTTTTGATTGTTTTAACTTCCAGACTACTTCCAGCCTTAGATTTTCATCTGTACCCAACTTAATCCCCCATTCGATATATTCCTCATCACTCCACGCAATGCCTTCTTCAATTCCAGCATTCATCATAAAACCGTAAGTATTTCTTGCCGCAAACTGTTCTCCTACCCTAGTCACAACAGGTAACTCACACCACAAGGCTTCAAGGGTAGTAGTAGCCCCATTGTAAGGATAAGTGTCAAGTAAAACATCAGCTATACTTAAATTAGCTCGATGCTCTTCCACAGTGGGATCTGTAGAAATAAATCTTAATTGATCTTGATTAACTCCACACTTTTGCGCGATCAACTCTAAATATTTTCTAATTTTATCTTCTTCTAATCTAATTTTAAAAATTAAATAGCTATTGGGTACTTGTTTAATAATCGCCATTTGCAAACAGATTAAATCGGGATGTAATTTTGCAGTGTGTTGCACATTCAAGTAAATAATAGCATCATCACTAATATTCAAATCCTCTCGCCGTAAAGTTGGCACACCAATTTCAAAACCATCTATAGCTAAATAAGTATGAGGTAAACGCCAGATTTTCTCTGAATAATACTCCTGAGCGTGATCTGGTAAAACATAAGGATCGGCGATAAAATAGTCTATATTTGGAATACCACTAGCATCCATCCCTAACCAAGTCACCTGAATTGGTGCTGATTTCATCGCCATGGTTAAAGCCGTTAAATTATAGGTTAAACTATCAACATCTACTAAAATATCTACTTCATCTTGATGAATTTGCTCAACTAAAGCGGCGATATTCTGTTGAGAATTCACAATCTTATGGACATTCGGTGTAAACCATTTTTCTGTCCAATCATCCCCAGTGCCTTGGGGAAAATACAGATTAATCTTAAATAAATCCTGATCGTGATAGTATATTAGCCAACGGGCAAGATAACCCACAGAATGCCGTCTTAAAGTATGTCCAATATATCCGATGGTTAATACTTTTTTTTGTTGGGGTTTTGTGTGAGTAATATGGGGATAAAAAGGATAATTAATTTCTTGAAATAAACTAGCTACCGTATTAATTTTTTTTCGGTTATTTTTGGGATCATCACTTAAATAATAAGGACTAGAAAACCAAGAGAAAAAACTTGATCGAATTAAAGAATCACTTAACTCATTTTTATAAAGATGAATTTGTTGATAAATATCTTCTTGTTTTTTAGCAATGTTTCTCGCTTTTTCCCATTCAGCTAACATTAAGTAAGTATTTAACAGAGAATTATTAACTGTATATTTTTCCACAAAACTTTCAGCTTTTTTTTCTGCTTCTTGTGCAATAGCTAACACTCGATCGAAATTATGAACTAACTTATAATATTCAAATAAATTGATATAAACCCTAATATTTTTATGGGAATATTTATTACACATTTCCATTAACTCTATTCCATAAAAAATGTATTTTCCCTCATTAGTACGATTATCCCCGACATTAACAATTAATTGAACAATCTCTTTATCCACATCAGTATAAATTAAAACTGACTCCGCAAAATCCACCGTAACATTATAAGGATAATATAAAATATCCTTTAAAATCGTTGACAACAACACAAAATCCAAAGAATTAGCAGAACTATTTTTAACTAATTTAATTAAATTATAGTTAATTAAATCATGGATTTCAAAAGTTTTTAATAACAATTTAAGATTAATTATATGTAATAAATTATGAATATTATTCGGCGTAATTTCCTGAATTTGTTGACGAATTAATAAACTTTTTTCATACCTTCCTGAAAACAATAATCTTAAAGCTTCTTGATCTAATATTTTCCCTAACTCCTGATTCCATTCTTCTAATTGCGAATCATCACCTTGAGAAAAAACTATAAACCAAGTTGTTTGTGCGGAATCTATATCTTCATTTAATAAATAAGCCAGTCCTAAATACCAATAATGACCAACATTTTCCTCATTATTTTGCACTAATTCTTCATAAATTTTCACAACTTCTGAGTATTTTTCCGCTTCTAGAAAAGGTAACGCTGAATCAAGCCAATTAATCATATTTTTTTCTTCTAAGATTCACTCTTTTCGTTATCATAACAAGAAAAGCTATTTATAATTTCCCTATATGAACCAATCCTCCCAAGATTTATTACAACAACAGTATGATAGTTTACCTTATCCTAAAATTCCCCTAGAAAAGTCTCCTGCTAAAGATTATGACTCTCTATTTGTCAATAATTTGACCACTTCCTATTATCTTTGTCATCAGAGAGTTATTGATACAAAGGATAAAGTTATCTTGGATGTAGGATGCGGTAGTGGATGGACTACGTTAAATTTAGCTTTTGCCAATCCTCAAGCAAAAATTATTGCCATAGATTTATCGCAAAATTCCTTAGAAGTAGCGAAAAAAAGATTAGAATTTCATGAATTTAATGATGTAGAATTTCATCAAATAAGAATCGAAAATATCGCCGAATTAAATTATCAATATGATTATATTAGTTGTAAAGATGTTTTGTGTCTTTTAGATGAACCTTTAGAAACATTAAAAACATTCAAATCAGTGTTAAAATCTGATGGAATTATTCACACAGACTTTCACAATTATTATCAAAGATTTGTTTACTATACCTCCCAAGAATTATTTCGTTGTTTAGGTTTATTGGAAGAAAATCCCGATGATTTTGAAATTAACGTAGTAGTAGAAACTATAAAAAATTTAAAGCCCAATGTTTTATTAAAACAAAAAGTAGGGGGATTATTTAATGATGAAAATTTAGATATAAAATCAGATAAAGTCAGACAAGCTATTCTGATGAATCATTTACTACAAAATGATAAAGGTTATACCATACCCAAAGTTTTTGAAATGCTAAGGGAATCTAAATTAAAATTTTTCAGTATGGTTAACTGGAGACAATGGGAAATTCGAGATTTATTTCAAGACAATAGTTTACCCACTGTGTGGGAATTTGCCTTAGAAAATGCTTCGGAAGAAGAGAAGTTACATTTCTATGAATTACTGCACCCTTGCCATCGTATAATTGATTTTTGGTGTAACCATGATGAGATTTCCTCATCTTTTCAACCGCCATCTACTTGGGAAGAAAATCATTGGCAAAAGGTAAAAATATATTTACATCCCCAATTAAAATTACCAGAAGTTAAACAAGATTTATTAATGGCAATTAAGCAACAAAACCCTTGGGAAGTGAGTAAATTTATTAAACTACCAACTACTATACCCATTTATTTATCTGCTGGTTTAGCTGCTGTTTTATTAATCTTGTGGGAAAAACCTGCAATCTTGCAAGAATTAGTCTCTTATTCCTTAAAAATTCAGCCCATTAATCTAGTAACAGGGGAAGAAAAAAATTACTCGGAAGCTGAAAAAGAAATTATTGATTTAGTTATTAAACTAGAGACTTTTTTATATTTATTAGTAGAAAAAATCTAACTATTTTTGATGAAAATTGTTTTTTTAGATTTGGGTAATATTGACTATAACGTGGAAACTCCCCATTCTCAACCATTGAGCGGTTCTCAATCAATGATCTGTTATTTAGCCGAAAATTTGGTAAAATTAGGTCATGAAATTTATCTAATTAATAACCTCAGTAAAGGAGGTATTTATCGGGGAGTTTCTTGTCTTTCCTACAATGAAATTAATGTTAGTTTTTTTCTGACAGTGGACATTGTCATTCTGCAAAATAGACCTGCTTTTGGCTTTACTATAAAAAATTTAATTAGTTCTCACTGTCTTCTTATTTTATGGTTACAACACGCACAAGATCAACCAGCCGTTGAATGTTTGTTAAATGCTGAATTAGTTAATATTTATGATCAAATTGTCTTAATCAGTCAATGGCAAAAAGACCAATATTTAAAAACTTTTCCTATCTCTCCTGAGAAAGTTACTATTTTAAATAATGCCATTAGTCCTAATTTTGCTCAATTATTTAGAGAAAATGAGCAGATTTTAAGCCATAAAATCAACCCTCCTGTTTTGGCTTACACCAGCACTCCTTTTCGTGGTTTAGATTTACTTTTAGAGTTTTTTCCTTATATCAAAAAATTGATTCCAGAAATTACTTTGAAAGTTTTTTCCAGTATGCAAGTTTATCAAATCAATGATGAATCTAAATATGCTGGGTTATACGAGAAATGCCAGAATATGGAAGGTGTTGAATATATTGGTTCAATTTCTCAGAAAAAATTAGCAGAGGAATTAAAATCAGTATCTATTTTAAGTTATCCTAATACTTTTCCTGAAACTTCTTGTATCGCAGTGATGGAAGCCATGGCAAGTGGTTGTTATATCATTACTAGCGATTTGGGAGCACTTGGGGAAACATCTGCAAATTTTGGCTCTTTACTTGCCGTGGATGATAATGATTGGAATAGATATGGTGAAGTTTTTATTCTTAAAACTGTGGAAATTTTACAACAATATCTTAATGAAGATTATGAATTAGAAAATCATCTACGAAAACAGGTTGATTTTGTTAATTATAATTACGGTTGGAAAGTTCGCACTCAAGAATGGATAAATTTTTTGACGAAAGGAAAATTTCAGCAATTTCTCAAGGAAGAAAAATATCAAGAGGCAGTAGATTTTTTTGAACGAGAGATTAATATTAATCCCTTAATTACAGATAATTATTGGTATTTGGGATTATCTTTCTTATTTTTAGGAGATATTATCACCGCTCAAACGACTTGGTTTAGTATTCTTTTTAATGATTCTACTGAAATAATAGAAAACAATAAATTAGAATTATTAGATATTTTACAGACACAAATCAAGGAGTTATGGAAGTTAGAGCGAGATGATTTAAGGGAATTATTAGAAAACACTATTAAAGATGTAAGTTGTTAGGTGATTTCTAATAATAAATATACTTGCTAGATCTCCCCTAGCCCCCTTAATGGGGAATTATAAAGAACACAATTCTTCTCGAAAAGATAAAATCAATGTATAGACTTTTATTGGAGGCTCTGAAATGATAAAAATTCAAGCAATTATACATGAAGCGGAAGGATGTGGATATTTGGCAGAAGTACCATCACTACCCGGTTGCCTCACAGAAGCTGATACAATGGAGGAATTAGAGAATAATCTTAGGGAGGCTATAGAACTATATTTAAGAGCAATTCCTAATCAACAAGATTCATCTGATAAGATATTAGAACTAATTTTATGAAGTCAATTTCAAGAAAGTGATTAGCTATATTCTCAAGAAAAAAGGTTGGGTATTAGTAGATGTTAATGGCAGTCATTTTAAATATTGCAAAAATAATCAGACAGTAATAATTCCTATTCATGGCAATAAAGATTTAAGAATAGGTACTCTTAAAAGTTTCATGAAACAAGCAAATTTGACTGAAGATGATTTGATTTAACAACGAATTAGACACATAAATTGACAAAACATAGTACAGATATGAGAGACAATATTGAATATTAGTTTGTAGTGATGGCTTTAGTCATTAATCTGTAGATAAAATTTTTCTAATGCTTTCACACATTCTAAATCTCCATAAAGTCGATCGAGCTTAACTTTTATTTTCTCTCTAATCGTTTGATTATAGGCTCGATCAAGCCCTAATTTCACAGCAATTTTGATATATTCTTTTTCGGAATTAGCAATTGTTTGAGTCACCCCTAACATTTTCAAAATTCCGTAACTGTGACGACTGCGCATAAATTCTCCAGGTAGTGTCACCACAGGTAAATGACAAGATAGAGCTTCTCTTGTTGTATTATCTCCAGACCATGCAATACTATCTAAAAAGACATCAGATAACCAATTTAACTCAAAATAATCACCTTGAGACAAAGAAGGCAAAAAAACACAATAATCATGAAAATCTAAGTTATTTTTCTTAAAAACAATGTCTAATCTTTCTTGAAAAATATGCGTTAAATCAGGATAAGATTCTATAAAAACAAACTTAGCGAGAGGGACTTTTAGAGCTATTTTTGGAAGTAAATAATCATGACGGGGAAGATATTTAAACAACATTTGACTGCATAAATAAATAATATCATCACAGTTTAAATAAAAATCTTCCCTTATTTTATTTACCTCAGTAATAACCTCTTTTTCTAAACACATACCAATATTAGGTAAGCAAAATAATTTTTCAGAATAATGATTTTGTGCCTGTTTAGTTTCCATTAACTCCCTTGAAATATAATAATCAATCGTTTCTAATCCAGAAGTGAGAGGATGTCCGATGGTTGCACACTGAATTGGAGCTAATTTTAAACTACCCATGACGATAGTTTGCGGTAACATTCCTATTTCTGTATAGGTTAAAATATCTAAATTATCTTGATAAATTTGCTTACAAATTAATTCTAAATTATCAGGAATACAACAATATAATTTAGTTATTTGCTCAATTTGTTTTCTTAAAGACTCAGAAATATTTTCAATAAAATAAACATGAATAATAAATTTATTTACATCTAAATTTTCTAACCATTTAAATAACCATTTAGCTCGATTATAACTTCCTCCACAAACAAAACCTAGTTTTATTTTTCTTTCTTGTTTTCCTTTGATATAACTGCGTCTTTTTGACCATTGAGGAAAATTTGCTTCTGCAATTTTAGTAACTAAATAAGCATATTTTTTTTGTAAATCTAAATCGTTATAACCTTGATAAGCTAAATAAAAATTGGTATGATTAGTAATAGCTTCTAAAGCATTTTTTCTTTTATCTTTAGTAGATAAATCTAAATTATTAATTAAAAAATCTAATCCTCGACTAAATCTTTGACGATAATCAATAATTTCTTTTTCTGCACAATAAATAATAGGTAAAAATAAATATTTTTGCAATTGCCAAGTAAAATTATCAGGAAATAAATCGGCAGTTTTTATAGCTAAATTGACTGCTTCATCAAATTTTCCCCTATTTTTAAGGGCTAATAATAAATTAAAATAACTACCCAAATAATTCTGGTTAGTTTCGATGGCTTTTTGATAAATTAATTCGGCTTTTTCCCATTGATTAAGGTAACAATAAATATTACCTAAATTATTATAAGCATCTACTAAAGAGGTATTAATATTGATAGCTTTTTTATAGGCTTCCATCGCCCTCATTTTATCCTGTAGTTTTTCTAAAGCTAGGGCAAAATTATAATAATATAATCCCCACTCAGGTTTTAAGATTTCTTGTTCCCATAGTAGCTGATGAATTTTCCCATAAATTTTTACTGTGACGCTAAAATTATTATGATGAAATTGAGTTAAAGCCATCTCATCAAAAATATTTAAAAGCTCTTGAAAATCATCATCAAAATTATTACTACTTAAAAGAGTTGACATCAAAATCTCATCAGTATTTTCTATGTCATTAAGTAATAAATATACTAATGCTAAATAAAAATAACTAGTAATTTCTTCTGGTTTTGTTTTAATTCTTTCCTCAAGAAGATTTTTTAATTTCCAGTAATTTTCTTGATTTAATTCTTTGACAACTAAGGATTTTAAATCATTCATAATTTAATCTTCTTGGGGTAATTTTACCTGTACTTTACCATCCTTAGATATATTCACTTCTCCTCCTAAACTTTTAATTTTATCCATTGCCATTTGACGGCTTTTATCATCAAAAACAGAAGTAAGAATATTTGCCCAAGCACTAACTTGAGCTTTTTTACTATCAGGATTTTTTGCCAAATATTGGGCAGTTTCTAAGCGTTGTTTGGCAACGCTTTTGCCGATGTCGTCTCCTCGGGTTAAAGCCCATTGAGCTGATTTTTCGTAAGATTTTTGGGCGGCGGATATATCTCCTAAAAAGAGAATTTCATCTACTCCTTTATAAGTCCATAAATTAAAAGCTAAAGGGTTAACTTCTGGAGTAATTTGAGGTAAAATTTTATCGAGAAATTCTACAGTTTTCTCAGGTTTACCAGCATAAATAGAGTTAGCGGTGGAGAGGAAAAAATAAGCATTGACGAAGGAAGGATCATAGTTACTAATTAACTCAAAGTAATCTGTAACCAGAGAATAACCAGTTTTATCCCGTGCTGGAGTATCCCCAAAATATTGGATTAATTGTAAGTATTGCCAATCTGCGAGTAAATTGTTGAATCCAACGGTAGGTAATTTTTTCTGTAGAGTTAAAGCGGTTTTGAGCTTTTCTTCTTGTGAGAAATAATCAACTTGTGTTGTTTTATTCTCGATATTTGTCTTAACGTATTTCTGCTGAAAAAAAACTATTCCCATTCCGCAAAAAAGTATAAACACAAAGGGAATTAAAGATTTTATTTTCATGGAACCTATCAAAAATTATTACCATCATTTTAATTTTTTACCGCTATTAGTGCAATCATCGGCGGCAGTATCACCCACATTCACCGCCTGATTTACTCCAGAAGATTCACAAATACTAAAGGTATAAAGTCCACTATTATAATAAACTCCTGCGGCAAAGTTTCTGACTTGATCTTTGACAGGGTTAATGGCAATGGCTTGGTGTTTGACTAAAGTAGCGTCCACATCGCTAGGATCAGGAAAGTTATGATATTTAGTATCCAAACTATTACTGATTCCATCGTTTAAAAGGGTAATGGTGGGGGCAAAGGTTTGTTTTTCCCAGTGGTAAGCCTGTTGTCTCCTTGCCACTGAACCTAAAGCTGATTTGGTTTCCGCTTCTCTGGCTTTGCCCACTTGATTGATAAAGTTAGGAATGGCAATAGCAGCTAAAATACCTACAATAATCAGAGTGACTAAAAGCTCAATTAAGGTAAAACCTGAAGTTTGATGACGATTAATTACCCTTAGTTTTTGTAATAATAAGGTTTCGATCATGGCTTTTTAGTGGATTGATTTATACACCCTCAATGTACCCAAATTTTGGTTCTTTGTTATCAATCGATGGAGATAACTTCTCCAAAGTTTGAAGAAGTGTTAGATTTATACCTAGATGCCAAATGGTGGGCAACGCCCCCCTACTAGTTGATAAAAAAAGAGCAAGTATTACTACCCACTCTTTATGTTTTATTTTGTTTTGTAGAATGCTGTTAAGCTAAATAATTATTTGAGGGTTGTACCAGAAGTACAAGCACCACCAGTAGCGGCAGCAGCACCACCAATATTGTCGGATTGACATACGGCACTACTGTAAGCACCAGTACCAAAGGCAATGGAAGCAGCATATTGTCTTACCCCATCTACTGTTGCGGCTTTAGCTGCAGCGTCACTATCACCGGTACTGGTAGAGATGTTGAAATATTGGCTATTGATTACTGTTCCTAACACGTTGTCAGCCTGAGCGAGGGTGGCAGAATCAACAGTAGCAAAGGATTGTTTCTCAAAATGGTAAGCTTGTTGAGTTCTGTTGAGAGTACCCATGGCGTTTTTAGCTTCAGATTCTCTAGCTTTACCAACTTGTCCTAATAAATTGGGTAAGGCAACCGCAGCAAGTACACCGATAATGATTACAACGACTAATAGTTCAATTAAGGTAAAACCTTCTTGTTGATTTTTTTTGTTACGGAGGTAAGATAAATATTTTAAAGTTACTTCTGGTTTCATGGCTTTATGCTCCTGTGAGAGTTGTTTTTAAAAGTTTGTTTTTTCTCTTATTGATACCTTACCCAAGTTCGATCAAAAACCTATCATCTTTTTCAAAAAAATTTTTTCTATGTCTAAAATTCTTTATGGAAGTTTGATGCAACGTCTCCATGGTGATTTTTGAAGATGTAAATTATTATCAGGCATTTGAGAAAAATAAAATTTATCGTTATTCAGTTTATCCACTTAGTAAGAATTGGATATAAATAATAATCAAAAGGGAAAACTTAAGAAAACTCTATAATAAAAATAAAATCCTCTAAATAATTATGGATCAGGGTAATTTATATAAAGAAAAATTATTAGTCCAACGTTACCTCTTAAAAGAAATCATTGGGCAAGGTGCAATGGGCATAGTTTATCGGGCGGAGGATACTATTTATAAAAGACAAAATGTTGCTGTCAAAATTCTCTCTCGCTCATTAAATGATATGAAAATGATTCAACGGTTTCAAAGAGAAGCGACTATCAGTGCTTTACTTTCAGAGAGAAGTGATAACATCGTTAAAGTTAGTGATTATGGTGTCGATGAAAATAAAGTTCCTTTTTATGTGATGGAATATCTTAATGGGGAGAATCTCACTGAAATAATTGATATTCATGGTATATCCTTAACGAAATTTTTTGATTTTTCCCGTCAAATTTGTCGTGCGATGGAAACTGCTCATAACGGCATTTTTTTTGAAGGGGAAATTTCTCCCGTGATTCATCGAGATCTAAAACCTAGTAACGTTTTTGTGATAGAAGATGCTAATGGAAAACAACAGATCAAAGTCTTAGATTTTGGCATTGCTAAATTAATTAAAACGGAAGAGGGGGAAACAGAAAGTTTCATGGGTACTCCTCGATATTGTTCTCCCGAACAGTTACAGGGGAAAGACTTAGATAATCGCTCTGATATTTATAGTTTGGGTATGATCATGTATCTGATGTTAAGTAAAAAATATCCATGGGATTTAGAAATAGATTCTGTGGGAGAATGGTATAAAGCTCATACGGAATTAACACCAGCTCAATTTTCCTCAGAATTAAATATTGCGGCAGATTTAGAAAATTTAATTTTAAAATGTCTCGAAAAATCTCCTAATAATCGTCCTCAAAGTGTTGGTGAAATTATCCAAAAATTAGATCTAATTTCTCGAAAAAATAGCGAAAATAATAGTGCTATTACTACCAAGAATATTCCTAAAAATGATTTATTATCAAACGATTCTAAATTAACTCTAAATCAATTTTTATTAGAAAGTAAGTGGCCTAAAAATAAGCCCATTCAAAAAATAGTATTTCCTAGAATTATCACTTATGAAAAACAAATAATCTCAACAGTTTGTACCATGCTAGAAGAAGTAGATATAAAAAATAGGCAAAATGATATTCGTTACAATCAATTTCTATTTCAAAGTTATCCTCATCCCATGATTTTATGGTTAACCGTATTATATAATCATAAAGATGGAGCTCGTTGGTTGCCTTGTTATTTAGATTTAAAAACTAATATTGGTCAACAAGTTGTTAATACATTAAGTGATTCTAAAGAATATTATTTACTATTTTTCCCCATTGAAAAACCACAAGTTTGTCAAGATTTTTTATCTTTTAAAGTAATGCTTAAACAAAGAACAAATCTTAAACAATGGGGTTCAGTAAGTAATATGATAACAGTAAAACATAATGAAGAGGCAATTGTTAGTAGAAAAAAACTTAAACAAGATTTAGAAGAGTTAAAACCAAAAATTATTTTAGAAATTGAAAAAAGCAACACTCAAGAGCTACATTTTTAGTCATAAAATACTAATTATTTTGCCATTATTTTTTTTAAAAATTAACGATAATAGTATGAATTTAACAGAAATTATTAAACAAGATTATCAAAACTTTCCCGAAGATCAAACCTATAGTATCTATGCTGAAAATGTTCATTTTAAAGATCCTGTTTATAATTTTTATGGTTTAAAAAAATATCAAGAAATGATTAATTTTCTAAAAAAATGGTTTAAAAATTTACACCTAGAATTACACGAAATAAAACAAACAGAAAATCAAATAGATACTCGTTGGACAATGTCATGGAATAGCCCTTTACCTTGGCAACCTTTTATTTCTGTTTCTGGTAGAAGTGAGTTAAAGTTGAAAGATAACTTAATCATCGGTCATTATGATTATTGGGATAAATCATTTTGGAACATGATTCAACAACATTTTGTTTTCATAAGAAATCAACAAGTTAAATTTTAAATAAAAATTAATTAGCATCTAATCTTAAATAATTAATAACTTAAATTCAAAATAAATATGACAAATAAAAATAATAAAAATAACTTAGATTCTCAAAAATACGCCTATTTAAAAGCGGAAGCTGAAGCTCCTTATAAGGGATTAAGAAAATTTATTTATTTTGGTATTGGTGCATCAGGTGCGATTGGTGCTTTCATCTTTTTCATCCAAATAATTGCGGGAAAAAATATTACTAATAACATTCCTAATTTATTAATTCAAATTGCTGTAATTATTCTGATGATTTTCTTATTTCGTTGGGAAAATAAAAATAATTAGGATGTCATGAAACAGTATTTTGATAAATCTGATTTAGAGATAAATTTGTTAACGAAGGTGAGATTAGAAGATTAGAGAACAAGCTGAAGAAGAAAGAATTCAGTTAAACATTATTATAATTGATTTTAGACACCTTTTTTGGTATAAATTTTGTAAAATACATAGTACTATAAAGGTGAGCAATGCCCACCCTACGGATTAAGATAAGGCTTCTATTAATTTAGTTTTCGCTATAGTTAAAGCCTCCTCAACTTTAGTCGTATCTTTACCACCAGCTTGGGCAAGATTCGGTTTTCCACCGCCTCCTCCACCGCAAATTTTAGCGATTTCACCGATAAATTTACCCGCTTGAAGTTGTTTTTCTTTATAAACTTTCTCCCCAAAAGCCGCCACTAAACTAACTTTATTGGCTTCGGGAATAGATGCTAAAATCACCGCAGAATTACCTAATTTTTGTTGCAATTTTTCTCCTGCTGATTGCAAAGATTTAGCATCTAATTCGCCCATATTAGCCACCAAAATTTTAAATTCGCCCACAGATTGTGCATCACTAATTAAACTTTCAGACTTTAATAAAGCTAACTCTTGTTTCACATTTTCTAATTCTTTTTGAGTGACTTTTAATTCACTTTGAAGATTAAAAAATCGATCGACAATTTCCTCTGGTTTAGCTTTTAATTTATCTGATAATTGCTTGACGACATCATCTCTCACTTTAAGATATTCTAAGACAGATGCACCTGCTACCGCTTCAATACGTCTAATGCCAGAAGCAACCCCTGTTTCAGAAATGATTTTAAACAAGCCAATTTCCGCCGTATTATTAACATGAGTGCCTCCGCACAATTCCATCGAAACGCTAGGAATATCAATTACTCTGACTTCACTACCATATTTTTCTCCAAACATGGCGATCGCACCCTTAGCTTTAGCATCTTCAATTCCCATGATACTAATATCTGTGGAATGAGCTTCCGCAATCCAAGTATTGATTAAATCTTCAACCTGTTGTAATTGTTGCTTAGTAATGGGTTGAGGAGAATTAAAGTCAAAACGTAACTTATCAAAGGATACCAAAGAACCAGCTTGAGAGATGTTTTCATCGACAACTTTTTTCAAAGCTGACTGTAACAAGTGAGTTGCGGTATGATTCGCTCTGACACGGTTACGACAAGATTTGTCTATAGTTGCGCGTAACTTTTGCCCTACGGTGACAATACCTCTTTCCACTGTACCATAATGGACAAAAAAGCCCGACTCTTTCTGTACATCTTCGATCGATATTAACACATCTTCTCCTGCTAAATAGCCTCGATCGCCAATTTGCCCACCAGATTCGGCATAAAATGGGGTTTTATTCAAGATTAGCTGAACTTTGCTACTTGATTCGGCTTTTTCCACCGATTTACCTTCAACTAATAACGCCTCGATGTGACTGATTAACTGATATTCGCTATAGCCTAAAAATTCCGTCGGATGGATATGCTCTGCTAACTTGTCTATGCTACCCTGTACAGTTAAATCAATGGTTTCGTGGGCAGACTGAGATCGAACTCTTTGAGCTTCCATTTCCGCTTCAAAACCAGACACATCAACGGTTAAACCTTCTTCCTCTGCAATTTCCTGAGTCAATTCGAGGGGGAAACCATAGGTATCATAAAGGGTAAAAGCATCCTCCCCCGAAATAACTGTTTTTTGCTGACTTCTGAGTTTAATAATCACCTCATTTAAGAGTTTTTCACCCCTTTCAAGGGTTGCCAAGAAAGCCGATTCTTCCCGTTGTAACTCGGTTTTGATTACCTTTTCTCTTTCTCTCGTATTGCTGTAAACCTCTTCTAATAGCTTGATAGCGCTTTCGGCTACCTCATTGATAAAATTGCCATCGATACCGATTAAACGCCCGTGACGCACGACTCTGCGTATCAGACGGCGCAAAACATAACCCCTTCCTATATTTGAGGCTGAAATACCATCAGCAATCATTTGAACGATCGATCGTACATGATCACCGATAACCTTTAAAGATACCTTAGTATTTTCATCGGCTTTGCTATAGTCAATATCCGCCAACTTTGCCGCCGTTTTAATGATAGGGAAAATCAAGTCAGTTTCGTAGTTATTAGGCACTTGTTGCAGAATTTGTGCCATTCTTTCTAACCCCATGCCAGTATCGATGTTTTTGTTTTGCAGAGGGGTTAAATTGCCGTCAGCGTCTCGATTATACTGCATAAACACCAAGTTGTAAAACTCGATGAAACGGGTATCGTCTTCCAAGTCGATGTTATCATCCCCCAATTCGGGTTTAAAATCATAGTATAACTCGGAACAAGGGCCACAAGGACCAGTTACTCCCGATTTCCAAAAGTTATCTTCTTCTCCCATACGAATAATCCGTTTTTCGGGGATTCCCACTTCATCACGCCAGATAGCAAAAGCCTCATCGTCTTCTCTAAATACACTGACAACGATTCTCTCTGGGGGTAGCTGAAACACTGTAGTTGACAACTCCCAACCCCAAGCAATGGCTTGTGACTTAAAGTAATCACCAAAGCTAAAGTTACCCAACATCTCAAAGAAGGTGTGATGCCTAGCGGTGTGCCCTACGTTTTCAATATCATTAGTACGAATACACTTTTGCGAAGTGGTAGCACGGGGATAGTCAGGGGTTTTCTGCCCTAAGAAAATAGGCTTAAAGGGAAGCATTCCTGCGATCGTCAGTAAAACAGTGGGATCTTCTGGTACTAATGAGGCACTAGGCAGGATTTTGTGTTGTTTTTGGGCGAAAAAGTTTAAAAATTTCTCTCTGATTTCGTTTCCTGTTAAAGAAGGAGGGATATTAGTCATAAAATATTATCAATAATGGTCTATCTCCTATTATTGCTGATTTTTGTTGCTATCATAAAAGCTAAAAGTTTGTAAATCAAGAAAATCTGATGATTGATGCCTAAAAAAATTCGAGAATTAAATAGTTTATTGAAGAAAGCACGGTTTTCGGTTAAACCAGCAAAAGGAAGTCGTAGCAAATGGCAACATCCACAACTATCACAAATCATGATTGCCTAGAAGGTAGAAGATATATAATAGAGTTCGTTTTTGCAATATATTTATTTATGTACATGAAAAGTTTATGAGTAAATCTGAAATAATACCATCTGCAATAATTTTTAAAAGTGATCAACAAAAAAAACTATTTCATAATGCTGAAGATAATGATATTGATCTTTCAGATGGAGTCGGACAATTTCACGGTATAATCTCGAACGCAAAATCAGAAAATGAAGTTCATAATTTTTTAGAAAAATATCCTGATTTTCTTCCTGGTTTTACAAATTATCATTTAGGTCCTGCTGCCAGAGCCATTGTAACAAAACTTCCGTTAGGTAATGATTTTAAAACAGATTTTGCTTTTTTAGCTTACAATTCAATGGAAGTTTGCCTAACAACAATAGAAATTGAAAATCCAAAATATAATATTTTCAATCAAAATGGTAATTTTTCATCTCATTTCAATAATGCTCGTCAACAAGTGGAAGATTGGATGGAATGGGCAACAGATAATAAGCAACAAGCATTTGATTGTTTTGGCGATTTGGGACAAATAAATTGGAACAATACATTAACCAAGACATTTAAAGCATACTTAGTTATCGGTGATTCAGATAAATTGGAGTTGGAAATAGAAAAACAACGATGGTCTAATCTCCAAAGCTATGAATCGAAAAACATTTATATAATGAGTTATCGTAGGCTCTTACAAATGTCATCCTTAGCTCATATACTTTATAATAAGAGGCTATTAGTTTGTTCATATAAAAATAGACAATTATACGTTAAAAATGTTGCAGGATAATTTATCTATCTATGTGTATATGCCACTATTGGAGAGTTTTTTTTTAGGAATTGTAATCTTCATAATTTTCTTTCGGCTGTTTTTGTGATGGACTACATCTTGAATAAGCAATCAGGTGCTTAACTCCTGAAGATTTTTCTCTTGGATTATTATTGCTTTAGATAAAGAAGCAAAAAGATTAGGAATTGAATCTCAATCTTTAATTAAAGTTTGGATTGCTCAACATTTAGATTCTGTTAAATTATCATAATCTATTCCTAAAAAAATTCCATAATTAAAAAGTTTATTGAAGAAAGCTGGTTTTGTATATCGTACAGCTAAAGATAGTTATACTCGTTGGTATGATGAACTATTACCAGAAGATCCGATTACAATATCAGGAAATGATGGTTATGATGCTCAAAGATGGTGATGGTGCTCAAAAATATTTAGAAAAACAAATTAACCAAAAATTAGCTAAATTAAAAAGAATAAAAGAGGGTAAATAATTATGAATAAATTTAATTATACGATCGTTATTCAATAGAGTGATGAAGATAACTGTTTTGTCGTATTCCTTCCTGACTTTAAAAATGAAATGCAACCTATTACTCACGGTGAAACCTATGAAGAAGCCTTAAAGAATGGGCAGGAAGTTTTAGAGTTAATTATAGAAGAATATCAAAAAGATGGTAAAACTTTACCTCAATCTAAAACTTTTGTTTTTGCTTAAATTTTAGTCTTACATAAATGAAAATAGAATCTTTAAACAAAAAAGAGCTTGAAAATTATTGTCAAAGATATGGTATTAAAATACAAGCTAAAAATACAAAACAACAGTTATTAGAATTAATTAATCGAGATAAATTTAACAAAATTACTAATGCTCTTAAAGAAGGAAAACAACTAGAATTACTAATATCGCAAATTCATTTACTTTCGGAAGAATATGCTTGTTAATTAAAAATACAAATTGATTTAAGAAAAGAAGAAATGAAGAATGATGATACTTCTCATTATCTAATTTATAGAGTTTTGGGGATAACCAGCCAAGAAGGGCAAAAAATAGACGAATATCAAAATATTGGTAGGTTTTTATATAATTATGCTGGTTCTTTTTTAAAAGAAATTGCTTCTTTATGTTTATTATTTAACAATCCTCAAGGAAAAAAAACTACTGTTAAAAATTCTTTTGGTACAAAACCGAAAACCTTTGAAATTGATTTTTTAGATGGCAATGATGCTATTGAGATTAAATGGAGAGATGCCACTACAGACAGAGACCATAATCACGAAAGAGCATACTCATGTAAAAGCTATACAAAATAGTGGATATAAACCTATTAGAGTAATGTTTTATTATCTTCAAAGAGAACAAGCTATCAATATTCAACAAACTTTAGAAACAGTTTATAAGGGTGTAAATGGCGAATATTATGCTGGAGAAGAAGCATGGAATTTTATCAAAACTCGTACAGGATTTGATTTAAAACAGATTTTAATAGATATTGCAGATAAAAAAACACCTGAAAAAACTTAAGTTATGAACAAAATAATTTTAGGAAATTGTCTTGATGAATTGAAAAAGATTGATTCGGAAATAGTAGATTTAATATATTTAGATCCACCATTTTTTACTTAAAAAAACATTCTTTAACAACCCGTGATAATTCTATTAATTATGAATTGGATGATGTTTGGCACAGTCTAAATGATTATCTATTAATGATAGAAAAATGTTTAATTGAATGTAAAAGAGTATTAAAAAAACTGGTAATATTTTTTTTGCATTGTGATAAATCTGCTTCTCATCATTTAAGAATTTTATTAGATAAAATATTTTTTCCTGAAAATTTTACAAGTGAAATTATTTGGTCTTATAAAAGATGGTCAAATTCAAAAAAAGGTTTGCTTAATTCTCATCAAACTATTTATTTTTATTCCAAAACAGATAATTTTAAATTTAACATTATTTATACTGATTATTCTCCTACGACAAATATTGATCAAATATGGCAATTAAGAGAAAAAAATAGTTATGGTAAATCTGTTTATAAAAAGGATAAAAATGGTAATATAATTATAGCTCAAGAGAAAAAAGGCGTTCCTTTATCGGATGTTTAGGAAATACCTTTTTTAAATCCAAAAGTAAAAGAAAGAGTTGGTTATCCTACGCAAAAACCTGTTTTACTTTTACAACAAATTATTAATATTTCTACCGATGAAGGTGATTTAGTTTTAGATGCTTTTTGTGGTAGTGGTACAACTTGTGTCGCCGCTAAATCTTTGCATCGTAATTTTATTGGCATTGATATATCAGAAGATGTGTGCAGCGTAGCTGTGCCTTTGGCATCGAACTTACGAAAAAAAGATTAAATGAGATGATTATAACTAATTCAGAACTTGTGGAAAAAGGAAAAGCAAGTTATATAGAAAAATCGGAAGATGAACTATTTTTATTAAAAAGTATTAATGCTATTCCTGTACAAAGAAATAATGGCATTGATGGTTTTTTGAAGAGACAATTTAATAATAAACCTATCCCCGTTAGAATCCAAAAAAAAGATGAAACTTTAGAAGATGCGATCATATCTATTAATAATTCTGAACAAGCAAAAAAAAGTGATTTAAAAATAGTTATTCAAACAAATAATTATCGTCAGTTATTCCCTTTAGAAGATAAGAAAATTCTCATTATTAAATCTTATGAATTATTGATTCATGAAGAATTAAACAACAGGAATATGATACCGTATAATAAATAGAAAAAAAATCACTTAAAATGACCAACAACAAAGATATTGAATATATGCGTCAAGCGATCGCCTTGATGCGAGAGGCAGGAGTTGTCAAGAAAACAGGTGGGGCATTTGGTACAGTTGTAGTTAAAGATGGAGAGGTAATTGGGGCTTCTGGTAATAGTGTTTTACGGGATAATGATCCTACAGCACATGCAGAAGTAAACGCTATTCGTCAGGCTTGTAAGAAACTAGGAACTGTTGATCTATCAGGTGCTGTTTTATATAGCAGTTGTGAATGTTGCCCTATGTGTTATGCAACGGCTTATTGGGCTAGAATTTCCAAAATTTACTACGCCGCTGGTTGGAGTGATTTTGCAGATCTTTTTGATGATGCTAATATTCAAGAAGATTTAGTTAAAGAATATAAAAATCGCTTACTCGCACCAGAGCAAATTCTTCAAGAAGAAGCACAGGCTGTTTGGAAAGAATTCAGAGAACTTCCTGATGGTGCAAGATATTAAATTAAATAGATATTAAAATAAATATTTTCACTACCAAAAACTAATCGGAATATGTCGGAAAATCTGTAACAGCATAAAAAGGGCAAGGAAAATGCTTGTTAATGCTAATAATTGCTCTTTTTTTGTGCCTTCACTTTCTAACCAATTTTGATAAAGACGACTAATCCAAGGAACTGCAAACCAACCAGTTATGGCAACACTACAGAAATTACCAAAAAGCATCCATGTCGGAAAATCAATTAAAGATGGCTTTTTCAAAAGTAAATTAAATAGCATCACGGTGGGATAAAGTACCAGTAAAACTAAAAGGTTAATTTTCCAAACAGGAGAGGAGTTGTTAACACTTTGTTTTATCCAACTGGTATAACTCCCGAAATTTGCTTCCCCTTTAAATTGATAACCATTATTTTCTTCCGCATAAAGTAATTCTCGTCTTTCTTTACTATCAATCCAGTTAATACAATTTTCTGGGGTATCAAATCGCAATATAGTTTCAAAAACAAGGGTTTCTCCTTCTTCCAATAATACAGGCAAATCTTCACTAAGATAACCTTGATAATTTTTAGCCCGTGTTCTTAATTTTTCTTGAAATTGTAAGAAATTATTATAGGCTAAGGGATTAATCCTATGTACAAAACGATATTCAAAAAAATGATCAGATGCTTCAGGTAATGAAGAGAAAGAACTCATGATAAAAGATTGAATGGCAAAAGGAAACTTATAATCTGAGTTTATAACTAAAAAGTTTTAGATTACAACTTAAACATAGTTTATCAGAGTTTTTCTTTTTCTGTAAGAGTGGATAAGTATAGTTCAATTGCCTCTTGAATATTAGCTTTTATTTCCTCTAAGGAATCCAATCGATGTTGACAACTGAACCTTCTAATTGAAAACAATAAGCATAATAGCCATATTTATTTTTTTCAATTATTGCACTTATTTGATAATATTTATTGTTCATATAAATTGTTAATTTTTAACAAAAGTATTGATCTATCTTTTACTATTGCTGATTTTTGTTGCTATGATAAAAGCTAAAGTGGAGTAAATTAACAATTTATAATGGTTAATGCCTAAATTACTAAGTATTACGGCTAATAAAATTATTACATTTATAAGTAATTAATCCCCGCAAATGAAATGTTCAGAATAAAGATAAAATAAATTAAGATATACTAAACTATGTAATCAATAAATTAATATTTAAAATCGACACGGTATAGGAATGAGTAACAAAAGACTGGTTATTGGAGATGTTCACGGTCATTATGATGCTTTATTGAGATTATTTGAAAATATTGCTCCTGATAAAGAAGATCAGATTTACTTTCTAGGAGATTTAATTGATCGTGGACCTCACAGTGCCCAAGTAGTAGAATTTGTCATGAACAATGATTACAATTGTATTCAAGGCAACCATGAAATTATGTTACTCAATGCCTTAAATCAGGGGCAAACAAATTATAAAATATTGCAAGGATGGTTACAAAATGGTGGTAGTACGACAGTTAATAGTTATGGTCAAAAAATGCCTCCAATAGAACATATCGAATGGATCAAAAATCTACCTCTATACTATGATTTAGGAGATTATTGGTTAGTCCATGCTGGAATAGATCCTAATCTTCGTCTTGAGCAACAATCTTCTGATCAATTTTGTTGGATTCGTACACCCTTTCATGTTAGTACTCACCCATATTTTTTGGACAAGACTATTATTATCGGTCATACTATCACTTTTACATTTAAAGGACTAAAACCCGGGCAGTTAGCTAGAGGACAAGGTTGGATTGGCATTGATACAGGTGTTTATCATCATGAACAAGGATGGCTAACAGCTTTAGAATTAAATGAATCTATGGTATATCAAGTAAATAGTTTCGGTAAAAACTTCCGTAAATTTCCCTTAAATCAATGTCTGATTCCTATTAATAATCGCAAGTTATTTAGTTTTCGCCCAAAAGCCTTATTTTCATAATTTTTTTATTTCCAACTATTACTATTCAACTTTTTTAAGAAAAGATTTTTTATTGTCTCGTAGTAAGGGTTTTAACTCTTCTAAATCATCAACTTTGCAGATGTCTATTTTATTAAAAAATAGCAGGTGTTTTTGTAGTTTGATTAAAAAAGGTTAAACATCAATTTGTTCTACTTTGCCGTCAAGATAAATAAAATACAGTTCTATTGTTAAATTCGGATAGCGATTAGCGATCGCATCATAAGCCTGAGTTAAATATTGACGATGAATATTTATTTCCTCTTCGAGATTTTGAGTCAAATTAGTATTAAATTTACTGCTATAAGCACCACAATCTTGATGATCTAAAATAATAACCTGTTCAATATTATGTAACTTGTAAGATAAAGCTAGTTGTTCCCAAAAAACGATAGTATCTGCAGGGCTAGGAAAATCTGTCAGAGCTAAAGATGCTCCCGCTAAACTTAACCAATCAAATTGATGATCTAAATTACTATTTATCAAGAAATTTCGCTCAAAATCAACAAAACGAAAATCAATACAACTTAACACTAATGCTTTAGCTTTATACTCAGCTTTCGCTGATAAAGCAGAAGATAACCAAAAAGATAAGCCGAAACTTCCTGTTAATAATAATTTAGTAAAATCTCGTCTTTTACAAGTGCAAATGTCTAATTTATTTTCTTTTTTATTCATTATAGATAGTTATTTTTAATCTGATCATTCTTTTTTTGTTTTTAAAATTGACAGATATAAATGAATAGTTTAAATGACTTGAGTGGTGGTATCAAAATCAAAACTTACTGTCGCCAGTATTACTAACATTAATCCCATTAAAGAAAAGATACATTTACTAGCATAAATATAAAACTAAATTAGTTTAGTTACAATGACAATTACAATGATCGCCATAGAATAAGGATTGATTAAGTCCAAATTATTGAAAGCCTATCATGAATAGTTAATAATATTTTATTCTAGTTTTTGTAAAGCATTTTTGACTTGCACTAAATGATTATTAAAAACCTCCTTTGCTGAGTCTAACACTTTCAAAATTGCTGGTTCATTTATCGAATAAAAAATGTAATTACCTTGTCTGTGACTTTTAACTAAATGATATTTTCGCAAAATTGCCAACTGTTGTGAGATTGAAGACGCTTTCACCTCTCACCATTGAGCAATATCATTAAAACTAATTTCTCCTTGTCTAAAAGTGTCTAAAATTTATATTTTTATAGGATTCGAGAGAATTTTAAACCAATCAGCTTTAAAGTAACTTGGTTGAAAAAGCATTTAGCTATCTCACTATCCACAAAGTTCTTCATATGCTTTAGCACAATTTTTTAAAAGTTAAAAAATAATCAATTAACATAATTAACTATAGATTAGTGTGCATTTGACTGATAAGATAACAAACAATAGAAAAATTACTGATATAAGTAAAATTTAGTTTCAACTATAGAGGAAAATATGACTCAAGATAGAGTAGTTATTATTGGCGTTGCTGGAGACTCTGGTTGTGGAAAATCAACTTTCTTGCGCCGTTTAGAAGATTTATTTGGTAAAGAGTTTATGACGGTTATCTGTTTAGATGACTATCATTGTTTAGATCGTAAAGGTAGAAAAGAAGCTGGTGTAACCGCATTAGATCCTCGTGCCAATAATTTCGACTTAATGGCAGAACAAGTTAAAGCGTTAAAAAATGGTCAAGCTATTGATAAACCTATATATAATCATGAAACAGGAGAATTAGATCCTCCTGAAAGAATCGAACCTAATAAAGTAATTGTTATTGAAGGTTTACACCCTCTTTATGATGCAAGAGTTCGAGAATTAGTGGACTTCAGCGTCTATCTTGACATTAGCGAAGAAGTAAAAATTAACTGGAAAATTCAACGTGACATGGCAGAAAGAGGTCATAGTTATGATGATGTGGTTGCTTCGATCATGTCCAGAAAACCTGATTTTACTGCTTATATCGAACCTCAAAAACAATATGCAGACATCGTAATTCAAGTATTACCTACTCAATTAATTGAAGAAAAAGAAGGTAAAATTTTACGAGTTCGTCTCATTGAAAAAGAAGGTATTGAACACTTTGAACCTACTTACTTATTTGATGAAGGTTCAACTATTGATTGGCGCCCTTGTGGACGTAAACTTACTTGTGCATTCCCCGGTTTAAAAATGTACTATGGACCTGATAACTACATGGGTAATGAGGTTTCTATCCTTGAAATTGATGGTGAATTTGACAACCTAGAAGAAATTATCTATGTTGAAAGTCATTTAAGTCGTACTGGTACTAAGTATTATGGTGAAATGACTGAATTATTACTTAAACACAGAGATTATCCCGGCTCTAATAATGGTACTGGTTTATTCCAAGTTTTAGTGGGCTT
The DNA here is from genome assembly GCF_001548095.1 of Geminocystis sp. NIES-3708. Taxonomy (NCBI): domain Bacteria; kingdom Bacillati; phylum Cyanobacteriota; class Cyanophyceae; order Chroococcales; family Geminocystaceae; genus Geminocystis; species Geminocystis sp. NIES-3708. The sequence continues at coordinate 1,595,825 of NZ_AP014815.1, read as the reverse complement.
AAAAATGCGTGAGACTTACGAAAAGTTAACGGGTGTAGTAGCAAATACCGAAGAAAAAGAAGTAGCAACTGTTTAAAAAGAATGAAGAAGTAATGAATTTTTTTGATTCTTTTAGTGCCGTAACTAATAATTCAAAAAAGAAAAAGTTTAAAATTTTTAATTCCTAATTATCTTATCGAGACTGTGGTTAATTTTTGTAATTAGTCACGGTCATTTTTTTTGTCAAAATTTATAATGAGAACAATAAACAATGAATAATCAATCAATATTTCTTTTATTTACTTATTACTTCAAAACTAACAACAATTCGTTTACTTAAGTGTAGAGGTTCACTTATGTCTGCCATCATCTTCAAAGATAATTCTGTTACTCTTGCCGATTATAGTTATAATGCTATTGCAAAGCAAGTCAAGAAAATTCTTAAGTATGAAAAGAAAATATTAATAGAAGAAGATCCTGAAAACTTGCATCAATTAAGAGTTGCCATGAGGAGATTAAGAAGTATTTTAAGTGTTTTTAATTCTGCTTTAAAGATTCCTTCTATTATTAATGATACCAATATTAGTAATATTGCTAGATTTTTAGGACAACAAAGAGATTTAGATATTTTAAAAATCAATTTAGAAGATAAATTTAGTCAGGAAATATTAGAGATAGAACATAAATTTATCCAAAAAATTATCGCTGATATTAGTAAACCATCATCTCAAGATACTAAAGAAATTAAGTTAATTTTAAGTACAAAAAATTATCAAAAATTAAAACAATCTTTAATAAAATGGTTAGAAAAGCCTGAATTTAAAGGGATTGCCAACATAAAAATCAAATCATTATTATCCTGTTTGTTATTACCTCAAATTAGTAATTTTTGTTTACAATCTGGTTGGTTAATAGGAACAAAAATCAATGAAAATCAGGATATTATTGTCCAAGAAAACTTAACTGATGAAGAAATTAATTTATTAATCAATAAACAAAGAAAAATTTTACATACCTTAAGAAAACAAGCAAAAAAAACTCGCTATCAATTAGAGTTATTTATTGATTTTTATCCCGAAGAATATAAAAAATATTTGTATTTAGTAGAACAAGTACAAGAAATTTTAGGAAATATTCAAGATAATATTTGCTTAGAAAATCATTTAACAGAAAAACTAGGTAAAACATGGTTAACAAAATTACCAACTTTACATTATTTAATTATGAAAGATCAATCAATAAAATGGCAAGAATGGCAAAAATTACAGGAAAAATTTTTAGATAATAATTATCGTAATCAATTAACTTCTTTGATCATTGCAATCTGAAAACTTTAGACAAAGTAGGATTAATCGAAAATAATAATGATATTTACTCAAAATGATCTAATTCTGAAAAAAAATTTTGTAAAAATTAAGGATCTTTCAAGGAAAGTTAGTTAGATTTAAGCATAAACATAATTAGAATTAAAAGTTATAAATAATTATTATGACACCCGAACAATTTAGCCTCTTAATTCACCCTTTTCTTACCATTATTAGTGTTTTTCCCTTATTGGGTATAGTTTCTTATTTTGCATGGGAAACTCGTCAAAGAAGATTAGAAATCAAAGAAGGAGATAAAAGTAAAATTCCGCCCTCTGTAGGTTTAAATCATGTAAAAATAGGTAAAATATTATCTACCGCAGTGGTAATTGTTACATTGATAGGGTTAGGACAACCCATTATTACTAAAAATATTCTCAAAGAAACCCTTTGGCAAACAAATTTTTTTCAGTTTATATTCTTAGTTTTAATGTTTATTTTCACCATCGCTTCTTTTATTTTATTATTTCTTGCCAGAGAAAAATTATGGCGAGGAATTTTTGCAACATTGAGCGGCATGGGAGTGATAATTTTAGGTTGTCAAGATGGTGTTTTTCGTCGTAGTAATGAATGGTTTTGGTCTCATTACTATTATGGTGTAATAGTTTGCTTATTAATGATTTTTTCTGTAGCAATTATCGATGACATTTACCGAGATAAATCCCATAAATGGCGTAATATTCACATTATTCTCAACTGTTTAGCGTTATTATTATTTATAGGACAAGGAATCACAGGATCTAGAGATTTATTTGAAATTGGATTATGGACTCCTCCTCCAGCATTAATGGTTTTTTAATTAAATTAAATTAACGAAGGAACAAAAACATTTCCTAAAAGTCTAAAATTATACTAATTCAATTAATTATGAGTAAATTTATGTCTTTCGATAGCAATCTTTAAATCGTTTGTTAATCATTAAAGATTTAAAAATTAATCTATAAATTTTACCATATCGCTAAAGCTGACTACGAATAGCGAATAGCTAACATATCTACAAAATCTCACAACTAACTCACATACTAGAATTGTTATCACCATTTATTCATTGATAATCTTATACAATTTGAGGAAAATATATGTTTAAAAAGCAGAAAAAAAATAGATTTTATAAATCAACAATAATAATAGCTTTTGTTATGGGTTTTATCCCTTTGATGGAGATATTTATTTCTTCGGCAAATGCCATCGAGTTTCCCAATGCTCCTAAAAGAGAATCGCCCCAAAGTACTGCGGCGGGAGGAAGAAGAGGGGGTTGTGTTCGAGGCAATTTACCGATTACTCCTTTAACTCCTAGTAATGATAATTTCATCAAAACTATATCTAGTCAACCACAATTTTTTGTTTACATTCCTCCCACTCAAGCTAAATTTGCTCAATTTATTTTGAGGGAAGAAAACGGCAAAGATTTGGATATTCAGGAAATACCCATAACTGCAACCGATCAAATTATAACGATCAATGTATCGAATAAAATAAATTTAGAAACCGATAAAAAATATGTATGGGAAATATCTTTAATTTGTAATCCCATGTTTATTAACACTAGCAATCATACAAAAGGAATGATTGAAAAAGTTTCTTTAGAAGAAAATATTAACAATCAATTATCAACAAACTTAGACAATCTTCAAAGAGCTCAAATTCTAGCCAATGAAGGAGTTTGGCAAGATACCTTATCTTTGGTAGCCACTTTAAAAGAATCTCAACCTAAACAATGGCAAGAATTATTAACATCCGTAGGATTAGATGCTTTACTAGATAAAAATTTAGTTAAATCTTCTGAAAATTAATTTTAACGATGAACGTATAAATATAAGGGTTAATGATATTAACCCCAAAACAATTGAATTAAGGACAGCCAAGAGATTGACGAGTACTTGCTCCTGTCTTAGAATTTATTCCACCAGCATATTTACAAAGTTTGATAATTTGTTGATTATCTAACACTGCCTGAGTAAAATCTGCACCTTCAATTTGAGCATTATTAAAAGTCGATCTCAACATCACTGCTTCTTTAAAAATAGCATCCGTTAAATCGGCATTATCAAAATTAGTAAGATAAGTTAAACCATTGGTTAAATCAGATCCAGAAAGGTTTATTTTTTCTGCTTTCACACCGTTAAAAACGCTTCCTCGTAAGTCAGTATTACTTAAATTTGCATTTTCTAACTTAACATTAGTAAACTCTGCTAATTGTAAATTTTGTCCAGAAAAATCTTCTCCTGTTAAGTCTTTTCTTTCAAAAGTTGATGTTACCGCACTCGAACTAGCGGCTATAGCTTTTGTGGGTATAAATAAAGTTGTTAGAACTAAAATTAGAACTAAAAAACGGGCTAATTTTTTAAGCATAAATAGAGAATATAAATATTGATAATTGTTAATTGTTAATTGTTAATAATTAATTAATTTATGTTCCCACAGTCCAAGAATTCATATACTCAATTTGAGCAGGAGTCAGAGAATCAATAGTGATACCCATACCTTGTAACTTCAAACGAGCGATTTCTTGATCTACTTCCACGGGGATAGAGTGAATACCGGGTTGTAAACTGCCTTGATTTTTAACCAAATATTCACAGGCTAAGGCTTGGTTAGCAAAACTCATATCCATAACCGCACTAGGATGACCTTCAGCCGCCGCTAAATTAACTAAACGCCCTTCACCTAAGACAATTACCGATTTGCCGTTATTAAGTAAATATTGTTGGGTAAAGTTACGTACTTCTTTCACTTCACGAGACATGGATTTTAAGGTTTCTAAGTCAATTTCTAAGTCGAAGTGACCAGAGTTACACACCATCGCACCATCTTTCATCACTGCGAAATGCTCTTCACGGATAATATGTTTATTTCCTGTTACAGTTACAAACACATCACCAATACTGGCGGCTTCACTCATGGGCATTACACGGAAACCATCCATCGCTGCTTCAATGGCTTTAACGGGGTTAATTTCGGTGACGATGACATTTGAGCCTAAACCACGAGCACGCATTGCTACTCCTTTCCCACACCAACCATAACCAGCAACGACTAGGTTTTTACCTGCTAAAAGTACATTAGTTGCACGGATGATACCATCAAGGGTAGATTGTCCTGTACCATAACGATTATCGAAGAAGTGTTTTGTTTCAGCGTCATTGACGTTAACGGCAGGGAAAGTTAATACACCATCTCTATACATCGCTTCTAAACGAACGATACCTGTGGTGGTTTCTTCGGTTGTACCGATTAAGTCACTTAATTGGTGTTGTCTTTCTTTAATTAACGTAGCAACTACGTCCGAACCATCATCGATGATAATGTTAGGTTTATGATCTAATGCGGTTTGTACATGACGGTGATAAGTGGCATTATCTTCGCCCTTAATAGCAAAAACAGGGATACCATAGTCATTTACTAAACAAGCAGCTACGTCATCTTGAGTTGAAAGAGGGTTACTAGCAATTAATACCGCATCCGCACCACCAGCTTGAAGGGCGATCGCCAAATTGGCAGTTTCAGTGGTAACGTGACAACAAGCCACTAAACGAATACCCGCAAGAGGTTTTTCTTGGGCAAAACGTTCGGTGATTTGTCCTAAAACAGGCATTTCTCTTGCCGCCCATTGGATTCTTTGGCGACCAAGGTCAGCTAAATTAATATCCTTAATATCGTAATTTAATTTGGTAGGAGTTGCAACCATGAGGAATACTCAATAAAACTTTACATTTTAATGATACCTCACGACTGTTAAATCTTACCTGAGTTCAATATAAAATTATCATTAATTAATTTTTCTATCAAAATCAAAGAGATTATAGAATATGTCCCTACTAAAATAATTATTACGATTGCCTTCTATTGATTAAGATTATTTACAGATATATCAATAGAGTAAGTATTAAAAAAATAAATTTACATATCGTTACGTTTCGGGTAAAATCTCCAAAGAGTAAAATTTTTTACCAACTTATTTTTAAAAATCAAATATATATAGGAAGATTTGCGTCATGGCAAAAAAAAGTATTGCAAGTTTAACACAATCTGATTTAGAAGGAAAAAGAGTATTAGTGCGCGTTGATTTTAATGTACCTATGGATAACGGACAAATCACCGATGATACTCGTATTAAAGCAGCTTTACCCACCATCAATCATTTAACAGCTAACGGTGCTAAAGTTTTATTATGTAGCCACATGGGTCGTCCTAAAGGTCAAGTTAAAGATAGTTTACGTTTAACCCCTGTTGCTAAACGTCTTGGGGAGTTATTAGGTAAAGCCGTTACTAAATTTGAGGACTGTATTGGTGATGTTGTTAGTACTGGGGTAAGTGCTTTAGCTAATGGTGATGTTGCTTTATTAGAAAATCTCCGTTTTTATGATGAAGAAGAAGCTAACGATGCTGAATTTGCTAAAAAATTAGCTAGTAACGCCGATTTGTACGTTAATGATGCTTTTGGTACAGCCCACCGTGCCCATGCTTCTACTGAAGGCGTAACCCATTATTTATCTCCTTCTGTTGCTGGTTTTTTGATTGAAAAAGAATTAGAATTTTTACAAAGTGCGATCGAAGCTCCTAAACGTCCTTTAGTAGCTATTGTAGGTGGTTCAAAAGTATCCAGTAAAATCGGTGTTATTGAAACCCTCCTTGAAAAATGTGATAAATTAATCATCGGTGGTGGTATGATTTTCACCTTCTACAAAGCACGTGGTTTAAGTGTTGGTAAATCCTTAGTAGAAGAAGATAAATTAGACTTAGCCAAAGCATTAGAAGCTAAAGCTAAAGAAAAAGGAGTAGAGTTTTTATTACCTACCGATGTCATTTTAGCGGATAATTTTGCCCCCGATGCTAACACCCAAACCGTTGATATTAATAGCATTCCTGATGGTTGGATGGGATTAGATATTGGACCTGATTCCGTTAAAACTTTCCAAGAAGCTTTAGCTGACTGTAAGACAGTAATCTGGAATGGTCCTATGGGTGTATTTGAGTTTGAAAAATTCGCTAAAGGTACAGAAGCGATCGCACATACCTTAGCAGAATTAACAGGCAAAGGTGCAATTACCATTATCGGTGGAGGAGACTCTGTCGCTGCGGTAGAAAAAGTAGGAGTTGCTGAAAAAATGAGTCATATTTCCACTGGTGGCGGTGCAAGTTTAGAGTTACTTGAAGGTAAAGTCTTACCCGGTATCGCTGCTTTAGACGACTAGAGAATTAAGAATGTAGAATGTAGAATATAGGGTAAAAAACTCTTGATTTTTGGTATTTACCCCAAATTTTAGAATTTCTTTTTATTTTAAGATTCTACTTTCTACTATACTATTGAGCTTCAACTTATCTATGACCAAATTAACCGAAACTGATTTATCTGCTACGTCTAAATCTAATTTTTGGATACAAATAAAAGAAAATTTTAGTATTGTTTTTATAGGCTTAATCTTAGCTATTCTTATTCGAGTTTTTATTGCTGAGCCTCGTTTTATTCCCTCTGAATCTATGTCTCCGACTCTTTCTGTTGGTGATCGTCTTGTGGTAGAAAAAGTTTCCTACTATTTTAATCAACCTCATGATCATGATATAGTTGTTTTTACCCCTCCTCCTCAATTACAAATATTGGGATACGATGCAAATCAAGCATTTATCAAAAGAATTATTGCCCATGGGGGAGAAACCATAGCAGTAAAAAAAGGCATAGTATATGTTAATCAAAAACCCCTTGCAGAAGATTATATTTTTGATCCTCCTCAATATGACTTAGAAACAATGGAAGTGCCTCAAGGATATGTTTTTGTGATGGGTGATAATCGTAATAATTCTAATGACTCTCATATTTGGGGATTTTTACCTCAAGAAAATATTATAGGCAAGGCAATTTTTACTTTTTGGCCTCTTGAACATTTAGGCAAAATTAGTTAAGAGATGAATCTGATATGAGAATATTTTTGCAAAGAAAAATTCCTTAACTTTAATATTTATTTCCAGTAGCTATAATCAATATCTTGATTAGTTTTAGGTTGTAAATCTTTGGCTTTTTCTCGAAACTTAAAAATGAGATCTTCTAATTCATATTGATGTAAAATAAATGCTTCATAATAAATAGTGGAAAGACATTTTCTGAATTGATTAGGAAGTAAAGATTCATCTAATAATTTATTAAAAAGTTGTGGAAATGATACTTTTCCTGTTTCCATTAAACGTTGTTTTGCCATGCCAGTGGGAGAAAATAGATAATGATAAGAAAATATTTGAGTATCATCTTTATCAGAACAAAAGAAGGCTAAAAATAGAATAAATAAAGGAATAACAATGGGATTTTTTTCGATGGTATCTTTAACTATTTCTTCTACTTTTACTCGATGATAGCCTATACCACTATAATCTTCTATTAAAATTGCATCTAATTTAACTACTTTTTCTGTGTCAGGAAATTTTAAAATCATTCCTTGGGCATTTAAACCCATAATTAATTTTTCCCATTTTTCAAAAGTAAGATTATCGGTGCTAAAATGGCGATCGCAATAATTGACAATATCTCTGACTGCTTCTTCAAATTTTTGGGGAATGGTAATATTATCAAATTTATATAAATCATCAGGAATAGGAGGAATAAAATAAGTAAGGAAAAGAATTTTATGGGTATCAGGAGTTAAAAAACCTACATTTAAAAGTTCAACTAATTTTTCAATATTGAAAGGAAATTTTTTGAAAGATAAGAAAATTTCTGCACCAATTTCTTTAATAACAATTAATAATTCTGCTGGTTGTAAGTTAAACGATTCTCGATAAATTTTTTGTTTTAATTTTTGTTTATGAATACCAAAACATTCATCTAAAGCACAATCAATAAAAAGAGCGTAGTCTTGTTGAGGTTGAGAAAAATCTAAGTCATATATATCAACAATATATAAAGGAGTCCAAATACCTGTTTCTATTTGTAAATTAATCAAAGATCTATCAAATTCATCAATTATTCTTTTTTTTCTTTCTATCTGTAATTCTCTTTGTTCTTTGATTGATATTTTTGCTTTTTTATCAATGATTTTAATATTAATATTATTATTATTAATGGTAGAATTTTCAGTAGATATATTAGAGGTTTTCTTCTTTTTTTTCCCAAAAAGTTTGTCTAACATTTAACTAAACAGAAATAAATAATTAAAATTATTCAGCCATTATACTCTCCATAAACAAAAGTTGGGGAAAATGATGATAAAAAATAATATTTAATGAATGTTAATTATAGACAAAAGATGATTTGTGATAGACAATTGATAATTGACCTGAAGATATAGATATTTGATTGAAGATGAAACCAATTATATTTAGCATGGGAATTGTGATTATCTGTGCAGGATTTTTGATAATTTCCCTTATTTTTAACAACAATGGTAAACCAGAAGCGATCGCTGACGAAATAGGTATAAACAATGTTACACTAACTCAGAATATGTCTGAAAAATCATCTTTAATAGCAGACGCTAGTCAACTTAAACCTAAAGGAAATATGGATATAGATTTATCGACGGCGCAAACTTCTCCTACCGGCTTAAAGTATATTGAAAACATTGCTGGAGAAGGACAAACCCCACAACGAGGACAAAAAGTAACAGTACATTATACAGGTTACTTAGCAGAAGAAGGAGTTAAAAGAGGCAAAAAATTTGATAGTTCTCTTGATCGCAATCAACCTTTTACCTTTACCATTGGTATAGGACAGGTTATTAAAGGATGGGATGAAGGAGTTGCAAATATGAGTGTAGGCTCAAAAAGTACTTTAATTATTCCTCCCGATTTAGGTTATGGTGCTAGAGGTGCAGGAGGTGCAATTCCTCCTAATGCTACTTTGATTTTTGACGTAGAATTATTGGAAATCAAATAAATAATTGACTAACAAATTACTTTTAATTTGTAAGGGCGAATACTTTTCGCCTAAAGTCTTGTCGTAATCAATCAAAATATGATAAGTACAAAAAAAGAGCAAAATTGGGATTTTTGGTTTTTATTACCCCTTTATCCTTATCAACAACGCCCTACTTTAAAACAAGAAATTATTACAGATACTATTTGGACATTTGACCAACCTCATGGTTTATTATATGCTGTTGTGCCGATTCGCATGACTGTTATTAAATTGGCGAAAGGAGGATTATTAGTATATTGTCCTATTGCACCTACTCAAGAATGTGTTAACTTTGTTAGACAATTGGAAAATCAACACGGAAAAGTTAAGTACATTATACATTCTACCAGTTCAGGGTTAGAACATAAAATTTTTGTTGGTCCTTTTGCTCGTTTTTTTCCCGCCGCCGAAGTTTGGAGTGCACCTAGTCAGTGGAGTTTTCCCATCAATTTACCTATAACTTGGCTTGGTTTTCCCCCTCGACGTACAAAGATTTTGCCCTTAGATTATCGACAGTCTCCTTTTGCTGATGAATTTCAATATCAAATTTTAGACATTAATTTAAGTCAAGGCTCATTTGTTGAAGTTGCTCTATTACATAAAGCCACAAAAACTTTATTGGTTACTGATGCTGTAATCAAAATACCTCAACATCCTCCTAAAATTATTGAATTAAAACCTTTTCCGTTGCTTTTTCATGCTAGAGAAACTGCTTTAGATAATCTTGAAGATACTACGGAAAATCGTCTCAAAGGTTGGCAAAGAATTTGTTTATTTGCCCTTTATTTTCGTCCTAGTGCTATCGATACTACTTCTGTTAAACAATTAATTAAAGAAGCTCTCAACGCCCCTAATCGTTCTGTTAGTAACTATTTTGGGCTATATCCTTTTCGTTGGCAAAGACATTGGCAAAAATCCTTTGAGGCGATCGCCAATCGAGAAATACCATTAGTTGCGCCAATACTCGAAACTTTAATTTTACCCCAAGCACCAAAAGAAGTAATAAACTGGGCGACAATAATCTCAACATGGAATTTTAATCAAATTATTCCTGCTCATTTTTACGCACCAATAAAAGCGACACCAACACAATTTCGCCAAGCATTTTCTTTTTTAGAAAACAATTCTTCTTCTCCCCAAAATTTATATCCCAGTGGGAATGATCAAATTTATCAAAAAGATAGTAATTTTATTAAACAATTAGAGGCAACGTTAATTAAATTAAAGATAGCAAAACCACCAAAGACTAAGTTAACAAAAATTGAAATTGATGGATAATATCTCTTTGCAAGTAAAACTAGCTCTTAAGTGGGATTCTTTAGTACAACCTTTTTATATTGAGCAAAAAGTTAGTAAAAAAATATTTCTGGATTTAGTTAAACATTATTCCAATTCCTCAAGATATTATCATAATCTTAAACATATTGACCATCTTTTAGAAATCATTGAAATTTTACGAGAAAAATCACAGAATTTTATTGCTATTCAATTTGCTGTATGGTTTCATGATGTTATTTATAATACTCATTGTAAAAATAATGAAGAAAAAAGTGCAGAATATATGGAAATAGAATTAAATACCTTGAAAATTCCTTCAGAAATTATTGATAAAGCTAAAAATATGATCTTGAAAACTAAAAACCATGAAGCCCATGAAAATGATATTGATAGTGAAATTTTATTGGATGCAGACATGGCAATATTAGGAGCTGAAATTTCTGAATATAAAATTTATGCCCAAGGAATTAGACAAGAATATTACTGGATTTCAGAACATGAATATTCTATAGGAAGAAAAAATTTTTTAGCTCAGATTTTAGCAAGAAAATATATCTATTTTAATCAAATCTTTATAAAAACTTTAGAGTTAAAAGCTAGACAAAATATACAATGGGAAATTGAGAATTTATCAAGAAAAAACCCTCAAAACCCTAAGTAATATTTTCTAAATTCTTTATCTTGTTAATTATTAATTCTTAACTAAAATTGGTTGTTTCTTAGAATAATTAGCAACAATTTGACGAAAAACATCTCCTTCAATAGTTTCTTTTTCGATTAACTGATCTACTAAATTATCAATTAAAGGACGATTATCTATGATTATCTTTTTAGCATTTTCATAACATTGATAAACTATTTTTTGAATTTGTAAATCAATTTTTTCAGCTATTTCTTGAGAATATTCCGAGCGATTAACAGTGTCATTACCTAAAAATATTGGTTGTTCGTCTCCCTCTAAGGCAAGGGGTCCTAATTCTGACATTCCAAATTTAGTAACTATTTGACGAGTTAAAGATGTAACTCTTTCAATATCATTTCCCGCTCCTGTGGTTACTTCATCATTACCGAAAATAATATCTTCGGCGGCTCTTCCCCCTAATAAACCTGTAATACGAGCAAATAGTTGAGTTTTAGAAATTAAACCTTGTTCTTCATCAGGGGTAAACCAAGTTAATCCTCTGGCTTGTCCTCTAGGGATTAAGGTAACTTTTTCCACGGGATCATGACCGTTGGTAAATGTACCTACAATTGCGTGACCAATTTCATGATAAGCAATTAACCTTTTACACTTACTATCGACTAAAGGAGTGCCTTCCATTCCAGCTATAACTCGATCAATTGCCGCATCAATTTCTGACATGGTGATAGCTTCTTTTCTTCTTCTGGCAGTTAAAATAGCCGCTTCGTTGAGTAAATTCGCTAAATCTGCTCCTGAGAATCCGGGAGTACGTTGAGCGATAGTGTCTAAAGATACTTCGGGAGCGATTTTTTTAGTAGCGGCGTGGACATCTAAAATGCCTAAACGTCCTTTCAAATCAGGATAATCAACCATCACTTGACGATCAAATCTTCCGGGGCGTAATAAGGCACTATCCAAGACATCAGGGCGATTGGTAGCGGCAATGACGATAATACCTGTATTTCCTTCAAATCCATCCATTTCCGTCAATAATTGGTTAAGAGTTTGCTCTCTTTCATCATTGCCTCCGCCGATACCTGTACCTCTTTGTCTTCCAACTGCGTCAATTTCATCGATAAAGACTAAACAAGGGGCGTTTTCTTTGGCTTTTTTAAATAAATCACGAACACGGGAAGCACCAACTCCCACAAACATTTCGACAAATTCTGAACCAGAAATGCTAAAAAAAGGAACTTGTGCCTCTCCTGCAATAGCTTTAGCTAAAAGGGTTTTACCTGTTCCTGGAGGTCCAATTAGTAATACTCCTCTAGGAATTTTAGCACCAACGGCGGTGAATTTATCGGGGGTTTTGAGAAAAACGACGACTTCTTGTAATTCTTCTTTAGCTTCCTCAATTCCTGCCACATCTTTAAATTCAACTCCTGTAGCCGCTTCCATTTGAAATCTTGCCCTTGATTTCCCAAAATTCATCGCCCCTGCCGCACCACTAGCAGATTTTTTGATGAGGAGAAATAAACCAATAATTAATAAAAGAAGAATACCTAGTTGCATGGTGTTTAATAAAGCCGCCGTATTAGCCGCAGAAGATTCTACGACAAAATCCACTCCTTTTTCCCTAATTTTGGCAATTAATTCGGGATTTTGATTAAATAACTTGACTTTTTGCGGTTTATTATCATTTTCTCCGTTCAAATAAACATAGGCAATATTTGTGGAAGGATCAATAGAAACTTTTTTTACTTCTCCAGTTTCAAGACTTCTCAGTAAATCGCTGAAATTAAATTGCTCATTTTTTTCTTGTGCTAAGACACTGCTACCAGTAAAAAATGTTTGTAATAGCAATAAACTTCCTGCCATTAAACTGATAATTTTTTTGTTTTTAATTGCTTTATTTTTCCGTAATTTATGATTATAATTGTACATTTTATGATTTTTTTAATAGTATTTTTTAACTAAAAGAAATTTACTTTTGATTGATTATTGTATTGTCAATTTCTGATTCTTTTACCTATTCCTTGTAAAATACCTTTACCAATTAAGCCGATGCCTTTACCAATAACTTCTGTTAGTAAATAAACAACAATTTTACCTAAGGTATTTTCTAAAGATTTTATCCCTCTAGAGAGACTATCTCTTAATTCAATTGAAATGGTTATCCATAAAGGTATTCCTTTTATAACATTTAATTCTTCATGACGAGGATGAGTTATCATACAAGTCTCTATGCCCTGATAAGTTAATTTTAACATTTGATATTGATCTTCAAAGATATTTCTAGGATTTAGCCAATATGTTTCTTGACGATATGCCCAGACTAAATTATTACGAAACATGGCTACTTTTCGAGAAGATTTTAGCTCTAAAGTAAATAAATTTTGTTTAATATTTAAGTTATCAGCAAATTTATTTAAAGTGAAATCCATAATCGAATTAGCAATGGTGATCAGTAAATTATCAAAAATAGTTTCTTCAATATCTTTAGCTGATTGGCTATCATATTCATATAGTTGATTATCGATTATTAAGTCTTTTTGCTTAACTTGATAAAGAATAATTTGTTCTAAAAGGGGAATTTTTGATAAATTTTGAGTTAAGAAAAAATTAGAATTTTCTAAAACCAATTGTACCAAATCATAAGAATTATTTTCATCAAAATTATAATATCTACTCAAAAATTTAATAGTTGAATTTTGCCAAATATCTTTAATAAGAATATCAATTTTCTTTGGTAATTCTTCCTCTTCTAAATTAATACTATTAAAATTTTTAATTGTCATTATCCATTCTTGTAGAATAACGATTAATAACTCTTGTTTTTTAGATTCTTTGAGTATATCAGTAGAATATAATTTATCAGTAGAGTTTTTAACTGAGCCTTTAATTTTTGCTAAAGTTAAATCATAAATATTATTTGGATTATTACTTACAACAATTTGATTGTTAAAATTTATAGATGAATCATTTTCGTTACCAATATCTTGTGATTCAGATTCCAAGGTAAGGTTAGATTGAAAATGAGTATAATCAGGAGTAAATTGCCGTATAAACCATTTAGCTAACTTTAATTCTCTTTTTCTTCCTTGCCAGTATAAAATATCTCCCACTGATAATTTTTTCCCTTGAATGTAATCTTCAATATTAATTATTTCTCCTTGAATTTGCTGTAAACCAAATTGACATTGATTATAAAACCAGTTATGAATATTTTTAGATGGTGTTGAAGAATTATTAATAGAAAAATAAGTTTCTCCTGAGGCACAGATTCTCACTATTTTTACCAATTCATTAACATCAGTTCCTTTATAACAACATCCTTTAATTACAGGAATAAGAGAAAAATCACCTATAAAACCCCAAGGAACTAAAATAACTAAAGATAAGTTAGAATTTTGTTCACTTAATTTTTCAAGAGAATTAAGAAATTTTTGAGCTTTATCTGGATATTGATTAAAATCTAAAGATACCACCCATAAAGTAAGATTATATTCTTTTAATAAAGACGAAAAATCTAAGATCTTACCAGTCGCTATTACATTTATATCCTTAAATTCTTCCCCATTCAAAACTTCTTTTAATCCTAAAACAAATATCGGATCATCATCTAATAATATTGTATTAATTTCGGTCTTATTGGTATTAGTGAAAGACATTGTAAATAATGAAGAATTAAGAATTAATTTAAAAGCATATTAGCTTAAGTCATCTGATTGGTGTTTATAACCATAAAAATCAATGCGATAATGGGCTACTTTTACTCCTGTTTTTTGTTCAATAGTTTTAATTAATTCTGAGGGTAATTCCACTTGTATATCTACAATTTGATTAGTGTCTAACACATTAACATGACTATGATCTTCGCAAAAGTTACCATATAACCTTCCTTCATGTCTTTCCACACATTCAATAATTCCTTGACTTGATAAAGCTTCTAAATTTTGATAAACAGATGTATGCCCTATATCTTTTCCTTGCTTACTTAGGCGATCGTAAATTTCTTTTGCCGATAAGTGTTCGTCTTGTGACCACAATAGTTCAAGAACAAAACGTCTTTGACGAGAAAGTCTCATACCTAATTCTTGGCAACGGTTGAGGGCATCTTTTAAGGAGCGAATTTTTTTTGCGGTTGCTCCTGATTTTTCCATATTCTCCTATAATGTATTTCTGCTAAAGTAAACTCACTACCACTTTAACCTAAGTAACCTAACTTTGAACATTTACTCGGACAAAATCAATGATTAAACTTTTTAGATATTTTTCAAGGTTTATCTTTTACCATATTAAGCATCTCATCTATTCAATCTGAATCCGTTTATTCTTTTTATGTTAATGTTAAATTACATCTTGTCGGCATGGTTTTTTGGGACTTTTTTCTCAGGAATCTTAGCTGTTATCGTTGGTTTAATTATCGGTTTGATTGTTGGGACAATCAGAAAAAGCATTAAAACAACTATATACACTACAATTGTCGGTTGTTTTGTTGGTATCATGTGGATTTGTATTATTCCTCTCTATGGGACTCCTGGCAACATCCAAGGATGGGGTATGGGAGGAGGATTAGGATCACTCGCTCCTCTGATGACGATGATTGGTTTAGGTTCAATAGGTGCATTAACGGGAGGGATAACAGGTGCTACATTCGGGTTTTCTTTTTTCCAAAGTTTATTAATTAACCAGCACAAACTGGGAATATTAATAGGAATAGTTTACTTAGTAGTTGCACTATGTATTTTTCTCAGTTTTAGTGTTGCCTGTATCAATTCTAATTCTGCCGACTGGTATTGTAAAAAAGTCGGATTTTAAAAGAGATAATCATTATAATCTTTATATCAAATAAATTATTTGGCTTATTGGTGGCACTTCTGAGAGTATTGCGATCACAAAATCATCAATAAAACATGAGCAAAAAATTATTATTTTTGTAACTACAGCTAAGGCAACCCAACTATATCAATTTGTAGGAAAACAGAAGATTTTTGTCAGAAAATTAACGAAAAACATGATGTTAAAATTTATTCAACAAAACTCTAATATGGCTCACCAAAGATTATGACTGAGCGAGTAAGTTGTCTAACTACTTCCGTGGTTACATCACTTACTGCCAAACCTCCCGCAGTACGACGACGAACAGAGCGTAAGATAACTAAATCAAAATCATATTTCTGGGCAGTATGAATAATAGCTTGAGCAGTATCTGGATAACGTAATGTTTTAATGGTAATAGGAATTTGAGTAGCTATTTTTTCCACCGCAATACTTAAAGCTGACTTAAAGGTTTCTATTTGATTTTTATTAATTTTGCGATCGTGTACGTGAAGTAGGGTAAGACTACCTTGATTATTACCAGCAAAGATAGAAGCAAAACGAATGATATTGAGAGTTTTTTGATCTAAGTTTTTAACAGGTACTAAGATTTGGTGTATGTCATTTGGTTCATCTAATATTTTTATCACAGCAACAGGACAATGAGAAGCCCAAAATACATTATCAATTAAATTACCAAATAAACGAGCTTGAATAGTAGTATTTGGACTCCAACCCATCACAATTAAGTTAGCTTGATTTTCTTTTGCAACTCGGCTAATGGCTTCGGCTAAATCATCATCAATGCGAATAATTGGTTTAACAGATACTTGTAAATCTTGACTATATTTGACACTTCTAGTTAGTAATTTATGGCTATGATTTAGGGCGATTTTCAATTCTGGCTCATCCATGTGAACATGAGCTTTTACTATAGATAAAGGTATGATAGAGCCTTTTTCATGACGTGCCAAAATTGCGCCAATTTCAATGAGTAACTTTTCTGTATGAGGATTAGCAATCGGTACAACAATGGAAAAAGAATCTATTAAATTATGCTCTTTAAAAGTTTCTTCCTTAGCTAATTCTGAAGACTCTTGAATCTCTAATGGTTCGATTAATGCAACATCTACAGTAGGATTAAATAAATTACGGGCAAATTTACCTGTTATAATGGGGCCTGATACAGAAGTAACTAACATCATCACAATAACAACGTTAAAAACTGAGTCTGACAATAAACCAGCGTTAACTCCCACTAAGGTTGCCGCTAAAGTTGCCGCTACTTGAGGTAAGGATAAAGACCACATTGTCATACATTGATCCCAATTATATTTATACAAAAATTTAGGTATTAATGCCGCAATAAATTTACTTAAAAATAAACCACCAACAATAGCAATGGTAAGGAAAAAATCGCTACTTAAAGTGTCAATAAAACCCGAAATATTTAAAATTAATCCGATGGAAACGAAAAAACATGGTATAAATAAAGTGCTACCTACAAATTCAACTTTTTCTTTAACTGGTCCTTTTCCTACAACATCATTAACTGCTAAACCAGCTAAAAATGCACCAACAATTTTATCTACATTAATCATTTGTGCTCCCACAGAAGCAAGAAAAACTGCTAATAAAACGAATAAAAATTGATTACTTTCCTCGTCGCCTGTACGCCTAAAATATTCTTTCCCAGCTTTATCAAAACCATATAAAATCACAAAGGAATAAAAGGCTAAACTCACTAATTGAAAAATTAAAGTAGCTAAAGTAAATTCTCCGCCGTGAATAGAAACACAAATAGCTAAAACCAATAAAGCACCAATATCTGTAAAAATAGTTGCACCAATAGTGATGACAACTGCTTCATTTCCCACTACCCCTAAACGATTGACAATGGGATAACCTAAGAGAGTATGAGAAGCTAATAATGAACCTAATAAAATAGAAGAATTTATGCCCATATTAAAGGTTAAACCCACTAAAGTACCCATAATTAAAGGTACGATAAAAGTACAAAAACCAAAAGTTAAAGAACGATTTTTACTCTTACGAAAATCTGCTAAATCAATCTCTAACCCTGCCACAAACATTAAATAAATTTTACCAATGTCGGCTAAAAGTTTAATAGATTCACTCTCTTTATCTAACAAACCAAAACCATCATTTCCCAAAATAACTCCTGCGACTAATAAACCTACTAATCCGGGTAGTTTGATTTTTTCAAAAAGAGGGGGAATAGTGACAATAACTAATAATAAAATAGTAAAAGTAAGAAGAGGACTATCGGGAATTAGGTCATAAAATTTTTCCATCTATTTAATTTTTTATTTTTGGATATTTTCTTCTTTATTTTTATACCATTAAAATAGTCTAATTCTTTAAAAACTTATTTAAAGTTTATATTAGTTTTTTATTTTTACTTACCTTAAAATTTTAGATATTTAGAGTATTTTAAAAATCTATTTATTTTGATCTATATAATATTATTATTAAGTTAAAATTTTTGCTATTATAACTTTATTTTTCATAAATCATTAGATCAATTATTTAAAGTAATATATCATTTTCAATTCAAGATAACTTATCTATTTGACAATTTTTTCTCGAAGATTTATTTTAAGTAGCAATTCATTAGACTCAAAGTGTCGTGTCAAAAACAAAGTTAATGATATTTACGTATGAATAAGTAATAGAAAATTCTTAAGTATCAAAATAATTAATTCAAATAATTAGATTTTATTTTAAAATATATCAAAAAAAAATACCAAAATATACTGATTGTTTAATAAAAAAAAGATATTATTATTTTAAATATAGGAGAAAATTCTCATGAAGAGGTAATGCCATGAAAGTAGAATTAACATTGGAGGGAAAATTAGATAAACCTTGGTGGAATCGTCCTTTATTAGGAGAAAAAACTCTTATCGATTATATTTTTAGCCAATATATTAAAGCTGATATACCTCAAGATATTTTATTTCATTACAATAGTGCTTTGGAAAAGATAGAAAGTACGAATGTCACTCTAAAGGCTTTATTAAGTGAAAAATTTATCGAAAAAGATTTTTTAACCTATGCAAGAATACAGAGTTATTTAGATAGATATTGTCAACAGAAACAGCATTATTTTGTTATTGCTAAAGAGTTTTTTAAAATATTATTAGATAATTTAGATACTCTTTTTAAAATCAAAGAAATTGAAGCAGAATATAATAGTCCAGCATTTTTAGAATTTTATCAAAATTCTCTTGAGTTATTTCAACAACAAGAAAATAAATTAATTTTTCAAGAAAAACTAAGAAAATCAATATCCTTTTTTATAAAACAATTAAATGAAGAAAATGAACAAAAAACTATGAAACTTTATATGAAGTACTTGTTCATGATTTCTGATGTAAATAATTTAGGAACTTTTTTTTACTTATTAAAAACTAATGAACTAGAATATTGGCAATTATTGAAAAAGATTAAAGATTTTATTGAACAGAACAAAGCATATAATATAGAGGATTTAAAACCTTTCGTTTTATTGGTAAAAAGTGATGATAATTTATTCCGAGAAATAGCGACTCAATTTCTTAGAATAAAAAAAGATGACACTGAAGATTTCTTAACTATGGCGAGAATTCTACAGTACATTACGTTAAGTTATAAGTATGAAGCATTTTACAGTCAATTTCAACTATTTTTAAGTTATCTCAGTAAATGGGAAAAAACCTATTATTATATTCTCCATCTCAAAAATAAATATCCAAATAGTAAATATAATTATCCTTCTAATTTCAAAGTTAAACTACCTGGATTTGATTTATATAAGAGTTATTATGATTATTTAGATACAACTTATTCTATTAAATAATGGAATAAAATCTCATCATTTTTTTATAATTTTTGATTTTGAAACGATAATTAAAAGCCTTAAAATAATCACTAATTTTTAATGTTCAATTTTATGTTGACATCTTTATTATATGATGATTGAGAATAAAAACAAGATCAAAAAATCATTGAAACATGAAAATAGTTGTTACTGGTGCAACTGGCTTTTTAGGCAGACATCTTTTACCACAATTAAACACTCAATATCCTCAAGCTACAGTAATTGGTTTATCTTCTCAAGATTATGATTTGATGAATCCTGTGGAAGTGCTGAAAATGTTTGAAGAATTACACCCAGAAATATTAATCCATTTAGCCGCTTATTCGGGAGGAATTGGTGCTAATCGTTCATTTCCAGCCGATTTCTATTATCGCAACACTATTTTAACCGCTTTAGTATTTGAACAAGCAGCGAAATTTAAAGTCAAAAAAATGATTTATACGATGGGAGGATGTAGCTATCCAGCAACCGCAACATCACCTATCGATGAATCTCAGATGTGGCAAGGTTATCCTCAAGCTGAAAGTGCAGGTTATTCAAGTGCGAAAAAAATGGGTATTGTCGCTTCACAGTCTTATCGCACTCAATATGGTTTAAATTCTGTGGTATTAATTCCGGGTAATTTATATGGAGAATATGATAATTTTCGTAACAATGAATCTCATGTCGTACCTGCTTTAGTTAGACGTTTTTATGAAGCTAAATTAAACAATTTGGAAGAAGTAACAATGTGGGGAAGTGGTGCTGCTAAACGAGATTTTGTTTATGCCCAAGATGTGGCAAAAGTTATTCCTTATTTTATTGAAAATTATGATTCTAGTGAGCCAATTAATATTTCTTCAGGCACAACAACACCTATTAAAGAATTGGCAGAAATAATAAAAGAAACCACGGGTTTTGAAGGTAAACTAAGTTGGGATATAACAAAGCCTGATGGGCAAATGGTAAAAATTTTTGATGTTACTAAATTAAATTCTTTAGGCTTATCTTGTGATACTCATTTAAAAGATGGCTTAGAAAAAACTTTCGCTTGGTTAAGTACAAATTATAGAAATAAAACCGATGGAATTCGACTCTAATTTTAAAATTATTATTATCGGTGGAGAAGGCTTTGTTGGTTCGGCTTATACTCGTTATTGTCAAAAAAATAACCTTGATTATCTAGTAATAAATAGAGCTAATTATGAAAATAATATTGGCACAAAATGTGACTTATTAATCAATGCCAATGGCAACTCTAAAAAATTCTTAGCTAAAGATAACCCTCTATTGGAATTTGACGCTTCCGTCCGTTCTGTGCGACAATCATTAATAGATTTTCCTGCCAAAAAGTATATATTCTTGTCTTCTTGTGATGTTTACCCAGATTGTTCAAATCCTGAATTGACAAAAGAAGATAGAATCATTGACATTTCTGCCCAAAGCCCTTATGGTTTTCATAAGTATTTAGCTGAACAATGTGTTCGTCATGTACATCCTGACTGGTTAATTTTCCGTATGGGGGGTTTTGTCGGCGAAGGAATGAAGAAAAACGCTATTTTTGACATCCTTGAAGGGGAAAAACTTTGGCTACATCCTGATAGTGAATTGCAATATATTCATACTGACATAGCGGCAGCCGCAGTTATAAATATTATTCAACAGGGTTACACTCAAGAAATTTTCAACCTCTGCGGTAAGGGTTTAGTCAAGTTGAAAGAGATTATTGACATAACTAAAAGTCAAGTCAAAGTTAACTTTGAGACTCCTCCCGTCGCCTATGAAGTATCTATCAATAAAATTCAGTCAGTGGCAAATATTCCTTCTACTCGTGAAACAGTAATTGATTTTGTGAATGAGAGTATCTCGCAAAGGCGCAAAGACACAAAGGAAATTTATTAAATTCAGTTTTTTAACGTAGTTTGTTGTCGCTAAAAATTAAATAAGCGGCGGCAGCCAACAGCATTGCCGCAAAAAAATAATTTCGAGTAATTGGAACTTTCATGTAAGCAAAACTAAATCCTGCAAAAACTAGCATACTGATTACTTCTTGCACTACTTTTAATTGAGGAAGGCTAAAATATTGATTCCCAATACGATTGGCTGGTACTTGAAAACAGTATTCAAAAAATGCTATTAACCAACTTATAATAATTACAGTCCAAAGAGGAAATGATTTTAGATCTTTCAAATGACCATACCATGCAAAGGTCATAAAAATATTTGAAATCACTAAAAGAATTAATGGTTTAAACATTTTTGATTTGTAAAGTTTATTTCTTTTCAATGCCTAAATATAATTCTGCTACTTGAGGGTTGTTAAGCAAGTCTTTTCCCTCACCCTCAATAGCATCTTTTCCATTTTCTAAAACATACCCACGATGTGCCATCATCAAAGCTTTTTTGGCATTTTGTTCTACTAAAACTATTGCTTTACCAGTGGCATTAACAGCTTTTATTTGTTCAAAAATATTATTCACTAAAATGGGAGAAAGTGCAGCAGATGGTTCGTCTAATAATAGCAAATCTGGATCTAACATCAAAGCCCTACCCATAGCTAACATTTGTCTTTCACCACCAGATAATGTACCAGCACTTTGTTTCGCTCTTTCTTTTAATTTAGGGAACATAGTATATATTAGCTCTTTTTGCTTCTTATTTGAGCCTGATAATGTATAAGCACCCATTTCTAAATTTTCCTCGATGGTGAGACTAGGAAAAACGTTGACAATTTGTGGCACATAACACATTCCACGCTTAACAATCTCATTCGGTTTTAATCCAGCTATATTTTCTCCTTTAAAGATTATTTTGCCTTGATTTGGTGATAATAAGCCAAAAATGGTCTTAGCAAGAGTAGATTTTCCTGCACCATTTGGACCGATTACGGTAACTAACTCATGGGCTTCAATACTAAAGTTTATACCTTGTAAGATGTTTAAATCTTTTATATAACCTGCATAAACATTTTCGACTTCTAGTAAATTAGCCATAAAAATTAATAATCATCTATAAAAATTAATTACCTTGTCAACTTGTGTTATGAGAAGAATCTATTATTCCTTAAATCAGATAAACTTAATCACTATACAGGAGTTTTTTGCAATTCGGGACGCTCTTCTGCTAGGATGGCATCTTCTACTGGACATACTTGCAGACAAATTCCACAATCAATACAAGTGTCAAAATCAATCCAATACCAATCAGTGCCTTTGATATTTTTACTTGGTCCTTCATGAATACACGCTACAGGACAAGCTGAAACACAATCGGCTATTCCTTCGCAAACATCCGTTACAATAGTATGTGGCACTTTTTCGCTCCTGATTTATTAATTCTATCTTTTACGCCCAAAACATTATACAGTAAGCTATTAACCATTGACAATAAAATTGCCTTATGAATCAGTAAAAAGATGAAATATCCTCATTATCAATCAGGTAAAAGTAATAATCAACAGTTAAGTTTATTTGAATCTGTCGCAGTTTATCAAGTAAAAAAGCCTAATTTAACTCCTGATTTTGTCATGGGAAAAAAGTTTTTAGAAAATTGGAAAAATAATCTTTATAATTATCAACAAAGTCAGCGTAATAATTTATCTCAACAAATTAATTTTTTTCCCGATAAGACGACTTTATTTGACATAAATTTATTTGATCCTTTTAGCCTTGAAACTCATCCTGATCAATTTTATGATTTACCGAACTATAATCTTAGTGAAAGTTGTCTTTATTTTATTTTAGATACTCATGTAGATATACTTTTATATGTAGGAGAAACTAAATTATCCCCCCATCAAAGATGGATTAATCATGACTGTAAAAGTTATATTCAAAACTATATTGAATTGCACCGAAAATATAAGCTCAATTTAATGATTCGCAGTGCTTTTTTATGGAGTATTCCTACTGATAGAAAATTACGTCAAACCATTGAAAAAAATTTGATTATTAAGTGGCGATCGCCGTTTAATAAAGAATCATGGAAATATTGGGGACAACCTTTTAAATAGATCAAATTTGATTAGTTTATAGTTATTTTACGTTCTAAATTAAAAACTATTTTATTATTTCTCATAAGCTGATATTTTCCTATCCATGTACCTTTTTCTAAACTTGATTTATTATTTTTTCCAGCATAACTCATCCATGTACGAGAAGATTTATTAATAGGTTTTTTCTGATTAATAATTAGTTGATTATTCGGGTTAATTAATTGGAAAGATTCTTGATCATTTTCTAAGACTCCAAAAGCATGAATCCAAAAAATTAATTGAGGACTTTTATTGTTAATTGACAGATTATAAAATTGTCCTTCCCATAATTTTTGTTGAGTGGGAATTTCTGAGGCAAAACCAGCTTCAATTAATCCTGTTGGTGTATAGTCTAATTTTTTTTCCCATAGAGATTTTTTTGTTATGTCACAACCTGTTTTATCTGTTATTCCCACAAAAGGATCGACAATTTTGCCTTCCTGCCTTAAGCTTAAATGAACATGAGGAAAAGATGATAATCCTGATGTTCCTACCATACCTAAAGTTGTTCCTTTTTCTACTTCCATGCCATTTTTGACAATGATACTATTTTGTTTTAAATGACAATATTGACTTTCCCAACCGTCTTCATGTTTAATTACGATTCCATTACCACATTCTTTGCCTTCTATCGCTTTTTTGTCTTCTTGATTCGATATTAAATTATCTTCTACTCCATCTCTTACCCTTAAAACTATACCATCTTCGATAGCTTTAACCTGAACACCCTGTTGCATAATTTGCAGATTAGGAATCCCAAAATCTGTACCGTTATGAGTGTCATAGGTTTGTCTGCCACAACCAAAATCAATTACTTTTGATGTGGGATCATGATCAACATAGTGCATAATATAACAATCTTGACCTAATTTACAATCAATTGGTAAACCAAATTTGGGTGCTGAAGATGCAAAAGTAGCGATAGAAAATGAAACTAACACTAATATAAGAATAAAGCTAATTCTTTTTAACCATTTGATTGATAGTTTTGACATTTTATTCAAGTATTGAAGATAAGTACAATATATTTATTTTATCTTTTATGAAAAACAAAGATTAAAAAAGCTCTAAAAAATGATTATTAATTAATATTATTTTTTGATTGATTTTTTAAGTATTCAAATACTGATTTATCGCCAATATCAGGAGAAATTTCTTGAATAGATTTTCCCATGAGAAAAACTAGAAATAAGATTCCCCATGTAGTTAATAAAAATTGTTCTAATTTTAGAGGGAAAATATCCATCATATAACCTAGTAATAAACTGGGAATCATAAAACTTAAAATTTTTGATTCTATACGGTTAAAACAAAAGGCTTCTTTAATAAATATTCCTGTTAAACTGGCAAAAATAAAGCCAATTCCTAGTAAACTTAAAGGTTGATTTTTGATAAAATTTACCAAGTATCCTTGACTATTTATAGCAAAAACAATAGTACTAATTGTACCGATTAACCAAAAAACTTTTAACGTATTGTGTAAGGGTTTTAAGTAAATATGAATCTTTTGTAAACTTACCCCTAAGCTCATAATAAATAAGGCAAATAATATCGTTAAAACTTGATCGATAATCGGAGTAAAATCTAACCATAAAAATAATAAAATCCCTACAGCAAAACTGACTCCTGCTAATGCTAAACCAAGACGATATATCATTACTTCTTTGCGATCTTCTTGTGTAATGATAAAGTTACCAAATTGTCCTTCATAAATTTTAGATTCTATAGTCATATATTTAATTAAATATTACTTTAATTTGATCATAATATTGCTTATTGAGTTCTATTTTAGCACTACCGCCATTAACTGCTATTTCTAACCATCCGTTACTATCAATTAAGGCTAATAAATCTCCTTCATTAACATTAGAATAAGTTAAATGTTGCTCAATCTTTGTTTTTTTTTCTATAACATACCATGATTTATTATTAAGCATATTAACAGGAATATTAGTTACTAAATTACCATAGATATCAATATACTGAATTGAACCAATAATTTCTTGATTATTAATAATAATAGGCTCAATATTGATTTTGACTAAATTTTCTAATGGTATTTGTGTTCCTAACTCATCTAAACTAATACCTTTACTTATATAGGCGGCTACGGGTGCAAAAATATCTCTACCATGAAATGTCTTGCTAGGGTTACTATTCAACCAATATTTATGATTAGTTAATTCGATAACTTTTTGAAGTTTATATTTTTCTAAAATTCCGCTAAAAATACCATTATCAGGACAAACTAAGTAACCCTTTTCAAACTTAATTGCAATACTTTTTCTTGCACTTCCTACGGTAGGATCAACTATGGCTACATAAATAGTATTATCAGGAAAAAAATCCATAGCATTCATTAAAGCAAATCTAGCCGCCAAAATATTTTGTCGAGGAATTTCGTGAGTTAAATCAATTAAATTTACATCGGGATTAATCGTCTTAATAACTCCTTTCATAACTCCCACGTAAATATCTTGTAAACCAAAATCTGTTAGTAAAGTTATCATTTTTTCTTGATAGTTATATATTTATAAAGCGTTAATTATGATTAAAAATTCCAAAAAAATAAGTTAAATATTAATTTAAATTTATTAATAGTTTCCGTTGACTCAATGGGTAACTCCTAATCTCTATACTTCTTAAATAAGTTCGTTACTTATTAAGATTTTGTAATAAATGATACAAAAATTATAAAAAAAGTTATTATAGAAGTACAAACAAAAAATAATGAAAATAAAATTAATAAATAAAATTTTAGAGGTAAAACATAATGAACATTGCTCGGAAAAATCAAATGAGTGCCAATGCAGGACAAGCCTATCAAGATAGTTTACGTAAAAATTTAGAACATCGCTTAGAAGTTGCTAGAAATCAAGGTAATCAAAAATTGGTTGAACAATTAGAAAAAGAAGCTACTTATTTACATTTGAAATAAAAAATTATTAATAAAGTTAATTGTTTTGTATTCTCAATGAATTACCAAATCAAAATCAAATAAATAATAAGGGTTTATCTTTAAGAGGTGCAAAAGCATCTGTATCAAAACGATACAGTGTAGCAGGTCTTCCAGCACCTTTAGAAGCCTTTTTTCTGGTATCTATTAAAAATCCTAATTTCAACAAACGTGAGCGAAAATTAGAATAATCAGTGAAATTTTCTCCTAAAACAGTAGTATATAACTGATAAAGGTCGTAAAGAGTGAATAATTCTGGCAAAACCTCAAAAGCGATGGGACTATATTCTAATTTATTGCGTAATCTTTGATAACCATACTCTACAATTTGGTTGTGATCAAAAGCAAGGGCGGGAATAGAATCTAGTGTCATCCATGTAATGCTTTTTATATCTTTTGTGATTTGTGCTTCTTTGTATCTAACTAAGGCAAAATAACTTACAGATAGATAACGCACCCCAAAACTATCCGATGATTCTCTAGGATCTCTATGAGGATCACCAAAAGTATATAATTGTTCTAAGTAAAGATTGTTGACTTGTATTTTTTCTGCTAAAGTTCGATAGGCTGCTGATTCTAAAGATTCTCCTTGTCTTACTAAAGTACTAGGTAAGCTCCAATAGGTTTTAAATGGATTTTGTTCACGTTTTACCAGTAAAATCAATAGTTTATTATTAGTTGTATCCACGGAAAAAATTGCATTATCTACTCCTACTTTAAAATCTGCTAGGCAATGGTTTACATTAAGTACTTTTTTGTTCATCCAAATATAAACTATTTTCTTCAATATAAGTTTTTACTTTATCAGTTAATACCCCTTGATCATGATTTGTACGATAGTCAGTGGAGGAAAAAGGAGGTGTTTGACAATTTGCGATCGCACATCCTAAACTAATATGATTAATATTTGTAATAACTTCATTATCAATTTTATAACCTTCACGGGGAATTAATAAAACTTTTACCCCTTGCCATAATTGTTGTGCTTCATACCATGTAAAAATTTGTTGTGCCAAATCTGTGCCAATAACAATAGTTAAATCAATATTTTCTCCCCATTTTATCTTCGCTTTTTCTACAGTATATATTGTTCGGCGATCGCTTATTTCGGGACAATGAATAATATTACCATAAGTCGAATTCATATCTTCAATAAGTAACTCTAGCATTCGACTACGATGAGGTAAATCACTACCATGACTTTTAAAAGGATTCTCGGAAGCATAAACGGCGACGAAGTCATAGTTATTACCTAAGTAATTTAATATGGTTTTATGGGCGATAGTAGGGGGATCTGCACTCGTACCAAAAATAGCGACAAACATAAATAACTATTAATTATTTGGAGGATATTCCAAAGAAACAGCACCTAAATAACCTTTGCGAAAATCTTGTAATATTTGACGAGCAACCCGTTCAAGATCATTATTATACTTAGACTGTGCTAATCTCAGTATAAACTCTTCCCCTGTCATATCTAAAGGATCTAAACCATAACGAGAATGTAATACAGATTCTGTACCCAAATTGACTAATAAATCAACGAAAGCCTGTGCCACTTCTTGATTATTATAAGCAGCGTCGCCGATGTCTTCACAAATAGCTAATTTTAAGGCATCTTCCTGATTTTCTAATTTCAATGGAATTATACCAGGAGCATCTAATAATTCTATTTCCTCGGAAATGCGTACCCATTGCAATTGTCTTGTTACTCCTGCTTTTCTAGCACTAGCTACTATTTTACGTTTGAGTAAACGGTTAATTAAAGCTGACTTGCCCACATTAGGAAAACCAATCACCACGGCACGAACAGGACGAGGTAACATTCCTCGACTATAACGACGTTCATTAACGGCAATCCCCGCCGATTGAGAAGCCTTTTGTATTGCTTTTACTCCACCACCATCTTTAGCATTGGTAAAATAAGGTATTTCTCCCCGACTTCTAAACCAAGTACGCCATTCATCACGCAAAGCATCGGTAATCATATCTTCTCGATTCAAAATCAAAATCCGTGGTTTTTCGCCAATCCATTCTTTAACTTGAGGATGATGAGAAGCTAAAGGTATTCTTGCGTCTCTTACCTCTAATACTACATCAACTTTTTTTATTTGTTCTTTTAATTGTCTCTCCGCTTTGCTAATATGCCCCGGATACCATTGAATCAGTGCCATAACCAAATTTATAAATAATTTAAGGCGTTTAGATTTAAAATTGAAATTAACTTCAGCCTTATAAAAAATGAAGCAGTCAAATCTTATCACCTCAATAATTATATCTATTTTGACTACATTTCTTGATTAATTAATAATAATTAAAAAGAATGATTATAATTAAACTTAAAATCATCAATTTTCATTGAATTAAAATTAATTTTATTATTATCATGAGTAGTTTTCGTGTGGGCATAGCTGGTCCTGTAGGCTCAGGAAAGACAGCATTATTAGATGCTTTATGTAAAACGATGAGAGAAAATTATTCTTTAGGGGCAGTAACTAATGATATTTACACCCAAGAAGACGCACAATTTTTAGCAAAATCTCAAGCATTACCATTAGATAGAATTAGAGGAGTAGAAACAGGAGGATGTCCTCACACTGCCATAAGAGAAGATGCTTCTATTAATATTGAAGCTATTGAGGAATTAGAGTCTTTATTCAGTGACTTACAATTAGTATTTGTGGAAAGTGGTGGAGACAATTTGGCAGCAACTTTCAGCCCCGAATTAGTTGATTTAACTATTTATGTTATAGATGTAGCTGCTGGGGATAAAATACCCCGTAAAGGTGGTCCTGGTATTACTAAATCAGACTTGTTGGTCATTAATAAAATTGATTTAGCACCCTATGTGGGAGCGAGTTTAGAAGTAATGACAAAAGATACAAATAAAATGCGTGGTGATAAACCTTTTGTCTTTACTAATCTTAAAACTGGAGAGGGTCTAAGTCAAGTTGTTGATTTTATTAAGTTTCATTGTCCTTAGGAAAAAAAAGTTATCTATTGAATTAAGGAAGAAATTTGTCCTAAAATAAATATAATAATTAACCAAGGAATAATCCAAATAAAAAATTCTTTTACTCTTGATTTTATTCTGCTCTTAATCGATTTTTGTTCTTTAAAAATTGTTTGACGGTAAAAATAATTAATCACAAAAGTTAATAATAAAACGATTAATTTTCCCCATAAATCATAAGATTGATCATAGTTCAATATAACAATAATTAAAGTTTCTAATATTATTCCAATACAAAAAAAAGTTGCTAAAGGTAAGTTTAATAACATGGGTATAAACACTAATTCTGGTTTAATAAATGCACTAACGGCATATATTATCATCCAAAAAATAAACCATAATAAACTAATGCCAAAACTTCGAGGAGACAATTTTTTAAGGTTAATAAATTCTTTATTTTCTAGTTTCTGATATAAATTATAACAGTTCATTTCGTTGGTGTTAATAAAGTAAATTTAGATTCTGGTATTATTATTTTCTGAAAGCAATTTTTTGAACTTTGTTTTTCAGTGGATAATTGATCTTCGGAAAATGAAATATAGCAATAGTTATTTCCATAAGTAACTAAATTAAGCTCAGATAAAGTTTCCGTATTGACTAATAAAGAAGATGGTGATTTGAGCAAATTTTTCATCTCTTCTAAACTAGCAGGTATGACTCGATGTTCACTATAAAAGTTCATGGAAGGACGTTCGTAGTCAAAAGAAATATAAACAGTTTCTTTCGGTTTTACCATTTCTTTAACCACTGCGGCAACGGGTTTGACTTTATAAGCTTCATTTAATTCCCATAACCAATAATTGGAACTAAAAAACATCATTAAAGATACGTACATTCCCCAAAATAACACAGAAATAAATTGTGGTTCTTTCTTATTCAAAAGAATTGTCGTCGTGGTAAATGTAATTAATAATAGTCCTAAAACCGTTAAAAGATTTTGATTATTGGGCTGAGTTAAAAGAAAATAGAAAAATCCTCCTGTAATGACTACACTAAGAAAACCAAAAAATATTTTCCATGTTGGAGGATAAGCCATAAAAGAAGGGAGAGATTTAATTTGTGCTAATGCTACTCCTGCGGCAATGGATAAAGCTGGATATATCGGCATGATATACCAAGGTAATTTTGTTCCCATAATCGATATTATGACAAGATAAATACTACTCCAAACTAAAATGAATTTTGCCCAACTCCAATTCTGATTTTTATAGGCGATCGCAATGCCATAAACAGCAATAAAAAGCCAAGGATGAGGATATTTCAGTAATTCTAAAAAATAATACCAAATTGGTCCTTGATGTCCTTCTACGGCAGTAAAAATGCGATCTACAGACTGATCTTTAATAGAAGTATTGATAAAATTTTCACCATAATATTTATATTGTGCCAATTGCCAAGCAATAACAGGAACACTACCTAAAAGTAATCCTAACCATAAATAAACTGAAGAAATTAATCGAGGAGTATCCCAAGCAAGAAATAAAAAGGCAATGGCAACAAATAAAATGCCTATCATCCAACCTTTACTCAGACAGATTAAGGCAAAACTAAGTCCTGTGGGTAAACTCCATCGTAAATCTCGTCTTGATTTTAAAATAGATAACATCAATAACATTTGAAAACATAACACTGCACCATCAAGCATGGCTAATCGTCCATGACGGACTACAGGCATAGTGGTAAGATAAACTAAAGCTGAAAATAAAGCATAATTACGAGGTAAAAATAATTCTCTCGCTAAGGAATAAAGTAAAGGCACAGATAAAGCCGTTAAAGAAGCACCGACAATACGAGTTGTCAGTTCACTGACTCCAAAAAAACTATAAACTAAAGCCGTTAAACTATGAATTAAAGGCGGTTTATTGAGATACGGCTCATCCCAAATTGTAGGAAAAAGCCAGTGTAAATCCATGAAAGAAGATTGATAAATTTCCTTCGCTACTTGAGCAAAAGTACCTTCATCCCAATCTCTTAAGGGTAAATTACCTAAATGAAATGTATATAAAATTATAGCAACACAAAAAAGACCAAAAAAAACAAAAAATTCTTCCCAGTATTCTTCTGATTTTACTCGATAGCGAGGGATTTTAGAAGTAAAAATATGACGATTCATAATATAAAAATTAATTCTTAACCATTGACTATTAGAACATTTTTCTTGAGAATCAAACTACTCATTAACAATGAAAACAACATAGAAAATTAATATAACCTGAATAACCTATAAAATTTACTGGTGAATATATAACAAAGAACACAGAAGAGAGAAGATAGTAAAAATAATTGATTAAAACATCTCAAAATTAATTTTATTAAGATTATATTAATTATTTAATAGATAAAAATTCAGAAAAATTAACCCAAAACCTAAGCATTTGAAATATTCTTACGCTGTATTCAGATAATCGACTAAAGAGCAAAAGTGAAACATGGATGATGATTAGTTCTAGGGTTTTCATAATCTCCTAATTATCCGGTTTTATAGTGCGGTAAAAAAAAGATAACATACAGAAATAATTTTGCTAAAATAGCGATCTATTCACTATTCTTTGGTAAATTATAGAGCTTATGTTTGTTTATCATGTCGAGGAATTAAGAAATCAAGGAATACTCAATCTAGCAAATTCTGAGTTATTTCATCAAGGACAAAAACTGGTAAAAAGTATTTCCATTTCCAAACGACTTAAACAAATGGCGATTAATATTTGTCAACAAGAATATCAAGCTGGTAGAGTCTGTATAGTAGTGGAAAATGAGAGTCATTTCACTATTTGGAAACAAAAGATCGATAATCAATTAAAGAAAAAGATTACCAGTGATTCACCTTCAGAGTCAAAAATTGAAGTTAAACCTTTGGATGCACAATTAATCTCCGTGTGTGAAAAACAATTAGGTCAATATGTTGGTCCTATTAGCAAGTTTATTGTCGATGATTTAGTAGCGGAAAATCCTCACATAACGAGTAAAAAATTAGTTAATTTAGTGAGTGAGGAAATTCCTGATGAATCTCATAGAGAAGAATTTAAAAAATATTTTATAAATATCTTAAAGGATTAAAATTCTAATTTGAGCCTTTATTTTTGTCTCTCATCTGATTTAATTTTTTCATCGCTAACATAAAACTGGTTTTCATGCGAGAAAAAGAATCGGCTAATGCACCAATTTCATCATGGGATGTTTTTTGAAAATCAACGGTTAAATCACCTTGAGATACCATTTCAGCTACTTTAGTCATTTTCACAACTGGACGTACTACGGTTTTTCTTAACCAATAATTAATGACAAGAATAACAATTGCAAAAACACCTATAACTACAGACATATTGAGAATAAATGATTTACGAGCACTTTCGATGACTTTACTAGCGGGGACAAATATAATTTGACTCCCAATTACTTCATCTAATTGCCAACCAAATCCTCCTTTTGAGCCATAAAGATTGATCATACTAACAGGAGCGGCTTGGGGGGTAGAATGACATTCTAAACAACTACTTTGTGTTATTTTTAAGGGACGAGCAATATAAAAAATATCTTCGTTATTATTATTTCTAAATCCTTCTATGGCTTTGGCTACATTACCAGAGCGGAATTTTTCGATAATTTGTGTCTCAAAATCATCGGCTTGATCTCTTGGATTAGTGGGATTAAGGGCAGCTTCTTTATAAAAAAATTGTTGATAGTCTTTGTTGCTACGAAAATTCTCAAATACTTCTGTGGCTGAATAAGATGGAACTGTTTGGGGTAAAAATTCTTCTTTTAAACGGGAGGCTAATTCTGGTTTAATCTGCTTACTGGTATAGTCTCGCACTGAGATCATGGTATCCATTAGAATTAAAGCTTGGGAAGTAATTTCTCTTTGGGTATTTTGATTCAAAAGATAAGATAAAGCTATACCACTTAAAACACTACCGATAAGAAAAATAAGAATTAAAATGATAGTTAATTTTTGTCCCAGTTTCAAATTGTCATAAAATTTAGAAGTGCCAAGATTTTTAATATTCATATTTTTAAGTATTGAATTTTCACTTATTAATTATTATATAAATCAAAAAAAAAATTAATATTAATATTTTCAGATGCAGATTTGTTTTGGAGAAGAAAAGATGAGTTTTACTATTAATTAAGAATCTGTGCTAGTCTAATCAAAACTAAGAAAATAGATTTGGGCATCAAAATAACCCCAATAAAACTCTCAACCTAAATTCAAAATCATCATGGATGGATCATTTGCGCTTACCATACAGATTGTTATAACAGTTGTAGCAGGAATTAGCGCTCAAGTATTAGGAGAATATTTAAAAATACCGAGTATTGTCTTTCTACTCATCTTTGGCATTGCTTTAGGTAGAGACGGGTTAGAAATATTACATCCAGAATTATTAGGTACAGGATTAGAAGTTTTAGTGGCGTTAGCCGTCGCCATCATCCTCTTTGAAGGAGGATTAAATCTTGAATTAAAAGAATTAGGAAGAGTATCAGGAAGTATCCGTAATTTAGTTACTATAGGCACTTTAATAACATTTTTAGGTGGAGGAATGGCTGCCCATTGGTTAGGAGAATTTCCTTGGCAAATTGCTTTTTTATATGCTTCTTTAGTCGTAGTAACAGGACCGACAGTTGTTGGACCACTTTTGAAACAGGTAACGGTAGATAGAAGAGTGGCAACTTTACTTGAAGGAGAAGGGGTATTAATCGATCCTGTAGGAGCTATTTTAGCGGTAGTAGTACTAGATACGATCCTTAATAAATCTCCTGATTCGGTGGAAATTATTTCAGGCTTATTATTCCGTTTAGGTGTTGGTGCGATTCTTGGTGGTGTTAGTGGATGGTTATTAGGCACATTTCAGAAAAAAGCAAATTTTGTTGCTGATGATTTAAAAAATTTAGTGGTATTAGCAGGAGTGTGGGGAACATTTGGACTATCTCAAACCATTATCAGCGAATCAGGATTAATGGCAACAGTAACAGCAGGTATTGTTTTAAGGGCATTTAGTATTCCTGAAGAAAGATTATTATTACGTTTCAAAGGACAATTAACTGTTTTAGGGGTATCCGTTTTATTTATTTTATTAGCGGCGGATTTGTCTATTGCCAGTATTTTTGCCCTTGGTTGGGGTAGTGTATTAACGGTGTTAGTTTTAATGTTAATAGTTCGTCCTTTAAACATTTTAATCTGTACGTGGGGAAATGGGATGAATTGGCGACAAAAGTTTTTTTTATCATGGATTGCACCTCGTGGTATCGTCTCAGCTTCCGTTGCTTCTTTATTCTCGATTTTACTCACTCAAAATGGTGTTAATGGTGGCGACTCTATCAAAGGATTGGTATTTTTAACCATTATGATGACGGTTTTTATTCAAGGTTTAAGTGCTGGTGCGGTAGCTAATTTACTTAAAATAACATCAGATCAAGCTACAGGAGCGATGATTATCGGTTGTAATCCTTTAGGGCGTTTAATTGCAGGTTTATTTATTTATGCGGGAGAATCCGTTGTTTTAATTGATACAGATAAAGATGCTTGTGAAAAAGCGAGAAAAGACAACTTGCCAGTAATTGAAAGTAGTGCATTAGATCATCAAGTATTAGAAGAAGCAGGAATAGAATCTTTTGGCACTTTAATAACTCTTACCAATAATGGTGATGTTAATTTAATGATCGCACAAAGGGCATCTGAAGAATTTACATTACGAAAAATTTTAGCCGTATTTCCTAATAATGATGATAATAATATCAAAACGAATAAACAAAAAATTAATCAAGCTTTTATGTCTCAATTTTCCATGAAAACATGGAATCAATATCTAATTGATGGACAGTTTAAGTTAGGTAAAACAACAATTAAAGCTAATGCGATTGATTTACAACAAATTCATTTACAAACCATGATTAGCACTGGAGAATTACTACCTTTATTAATAAAAAGAGAAGGTAAATTACTTATCTTAGTTGCAGGAGAAGAATGGAAAATAGACGATGAAATTATCTATTTATTACATGATTCTCGCCCTGATTTATTAAAACGTTTATCTGGTAATATACAATCTTCTCGCTTTAGTTTAGATAAGTTAAAAGAAGTAGAAGAAATACCAATTTATAGTTTAGATAAATTATCTACTTTAGAAATAACTAATTAATAATTATAATAAGTAAATTTATAATTTTATTCAAAATCTCAATAAAAATTAGTTGAATTTTATTTTTATCACTTTTTTTGGTGGATTTTTTTTACAATTGCTTCTATGAAATACTCTTTTCTTAATCAATGGGAAAATTTACAAGGTATTTTATATAGTAGATTAAGTCTTTTAATTTTATCTATTCCTTTTATGTTTATTGGCATTTATTTCAAAATTATTATTAATTTATAGAGTTTTTAATAAATTTATTGATAAAATAACATCATTAATTATTAAAAATTTTCATTTTCATTATCGTGTTATGGTTAGATTTATTATGTTAGGCGGTCCTGGTTCAGGAAAAGGTACTCAAGCTTTAAAAATTAGTAAAGATCTTAATTTAACAATTATTGCCACAGGAGATATTTTACGTCAAGGAATTACTCAAGATAATGGATTAGGAATAAAGGCTAAAGAATATGTTGAGAAAGGAGAATTAGTACCTGATTCTATCATGATAGAATTTATGAAAAAACGTCTTTTACAAGAAGATGTTACTAAAGGTTGGGTTTTAGAAGGTTATCCTCGTACAGCATTTCAAGCGGAAGAATTAGACTTTTTATTAGAAGATTTAGTCCAAAAAATTAACTATGCTATCTATTTAGATGTTAGTGAAGAAACTATGATTAAACGTTCTTTATCTAGGAAAAACATCGATGATAAATTAGAAACCATACAAAAAAGAATTCAATTATTTAAACAACGCACAACTCCCATTTTAGAATATTATCAAGGAAAACATAAATTAATTACCATAGCGGCAGAAGGTACTATTGAGGAAGTGGAACAGGCTATATTTAAAGAGACAAAAGTCATAAACTAGATGCTTTTATTATCATGGCACAAATATAATGCAACTGATAGTATAGACAAACACAAAAAAAGACGGAATAAAACCGTCTCAATTATTTCTTAAACTTTGAATTCGTAACAAAAAATAAATAAATTATTGTACTGTAATTACTCCATTCATTCCTGCACCACGATGAGGCTCACAGTAATAAGGATATTCCCCTGGTTCGGTAAAAGTAATATCAAAAGATTCACCAGCAGAAAATGCTAAACCTTTATGGCTTAGTTTGTCAGCATTCTTGACAGAACTATCAAATACTACATTATGAGGAGCCAATTTATTATTTACCCATTTTACGGTATCACCAGCATTAATTGTTACTTTCGCAGGTTGAAATCCTAAAGCTCCATTATCAGCACCCATTTTTACTTCCACAGTATCAGCTAGTGCAGGGTTAATTGCTGAAAACATCATTGTAACTGCTAACAATAGAGATGATAAGAATACACCTAATTTTTTACTCATTTTTATATTGATTTTTTCTAATTTTCTTTTTTTCATTTTACCACTAACTTTGACCACTTGTCATTTTTACTACCAAAAAAAATCCTGAATCTTAGCTTGTATTGATAGACTTTTGTGTGTTATAATATTAATTGACTCGGACTTATGCAATCGTGACGCTCAAACCTTGTCAGAACCGGAAGGTAGCAGCAATACGAGATGCTTATGGTGGGCGTAGGCTTCGGGTCTTTTCTCTTCATTAAACTTTCATTTTTTTTGTTGTAACTTTAAACATTAGAAGTTTTAATTAATTGAACTATTACTTCTGTTAGTTCTGGTGTTGCACCCAGTGGAAAGATGAAATTTAACTTCGTGTCGGTAGTTTTTTGTAGTAATTTTATTTCATCGTAAATTGTATCTATAATTCTACCTGTAAACAAGAAATAAGGAAGAATCCCAATACTATTTGAACAAGAGTTCGGTAGTTGATTAACTATAGTCGCAAGATTAGGTGAAATTGACCAATAAGCGGATTCTGCCTTTAATTTTTTAGCTATTTGTTGAGATTCTTGATTACCTTGAGCAATTTTTGTACCATGACTTAATAAAATGCGGTGATTGGTGGGTTGTTGTTGATATTTATTGTCTAGTAATGTGATTAAATTTTCACTTTGCCCTAAATGAATCATCAATTCTATTTTAAGGGGTGAAAAAGGACGAGATATTTCCACCTCTTCGGGGATGTCTTTTAAAACGTGAGTACCAGATAATAAGAATAAAGGCAATATTTTGAGAGTTGTATAACCTTTTTTAGCGTATTTTTGTGCAAAATTAACAATTTTTTTTGATAAAGGTTGATCTCCCAATTCCAAATAAGCTGTAACGATAGGTGCTGTAAATCCTTGACTATGCAATTTTTCAATAATTAATTGTTGTAATTGATCTAATTGTTGACGATAAGCAGAATTGCGACTACCATGGACTACTAACATATAGGCTATCATAATTGATAATTAATGATGAATAATTGACAGTTGAGAGGGAATAGTTAATAGTTAATAGTTATTGATTATTTATTAGACATCTCAATATTTTATCTATTATGGAACTTTTACCCTCTAATTTACAAAGATTAAAAGATCAAGTTGCCATCGTTACAGGTGCATCCAGAGGTATTGGCAAAGCTACAGCTATTACTCTAGCCTCTGAAGGTGCAAAGGTTGTTGTTAATTATGCAAGTAACTCTCAAGCGGCAGATAATGTTGTTAATGAAATTATAAGTGCTGGAGGAGAAGCCATCGCTATTAGTGCGGATGTATCTCAACAAGAAGCAGTAGAAGAAATGTTTAAACAAACTACTAGTAAATGGGGAAGAATTGATATTTTAGTCAATAATGCTGGAATTACTCGTGATACTTTAATGTTGCGAATGAAATTAGAAGATTGGCAACAGGTAATTAACCTTAATTTAACAGGGGTATTTTTATGTTGTAAAGCCGCTAGTAAAATTATGTTAAAGCAAAGAAGTGGAAGAATTATTAATATTTCATCAGTAGCAGGACAAATGGGTAATCCGGGACAAGCCAATTATAGTGCCGCAAAAGCTGGGGTTATTGGTTTAACGAAAACCCTCGCTAAAGAGTTTTCTAGTCGTGGTGTTACTGTTAATGCCGTTGCACCCGGATTTATCGAAACTGATATGACAGAAGGTTTACAAGCGGAAGAAATCTTAAAAATGATCCCCCTTAATCGTTATGGTAAGCCAGAAGAAATTGCAGGAATGATTCGCTTTTTAGCTGCAGATAACGCCTCTAATTATATTACAGGACAAGTTTTTAACGTTGATGGTGGCATGGTAATGTAATTTATTGATTAAACATTAAAACCAAACAACTGTAAGGGTGAAAGCATTATTCACCCAACCAATTAAAAACCAATAAGCAATTTATTAAATTAGATTCCTCTAAAAAGTTCGGCAATATTGTAATAGTTTCTTTAATTTTTTGCTAATTTTAAAAGATAACAATTAAATGTGTTTTGGCTGAAAATTGATAATTTGTTACCTTAAATTGATTTTATTGTTTAATGTGATCTCTGTCCATTTATGACCAGTTGAGTTATTTATGCTCAATAATCCATGCGATAGCAGGAAGTAAAACAATACTGGCGATCGTAATAATAGATACAATCCAAATAGTATTAATGTATTCTAAAGTCATAGTGCAAATCCTCTCTATTAATAGTCGGTTTCCCCTAGCACTAAGCAAAAAACTTAAGGTTCTGATTTGCTCTACCTTCTATTTTAACTACTTATTTTTCTATCTTTTTATTAATGTTATAAAAAGTTATAAAAAGTAACTATTAACTAAATACGAAAGTTTTCTTTAACTATTTCCTAACTGTTGAGATCTTTGATAAGCAGCAGTTACTGCAGAAATAACAGCATTACGGAAACCATTTTTTTCTAATTGTGCCACTCCAGCTATAGTCGTGCCTCCTGGACTTGTAACTTGATCTTTCAATAAAGCAGGGTGTAAATTTTGTTGTTTCACTAATTGGGCAGTGCCTAAAACCGTTTGTGTTGCTAATTGTAAGGCAATTATGCGAGGTAAACCCGCCGCCACACCCCCATCAGCTAAAGCCTCAATCATTAATGCTACAAAAGCAGGACCAGAGCCAGATAAACCAGTTACGGCATCCATTAAATATTCTGGTATTTCAATCACAGATCCAATAGCGTTAAAAATAGACAGGGTAGTGGTCAATTGCTTTTCAGAAACAAGGTTATTTGGACTAATAGCAGTCATTCCTTCCCCGACAATAGCTGGAGTATTGGGCATAACTCTTACAAGGGGAAATTGAGGAAATCCTTGGGCTAATTTGTCCAAAGAAACTCCCGCTAAAATTGAGAGAATTAAAGGATTTTTTGTCTGAAAATTGAAAGTTAAATCTGAGATTACTGTGGAGAAAATTTGAGGTTTAATCGCCAAAATAATTATGTCGGCATTGTCTAAAATTTCTTGATTTTTTTCTGTAATAGTAACTGAATATTTTTCCTGCCAAAACTGACGACGTGTAATCGAAGGCTCACTGATGATAATCTCTGACGAACTATATATTTTTTCTTGAATTAGGCGAGAAATAATCGCTTCTGCCATTACTCCACCGCCAATAACACCTATTTTAAATGACACTTTTCTACCTAATTTTTAATTTCTAATTCCTAATTCCTAATTCCTAATTATTTTACTGTGCGATGGGATCAGATAATGATGTGGAATCACCTTCCCAGAGAGATTCAGAAAAAGAACTACCTAAAGTACTACTGCTGACCATGGGTTCTCTAACTTGATAAGAATTACCAGATACAGTACTAACTTTAACACTTCTGGGAGTGAATAAAAAGATACTTTCTCCTATTCTTTCTTGATGACCATCAATGGCGTAAGTACCACCAGCCACAAAGTCCACGGCTCTTTGAGCTTCATCTGGTTCCATTATATTTAAGTTTAATACCACACATCTTTGCTCTTTTAAAGTTTGAATTACCTGGGGAATTTCATCAAAAGAGTGGGGCTCGATTACTACTACTTCATTCACAATGTTATTAACTCCTGGCATTCCGATAACGTTATTTGGTAAGCTGCTTCCGATACTACTACCGTCCATATCAAGATAAGATGATGAAGGTAACTCCATTTTAAGGGCGGATTTATCACGATGACGACGACGAGAAGGAGTAGAAGATTGTACAGGGGTTTCAGGTTGTGATTCCATAACTGGTTCAACAATTTTTTCTTCTTCCAATGAATTTTGAGTTGCTAAACTCTCAATTTCATCCTCGTAATATTGGTAATCCTGTTGACCTCCACCAATAATATCTTTTAATTTACCTAAAAAATTACTCACTTGTTTAATTCCTCAATGACTCTAGTATAATAGTACAAACTTTGTGATTTCAGACAAAAATTTAAGGATACTTTCCTTCCATTTATAGTTTAGGTTACAAAACAAGGTTTATTTTACTCAGATTTTGTCTGAAGTTTCAAATTAACGATTAAGTACTCATGTAAAATTAATTGTATAGAGGCAATAAGTTTAAATCCATTGTTACCAAAGCTTTGACAAAACTAAAATGCACAATCAATTTTACTCACTCATCAGTAGTCAACTTAAATGATCAAAAATCCTGTTTTAAAAGACTTTATTCTACTTATAAAATAACCTCTAATTACCAAAACGCATTTTAGCTAAAGCCGTTTGAGTTTTTGTATCCAGAGAATTAAAAAGAAAACGCCCCTGAGATTTCTGTCGAGGGCGAAAGTTAGGCTTTTCTTTAGTTTTAGTTGAATCAATTTCTTTAGCTAATCCTTGAGCTGATAGCCATTCTGCCCCATATCCGACAACAGTATGACGTTGTGCTTGATCTGAAGTAGCGACAATTATTCTTGTATCGGTTTCAGGATTTCGGCGAGGAAAAGATGCACAAAATTTTTCTATGTAGGTATCCGCAGTTTCAGAATAAGATGTGTAGTGAACTGATACGTTTTTACCATGTTTTTCTTCATAACTAGGAGTTTTTTGATAATGAGCATCAAAAACTATTTTTGCTTCTAGTGCTTTGTAACCCGTATAATTAACCAAACTCTCAATTAAAGAGTCTCTGGCGTGTTCTAAGCCGTTTTTATCTCTAATTTTTTTAAGCCAGTACCATGTCCCAATTATATTGTAGCCATCTACCAACAAGATAGCTTGAGAAGTAGTAGAAACCATTTCTTTGCATATATTATTTAACTAAGGGTTTTTTTTGCGATGTCATAATGGTAAATTTTAACAAAAATTTAAGATCTTCGGTGTATTTATTGCCACATCTTTTCAAATAGTTCTTGTGGATTACCCTGACTTACGACTTCTCCTTGTTTTAATAAAAAATAACCATCAGCATAGTTTAATTCTTCTAAACGATGAGTTACCCATAATGCAGTCATTCCTCTTTCTTTGACCAATTTTTGTACTAAGGCGACTAATTCTATTTGAGTATCGGGATCTAATAATGCAGTCGGTTCATCTAATAATAATACTTGACAATGACGAGCAATAGCACCGGCAATGGCAATACGTTGTTTTTGCCCACCGCTTAAAGCGTAAATGGGACGACGTTCTAATTCCAAAAGATTAACCGCTGTTAATGCTTCTTGTACCCTTAATTTGACTTGGGATAGGTTTAGTTTTTCCTCTACCAATCCGAAAGCTATATCTGCCGCAACAGTGGGCATCACTAATTGATGATCTGGATTTTGAAATACAAATCCTAAAGGAGGCTCGGTTTTTACTGTACCACTATCAGGAATTAATAAACCAGCTAATAATCTCAAAAGAGTTGACTTTCCACAGCCATTATTACCTAACAACATCCAAAACTGTCCTTTTGGGACATGGAGATTACATGAGTTTAAAATATTAGTTTGAGGATTCCAACCAAAACTCAAATTCTCAACAACGATCGCAAATTCAGATTTCTTCAAGGTGGTGAATGATAAAAAAACTTATTACTTATTACTTACAACTCTGTTGTCTATTTTTCCGTTAAAGCAGCAAAAAATCCGGGTGCTTTCCCACCTGCATTGACAGCATCTTTCTGAGAAATTACAACTCCTGTCACTTGATTACTTAACACGGCAATTTTTTTATCAATCTGTTTATCACAGGTTAATTGAATAATTTGTACTTCTTCACTTTTTATTATTTCTAAAATACTGTTATAAAGAGCTTGTGCTTCAGACTCTTCTTTTTTTTCGACGGATAAGGGTACGGGAATGTATCTAACTAATAAATCAATGGTAAACATAATTGTTCTTAAATTTTAATTACTTTAAGTTACAGGAAAAAGGGATAAACTTAACTAATTTTAATATTTTTAAGGATTTTTTAACAATTTAGTTGTCAAATATTGCAATCTTCCCATAAAATGTTACTATAAGTTAACGTTAAGAAAAGTAAATATTTCTCAGAAAAACATCATAATTAGAAGTTGAGACCGAGAAAAAACTTCAAAAATAACGTTTTAGTAATTATATTCATTCGGAGTTTATTTTATGACCATTGCAGTCGGACGTGTGCCGGAAAGAGGGTTATTTGATACCCTTGATGACTGGCTCAAAAGAGATAGATTTGTCTTTGTTGGTTGGTCTGGTATCCTACTATTCCCTTGTGCTTATTTAGCATTAGGTGGTTGGTTAACTGGTACTACCTTCGTTACTTCTTGGTACACCCATGGTTTAGCTAGTTCCTACCTTGAAGGTGCTAACTTCTTAACTGTAGCTGTCTCGTCTCCTGCTGATGTTTTTGGACACTCCTTACTGTTTTTGTGGGGTCCTGAAGCTCAAGGCAGTTTAACTCGCTGGTTTCAAATCGGTGGTTTGTGGCCTTTCGTCGCATTACACGGAGCTTTTGCTTTAATTGGCTTCATGTTGCGTCAATTTGAGATTTCTCGTCTTGTAGGGATTCGTCCTTATAATGCCATCGCTTTCTCTGGTCCTAT
Organism: Geminocystis sp. NIES-3708; assembly: GCF_001548095.1. NCBI lineage: Bacteria > Bacillati > Cyanobacteriota > Cyanophyceae > Chroococcales > Geminocystaceae > Geminocystis > Geminocystis sp. NIES-3708. Next base: position 1,551,995 of record NZ_AP014815.1, on the reverse strand, counting down.
TGCTGTATTTGTAAGTGTTTTCTTAATGTATCCCCTCGGACAATCTAGCTGGTTTTTTGCTCCTTCTTTTGGAGTAGCAGGAATTTTCCGCTTTATCTTGTTCTTACAAGGATTTCATAACTGGACACTCAACCCCTTCCATATGATGGGTGTGGCAGGAATTTTAGGTGGTGCATTACTTTGTGCTATTCATGGTGCAACGGTAGAAAACACCTTATTCCAAGATGGTGAACAGGCAAACACTTTCCGCGCGTTTGAACCTACCCAAGCTGAAGAAACCTACTCCATGGTAACAGCTAACCGTTTCTGGTCTCAAATTTTTGGTATCGCATTCTCCAACAAACGTTGGTTACACTTCTTCATGTTGTTTGTACCTGTTACTGGTTTGTGGATGAGTTCCATTGGTATCGTTGGTTTAGCTTTTAACCTCCGTGCTTATGACTTCGTCTCTCAAGAATTAAGAGCGGCGGAAGATCCTGAATTTGAAACTTTCTACACCAAAAATATTTTGTTGAATGAAGGTTTACGTGCATGGATGGCACCTCAAGATCAACCCCACGAAAAATTTGTCTTCCCTGAAGAAGTATTACCACGTGGTAACGCTCTCTAATTCAAAAGATAAATTTAATATCAATTCCAAGCCCTGATTCTGGGGCTATTTTTTTTGAAAATTATTCCAACCCACCACTGACGGATGAATACTCACTATCTAAACTACGATTAGAACCATTATTAATAACTATTAAAGGATTAATGGCTTGATTTCCTATATCATTAGGGGATAATTGGTCTGAAGATATACTAGATTCAGTAATACCCATGACAGTCAATGATCTAATACTAGATGTTGTAGTGCCAGGGTTTAGATGCTCTATTGTTAATTGAATGCCTTTCATATTATTTATCGGTTGATTAATAATACATTCCACGGAAGCAGAAATAGAACTTTGATCGATTCTTGTTTCCATAAAACCACCAGACATTGATACTTGAGCAGATGCTATTCCTGTAGGGATTAATGAGAATGCTGAAGTTAAACTGATAATTGAGACAACTATTTTTAAAGTTTTCATCGTCTCACCTCTCTTTACTTATCCTATCTATATCTTGATCTTAACTTTTAATACATTTTGAAACCATGACATAAACACCCATTTTGATGGGGATAAATACTCATAATTCATCGTCAAAAAAATAACGAAAAATACTGCTTTATTTACTAAAATTTCATAAAAGTAAACCCATGAATACTTAGGTAAAATTAATTAAATTCATGGCTAAAAAGTTAACTATTCCAAATAATTCATTAATAATTGCTCTATACTAGGAAGATTAAGCTCAATTTTATGATTATTTTTATATAAACTATGACTGATAAAAAACGTCTCTATAATATCGTTACTTTTGGTTGTCAGATGAATAAAGCAGACTCTGAACGCATGGGCGGTATTTTAGAAAATATGGGTTTTGAATTTACCGAAGACCCTAATAACGCTAATCTTATTGTTTATAATACTTGCACCATTAGAGATAATGCCGAGCAAAAAGTTTATTCTTATTTAGGCAGACAAGCAAAACGGAAACACCAAGAAGCGGATTTTACTTTAGTTGTAGCTGGATGTGTAGCTCAACAGGAAGGAGAAAAATTATTACGTCGTGTGCCTGAATTAGACTTGGTTATGGGACCACAACACGCTAATCGTTTAGATAGTTTATTAGAACAAGTTTTTGCTGGTAATCAAATTGTAGCAACTGATCCTATACATATTTATGAAGATATTACTAAGCCTCGCCGTGAAAGTGAAATTTCTGCATGGGTAAATATTATTTATGGTTGTAATGAAAGATGTAGCTACTGTGTTGTGCCAAATGTAAGAGGTGTAGAACAATCTCGCACCCCTGAATCTATCAAAGCTGAAATTGAAGAGATTGCCCGTCAAGGTTATAAAGAAGTAACGTTATTAGGTCAAAATATTGATGCCTATGGGCGAGATTTACCCGGCACGACGGAAACAGGACGCAATTTACATACTTTTACGGATTTACTTTATTACATTCATGATGTGGAAGGCATTGAGCGTATTCGTTTTGCCACTTCTCACCCCCGTTATTTTACAGAGCGATTAATTCAGGCTTGTCACGAATTACCCAAAGTTTGCGAACATTTTCATATTCCCTTTCAATCGGGAGATAATGACATTCTTAAGGCTATGAAACGAGGTTATACCCATGAGCGTTATAGGGATATTATTACTAAAATTCGTCATTATATGCCCCATGCTTCTATTAGTGCCGATGCCATTGTCGGTTTTCCGGGAGAAACTGAAGCACAATTTCAGAATACTCTAACTTTAGTGGATGATATTGGTTTTGATCAACTAAATACCGCTGCTTATTCTCCTCGTCCAAATACTCCCGCCGCATTATGGGATAATCAAATTAGTGAAGAAGAAAAAAGTGATCGCTTACAACGGTTAAATCATTTAGTATCAGTAAAGGCAGCGCAAAGATCTCAACGATACTTAAATCTTGTGGAAAAAGTCTTAGTAGAAGATGTTAATCCTAAAGATAACACTCAGGTAATGGGTAGAACCGATGGTAATCGATTAACCTTTTTTGCAGGAGACATACAAAAATTGAAGGGCAAAATTATTCCTGTGAAAATAACGGAAGTTCGTCCTTTTAGTTTAACGGGTGAAGCCTTATCCTTAGTAACAAGATAAGTTATTGATTGACAGTTGCCAGTTGATAGTTGATAGTTGATAGTTGATAGCTAATTGTTTAAATATGACAAAAATTATTGCCTATTTAGGACCCAAAGGAACTTATTCAGAAGTAGCTACTCTTTGCTATGGTAAATATTTACAAGAAAAAAAACTTATACAATCTGAGTTAGTACCAATAGTTAGTATTTCTCAAACTTTGCGAACGTTGGCAAAAGGTGATGCTGATATTGCTGTTGTGCCCGTTGAGAATTCTATAGAAGGTACAGTAGCAATTACTCTTGATACTCTTTGGGAACTGGAAGGGCTACATATTCAACTAGGCTTAACTATTCCAATCATACATAATTTACTATCGAGAGGGCGATCGCTAGAAGGTATTAAAACTGTTTATTCTCATCCTCAAGCCTTAGCCCAATGCCAGAAATGGCTAGAGAAAAATTTACCTCAAGCACAATTAATTCCCACCAATTCCACCACAGAAGCCTTGCATCATCTTAATCAAGAACCAACGGCTGGAGCTATTTCCTCTTTACGAGCTGCCCAATTATATGATTTACCTATCAAAGTGTCTAATCTAAACGATTATGCTGACAACTGTACTCGTTTTTGGGTTATCAGTAAAGAACCTCATGATCATGGTAATAACGTATCTTTAGCCTTTGCTTTTGAAGCAAATCTTCCAGGTGTATTAGTTAAACCTTTACAAATTTTTGCGGATAAAGAAATTAATTTAACGAAAATAGAATCAAGACCTACAAAACGTTCTTTAGGAGAATACTTATTTTTTGTTGATTTACAAGGAGATACAACCCAAACACCTATCAAGTCAGCTTTACAAGAATTATCTTCTTTAACTAAAGTCTTAAAGGTTTTTGGTAATTATGACATTCTCAACATCGATCATCAACAGTTGAATAATATTTCTTGAAACATTCTTAAGAGTATTTTTGTGGGATGAGATGTTGATTATAATTTCACTTTAACTTTTAGATTTAATTACTTCAGTTTTTTTGAATTTTGAAGAATAATCAACTAATTCATCAGTTTGAAATCATTCTCCATCTGATTCGAGTGTGTTAGAGTAATCTATTTCTTCATGTGCTCTTGCCATTATTTCTTTTACTCTTTCTTCTATCATAGGGGAGATGTCTGAACTCTTAATTGTAATAATTGCTATATATTTTCCCCTCAAATTTAGCCTCTAGCATCCTTCCCTATCTCAATTTCACCGTAAAGATCATAAATATCAGCCGATGTAATTCTCACAGGCATGATCGAACCTAAAATAGCTTCTCCTGTTACATAGACTAAACCATCAACTTCTGGGGCAAAACGAGAGGAACGACCAATTAATTCACCAGTACTAGGATTTTCTTGTTCGATTAACACAGATACAACTTTACCTACTTCAGTCTGATTTTTTCGAGCGGCGATGGGTTGTTGTAACTCCATTAAACGATTACGGCGATCTTCTTTGATGTCATCAGATACTTGATTCTCTAAATCATAGGCTTTTGTGCCTTCTTCGGGAGAAAAAGTAAACACTCCGACATGATCGAATTCGTGTCTTTTCACAAATTGTAATAAATGTTCAAAATGCTCCTCTGTTTCTCCAGGAAAACCCACAATAAAAGTTGTACGCATTACTGCATTTGGTAAAGCCAGTTTAATCCTGTTGATAATTTCATCATTAACTTTTCCCTGCCAAGGGCGATTCATGCTCTTTAAAATGTCAGGGTGAGAATGTTGTAAAGGTAAATCTAAATAAGGCAAAATATTATGAGTTTCTCTCATCGCTTCGATTACTTTATCCGTTAACCCTGTGGGGTAGGCATAATGAATGCGAATCCAAGGAATATCAACCTTACCTAAAGCCCTGAGCAACTCTGCTAATTTAGGTTCACCATATAAATCAACACCATAATTAGTAGTAATCTGAGAGATTAAGATTAGTTCTTTTACTCCTTGTTCTGCTAGTTGTTGTGCTTCTGCGACGATAGATTCAATAGTTCTTGATCGTTGATTACCCCGTAAATGAGGAATAATGCAAAAAGCACAACGATAATCGCAACCTTCTGCAACTCGAAGGTAAGCAACTCCTTCAGTTGTGGTACGATAGCGGGGAATATTTTCATCGGCGATAAAAGTTGGTTGTGCTGAAACGGCTTTGACTCTTTCTCCTGCTTCGACTCTTTTAATGACATCGACAATATTTTGGTAGTCACCTGTACCAACGATCGCCACGGCTTCGGGCAATTCTGCTAATAACTCTTCTTGAAAATGCTGTGCCATACAACCAGAGATGATGATTTTTTTCTGGTTTTCTGCTAATTCGACTAAAGTTCTAACGGATTCTTGACGAGCAGACTCAATGAAGCTACAGGTATTTACAATCACATAATCGGCTAACTCTTCGGTATTATCGATGGGATAACCTGATTGGGCTAGTAACCCTAGCATATGTTCAGAATCGATTCTATTTTTTTCGCATCCTAAGTGAGAAACGGCGATGGTTGGCTTATTGCCCATATTTAAAGATGATGTAACTTTTCTACAACTTTTATTTGATGAATAGCTTAACAATAATAACAGATTTAGTCACTGATGACATAAATTTTTCAACGGTGGTGGGAAAATGATTCCTAGATAATTAAAGTTTTACTTGCCTAAAAACATCTTTCAAAATTTCTGCTGATTTTTGTAATAGTTTTTCTTCTTCCTCGTTGAGAGTTAGATTAACAGTTTTTAAAATACCTCTTTCATTAACAACCCTAGGAATACTTAAACAAACATCTTCAATGCCATAGAAGCCACTCATAAAACCACTAACGGTTAAAATTCGTTCTTGAGAATTTAAAATTGCTTTGACAATATCAGTGGTTGCCAAACCAATAGCATAGGATGTATAGCCTTTTCGTTGAATAATCTCGTAAGCGGCATTTTTGACATTGTAGAAAATATCAGATAACTTATTTTGTTCATCTTGTGCTAAGTTTTCCCAACCATCAGGCACAAGTTTCATTCCGCCAATATTAGCTGTACTCCAGACAGGTACTTTACTATCTCCATGTTCACCAATAATATAAGCATGAACACTACGAGCATCGATACCCATTTCTTGGGCAATTAATGAACGAAAACGAGCACTGTCTAATACAGTACCAGAACCGATAACTCTTGAAGAAGGAAAACCAGTTATTTTCAAAGTGGCGTAAGTGAGAATATCAACAGGATTACTCACGACTAAAATAATAGAATCAGGACAATATTTAACTACATCTTTTAGAATATCTTTATATATAGCAAAATTGCGTTCTAACAAACTTAAACGACTTTCTCCTTGTCTTTGAGCAACACCGGCGGTAATAATTACTATATCGGCATTTTGTCCTACATCTGCAACAGTACCTGATTTTAAATCTGTTGGCGGTAGAAATGAAATGCCATGAGACAAATCCATTACTTCTCCTTCTAGCTTATCTGCATCTATATCCTGTAAAACTAATTCATCAAAACAATTTTGTATCAGGAGAGAATAGGCACAGGCTAAGCCAACTTGCCCTAAACCAATAATAACTCCTTTACGGGGACGGATAGAAGAAGGTTTTTCAGAACAGGGATTCGGAATTAAAATCTTTTCAAACATATTTAATGATATTTTTTTTAGTTTTAACCATTTCAGTATAAACAAAAAATTTTTAATAAAAGGTTAATTTTTAATTAAATTGACAAATTATCTTTGATAATAACTGGAATTTCTTGAGTTTTTCTAGTTTGTGGATTTATGCAAATATGTCGAGTTAAAGCAGTAGCAATTAAAATATCATCTTTATAAATTTTATAGCTGATTTCAAAAACTTTATTATTAATTAATTTTATGTTAAGATTGATGATAATTAAATCACCACAAAAAATAGGTTTAAAAAAGTCTATTTCAGCGTGAATAATAGGAATAGCAATTATATTACTGCTAAAAAAATCTTGTAAATTAATATAAAAATTAGTTAAAAATTCTTCATAGGCTTCATGACAAATAGATAACAAGTTCGCAAAATATACCACACCTGCGGCGTCAGTGTCAGCAAAAAAAATTTTTCTTTGATACTTAAATTTAGTCATAATTTTATGATTTCATTATATTAATCAATCTTTTTTTATAGGATTATTAACTATAATCATTAACAATTCTTAAACTATCTATATTTATTTATGATATTTTGATTATGATAAAAAAGAATAGCAGTTAATAAAAAGAAAATATTATGTATAACAATCAAATTATTATTCTGACAGTCATCATGACCCTATGTTGTAATTTTTCAGAGGTTAAGGCACAAAATCAGCAAATAGAAGATGTAAGTATTACAGGTGATTCTTTACAAGGGCTTGATTCGAGAAATATAGAAGAAAATCTAAGTAAAGACAAAACTCCAAAATTAAATATAACTTTAGAGAGAGATAATAAACCTGAAAATAAATTTAGTACAGGTAACGAATTTATCGATTCTTTAATTAGCAATCCTTCTAATCCAAAATCATCAAATATAGATTCTATAAACACTAACAAAGGGGACGTACCGACTACGGGAAGTGGTACGATTCCCCTTGTGAATTTTTAACTTTTACAGTGGGCATTGCCCATGTATATAATATGTATTAACTACGGTGCTAAGGCGTTACCTCTTAAAAGACTGCCAATGGTTTTAGCTGTAATCTTCATTTGTACTAATGGGTTAGCAGGTACAACGGTTTTATATAAGTAGCTATCAAAAGTGATTTTTTGCACGTCAATATCCGCACACATTTCTACAAATGCTTCACGGGTGGCATCACTGCGATAGAAAACCCTTTGTAAAATATCTAATACTAAGTAAGTTGTGCCGTATTGTTTATCCCAACGTTTGAGATAGGTTTTTAAGTCTGCTTCACTAGGAACTTTTTGACCATTATTACTGGTTTCCACGATCACTTCTGCACACATTCTCGCAGATTTAGCCGCAAAATAAATGCCTTCCCCTGAAGACTTAGTAACTGTACCCGCCGCATCACCGACTAAAGCAACTCTACCAACTACACGACGAGGACGAGGATGTTCAGGAATAGGATGTGCTTCTACTTTAATGATTTCGCCACCTTCTAAGCGTTTAGCCGCCCTTTGACGGATTCCTGCTTGTAAGTCTTTGATCATTGCTTTATTGACTTTCATTGTACCAGTGCCAACGGCAACATGATCATATTTAGGGAATACCCACGCATAAAAGTCTGGAGAAACATCATTACCAACGTACATTTCCGCTAAGTCTTCATAGTACGCCATCTTATCTTCAGGCAACCTAATTCTTTCTTGAAAAGCGATGGCATAGTTATAATCACCAGCATCAATGGCTTTAGCAATACGAGAGTTAGCACCATCAGCACCAATAACTAGATCTACTTTCAGAGTTTTCATTTCCCCTTGGGCAGTGCCATTAGAATGATCTGCATAGTGCAGGGTATAAGCTTCTTTATCGTTGTTAGGAATATCTAGTTGATAAACAGTACCATTAATCAAATTAGCACCCAATTTAGCGGCACGTTCGCGCATAAAACCGTCTAAAACTTCTCGACGACACATTCCAATATATTCATCATCTTTGAGAGTTTGACCGATATTGACTTCAATATTCGAGGGTGAAATCATTTTCATTTTACGGACTCGACGATCAATAATTTCGGGCGGTAAATCAAACTCACTCACCATACAAAGAGGAATTGCACCACCACAAGGTTTAGCATTATCTAACTTTCTTTCAAAAATATAAGTTTCAATTCCTGATGAAGCTAAAACTTCTGCTGCTGAAGAACCTGCAGGACCTCCACCCACTACTGCTACCCGAATTGTCACGGTTTTTTCTCCTAAAAATCTTTTAAATCAGTTATTTGATTATAAATTGCATATACATAGAAATTTAAAATAAAATGGACATCGATAAAAATTTTTCTAGAGTTTTGCAACAGTCCTTAACAAAGTTAGCAATATTTCGTAATACTCTTTGATAAAAATCTATGGATATGATAGAGCGAGGTTATTGACACTCCATCGGGCTAAAGCCACGAGGATTCTTTAGAGGAGATAACCGAAAATGTCAGTTATTGCTCGTAACAACCACATTGCCGTACCGTAGTACTAACACAACAGCAGTCCACAAGGCGGAGTCAATCGCCACTACACTGTTAGCTTTTGCTTTCAGTTTACTTTCAGGGTTGTGCTTTTCACTCGCTTAACGTCTTTGCTTGTAGGGGCTGAGTCTGTAGTGCATTGCACCGAGTACCATTTCTGTAACTCATCTTTTCAACAGGTGTCCCACCACTAGGAGTCTCACCTACCGTTTTAAGGTCTTTGTGGCACAATATTTATATTATCAAATTAATGCCCTAAAGGGCAGGGTTTCAGACCCACGATTTTTTGATGAAAAAGTATTTGATGATAAAATTTAAAGCGTAAATCGAATTAATTCTAATATACTTTGAGTCAATATTATTCTTAGTGCAAGATCTAAGTATAATATTAAGTGTTTGAACCTAAATGAAAAGAAGGTGAGAAAAAAGAGAATAAAGATCTTTGAATTTTGACTCTTTATCTAAAATTTTAAATTAGTCCGTACTTATTACTTAGATGAATATTTTTTATTCACTGATAAATTTATTTGTTACTTTAAAACTAACATTTTTTGCTTCTCACCTAAAATTTTGTTTACCCCTTAAACCCCATTGATAGGATGACAAAACCTTTATTTTGCATTTGGAACAAAGAATCAGTTACCCTTAAAGAAAGTAACCGAATTTTGGCTATTAAAAATCTTAATTTAATACCAGAAAAAACTATTCCCGTTTTTGATGAAGCGACTCAAACTGCCGCTAATTCTTTAGGTATATCCATTTGTTGTTTAGGTATTTTATTAGAAGAAGAATATCAACTTAAGTCAGCCTTTGGTTTATCTAAATTAGGGTTGATGAATGATATAGCTAAAACTAGAAAAATTCATCGAAACAATGCCTTTGCTACTCATGTTATTGATAGTGGTAATTCTTTAGTTATTGAAAATGCTTTAGATGATATTTTTTTTAAACAAAGTATTCTAACTCAACATTATGGAATTATTGCTTATTTGGGTGTACCTATCTTTAACTCTAACGGTTTGTGTATCGGTTGTTTAGAGATAATAGATACAAAACCTCGTCAGTTTTCTACGGCTGATATTAATTTTCTCACTATTACTGCTCGTTGGTGTATAGCAGAATATGAAAAAAATCAATTAATTACAAAAAAAGAAATAACTTCTGATTTAATTGATAACATTGAAGAACTTAATAAAGATATATTAACAAACAATTTAAAGGATCAAAGTTCATCTAATTTAATTGTTCAAGAAACAAAAAATAATTATAAAGATTCTGAGCAATATATCCGAAGATTAAGTTTTCAATTATTAAATAAATTAACTCAAAAACTATCGATTCCTTTAACTTCTGTGATTGGAATGTCTAGTGTTTTAAAACAAGAAATTTATGGGAAACTTAATCCTAAACAATTAGAATATTTAGAGATTATTCATGATAGTGGCAAAGAGATGATTACTTTAGTAGATGAAGTAACAAAATTAGCTAGTATCAAAACTGAAGTTAACCTCGAATTTGTACCTGTTGATTTGGAAAATTTAGGCACACAAGTTATTAAAAGTTTAGAAAGTGTTGCCCGTAGTCGTGAACATACATTAAGATTATCTATCGAACCAGGGGAAAAAATTTGGAATTTAGACAGGGAAAAAGTCAAGAAAACTCTATATTATCTTCTTATTACCATTATTGAAGGTTCGAGAGCGGGGGGAGAAATACAAATACACATATCACAAAGGTTACATATTCTTAAAATCAATTGTTGGGTAACTCATCCATGGTTAGGAGATGGTATTTCTTTTGAAAAAATTAGCAGTTATGAAGAGGCTTTAAAAAATAACACAAATCTCGCACAAATTTTAGATAAAAAAGATGAAATTAACCAAGAATTAAATCAATATAACAACTATGATTATGATTTAGTTTGTTTATTATTTAGTGCTTATTTAGCTAGTCTTCAAAAAGGTAATATATCTTTACAAGGCTCAACGGAATCAACCTATCGTTTTGTAATTTCTATTCCTATTCCTAACTAATAATCAATATAAATGAATGAAAAGTGATTTAATTTATTAAAATTCTTCGGGGTTAACTAAACCTCTCATTTTAGCAATACCTTTTTTCACTCGTCGAGAAACAGTAATAACGCTAATGCCCAATTTTTCGGCGGTTTCTTTTTGGGTTAAATCCTGTAAAAAAACGAATTCTAATACTTTACGAGTGCTATCTTCTAACTGACATAAAGCGTTATTTAATCGGATTTTATCTTCTTGTACTAATTGAAAACTATGATATTGATTATCAGGTAAACAGTCCACCAAACTATTTTTATCATCTTCTTGATTATTGGTAGTATCTAGGCTGATAAGATCTCTATTTTGATGAGCTAATTTTACCTCATGCCATTCTGTTAAAGATACCCCTAATTCTTGAGCAATTTCTCTGTCAGTGGGTTGACGGTTAAGTTTATTTCTTAAATTTATAACAATACGATTTGATTGATGCTTTAATTCTAAGCAACGACGAGGAATACGAATAGAATCTCCTTTATCTCTGAGATAGTGTTGAATTTCTCCTTTAATATAAGGTATCGCAAAGGAGCTAAAAGCAAAACCTTTTTCGGGATTAAATCTTTCAATGGCACGAATTAAACCGATACATCCTACTTGCAATAAGTCGTCATAATTTTCTTGACACTGATTTATCCAATGACAGACTTCTTTTCTAACTAAGCCTAAGTTTAGCTCTAAAATTTGATTCCGAATTTTTAGATCTTGATTTGTTTGATAAAGAATAAATAGTTTTTCGTTTTCAATTTTGTATTCTGAAGCAGTTTTATGGGACATAATCTTAGATTCGTATTTGACGATTAGAAGATAGATAATTTAATTAAACTATTCCTTTAAGAAATATTTCCACAAAATTTTATTTTTATGTATTTAATTATTATATTTCATCTATTTGAAGTAAAACAATGGGGTATTTACTGTATTTTTATGTTTAGTTTCTTTTTAATTCCCTATTTATACTGATATTTTATCTTCCTATCAAATATAAAATATGAACAAATTCAATGATGTTTTATTAAAAAAAGTAACAATTTAAACAGAATTCTTGACAAAGTTGCAGTTTTAATATCCATATGTTAGCTTATTATCTAACTTACCAATTGAGGAGTGAAATTTATGGAAACATCAGCAAAACTTAGTCTTGAACAAGAATTCAAGCTAGAGGTATTAAAAGATCAAGTTCAAAAGTTGAGTCATGAACAAGCACAAGAGTATCTCATCGAAGTATTTCGTCAAATGATGGTTAAAGATAACCTAATGAAACAATTACTGAGAAATGCTTAAACTTTGTGACGTTGCCGTAGAGTAAAGATTCTGGTTGTTTTCTTTGCAACAAGATTTTTTGTTAATTTTGAAATAAATTTTATTTTTTATGCTTTTTCGTCTCGGCAACGTCTATGATTCATTTTTTGTCACTGAAACGGTTGCTACACCTATTGTTTTTAACTTTACTTTGTTTAATACTTGTATCGCTTCATTTACAGTTATTCCAGTGGTATAAATATCATCAATAATGAGAATTTTGTTATATTTATTTATTTTTGTGTAATCTTTTCCTAAACAAAAGGCTTGACTAATATTTTTCTGTCTTTGTTGAGGATTTAAACCAAACATTGCTTCAGTATTTTTTATTCTCATTAATAATTTTCTTTGCAAAGGATAGCCTGTAACCTGACAAAAACCATTGGCTATTAATTCTGCTTGGTTAAAACCTCTGGTTTTTAATTTATCCTCATGTAAAGGAATGGGAATTACCATTAGTTGAGGATATTTTTTTTTATTCCCTGATTGTAACCATGCTTCTCCTAGCCAGTTGCCTAATAATTCTCCTATGGCTTTATTTTTATCATATTTTAAGGCGGCGATCGCCCGTTTTAAATAACTATCATATTTACCCCAAGCAAATAAAAGAAAATCGGATTGACCAAATTGTTTATAATTGGTAAGTTGACAAGAGAGTAATTTTTGCTCACAATATTGGCAAATAATATTATCAGCATTACGCTGACAAAGAGGGCAATTAGATTTAAGAAACAAAGATAAAAAATTGTTCAACATAAATAAATATTGTTAATTATTCTTAGAATTCAAGAAATAAAAAAATGCAGATAAAATTTAGAGAATTTAATCCTTTTGATGTATGGATTTGGTTAGAATTTGATCATGTGCCGTCAGAAATGGAAAAACAATATGTAGAAGAATTATTTAACTCATGGTTTTATTTAGGCAAATTAGGAGGATTTAATGCCGAAAATCTACAAATACAAGAATTAGGGATTGATATTAGTTATATGGAATATGATGAAGATTTAGCAGATAATTCCATGATGTCTCCGATGCATAATATGGGAGAATTTGAATTTTTAGGAAATTGGGGTAGGTGTTGGTTTGATTTAGGCACAAGTGATTTAATTAGTTTAGATATATTAATTAATGCTTTGAGAGAATTAGCTAACGAATATGTGGGCATTAGTCAGTTAATTATTGGGGGAGAAAATGAAGATTGGACAATAGATAAAGATAAAAATTCTAATTTTTTAGAAGAATAAATTGATAAAATATTCTGCTTTTTGATATTTTTAACTTATCAAAAATTGTCAATTTATTTCATCAATCTTCAGGTATTCAATTTTTGTCCAATTTTCTTGATTATCCAACTTAACAAAGCACCTATAAATAAAATATCTATTGCTGGATTAAATACAGGTTGCCATAGTTGATACCATATTTCCCATGGTAGGGAAACATCTAATGATTTGAGGATTAATGCGATGATAAACCAAACAAAACCGATGATGACTAAAAATACATCAGCGACTAAAAAACGATCTAACCAAGTTAATAAGTTTTCTTTCATAAAGGAGATATTAAAACTAAATCTATATTAAAAAATTAAGTGTTATTAATGAACATTTTATTTGTTATTTTAACACTTTAGTTATCACTTTTATTTTAAGTTTAAAATAACATTATAAAATTCCATAAGTTTTGGGAAAAGTAAAATGATTTACATGAAACAGTAAAATATAAGTGAATGAGTAGAATAAATGACAAAAATAACAAAACTATCAATCTTCTCTTATCCTGTTATAAATATTATTTTTTTAGGTTTAATTATACGTACAATTATCGCTATTTATTTATATCCGGGATATGATGAAGCCTATTATTATATTTATAGTCAAAATTTAGATTGGAGTTATTTTGATCATCCTCTTTTAGTTTCTTTAACCACTGGTTTAGGAGTATGGTTAACAGGAGAGGTTAATCAATTTACCATCAGAATTGGCACATTAATTATTTTTACTGCTAGTCTTTATTTTCTTTATTTAACAGGTAAAAAATTATTTAACTATCAAAGTGGATTATTAACTTTAATTATTGCTTCAATTATTCCTATTTTTACTGTTGCTTTTGGAGTTTTAACTTTACCTGATGTACCATTAATATTTTTTTGGACATTAACTTTATTATGCTGTTATTATGAATTTTTTGCCTCTGAAAATTTGTTGAATTATCAACCTAGTTATCGTCTCATTTTGATAGCAATTTGTGTTGGTTTAGCTTGTTTATCAAAATATCATGGCTTTATTTTAGGATTAGGATTAGTAGGATTTTGTCTTTTTAATTCCCCTTATCGCCGAGTTTTTACATCCTATTGGTTATATATCGCTACAGTTTTATTTATCTTAACTTTATTTCCGCTTTTATATTGGAATTGGCAACATGATTGGGTTTCTTTTGGATTTCAATTATCAGGGCGTTTTCAATCTCAGAATTCTTCATTACTAATTATAAATCCCCTAAATATAATTCTTGTGGCATTAGTCAGCATTGGTTACTTATTTCCTAGTTTTGGTTTTCCTCTTTGGTGGGTAAGTTTTAAAAGTCTTTGGAATGAAATAACTATTCAATCTAACTATCGCTATCAACTAATTCTCTGGATTTCTTTACCGTTAACTATTGGATTTACTTTACTAGGTGCAGTTACTCAAATATTACCAACATGGTCTATGCCCGGATTTTGGGGTTTAACTTTAATTTTAGGAAATTTTGTCGAACAATGGCTTAAATACTTTCCAAGAAGCGTTAAGCGTTGGTTATATCTTTCTTTTTTGATGATTAACACCATTATTTTCATTATGTTATTACATTTTAATTTAGGATTATTTCAAAAACCTAATCAAAATATCTTTTTTTCTGGTTTAATTTCTCCTCAAAATGATCCTTCTACAGAATTAATTGATATTGTACAATTTAGACATCAATTGACAGATTCTCGTGCATTTACCGAAGCCTTAAAATCCAGTGACTTTATTTTTACTAATCAATACTATCTTGGTGGTTACATTGGTATGGCAATTAATTCTTTAACAAATATACCCTTAGTGTGTTTTTGTGATGATAGTCGAGGATTTAATTATTGGTATCCGTTAGAGAATTTAAAAGGAAAAACAGGGTTATATATGACATCTAAGCGTTTCATTGAGGAAGAAGACAAATTCAGTCAATATTTTACACATTGGCAAAAGATTACTCAAATTTCTTTAAAAAGATCAGGTGAGATAACAGAAACGTTTTATATATATCAAGGGAAAGATTTAATGATTATACCAAAAGTCAGTTAAACTGAAGCGCATTTAGATTGAGGTTTGAAGCAGAAACACAGGAGAGGAAGAAGACAAGAAGAAAAGTTGAATAGTAAAAAAAATTACCAATATTTGTGCATCTTTGAGAGAATTTTATTAACTCACAAAAAATATAATCTTCCTGTCTGCGGAGTCTTCCAAGTTAGTAATCACCTCTTTTTTATCTCAAACTCAGATTTTATTGGGCAAATACCATTCACTCCTGAGAGATTCTTTTTATTTTTAATGACAAATGTCTCATTACCTAATAACTTGCTAACAATCCGCTATGTCTTAATAAAGGTTGAGTATTTGGTTGTCTTCCTCTAAATTGTTTGAATATTTCCATAGGTGATAAACTACCCCCTAATGCCAAAACAGTATCACGAAAATGTTTGCCAACTTTAGCAATCGCTTTTTCATCTTCTAAACCAACTTCTTCAAAAGCTGAAAAAGCATCTGCACTAAGCACTTCAGCCCATTTGTAACTATAATAACCAGCAGAATAACCACCCGCAAAAATATGCCCAAAACTACATAAAAATTGATCTTCAGGCAATGGTTTCATAACTGTAGTAGTTTCAGATATACGTTCTCGCACTTGATGGGGAGTTTCACCATTAGTTGGGTTATAACGAGAATGTAACTCTAAATCAAGGAAACTAAAATGTAGTTGACGCAACATCATAGAGCCACTCATATAATTTTTAGAAGCCAATAATTTTTCATAGTAATGATAGGGTAAAGTTTCTCCCGTCTCATAGTGTTTTGCCATACCAAAAAGAGTATTTTTTTCTAAGCACCAATTTTCCATAAACTGACTTGGTAATTCCACGGCATCCCATTCCACGTTATTAATTCCTGATGCCCCAGAATAATCAATTATCGTTAACATATGTTGTAAACCATGTCCAAATTCATGGAATAAAGTCTCAACTTCACTAAAAGTCATCAAACTAGGCTTACCATCGATAGGAGGCGTTTGATTACAAGTAAGATAAGCCACAGGAAGACGGGTGATAATCTTACCATTTTGCTCAAATTTTGCTCTACCTAAACAATCATCCATCCATGCGCCGCCTCTTTTTTCTGATGGGCGTGAATAGGCATCAAGATAAAAATGGGCAATAATTTGCTGATTTTCATTGGTGACTTGAAAATATTTTACATCCTCATGCCAAACTGGTGCTTCTCCATCGGCTGGGGTAATAGTAATTCCAAAAATTCGTTTTGCTAATGCAAATAAACCTTCTAAAACTTGATTTAAGGAAAAATAAGGGCGTAATTCTTCTTCAGTAAAGTTAAACTTAGTTTCTCTTTGTTTTTCTGCCCAATAACTCACATCCCAAGGATTTAAGTCATCAATCTCTGCAAATTCTTTTAATTCCGTTAACTCTTTTTGTGCCGCCGAATAACTAACAACTCGTAACTCTTCTAATAATTTTTCTACCGTTTCGACACTATCCGCCATTTTTTTAGCAAGACTCACTTGTGCATAGTTAGAATAACCTAAAATTTCGGCTAATTCTTGTTTTAAAGTCAAAATTTGAATAATTAAAGGATTATTATCAAATTCTCCACTTCCTGCACGACTAATAAACGCCCGATAAACTTTTTCTCTTAAATCCTCTCTTTTACTGAATTTTAGAAAAGGTACATAGCTAGGATAATCTAAGGTTATCATCCAAGGACCATTTTCAGGAGTAGCATTTTCTTCTCCTTCACTTCTAGCAGTTTGTGCCGATAAACTTAGTAAACTAGCTGGTAAACCGTCTATTTCTTCAGGATTAGTTAGACGTAATTTAAAATTTTTAGTAGAATCTAGGATATTATTTGAGAATTTTGTCGATAATTCGGCTAATTGTAACTGAATTTGATTAAAACGCTCTTTTTTTTCTCCTTCTAACGCAACCCCTGACAATTGTGCATCTTTGATAGCAGATTCTATGATTCTTTTTTGTGCGGATTCAAAATCATTCCACTGTTGACTATCTCTAATTTTCCTAAATCCTTCGTATAAAGCCCTACTTTGACTTAATTTATTGCTAAATTGGACTAAATCAGGTTGTACTGTTTCGTAAGCCGTACGCAGTTCGGGACTATTCTTAACTCCCATAAGATGCCCGATAATTCCCCAACTCCACTTTAATCTATCTTCTAAGTGATTCAAAGGTACAACTAAATCTTGCCATGTAGGTTGAAAATTAGCTTCTAATGAACTTAAACTCACTTCTAATTCCGTTAATAATTCTTGAATAGCAGGTATAATATGCTCTGGTTTAATATCTTGAAATGGTGGTAATCCTTCACCAATTAAAAGAGGATTATTTTTATTTATCATTGTTGGTATTTTTGAATATTTTTTTAAGGATTATATTTTTATATTATATATAGCAATCCCATGTAAGTTGTGAGATTTTTAGAGATATTAACTATTGGCTATAAACTTTCGGGTATGATTAAAATTTACAGATTTATTTTTTAATCTTTAAATGATTGAGAAATAATTTAAGATTGATGTATTGAACCTATTTTTCGTTATCAACAATTATTTCAAAATAAAAAACAAAAATATTATTGATAAAATAATCGATATTAATAGTATTTTGCCTAATAAAATTTACTAAACTTATCTTAATTGTGATTATTTTAACTTTTGCTGTTATTTTTATATTTTTTTTAGTTAAGCTATCAACGATTACTATTAATTTCTTTTTATTTAATTTTTTTTATCCTTTGGGAAATGTACTAATTATAACATTGCTAATATTAATTATCATTTTTGTTGGTTGGTGTTTTGGTGATAATTAAAAATTATAATTCAATATAAATACTTTAAGATTAAATACCACCAAATCTAATAGTTATACCAAAAATAACAAATAGAATAGATAAAGTTGTTACAGCTAAAATATGAATAATTAAATCCAGAAAATTATCTTGGTTTAAGTTAGGAATAATCCGAAAACGAGCATCAATACTTAAAATTAAACTAATAAGTAATAAACCTAATTTAATTAATATATTTTTCGTAATTGGTTCATTATAATTTAGCCAATCTTGCCATAAAGGAATATAAAAATGTCCCAACCATAAACCTGTGATAATTTGTATAACTAAAGCAGTTAATCCTATTGGTTCAAACTTATCCTCAAATTGATGAATAATATCTATATTTTTTTCTTTTAAAGCCTTTGGTAAATATGCTAAAGTTAGAATCAAATGCTCTCCCGTCCAAACCGTAGCACCCAAAACATGAATAGTTAAAAATATTGGCAATAATTGTTGATATATCATTATAATTTGATTAATTTAACTAAATAAATCTAAGGGGAAATGTCCATAAGTTCCCATAATTTCATCATTGAAATCTGAAAAAATAGTAATTAAAACTCCTCGATAATCTCCTTGATAATCACTTAAATTATAAGATTTTTTTTGAGTACTAAATTTGAGGTAAACTGATTTATTTTCTAAAGAAAAGTCTGTTGTTATCTCTTGATCATTATATCCTAAAGCTTTTAAATAGCTTTTTAAAGCTGCAAATGCTTCTATATTTGTTGAAGCACAAATCCCAAAATTTTGATCATCAGATACACTAACGATTAATTTTAAAGCAGATTGTAATATTTGTTTTTCTTCCTCAGAATTAATAACTTTTAATTTTATATCGCTATATTGTTTTAGTATCGTTATAGCTTCAACTATTTTTTTGTCCATAAATATCTTATATTAAATTATCAATTAAGTTAAGAAATTTATTATACACTATAGATTAATTTAATTTTTATTATTTTTTTAGATTATTGATATTAAATTAAGATAAAATATCAATAATTAATTTTCTATTGAAATATTTTTGAGAATGTGGTTATCTAATAGTTCTATAATTATTCAAACTCTAACTCCTATTTTTATTATTATTTTTGGTATTTTACTCGGTTTTTTAATAGAAAATAGGCTTAAAAAATTTAGGAAAAAACTAGATAATAATGATTTGTTAGCTAAATATTCTGTTATTTTAAGATCTTTTGAGGGTGTAATTTTTATTTGGTTTATTGTAGGTACAATTGCCTTAATTTTACCTAGTCTCAATTTACCTACACCCCTAAATATTTTACTACAAAAAATAATTATCGTTATTGCCTTATTTATGGCTACGATTTTAGCATCTCGTTTAGCTGTTAGTGCTATTCATGTTTATAGTAAAAAATCGAAAACAACAGTATCTTTAACTTCATTATTTGAATATTTAACTAAAGTTATTATTTTCAGTATTGGATTTTTAATTATTATTCAATCTATTGGTATTCAAATTACTGCATTAATTACTGCTTTTGGCGTTGGTAGTTTATCTATAGGTTTAGCTTTTCAAAATACTTTAAGCAACTTAATTTCGGGTGTAAATATTATCGTTTCTGGGAAAATTCGCCCAAGGGATTATATTGAATTTAAGAGCGGAGAAGAAGGATATGTAATCGATGTAGAATTAAAATATACCCTTATCAAAGACATTTTCAATAATATTATTGTTATTCCTAATCGACAAATTATTGATGCTAGTTTTAAAAATTATACCCTAGAAAATTCGTGGATGTTGTTGCCAATAAAAATAGTGATCAATTATGATAGTGATTTGGAAAAAGTAGAACAAATAACATTACAGATAGCTAAACAAATTTTAGAAAATATTGATGGTGGATGCAAAGAATTTGAACCTTTTTTGAGATATGATAATTTTGATTATTATGGTATTAATTTAACTGTTTATTTAAAAATTCATGAGTATTTAGATAGACTATTAATTACTCATGAATTTATCAAAAAAATTTATAAAATCTACCAACAAGAAAATATCACTTTAGCTTATCCTCTAGTTAATCCATACTTAAAAATAAACAAGTCAATAGATGATTAAGTAAAAATTAATTTCCTAATTATTTTGTTGATAAAAATAAGGTTCATAAAAAATACAGTGGAAATATTTATATTATTGTGGCACAATTTTAAATATATAACTAAAATTTATATTTATGGACAAATAATCTAATCACTCAGTAATTTTATGGAGGTAATCTTTCTCAATCATTGATTTGTCTTAATGAAATTCTATTTTGATTAAATTTTCATGACAAATTCTACCAAATTTTTCAAATATTCTCCCCAAAATCCAAAAGGTTTGCTAACCTAGAGGTCAGGGAAGATTAATAATCCATCAAAATCTATGTACTATTGCAGACCTGAGCCCTTTGATAATAAAAAAGTACCGCTTCTGGATGCCATTTTCTGTGAAATTCATTACAATATCTGAAGATTTTACTGACAAAACTTCTTAAAAAACTTAAAGAAGTTCTAATAGTTAAATCTCGGTTATATCGAGATAAATTTTATGAACGAATAAAACATTAAAAATCATGTTAGTGACCATAACACTGGTTTTTGTGCTTATTAATAATTTAGTTTTATAGTATTTATCTTTGAGTAAGTTAAGTATATCAGACTGTTGACTTTATAGAAAACAGTTCTTCGAATTTACCGTTATTCGGTATAATTCCCTCGTTTTCAGGTATCATCCTGAGCATTTTCTACCATAACTATCCATTTACTAAATCTCAATGAAACTAATAAATTATACTGTTCTTAAGTACTTAACACTCTTACAAAGAATGGGAATGTTATTAACTTTAAATAGTGAAATAGTTTATTGTGATACAAAAGTAAAATATGGGTTATGTATAGAGAAATAAATATAATTCAATTTTGACAATCTATCTTCTAGCTAAATTTTTTCAGAAGGAGTAAGAGGAAAACGGCATGACCCAGGCACAAGAAATTTTCGCAACTATCTCACCCGCTAATGATTTCGAGGAAATGTTGGACTTTAATTCTGGTAATAATCGGAATAGTTCTATAGCAACCATAGAAGGTGAATTTACCGATATCATTGCTGAAGCTGATTCTATTGGTGTTAGTGATCTCAATGGTAAAAAAACTCGTAAATTACCGACTACCCGTCGTCGTACCCAAACAAAGAAAAAACCATTCACAGAAGATTCTATTCGTATTTATCTTCAGGAAATTGGTCGAATCAGGTTACTTCGTGCAGAAGAAGAAATTGAGTTAGCCCGACAAATTGCTGATTTATTGGATTTAGAATATATCAGGGCGACTTTAATTGAACATCTTGGGCGTATTCCGACAGATCAAGAATGGGCGATCGCTTGTGATATTCCTGTCCTGCGTCAGTTTAACCGCCGCCTACATATTGGCAGACGTGCGAAAGATAAGATGGTACAGTCTAACTTGCGTTTAGTGGTATCCATCGCTAAAAAGTACATGAATCGGGGTTTATCATTCCAAGATTTGATTCAAGAAGGTTCTCTGGGTTTAATTCGTGCCGCCGAAAAATTCGACCACGAAAAGGGTTATAAATTTTCCACTTACGCCACATGGTGGATTCGTCAAGCTATTACTCGTGCGATCGCCGATCAATCTCGAACTATTCGTCTTCCTGTGCATCTTTATGAAACTATCTCTCGTATCAAAAAAACCACTAAGATGTTATCTCAAAAAATGGGACGTAAACCCACAGAAGAAGAGATTGCAGAAGATATGGAGATGACCATCGAAAAGTTACGTTTTATTGCCAAGTCTGCTCAATTACCCATATCCTTAGAAACCCCCATCGGTAAAGAAGAAGATTCTCGTTTGGGGGATTTTATTGAGGCCGATGGGGAAACTCCTGAAGATGAAGTATCTAAAAATTTATTACGAGAAGATTTAGAAAATGTTTTAGATTCTCTTAGCCCTCGTGAGCGTGATGTTTTACGATTACGTTATGGCTTGGATGATGGGCGAATGAAAACCTTAGAAGAAATTGGTCAAATCTTCAATGTTACCCGTGAAAGAATTCGTCAAATTGAGGCGAAAGCGTTGCGCAAATTGCGTCATCCTAATCGGAATAGTATTTTAAAAGAATATATTCGTTAAATAATTAACAATTAACAATTAACAATAGTCAGTTTGATTTCTAGTCATTAAAAATTAGTGAATAAAAAAATTAAGGCTGATATTCACTCTTAAATAGAAAAACTATTGCACTCTAAAAAAGAAGAAATTATCGAAATTGTGAAGAATCACGGAACATTTAATATCAGAATTTTTGCCTCAGTAGCTGGAGGTGAAGTTCAAGAAAATAGTGATGTTGATTTTTTAGTTGATTATTCTTTAGACAAAATTAGTTCATGGTTTCCTACTAGTTTAATATTCAATTTAGAAAATTTATTACAACATAAAATTGATGTAGCTACAGAAGGAGCTTTAAAAGAGCTAATTAGAGAGCAAATATTGCAAGAAGCAATTAAATTGTGAGAAGTGATAAAGATAGAAAGATACATTGTTAGATATTTTGGAAGCTATTAATAACATTGAAAAATATTTAAAAAATAATCAACAAAAGTTTTTTGAAGATGAGTTAATTCAAGTTTAGGTGGTGCGTCATTTACAAATTATTGGGAAAACTGCGAATAATCTTTCTGATGATTTAATTAATCGATATAATTATATTCCTTAGGCTAAAATTATGGCTTTTAGAAATATTATTTTTCATGAATATTTTAAGATAGATTTACAAATTATTAATAAAATTATTCAGGAAAATTTAAAGGAATTAAAATCACCAATAGAAGAAATTATTTAAGTTAATTATATTATGTTAACCAGTCTGCAAAATCCTCTTGTTAAAGAAATTCGTAAATTACATAAAACCCAGGAAAGACATCGACAAAATTTACATTTATTAGAAGGCACAAATTTATTAGAAGTTGCCACTAAGGTTAATTATCCCCTCGTTACGGTGTTAGCAACACAGTTATGGCAGAAAAAGCATTACTCTCTTTGGGAAGCTTTACAAACTCAAGCAGAAAGAATTGAAACAGTTTCCCCTGAATTGATGAAAAATCTGGCTACTACCGTTAATCCCGATGGCATTATCGCTACGGCTTATCGTGATTCTCGACAGTCACAACCCACTGAAAATCTGCGTTTAGGCTTAATTGGCGATCGCATTCAAGATCCGGGTAATTTAGGTACTATCATTCGTACTGCAGTGGCTACAGATGTTGATTTTTTATGGCTAAGTGGTGATAGTGTGGACTTGGATAATCCAAAAGTTATGAGATCTTCTGTGGGTGAATGGTTTAAAATTCAAGCAAAGGTAGAAAATGACTTAGTTTCTTTGATAAAAAAATATCAATCTCAAGGTTATCAAATTATTGCGACTTCTTTAGAAGGAAATAAAACCCATTGGCAAATTGATTTTACTAAACCTACGATTTTATTATTAGGTAACGAAGCCCAAGGTTTATCCCCTGAATTGGCTAATTTAGCGACAGAAACTGTCAAAATTCCTTTAGCTAATGGTGTGGAGTCTTTAAATGTGGCGATGGCAACTGCTTTTCTTTTAGCAGAATATCAGAGACAAATAATCAATTCAGATTAAGTAAGAGTTTCCATCTTTTTAATAATATTTATCGTCTCAATACTTACTTGACAAACCCACATTAATAAATTAATTACCTCTTCTTTATAATCAGCAAATTGATAATTATTGAACTTTTCACCGATGATTTTATCTTGAGTTTTCTTTAGTTTATATTGATCTAAAATCCACCCTAAAGCACTATTATTTCCTAGTTTATATTCCCACGCCATTGACGGTATATTTTCTAAAATTGTCACATCGTCAATAATAATTTTACTGTTAATTTTATCCGCTTTTAGTTTAGGTTTAGGAGTAGCTGAAGGAAATGGGCTTAAGCCCATTGTTATAGATGTATCAATTCTTTTTAGTTTATAAGGTTTAATAGTCTCATAATTGAGGTGTAAATCCATTAATTGTTTAACCCATTTTGCCCATTGCTAAAATTCATTATAAAAGGGTATTCTGGGAAATTTTCTTTTTAAATTTAATTTATTTTTTTGTCGATATTTAGGGTTATATAAAACGCCGTAAATATAATAAAAATATCTATTTTAGCAATTTCTTTACCAAGACTTCCAGACTAAAGGCTTAAGCCCTTTCTTACCCCGTCATCACCCTCTCGAAACACAGTTTTAGTAAGTTACCAAAAGCCACACGAATTGATTGTTTATTACAGCTACCATCAAAACGAATTTTATCTTCTAATTCTCGATAATAGTGATTGATTAAAAGACGTGACAGAACATTAACAATAAACTTAGAATAGTATCACTGTTATTGAACTAGGTAAATATTACGATAAATTAATCTCTCCCTTCTTCTAGTCTCCCTTGTCTCCTTTATCTTATCTTCATCATCTTCCATTCTCTCTTGTCTTCATCATTTTTTCGTCAAACTTTGCCCATCTCCTCACTTCTTACTCCTTAGTGCAAGATCTAAGTTATATTTTTATATACCAACTGGTATTTTTCTCAAAAAAGAAATTAGATTTATGACCAAAAGATTGACAGAATTAGGTATATCTCAAGAAGATTATTGCGTTTTCGGTTTAGCCACTTGTTTTATTCGAGACGAAGGAGAAATCAAAGAAATAAAAGTAATCGAGCCGATACCTTCCGCAGCATTAGAAGCATTATTCAAAGAAATTCCCACATCTTATCAGTTAGCAGTAGCAAAAACCATCGGACAAGTTATTGTTGAAGATACTCTACAAAAACCCTCAGAATTTCCTGCGGATAGTCAATTTTGCGATGATTTTCTTGATCGCACTTTTGCCGCCACTCGCACTTATAAAAGTAAACCTAGCGCCCAAGAATATATTAAATTAGGTGCATCAAAAAGTGATTTTAACTATTCCTTGGAGAGGAAAAGAGTCTTAAATAGTGTTCATAAAGTTTCTGACGATGATAATGTAAAACAACATTCTCACACTCATAAAGTTTTATAAAAATTTTCTCATAATTTCTCTAATGAAATATTACTCATTCAGTTTGAGTTTTTTGCTATTTATTTGTTTAGTACAACTTCCAACTTATGCTGAAAAAATAATTTCTTCGGGGAAAAAATCCCCTGAAAACTCCTTTATTTTTATCAAGAATCAAGAAAAAAAATCGATGAATCAAGTTATAAATAATTCAAATCCTACATTAAAATTATACGGCGGTACTCGTAGTCGTGCCTCTATTATTCAATGGTATTTAGAAGAAATCAATCTTAACTATGAGTATATTTTGATTGATATGGCACAACAAGAACATTTACAACCCACTTTTTTAGAATTAAATCCCATGGGAAAAGTTCCTGTAATTGTGGACGGTGATTTTAAACTTTGGGAATCAGGAGCAATTTTATTATATTTAGCAGAAAAATATGGTAATGAAATTGATTCTTTAGAAGAAAAAAGCATTATCAATCAATGGATTTTATTCGCTAATTCAACTCTAGCCACAGGATTATTTATTGAGGCAAATCGAGAAAAAGAAATGTCAAAATTATTACCTCCTTTAGAAAATATTTTGAAACAGAATTCTTACTTATTAGGGGAAAAATTTACTGTTGCTGACGTGGCAGTAGGTTCAATGTTAGCTTATACTCAAATTTTATTGAAACTTGATTTAACTGCTTATCCTGCAATTTCTAGTTATATTAAAAAGATTACCCAAAGACCAGCTTTTATGAATACCATTGGTAAAAGATAACTCATCAATAGTAAAAATTTTCTCCCATTCTTTTGCTTTTTGATCTATTAAACGATTTTTATTTTGTTAAAGAAAATGATTAGATAGTCTAAACTTAGTAAATGTCAGATAAGCTAGAAACAAAAAGTTTTCTTATCTGTCATTAAATAATAGTATGTTTATAAAAATAATTTCTTATTTATACTGAATCCAACTTAATCAAGATTATCTGAGGAAATAATACTATGGTGAAATTTTATTCTTTAATTCTAAGTCTATTAACATTTTTAATTCTTGCCGCCCCCGCTTATGCAGGAAGATTATTATTTTGGCGTTTTGAAGCTAATCAAAATCGTTTAGTTTTCACTACAGATCAAGGAATACAACCTACAGCACAACTAATCCCTAATCCCACTCGTTTAGTGATTGATCTTCCAGGCACTACTCTGGGTAGACCTTCTATCAGTGAAAACTTAGGTAATATTATCACTAATTTAAGAATCGGTCAATTTGATGCTAGAACTACACGAGTAGTCTTAGAACTAGCTCCCGGATATACTCTCGATCCTCAAGGTATTAAAATTAAAGGTCTTTCTCCTACGCAATGGACTGTGGATTTACCACAACCACAACGGACTAATTTTCCTTCTCAGTCTGCCCCTAATAATTTTTCTCCTGATAATCAGTCTCGCAATAATAACAATAATACTTCAGTAACAAATAACACTAATAATCGAAATAACAGTTTTAACACTGCCAATGGTTTACAAGTAACTTCTAGTGGTATTATTGTTGGGATTGATGGAAATCATAAAAATAAAATTAACGTTAAACGTAGCCGTGATCGTCGTCAAATCAATTTTGAAATAGATAATATGACCATACCCAATAATTTACCAAAGTCTTGGAAAGTTAATCAGTATGGTATCAGCGATTTACTCTTAAATCAATCCAGCAAATCAGTGGCATTATTAACATTAAACGTCAATCCTGATAGCCCCGATTGGCAAGCAAGTTTTAGTCGTATGGGTGGATTAGTCCTATGGCCTCAAGGGGGTATTTCCAGAGTGATTGATTTATCAGCTCAAAATAATGATAATTCAGAACCGAAAGCCTCTATTGTTTCAAATACACAACCCCCTAGAACACAAACTGTAGCGAATAGAAATAACCTTCCTATTAATTCTGGTAGAACAAGTATTGATTCGATCGAAGTTAACTATAATCAGTTAATGATCAGGGCAAATCAATCGGTAAAAGCTCAAGGTACTTGGACTCAGGGTAATAGTATTTATCAAATTAGAATGGAAAATACTGACTTATCCCCTAATTTTAAAACTCCTAATTTACCTTCAGGAAGTCCTATTTCAAAAATGCGTATTTGGCAACCAGATAATAAAACTGTTGTATTATTAATTGAACCAGCTTTAGGTATAAGAATAGGACCATTAAATCAACCTAGCGAAAGAATGTTAGTATTATTGCTAAACCGTAATATTACAACTTCTCGTGATATACGGAGTAATCCTTCTAATGCAACTTCTATTCCTGTACCCCAAGCACAAGCTGATCCTTTTAATTATACTCCTCCTAATAATTCTTTCCCTTCATCTACCACCAATAATTCTCGTCCTTTTAATAACTCTCGTCCTTCTAATAATCGCCCTCCTAATCAAAGTAGAGCTCTTGTTATTATAGATCCCGGTCACGGCGGTAAAGATGTTGGTGCGGTAGGAATTGGCTCTATTCAAGAAAAGCAGATAGTGTTATCAATCTCTCAGCAAGTGGCTCGTATTCTTGAGCAACAAGGTATTCAAGTAAGAATGACTAGAGACAGTGATTACTTTATTAGCTTAGAAGGTAGATCAGAAATGGCAAATCGTCTTAATGCTGATGTATTTGTAAGTATTCATGCTAACTCTGCTGGTGCAAGTAAACCCGGAGTAAGTGGTTATGAGACCTATTACTATCAAAATGGCAGAAATCTAGCACAAATTATTCATCGTAATATTATACGTCGAGTTGATGTTCGTGATCGAAAAATTAAACAAGCCAGATTCTATGTTTTGAGAAAGTCAAATATGCCTTCAGTATTATTAGAAACAGGTTTTGTGACAGGAACTGAAGATGCAGCAAAATTAACTAATTCTAGTTTCCAAAGACAAATGGCAGAAGCTATCGCTGCGGGTATTATAGAGTATGTCCAAGTCAATCGACTATAAGTCAGTTATCAGATCACAATTGTCATCAAAGTAAAAGAGTTCATAAGGAACGTGGAAACATGAAACAGGCAAATAGAAATAGGGAAAAAGATAAAACAATAAAGATACATAAGAAGAAAATGTAAAGACTAAATATTTTTAATATTAATTGTTTTCCTCAATCTATTTACATTTCTAAGTACTTTTGCTTAAATTAAGATAATTTTAATTGCAATCATGATAATTTTATGAAACATTCTCTGGGTAATAGAATTGGTGTTTTTGATAGTGGTGTCGGTGGCTTAACAGTACTTCGCAAAATGTATCGTCATCTACCTCAAGAATCCATCCTCTATTTTGCCGATACTCAACGTCTTCCTTATGGTACTCGTTCCCCTCAAGAGATTATTTTATTCGTTAGGGAAATTCTCGATTGGATGAAAGATCAACAAGTGAAAATGGTTATTATGGCTTGTAATACCAGTTCAGCCCTAGCTTTAGAAGAAGTGGAATCTGAATATGAATTTCCCATTCTCGGTTTAATTCACCCCGGAGCAAAAGGTGCAGTTAAACAAGGTAAAAAAATAGGTGTTATTTCTACCGTAGCCACAGCTCAGAGTAATGCCTATCATAATACAATTAAAGAAATTAATCCTCAAGTAGATGTTTGGCAAGTTGGTTGTCCTGAATTTGTACCTCTTATCGAACAAAATCGTATTTATGATCCTTATACTAAAAAAGTAGCTCAAAAATATTTAAAGCCTTTAATTAGTAACCAAATTGATGTTCTTATTTATGGTTGTACCCATTATCCTCATTTACAGGGCTTATTAAAAGAAATTTTACCCGCTGGTGTCAAATTAATTGATCCTGCTGACTCTGTGGTTAAGGCAACAGAAAGAGAATTAGATTTAATGAACTTACGAAACCATGAAACCGTTCTACCAACTCGTTTTTGCGTTAGTGGTGAGCCTGAAGATTTCGCCAAAATTTCTAAACAATGGCTCGGATTCACTCCTCAAGTGGAAAAAGTTTACTTATCTTCTGTTGATAGTGTCGTAAATACTTCATCATCCTCAAAAATGATCCCTGTCAATCACCATCTTTACGCGGAAAGTGTGATTATTTAACATGATTATAGTTTGCTGAATAAACCTACAATTTTATAGAAAAAATATTCAGCAAACCGAAGAGACTTCACAGTCATAAATACAATTTTCCCAAAAGTCAGAATATGAAAAATGAACTTGAGAGAAAACGAGTACGGAGGGAATCGAACCCCCGACACCCAGAACCGGAATCTGGTGCTCTATCCCCTGAGCTACGCACCCAACTTATTCTAAAATATCATAGTTTAATCATCTCAGCAATAATAGTAGCTCCTATAAAGTAATTTTTCTCTTTTTTGAGAATTTAAAGTCAGTAGATTGAGAAGAAAAAATAAAGGTATTTTAATACATACGCACTAAATAAATGTATTTTATTTCAGACAATAATTGTTGAATAGAACAAAAAGAAAGCTGGAAGATTAATCTATCACGAAATATTTTCTATAAAACGAATGTTATTTCTTCACAACCATGCAATAGAAATAATTTTTCAGAAACCAATATTTTTATATACCCATTTTATTTTGTCTCTTCAATGGAAAAATATCTTCTTATTATGAGATTTTCAACATAGAAATGTTATTCTAACGCATTTGACTTTTTTCTTAATCTATTTTAAAATGTATTTGAATACCAAGCGTCAGTTCAAACTTGGCAATACTAGACGTGATAGTTCGCTCAAGATAAACTTTAATAGGAGAAAACAGAAAATGTTAAACAGACGTTATGTATTGTTTGCTCTCTCAGGATTAATAGCTCAATTTGCTTTACCCGCCTTAGCTCAAAAAAAACCCAAAACTGTTGAATTAACTCTTGTTAGTTATGCTGTAGCTAAACCAGTATTTTCTAAATTAATTCCTGAATTTCAAAAAGAATGGAAGTCAAAAACAGGACAAGATGTTACTTTTAAAGAATCCTATGGTGCATCAGCCGCTCAAACCAGAGCAGTTTTAGGAGGATTAGAAGCCGATATTCTCGCTCAAAATCTCCAAGAATTTATTACTCCCTTAGTAGAGAAAAAGCTGGTTAATCCTAATTGGAGTAAACGCCTTCCTAATGGTGCAAGTCCTGCTAGTAGTGTTATGGTATTAATTACTCGGGCGGGGAATCCTAAAAAGATCAAAACATGGAAGGATTTAACTCGTGATGGTGTAGAAATTGTCGCTATTAACCCAAAAACGTCGGGTAATGCTCGTTGGGGTGCTTTAGCTGGATATGGTGCTATTTGGAAAACTGAAGGAGAAGCTAAAGCAAATACTTATTTTAATGCTTTTGTTAAAAATATTAAAAATTTAGTTAATTCTGGAAGAGAAGCAACAGATACTTTTGTAAAAAATCGGGTGGGAGATGTATTAATTAATTTTGAGAATGAAATTATCTTCACTAATGATGCCATTCCTAAAGATTTTCCTTATGTTGCACCTTCTCCTAACTTAAGAGTTGATTTTCCTGTGACAGTAATTGATAGTGTGGTAGATAAGCGAGGTACACGTCAAGTAGCTGAAGCCTTTACTAAATTTCTGTTTACTCCTAAAGCTCAAGCCATTTATGCTCAAGCTGGTTATCGCCCTATTGATGAGAAAATCAGAAAAGCTAACGAAAAAGACTTTCTTAAAGTTTCAAGAATTTATAATATCACTGATTTTGGTGGTTGGCCTGCGGTTAATAAAAGATTATTTGATGATGGTGCATTATTTGATAGAGCTTTACAAGCCGCTAGGAAGTAAGATTTACTGAATGATGACTCTTAATTTAATCTCTGGGTGGCAGACATTTATTCGTTATCAACTTCTCTTAAGAGGGATTGTTTTTCTATATATTAGTATTATAATTATACTTCCATTAACTGCCTTATTCTGGAAAGTTAGTCAAAAACCTTTAACACAAATTATCCCTTTAATTACCTCAGAAATTGCCATTGATGCTTATAAATTAACCTTTGGTACAGCTTTAGGTGCCGCTTTAATTAATAGTATTTTTGGCGTAATTTTAGCCTGGATTTTGGTTAGATATGACTTTGTGGGCAAAAGAATTGCTAATGGCTTAATTGATTTACCCTTGGCTATTCCGGGGGTTGTGGTGGGCATAACCTTGATGTCTCTTTATTCTCCGGCAGGAGTTATCGGACAATTATTTGAGCCTGATACCTTTTTAGGAAAATTATTTCAACACTTTGACATTGAAGAAGTTAATTTAACATCCTCAGTTATTGGTATTTTAGTTGCACAAATTTTTGTTACTTTACCTTTTGTAGTCAGAACTGTTCAACCTGTATTAATAGATTTTGAACCTGAAGTTGAAGAAGCCGCTAAGATTTTGGGTGCTAATTCTTGGCAGTGTTTTTGGAAGGTAATTTTACCCCAAATTTTGCCTTCCATTTTAACAGGTTTTACCCTTGCTTTAGCTAGAGGTATCGGTGAATTTGGAGTTGCTTTCATTATTTCTGGCAATATTCCCAATGAAACTTTAATGGCTACGGTTTATATTTATCAACGCTTAGAACAATTTGATTTTGTAGGTGCTACCGCAGTGGCGATCGTACTTTTAATATTAGCGTTGGTTTTTCTGATTCTTGCAGGAATTTTACAACGATGGAGTCAAAGACATAGCCAAAATAATTAACAATGGGCAAAGGTAATTTCCCTATGACTAATAACAAGTGACTAATTATTTATTGAGGTTATTTTGAAACAAAAAATATTTCCTTGGGAGCGATATATATTAATTACAATCGGTTTAGGATTTTTAGCTTTAGTTGTATTATTACCTCTAATTAATATTTTTTATGAAGCCTTTTCTCAAGGAGTCAGTGCTTATTGGCAAGGAATTAATACCCCAGAAGCTCATCATGCTCTGATGTTAAGCCTTATTATTACAGTGATCGCAGTTCCTGTGAATACAATTTTTGGTTTATTAGCCGCATGGGTATTAGCAAGACAAAATTTTGTAGGTAAACAACTTTTATTGGGAATTATTGATTTACCCCTAACCATTTCCCCTGTCATTATTGGTTTAATGTTTG
This sequence comes from Geminocystis sp. NIES-3708, assembly GCF_001548095.1. Taxonomy (NCBI): domain Bacteria; kingdom Bacillati; phylum Cyanobacteriota; class Cyanophyceae; order Chroococcales; family Geminocystaceae; genus Geminocystis; species Geminocystis sp. NIES-3708. The sequence continues at coordinate 1,519,425 of NZ_AP014815.1, read as the reverse complement.
TGTTGCTTTTCAGCCCTATCGATAGTATTTTTAAATCTATAGTGGTTGCTTTTGACCTGAAAATACTGTTTGCTTTACCTAGTATGATTCTTGTTACTATGGTGATTACCGTACCTTTTGTCGTTAGGGAAGTATTACCTGCGTTGGAAAATCTGGATAAGGATCAAGAAGAAAGTGCTATGATACTTGGAGCATCACCTTGGCAGGTTTTTTGGCAAGTTATTTTACCAAATATTAATTGGGCTGTGCTTTATGGTGTTATTTTATGTACTGCTAGAGCTTTGGGGGAATTTGGTGCTGTTGCCGTTGTTTCAGGGAGAATTATTAGTAAAACAAATACTTTAACTTTACACATCGAACAAACTTATAGTAACTATGAAACGATAGCGGCTTTTAGTGCTGCTTCTTTACTAGCATTAATTACTTTATTAACAATTATTTGTGAACAAATTTTAGATCATCGCCAAAAAATATCTAAGTAGAAAAAGATAATTATTATTTAACATATTTTTTTCTAGGAAGTTAGCTTATGAAAGATAATCCATTAAAAATGTCACAATTGCATATAGTAAAAAGAAAGGAATTAACCATACAAAAAATTCTTTAATTCTAAAACCTATTTTTTTATTTTTAAATAATTGATAACGATAAATATAGTTTAATAAATAAGGTAATAAAAGAATGTTAAACATTACAGAAATTATCATAATATTTTCATCACTAGAATGATATTCATAATAATTAATTGAGTGTAAAAATATTTGTGTAAATCCTATAAAGATTAAACCAATTAAATAAAAACTAACTAAAGGTAAATTAGCAATCATTGGTATAATAATTAATGATGAATTTATGTTCCCACAAATAGCAAAAATAGTAAACCAAATAATCATCCATCCGAAGCAATAAAGCATTTCTTTTCGGAAAATATTCATAATTTTTCTTAAACTACGAATAAAATTAAACTCTTCTTTAATAGTAACTCCAAATATTTTTGTTAAATTTGGTTTTATTTTTTGATATATATTACTGGGAACTTTTCCTGATGATATTTGATAAAAAAACATAGCCAAAATTAATGATTTATCACCTAATTTACTTAATAAAATTGCTAATACTTTATATTTATTTATAATAGGAGGGTTTCTTTTTTCTCGAAATTTTTGATATTGTTCATGGGTAAATAAGTCAAAATTAGTAGAATTGTTGGGGAATTGAGACATAAAAGCTAATTGATTTTCCAAAGAAATTCTTATTTCTTGATCATAAGTTTTTCCCCATAAAGTTTCAGGAGATTTTAGTAACCAAAAGACTATAGATAATAGCTCAGGTTTTTTTACTAAATTCAGTAATATTAATTGTACTCCTAGTCTTAAATTATAATTAATAAAAGGAGTATTATTTGATAAAAAACTACCTAAACTTAATTGAAAATCTATACACATCTCATAATGATCTTTCTTTTTTCCTTTTCTATTATTTAACCACTCTAAAAACTCTGATAAAGCATCAGGAATAATTATTGCCCTTAAAGTTAGTAACCTTACCATTTCTGAGGTATAAATAGCCTGTTGTAAAGCCATTATTGTGTTATTACCATTAAGATATTTAGTATAAATTTGACTATTTATTTCAGGATTGGCTAAAGCATTTTCGAAAACTAAAATATGTTCTTTTTTTAAATTTTTTCTTCTAGTTAAACCTTTGATAGCAGTGTTAATTTCTTGTTCAATTTCAATCATTATTTTTTAGACGTTTTTGCACAAAGTGAGAAAACAAGTAATAGGTAATCATAAAAGAGATTGTAGATCTTTTCTCTTGTGTCTATTTTTTTATCGCCTTAATTTCTCATTTTAAACTAGATAGACTAAGATTATCTATTGCTATCAAAGATTTCCATGTCTTGTCAGCCATAGATAAAAAATTAGATTTAAAGAAAAAACTTCTCGTTGCTTATAGTTCTTAGGTTAAAATAAAAGTTAACATTTGTAACAAAAATTAAAAAACTTTTATTAAAATCTTTTTGTAGCTGAACATTATGCAAAATCGTCTAATTCGTAAAACTTTCATTGCCTTGGTTATTGGCTTAATCAGTATTTCTACATGGTTGTTTACTCCTTATTCTTCTGCATCTGCGGTAAATAATCCTGAATTGTTACCAGCAGAAGTTACTCCTATCGTTGATTTAGCAAATTATTTGCCTACATTACAGGAAGAATCTATAACTAAACAAATAGAAGATTTTGAACAACAAACAGGATGGAAATTAAGAATTTTAACCCAATATGATCAATCTCCTGGGAGGGCAGTGATTAAGTTTTGGGATTTAGATGATCAAAGTATCCTTTTAGTGGCTGATGGCAGAGGTGGTAATTTACTGGCTTTTAGTGTTGGTGACGATGTTTATAAACTACTTCCTCGTACTTTTTGGATTGAATTACAAACTCGATTTGGCAATATGTATTATGTTCGTGATAATGGAGAGAATAACTCTATCGCCGAGGCTTTAGATACTGTCAAAGGTTGTTTAGCTAAAGGTGGTTGTTCTGTCGTACCCGGATTACCTCAAGAGCAATGGATTTTAACTTTAGTCACATCCGTGGTAGGTGGTATTATTTTTGGAGTAGCTGGGCATCCCCGTAAACCCGGACAAGTTTTTGCATGGCAATGGGTATTAATTATTTCTCCTTTATGGGGAATTTTGTTTTTTGCTTTCGGTATGGGACCTGTTGTTACTCGTACTTCTGAATGGTTGCCGATATTTCGTAATGTCATTGGTTTTGCTTTAGGTGCATTAGTCGCTTATTTCTCTCCTTTACTCAATCAGCAAACTCCCTATGAAACATAAATTGAAGTAAAATAATCAATATTATTGATTTTTAAACTTTAATGAAATGGAATTTATTAACGGCTCAAAATTTAGCTATTATCGATCAAGAAGTTAATCGAGGTAAATTTTCCCCCGCTGAATATGAAATAGTTCGACGTACTATTTATGTTAGTGGGGATTTCGATTATCATTCTTTGGTTTCTTTTTCGAGTAATGCGTTACAATCAGGTGCGGCAGCATTATCCGCTAGAGTTCCTATTATTGTTGATACTTCTATTCTTCAAACTAGTATTACTTCTTTATTACAATCAACTTTTCTTAATCCTGTTTATTCCGTGGAAGCAATTTCTAGTAATATTGTTTTTGAACAGAAACCCTCTTCCATATTGGAAAATTTAGCTTATCGTTATCCTTATGCAATTTACGTGTTTGGACAAAATCAGATCATCTTAGATTCTTTATTAGATTTTATTGAATCACAGGAGATTAAACCTAGTTTGATTATTACTACGGCTTCTGGTTTTATCTATAAGGAGGCTATTAATATGAAATTGAGAGATTCTTCGATTTCTCACATCAGAGTCGATAGTTGCAAAGGAGGAGTTAATTTAGCAATGGCAATTATTGATGGTTTAATCGATTTGGCATGGATGGCGAAACAATTAACCATTAATTAATTATTAAATTATTATTTCTTGGGGGGATACCAATTCTTGGGCGAATACCATTCCCCCCTAATAATCAATTTGGTGCTATCCATAGTAAGGTTTGCCCATATTCAACGGGTTCACCATTTTCTACTACAATTTCCATAACTTGTCCTGATACTTCCGCTTCAATTTCGTTCATCAGTTTCATCGCTTCAATAATACACACTATATGACCATTGGAAATGCGATCTCCAACATTCACAAAAGGAGCTTCTCCAGGGGCTGATGCACTATAAAATGTTCCTACCATAGGAGATGTAATTTCAATCCAATTATCAGTTTTTTTAACTGGGGAAGATTTTTCTGTAACTAAGGGTAGTTTTGCCTCTGTTTCCATTGGCTTAGTTACTTCTAAAGAAGGCGTTGCCACGTTTAATGGCTGAGATATTGTATAAGTGGTATTGTTGATGTGAGGACTTGTTTTTTGAAGTGTTAGTTCAAAATCCCCTTCCTTAATCGCTAATTCCGTTATATCTGTTTTGGCGATCGCCTCGATAAATTCTCGGAGTTGATTAAAATCTATTGGCACTTTTTAATATATATATCAATGAATTAATTAGAATTTGGGAGAAAAAAATAAAGATTTATTTTAATGATAGTCAATATAAAGTTATTCTCTTCCTAAATAACTGCCATTTCTGGTATCAACTTTAATTTTCTCACCGATAGAGACAAATAAAGGTACCATAATTTGTGCTCCTGTTTCGACAATTGCTGGTTTTGTGCCACCGGTAGCCGTATCACCTTTGACACCCGGATCTGTTTCGATGATTTCTAGTGTTACTGAAGTAGGTAATTCAATGTCTAAGACTGAAGTATTCCAAAATAAAACGTTGACTTCCATTTCTTCTTTGATAAACTTAGCACGATCTCCTACTTGAGAAGCACTGAGTGTTACTTCTTCAAAGGTTTCCATATCCATGAAAATAAATTGATCACCTTCTTTGTAAGTATGTTGCATAGTCCTTTTTTCAAGGTTAGCTTGAGGCACAGTTTCTCCAGCACGAAAAGTTTTTTCCATGACATTGCCACTTTGAGCATTTTTTAGTTTAGTGCGCACGAAAGCTGATCCCTTACCGGGTTTTACGTGCAAAAATTCTACCACTCGCCAAACACTACCATCTAATTCAATACTAACACCGGGGCGAAAATCGTTACTTGAAATCATATAAGTTTATACTCTTAAATCTTTTTTCTAATTTCGAGACATATTGGGTACAAAACACCAAAACTATATTCTCTTAAAATGGTACTAATTACAAGTAACAATTGGCAATTAACAATTAATAATTAACAATTAATAATGAATCATCAATAAAGTTAAAGAAACAATAGGCAACAAAAATCACGTTAATCCTTCACTTCTAAAGCTAATCGTGGTTATTTGTATCTTTTATTGTTAGTGCAAGATCCAAGTAAAATATGAATAGTTCCATGAATTAATTGATCTATTTATGAAAATTCGTCGTCAACAACCTTCTCCTCCTATTGCCATAGAAAGTTTACGTTATCAAGTTATCTCCCCTGAAAATGAGCCACGAAATATTTTAGAAAAAATTGTTTGGCATAAAGAAAAAGAAGTAGAAAAAATGCGCGATCGCCTTTCTTTATTAGATTTGCGTAAAAAAGTAGCAGAATTATCTTCTTTTCCCCTCAATTTTCTTTCTGCATTGCATAATTCAGAGAAAAAACCTGCTTTAATTGCAGAGGTAAAAAAAGCTTCTCCTAGTAAAGGAGTTATCAAAGAAAATTTTGATCCTATTACTATTGCTAAATCTTATGAAACAGGTGGAGCAAGTTGTTTATCTGTATTAACAGATGAAGAGTTTTTTCAAGGAAGTTTTGAAAATTTAGCTAAAGTTAGAGCAGCTGTTAAAATACCTTTGTTATGTAAAGAATTTATTATTTATCCTTATCAAATTTATTTAGCAAGAGTTAATGGTGCAGATGCAGTTTTATTAATTGCAGCAATCTTAAAAGATAATGATTTGCAATATTTTTTAAAAATAATTCATAGTTTAGGAATGACAGCTTTAATTGAAGTTCATACTTTAGAAGAATTAGATCGAGTTTTGGCTATTGATGACGTAAAATTAATTGGTATTAATAATCGTAATTTAGAAGATTTTACTCTTAGTTTAGATACAACTAAAGATATTTTATCTGCAAGAAAAGAAACTATTATTAATAAACAAATTACTATCGTGAGTGAATCTGGATTATATACCAAAAATGATTTAGATTTTGTTAAAAATGCTGGAGCAAATGCTGTTTTAATTGGTGAATCTTTAATTAAACAAGATGAATTAGAATTGGCAATTGATAAGCTATATAACAATTAACAATTATAAACAATGGGTAATAAGTAATAAAACTATTACAAAAAAATATGATTGATAATTGTGAAATTACGGTTATTATTCCTGTTATAAATGAAGAAAAAAATCTCAAAAAATTGTTTTCTCATCTTATTAAAAAGTCTTCTATCGAATTGATTTTTGTAGATGGAGGAAGTAATGATAATACAGTTAATTTAATCAAAAAAGCAGGTTTTAATGTTATTTTATCGCCTATTTTACGCCGTAGCTATCAAATGAATTTGGGTGGACAAAAAGCTAAAGGAAATATCTTATTATTCCTTCATGGAGACACTATTTTGCCTGATAATTATGACGAAATTGTTATTGAAACTGTAAAAAAGAATAACTTTATTGCTGGTGCTTTTAAGTTAAGAATTGATAGCCAAAAATCTATTTTTAGAGTCCTTGAAACTTTTATTAATTGGCGATCACAATATTTATCATTACCTTATGGAGATCAAGGAATATTTATCAAAAAAGAAATATTTGATAGTATAAATGGTTTTTCTGACCTAGAAATAATGGAAGACTTTGCATTCATTAGAACAGTCAAAAAAATTGGTAAAATTTATATAACAAATTCTTCAGTGATCACATCTGCTAGACGATGGAAAAAACTAGGAATTTTCAAAACAACATTAATCAATCAATTAATTATTATTGGTTATTATTTAAAAATCAATCCTGAAAAATTAGCTCGTTTTTATCGTCAAATTAACTAAAATTATTTCCTATAAACTAAAAAAAGAAGTGGTAAGTATGTCCATATTTCCTAAATTTCAATTTAGAAGCATAACCCATCGGCTCATTTTTGGTTGTGTCATTGCCGCTTTATTTATCTACAGTGTGTCTTATTGGCATATGCACCAAGTTGTTGAGTTAGGTGTTGTTACTTGGATGACTGATGTTGCCCAATCTCGCATTGATTCGGTAGCTGTTGAAGTTGAAGGAATTTTGCGATCAATTGAGGAAAAGACTGAGTTAATTATTTACCCTGAGCAATCAAAGGAAAAGAATCAATTTAATATAACTCTTTTTAAAAAACTACAACAACAACAATCATTAATCAAAGCCGTTGCCATTGGTAGTTTATTAACAGAAAGTAAAACTATTAAACCTTCCCAAATATTTGGTTTAAGTACTAATATTCAGGGTGAAAATGTGTTGATGACGGAAAGTGATATAACCAGATTACTTAATTATTGTCAAAATAATTTTAATGTATCTCTACCTTTTTGGTCGAATCCTTCTGCAAACAATCCTTCAAACAAATCACTGATTTATTGTACTTCTCTGGGTGAAGAAAAAGTAACTCAAAACTTACTTGCCATCGAACTTACTTTAGATTGGCTCGAACCTTTAGTAACTCGTAAACTTAACTTAGAAGACAAAATCAATCATTTTTCCATTGGGCAACCTTTTGTGATTGATTTAGCAACAAAGCAATGGTTAATAAGCCCTCCCGAAACTATACAATCCCTGTCTTGGTTTTCTAAACATACTACTGTACCTGAATTTCAATCTAACAAAAAAGAAAATAAAAATTATGGAAGTTCTCAAATTTTTACCGATTCTCAAGGTACACTGATTTTTACCATATTACCGAGAACATCTTGGGCTATGGGTTTTGCTATCTCTGAGGCACAAATGAAATCATTTCGCCAAAACTATTTTTTTACGATAATTGCATCTATGGTTAAAGATATGGCACTCATTTGTTTAGCGATAGTCGTGATTTCTCGTCAAACAACCCGTTCTCTCAGGGCTTTAATCGTTAGCACAGAAAACATTACTCAAGGTAATCTCAACACCATATTACCCACTACTAAATCAAGGGATGAAGTAGGACGACTTACGGCGGCTTTTCACCATATGCGTGATGCTTTGAAAACTCATATTAAGGAATTACAAGAAACCACTGCTGCGAAGCAAAAAATGGAAAGTGAGCTCTCTATTGCGGCTCAAATTCAACGTTCCATGATACCCCGTATTGAAGTTACTGATGGCTCTAATCAAAACTATGAGATTTCTGCTCTTTTCCAACCAGCAAGGCTAGTAGGAGGTGATCTTTATGATTTCTTTTCTCTAGGAGGAGATCACAAAGTGACACAGAGTGATCGCCTTTGTTTAATTATTGGTGATGTTGCGGATAAAGGTGTACCAGCGGCGTTGTTAATGGCAAAAACGGTGAGTTTGATTCGTACAATAACTAAAAGTACAAGTACTCCTAAGTCAATTTTGCAAACTGTTAATCATGAGCTTTGTATCGATAATGACGAGTGTTTATTTGTGACTTTATTTTGTGCAGTGCTAGACTTACGAACAGGAATATTAAATTATGCTAGTGGTGGTCATGATGCTCCGTTATTGTTGCGAGACGGAAATGTTCACTTTTTAGAATTAGAAACTGGACCACCTTTAGGATTAGAGGAAGAAGCCTTTTTTCCTGAACAAGAATATTTTTTGAAGCCCAAGGATTTGATTGTTCTTTATACCGACGGTATTACTGAAGCCATGAATCGAAAAGGTGAACTGTTTTCAGAAGAGCGATTAATTGATGCTATTTCCCATAATTTACGCTACAATCCTACTAAAATAATACATACTATTCAATATTTTCATCAACAGTTTATTCAAGATGCCTCACAATCAGATGATTTAACTTTGCTAGTACTTCAGTATCAACCTTCAAATCCTTTTTCTCAGGAGATTAATGTTTTGGAATGGACTATTACTATTAATAATGAATTAACTGAATTAGAAAGAGTCAAACCCCAGATAGGCAAAATTTTGCAAAGGGAATCTTTAGTGATCGAATCGATTGAAGATACTCAACTGATTGTGGAGGAAGTTTTAGTTAATATTATAAATTATGGCTATAGTAAAGAATCTCGATATTCTATTGATTTACAATTTCAGATTAGAGATCAGACTCTAGTTATAACTTTTCAAGATAGTGGACGACCTTTTAACCCTTTAACAGAGATTGAGACACCTGATTTATCGATGGATGATGATGAACGTGAACTGGGAGGATTTGGTTTTTATTTGGTACGAGAGTTAGTAGATTACATTGATTATACATATCATAATGATAAAAACATTTTAACGATTTACCAAACTATCACTAAAAAAATGTAAATTAAGTATCAGACTTTTTCAAAGCCTAGGCAAAAGGCAACAGGTTAGACTTTGATAAAAATGAAGCCAAAAATTGAGGGAAATCTCTATTATTGAGAAACAAAAATTGAAACTGAAAATAATTCAATGAAAAATAATAATCTTTGATAATAAAACTGATGACACTAAAAATTCACACAAAAATCACCCAATTAAATACTATGCACCTTATTCTTAATGGGCAATTAGATGCGATTACTGCACCTGATTTAGACCAATTTATTATTAAACTTGATCATAATATCAAAAATCTTGTCCTAGATTTTGAGAGTCTTAATTTTGTTTCTAGTGCTGGATTACGAATTTTGGCGAAGGCTAGAAAAACGATGAAATCTAGGCAAGGACAAGTATGTTTTGTCAATCTTAGTCCTCAAGTTAAGAAAGTTTTTAACATTGTTAAAGCTGTGCCAATTTCTGATGTTTTTCAAAATATAGAAGAACTTGATGCTTATTTAATGAAAATGCAAAATCAAAATAATTAATTAGAGTTTCCTGAAAAAGAATCTAAGTATTCATACAAAATTAATTGTATATTATCAATAGATTTAAACTCATTGTTATAATAGCTTTGAGAGAAATAAAATGTGCAATTAATTTTACTAACCTACTTATTTTAATTTTTCTATCGATGAGATGTCTATCAGAAAAAATAACCAGATTTAACGGTAGTTTGATTAGTTTTACTATCATAATCTAAAAGATACTCTCTGGCGATCACTTGTTTTTCTCGTAAAAAATTAACCTCCGATTCAGCGATTTCTGTATCAGTAGAAAGCAAAATCACCTGATGAGAAGCCGTAGGAAAATAACGCTCAATTAAATTATAACGGTGAGAAGAATCAAGTCGTCCTAAAGGAGTATCAATAGCAATAGGTAAATTTCTTCCAGAAACTCTTGCTAATCCCCACAATAAAGCAATCGCTAATAATTGTTTTTCTCCCGCCGATAAACGATTTTTTGGAATAACTAAACTATGATAATCATATAAATTTAAAGCAAAAGTATCCGCATCAATTACCACTTTGGCTACAAAATTAGATTTATGAAGTAGATAACGAAAACAATTTGTGACTTCTAATTCTAATTTATTTAACTTCCTTAAAGTTAATTTTTGTTTAAATAAACTTAAAGTATGTTTAACTTTTGGCATCATTTCAATAATATGCTGTACTTGTAAATTTTGTAAATTATTATTACCATAATGACTGAGTTTTTTTGTGATTTCTATTATTTTTTTTTCAATGGCATTTAAAGTTTGTTTAATAGTTTCACATTTAGTTTTAATCTTAATTAAAGCCTTTTCTTGATTTTTATATTCTTCTTCTAATTTTTGATATGCTTGAGGAGAATCTACACGAAGAATCGTTTCTTCTACCCCTATTAATTCTTTTTGTAATTGTGTTAATTTAATTAATTTTTCTTGTACTTGATTTTGTTGATTTGGTAATAAATTTCGTAAAATATTATCAAGTTTAGGTAATGTAATATCATCAGCTTCTAAATAAATTTGATGAGAATTTAACTGCTGCTCTAATAATAAATTTTCTGATTGTAAAAAATCTTGTATTTTACTATATTTATTTGGATCAATATCTAAATTATCAAGAAAAGATAATAATTTATAATCTTTTTCTTTCCATAAATCTTGAGAATTTTTTATTTTTAATAACATGGATTCTTCTTCAAGTTTTATTTTGAGATTATTTAATAAATCAGTAATCAAAATTAAAGGAAAATTTTGACTAGCTATGTATATTAATTCTGAATAAATAATTTCTATTTGATTTTCTAAAGACTTTTGCCTATCACGTAATTGATGTTTCTGTACTGCAATTTTTCCCCCTTCATCTTTAAGATTATCAGAAGCGTGACGATATTTTTGATTAACTATTTTTAGTTGTTTTTCTTCAAAATTTAATTCTTCTAATAAATCTTTTTTTTGTTCTTCCAATATAAGTAATTCTTGTTCAACATCAGAGAATTTTTGACCAGCAATTTCTTGATCTAATATTTTATCTTTTCTATTAATTAAAACATCTAAATCTGAGACTAATTTATCAGCCAACTCCAACCCTAATAAAGATTTCATCGCTTCTTTAACGGCATTAGTTGGTAAATCTTGTTCGGCTAATTCTTTAACTTGTTCACCATCAAATAAAAATAAATTAGAAATACCTAAAGGCAAAAAATTTTCGACATATTCATCCCAATTTTCTGTTAAGTTTAGCTCGGGGAATTCTCCTTCAATAACACCTAAATTATCTTTCCCATCTTTAGTATTTTTATCCCAATAACGAACAATTTTTAATTCTATCCATTGCTCATTAATTATATGTTCAAAAGTTAACTCTATTCTAGTTTTTTCTCCCAAAGAAATTTGATTATTAACACACTGAATTAAATAGTCATTATAACTTAAGTTTTCTCTATTAGAACACTGAGATCTTCTTCCATAAAGTGCTAATCTAATACTATCCATTAGGGTAGTTTTTCCACCACCATTCATTCCTCCTAATAAAATAATTGGAGTATTATCTAATCCTTTTTCAGGAATTAAATTAATAATATTTTTTCCCCTATAAGGACCAAAATTTTCTAATACTAATTCTTTAAAAATCATCATCTAATATTATAATTTAAACTGTTTAAAGTCTTCCTCCACGCATATCAAAATGAAATCTAGCAATACCTAAATATAAACTCTGAGGATTATTCCCTTCAGGATAAACAGTTATACCAAATTGATATATTCCACCATAAAGAGGATTTCTGGCTTTAATAGTTAATCTAATTTTGTCACCAGGAGTTGCTGGTTGTAATAAATTGATAATGATCTCATTTTGGTTATCACTAACATTTAAAGTACTATTAAGATCAAGAGGTTTTTGATATTTATTCAAAATAAAAGCCTTAGTTTTATCAGGAAAAAAAGTAATAGTTTCTGTATTTTGTTGCTGATTAATGACTATTTTTTTTAAGTTATTATCAGCATTTTCAGGAATTTCAATATCAAAAATATATGTAGAGATAACATCGGGAAAAGTATAGGTAGGATGACTTCTAATTAAACGAGGAGAAGCTCGAAAAAAATTAATATCCGTTGCTAAAACTTGTGTTAATAGTGATTTTGAGAATGCTTTATGTTGATTATTTACTAATAAAAATAAATCAGAAAAACATATAAAAACAGCAAAGAAGAAAAAATAATTACTACTCTTAACAAAGTTCTTAATAGTTTGAAAAATTTTCATTGATAATCACTTATGAATGCTTGTTTCTTCTTTAATTGTTAATTGTTAATCATTAATTATTAACTTACCATTTTAAAAGGTTAAAACGTTCCATATCAATGGTGTCACGGTTACGATAAATAGCTAAAATAATAGCTAAACCAACTGCGGCTTCTGCTGCTGCGATAGTAATTACAAATATTGCAAAAACTTGTCCTTTAATTTCACTAGGATCTAAATAATTGGAAAATCCTATTAAATTAAGATTAACAGCATTGAGTAACAATTCAATGGACATTAAAACTCTTACGGCATTACGACTGGTAACTAAACCATAAATACCGATACAAAATAAGGCGGCTGCCAAAATCAAAAAATATTGTAGTTGTATTTCCATAATTTAAGATCTTTATTTCTAAGATTTATTTACCCTCTAATTACTTATTATTAATTGTTAATTATTAATTATTAATTCTTATCACTACCTGCTTCAATTAAGTCTCTAGGTTTCTCTGGTAACGTCAAAGAAGTAGTATATATTTCTCTTGTTTTTTGAGCTGTAGGAATTAAATCTCTACGGGCTAAAATAATTGCTCCTACCATTGCCATCAAAAGTAAAACAGAAGCAATTTCAAAAGGTAAAAGATAATCACTAAAGAAATGTTTGCCAATCATCACAATTGTGTTTTCAATGACAGACGGAGAAATTGTGGATAATTGCCAAGGAGTAACTAAAACCATTGTACTTAATAAAGCAAATAAGCCAAGACAAACTAAACCAGTGGCAATTTTACGAATCCATCTACCTTTTACTTGTTGAAAATTTTCGGTTTTATTCACCAACATAATTGCAAACAGAATTAGCACATTGACTGCACCAACATAAACTAAAATTTGTGCGGCGGCAACAAAATCGGCATTAAGTAATAGATATAAACCCGATATACTTATAAATACTCCTCCCAAAAGAAAAGCGGAGTAAACAATATTATCTAATAAAACTACCCCTAAAGCCGCTCCAATCATCATGACAGAAAGGATTCCAAACGCTACAAATTGAACACCTTGTGATATTTCCACGATTTAATATACCTTTTTAAAAATATTTGTAACAACTATCAACTATACAACTATTAATTTTTGATTATATCTTGAGGATTTTGCCCAGCACGTTGACTACCTTCAGGTAAATCATGGGGCTCGATAACGCCTTTTGGTAAATAACCTAATTCTTTGAGAGGTGTTACCATTGAATCTTCTGTTACTTTTGTAGGTAAACGCCCTAAAGCGACGTTATCATAATTTAATTCATGACGATCATAAGTCGCTAATTCGTATTCTTCCGTCATAGATAAACAATTGGTGGGGCAATATTCTACACAATTACCACAGAAGATACACACGCCAAAGTCAATACTATAGTGTTTTAATTCTTTCTTTTTGACGGATTTGTTAAATTCCCAATCCACAACGGGAAGATTAATCGGGCAAACACGAACACAAACTTCACAGGCGATACATTTATCAAATTCAAAATGAATTCTCCCCCTAAATCTTTCAGAGGGTATCAGTTTTTCATAAGGGTATTGTACCGTTACTGGACGACGCTTCATGTGATCAAATGTAACAGCAAATCCTTGTCCAATATACTTTGCAGCTTCTACGCTTCCTTTGGCGTAATCGGTTACTTGTTTGAGAAATTTAAACATAATCTGTTCAATAAGTGCCAATGCAATTCATTTTACACGAACTTGATATATATAATTGCTAATTGTTAATTACTAATTATTAATCGATAACTGCATTTAACAAAACTTGAGTCAAATTCATGTCTTCCATATCATCAATGGTGATGGTATCGACAATGTCATATTTAGCACCAGCATCTTGCAATAAATCATCAAGGGCTTTAAAGTATTCCGTTGCTTTTTTATCTTTGCCAATTTGAATAAAAGAGATTCCTAATTCTTCATCTCGATCAATTTTATGGGTAGCTTCGATAATTAAACGAATAATTTCTTTTGGCTCATCGGGAACACCATCAGTAATAATTAACATAGTTTCACCATTAACTTTAGCTGTGCCTGAGGCTTTTCGTTGAAAATAATTATTTAAAGCATCTTGTAAAACACTTTTTAAATCAGATTTCCCCATCGGCTCATTTTGACGATAAATTTCCCTAATTTTGTCAGCAGTAACATTATCATATCTTCTAAAACGTCCTGAATATAAATAAACAGTAATACCATCAGGGTCAATATCATCACATTTTTGAGCAAGGGAAAAAGTTGATTCTTGGGCAATTTCCCAACGAGTTTTTCCTGTACCATCATCGGTGGTTAAACTACCACTTTTATCAATAATAAGAGTATAGTCACGATTGGTAACAATAGATTCAGTATTCATAGTCAATAATTTTTAGTGTTTATCTCTACCATGAATGATAACTAAAAATATAGAAATAAAAATTGTAAATTATTCTTGCGAATCTTTTAAAAATCTTTAAATTTAAGCTAAAACTGAATTTATAGCTTTAACCTAAATATAACAATAATATTGTTTTAAAAATTATGGATAGTGAAAAAAAATATCGGATGATTTGTACCCTCTCATTTGGTGATATTTATGGTCAAATTATCGTTTGGTTAGGCGTTATTTTTATTAGTCTTGCAAGTACTTTAGCTTTGTGGAGTAGTACTCGTCAAATTTATGCTTTTGCAACAGTAGGTATTGTATTAGTTTTATCTTTACCCTTTTTACTTTTTGCTTTTGTTACTACTTTATTAAATCATATTGAATTTGTTCCTTTAGAGGAAGTAGAAACCAATAAAGTAAAAAATAGAGCAAAATTTACCCCTAAAACGGCAGAAGCGATAAGCTAATTGATTTTTATATAGGTGAATAAAAAGGTTTTTAATGATCAATAATTATAACTATCTAAATTTATCAATTATGATGGTAGATAGTTGCATATTAAAGATTAATTTAAAACCAATCTTCCCTATTTTTTTCTTTTTTGTCAAAAATCATTAGTTAAAAACCTCGTCGTAAAAAGTCTTACTGTGGTAGAATGAGAATTAAGTCGTTCTAAAAGTTAACTAACGCAATATAAAAAGTGGTGAATGATTTTAAGTTATTGCCTAAACCCAGATTGTCCAGAGCCAAAGAATGAACCCAACGAAAAGGTTTGTGTCAGTTGTGGTTCTAATTTGATATTGCATAATCGTTACCGTGTAATTAAAAAAATTGGAAAGGGTGGATTTGGAACAACTTTTTTAGGGATTGATTTATCTTTACCGGGTAATCCTTTCTGTGTTATAAAACAGTTACGAGCTAATTCTAATGATCCAGAAACCTTTCAAATGGCATTAGATTTATTTCAAAGGGAAGCAAAAACTTTAGGAAAAATTGATCATCCTCAAATTCCTCGATTACTGGACTATTTTGAAGATAATCTACATTTTTATTTAGTTCAAAGTCTAGTTAAAGGTAAAAATTTACAACAAGAAGTAAAACAAAACGGCGTATTTAATGAAGCTCAAGCCAAAAAATTTTTAGGGGAAATATTACCAATTCTGCAATATGTTCACTCCATTAAGATGATTCATCGGGATATTAAACCAGCTAACATTATTCGTCGAGAACAAGATGGTAAATTGGTTTTAATTGATTTTGGAGCAGTTAAAGATCAAGTTAACACTCAATTAGCTAAAAATTATGGTCAAACAGCCTTTACTCAATTTGCTGTAGGCACGATGGGGTTTGCCCCTCCAGAACAATTAGCTATGCGTCCAATATATTCTAGTGATATTTATGCTCTAGGATCGACTTGTTTATATTTAATGACGGCAAAATCGCCCAAAGACATACCCTGTAATGAGTTAACAGGAGAACTTTTGTGGGAAAAAGAGGTTAAAATTAGTAACGGTTTTGTGAAAGTGTTACGCAAGATGTTAGAAGTTGATGTTCGTCTTCGCTATCAATCGGCAAAAGAGGTAATGGATGAACTGGATATTGCTCCTTATGAAGAAGAATTACAAAAAGGTTTAGTGACGAATACAAAAACCGTGATTCCTACGCCATCTGAAACTAACGATGAATATACTCACGTTTCAGCTACTTCTCGGTTAGCGATGGCAATTAGAGCTAGAAAATCTCGTCAGGGAAAAACAAAGTATCTTACTCAAATTAATGCTGAAAGTATTTTAGTTGCTTATTCTCAGGGCAGAATGGATTTTAGTAAACAAACTTTTAATCAATTTAATTTTATGGGGGCAAATATACCTCTAATTAATTTTCGTCATTGCACGATGACTCAGTGTAATTTTGAAGAGAGTTATTTAAAAGGAGCGAATTTTTATAGTGCAATTTTAATTAAAACAAAGTTTGCTAAAGCTAATCTTAAAAAAGTTCACTTTATGAAAGCAGATTTACAATCAGCAGATTTTCGAGGTGCAGATTTAGAAGGTGCAAATTTAGAAGGTGCAAATCTTAATGATGCTAATTTCTGTGGTGCTAATTTAACGAATGTTAGCGTAGAAGAAGATCAATTACAACAAACTCAAACTAATTGGAATACTATTTTCCCTGATGGAAAGCGTCGTTTATGGTAATTTTATTTTTCAGTTTATTAACTCAAAATTAATCATTCAAAATAAAATATATAGTCTTAATTATACGCTCAAACTCATTTAAATTATATCTTTTAAAATTAGTAAAAAAAATTGAAAATCGTACCTATTCTTGAATTTCTCCAAAATATTAATGAGAACAAATTCTAAATATGTCTCAAAGTCAATTAATTAAAATAATGCAGCAAGAGGATTTTTATCCCCATAAAGTTAAACTTCCTATTGAAGTTATACAAACTCATTGTTCAACAATTTTTTTAACAGGAGAATATGCTTATAAATTGAAAAAGGTAGTTAATTTTGGCTTTTTAGATTATTCGACTATTGAGAAACGAAAATATTTTCTTGAAGAGGAATTGAGAATGAATAAAATAATTGCTCCTGATCTTTATTTGGAAGTTATACCTATTAGTTATATTCAGGAAAAATTTATTTTAAATAATAATTATCAGATATTTGATTATGTTTTAAAAATGAAACAATTTCCTCAAGAAAATCTTTTAATTAATATATTTAAAGCTGGTAAATTAACAGAAGAGAGGATAAAAGAATTAGGTAAATTAGTGGCTAATTTTCATCAAAAGACTTTTACTAATAAGTATATTAATAGTTTTGGCACAGCAGAAAAAATTAGACAATCGATCAATGAAAATTATCGACAGACAAAAAAATATATTGGATTTGTTCAAACATTAGAACAATATCAAAAAACTAAAGCATTTACTGAAAATTTTTTTATTTCTCATCAAGAATGTTTTAAAAAAAGACAAATCAAAAATAAAATTAAAGAATGTCATGGAGATTTACATCTAAAAAATATTTGTATTTGGAATAATAAAATACAATTATTTGATCGTATTGAATTTAATGAATCATTTCGTTTTGTTGACGTAATTTATGATGTTGCTTTTACAATAATGGATCTTGATTTTAGAGAAGAAAAAAAACTAGCTAATGTTTTTCTTAATACTTATTTAGAAACCACTGGAGATTGGGAAGGATTGCAAGTTTTACCTTTATATTTGACTCGTCAAGCCTATGTTAGAGCAAAAGTTAACTCTTTTTTATTAGATGATTCTGCTATTAGTGAAACTGAAAAACAACAAGCTCAAAAAGTAGCTTCAAAATATTATAATTTAGCATATAAATATACTCAAAAATCTCAAGGAAAAATAATTTTAATGTCTGGTTTATCAGGCTCTGGAAAAAGCACAATAGCAAGTCAAATAGCCAAAAAAATTAATGGAATACATATTCGTTCTGATGCCGTAAGAAAACATTTAGCAGGAATATCTTTAGAAGAAAAAGGACAAAATGAACTTTATTCTTTAGAAATGAATGTTAATACTTATAATCATTTATTTTATTTAGGAAAATTATTAATTAAAGAAGGATTTACTGTTATTTTAGATGCTAAATATGATCGTATTTTTTTCCGTCAACCTATTATTGAATTTGCTAAAACTCAAAATATTGATTTGCAAATTATTTATTGTACTGCTCCTTTAAAGATTCTTGGCGATCGCATAAATAAAAGAACTGGAGATATTTCTGATGCCACGATAGAATTATTAAAAGAACAACAAAATAACTTTGAATTTTTTACGGAAATAGAAAAACCTTTTTTAAAAATTATTAATAATTCTAAATAATTTTTTGTCAAAAAATTAAAATACTTTAGTGTAAAAAAAAGAATTTCAAGACATATTAATTAAATAAAAATATGATTGATATAACAAACATAGATGAGATTAAAAATATTATTCCTGATTTAATAGAAATAGATATTCTTTAGATTGATACAGAAATTGCGGATTACTCTACGAAAAATCCTCGCTTATCTTCGATTCAACTTTTAACTTATAGAAAGAATCTTAATTCTAATCGTAGTTATATATTCAATATATTAGATAAATCGAGTTTAATTGATTTCTTTGTTAACAATACTATGATAAATCAGTCAATTTAAAAAGCATTACGTAGTACTACATTTGACTTAAAATTTTTAGGTAAAAATACTGCTAAAAATCTATTTTGTACTTTAGAATTAGCAAGAAAATTTCCCTATCATTTTCTCCTGATTAAAAAGAAAAATTTAAAGAATTTAACAGAATATTTGACAAACTTCAAAGATTTATCAAAAAAAGAACAGAACAGTGATTAGGGTATTCACCCTTTAAGAAAAACTCAATTAGATTATGCACAAATGGACTGTGTTTATTTAGTCCAAATTTATCATCAATTAAGAGAATTAGATACTAAAATTAAGAAAAATCAAGAGATAAGAAATTTAGAAGCTTTAAGCAGAAGATATAAATTGAAATACAATAGTTATTATTAGACTAAGAAATGATTCACCTAAAAGAATTAATAAAAGAGAAAAGGGTTGATAAAAATATCTCAAAAAATTATGATTTTCAACTTACTTCTATTACAAAAAAAATTTTAAAACTGATGTACAAGAATTAGTATAATTGGTCATTAATAATCATATTTATGTTGATTTTCCTATAACCTTAACCAAGGCAATTCAAGAAGAATTAGGAGATAATTTAGAAAAGTTAAACGTTGATATTAACACAATTATGTAATATACATTAAATAATAAAATTATAGACGATGAAGAATAAAATAAAAAGGTGGGTTTTACCCACCCTACCAATATCAAACAAATTAATTATTAATTAATTGCAAATCAGTTTCTTTTTTCGCTTCAATTGCCGCATATAAACGATTTAAAGCACTAATATAAGCACGGGCAGAAGCAACAATGACATCAGTATTCGCCGCATAACCTGAATAGGTTTTATTTTCGTGTTTCAAGCGAATTGTTACCTCTCCCATGGCATCAATTCCCGCAGTAACGGATTTGACGGAATACTCAATTAACTCGTTAGGAATATTCACTACACGATTAATCGCCTTGTATATCGCATCAACAGGACCTGTACCAATGGAAGCATCACTTAATTCTTCTCCTTGAGGGTTACGAATAGTAATAGTAGCAGTCGGTGCAGAATGATCTCCACAAGAAACTTGTACTAACTCAAGGCGGAAAAGTTCAGGGGGTTGCTGAATTTCATCATTAACGATGGCTTCTAAATCCCAATCACTAATTTCTCGTTTTTTATCTGCTACCTCTTTAAAACGCAAAAAGGCTTTATTTAAGTCTTCTTCTGACAATTCAAATCCCAATTCCATCAGACGAGTCCGAAATGCGTTACGTCCTGAAAGTTTGCCGAGTACAATCTGATTAGTTGTTAAACCAATAGATTCCGCATCCATAATTTCGTAAGTGAGGCGATTTTTCAACACCCCATCTTGATGAATTCCCGATTCATGGGCAAAAGCATTCGCACCAACAATGGCTTTATTAGGTTGTACTATCATCCCCGTCAAACTTGATACTAAACGAGAAGTTTTATAAATCTGCTTAGTATCTATATTAGTTAAAGGTTCAGTAGAATTAACGTCTCTGCCTAAAAAAGGATTAAAATATTGACGACGTACATGAAGTGCCATAACTAACTCTTCTAATGCTGCATTTCCAGCCCTTTCACCAATACCATTAATAGTACATTCTAACTGTCTTGCTCCATTTTTCACTGCTTCAAGAAAATTTGCTACTGCCAAACCTAAATCATTGTGACCATGAACGGATATGATGGCTTGGTCAATATTCGATACATTATCTTTAATACCTTTTATAATTGCACCATATTCACTAGGAGTAGTATAACCAACTGTATCAGGTATATTAACTGTTGTCGCTCCCGCATTAATAGCTAATTCTAATACTTGATAAAGAAATTCAGGATCACTACGCCCAGCATCTTCAGGGGAAAACTCTACGTCATCGGTAAATGTTTTAGCGTAAGCTACCATTTCAGGTACAATGGCTAACACATCGGCACGAGTTTTCTTAAGTTTATATTCTAAATGTATATCAGATGTGGCTAAAAATGTATGGATTCGGCTTTTAAAAGCTGGTTTAAGGGCTTCTCCTGCACTTTTGATGTCTTTGAAGGTTGCACGAGCTAAACCGCAGATGATAGGTCCATTTTCTGTACCTACGGTTTCAGCGATACGTTGTACGGCGTGAAAATCTCCTTGACTTGCATGGGGAAAACCGGCTTCAATAACATCAACACCTAATTTAGCTAAAGCACGAGCGATATTTAGTTTTTCATCTACATTTAAACTTGCACCGGGAGATTGTTCTCCATCACGCAATGTGGTATCAAATATAATAATTCTATCTGGCTGGTTTGTCATATCTTAAATTTTTGAACGAATTTACCAACATATATTAAGCCTTCTTATATCATAAACCAAAAATCAGAGTCTTGAGGTTAGTAAAGATTATTAATCTTCCATAACCATCAAATTTTGTCGATTTAAAGATTGATGATTAAAGATGTTATTTTATTAGGAAAATAAGAAGTTGATTTGTTGTGATATATTGTATTGTCTAAAGAATATTCTCTTAATTCTCGTGGTAATAACATATCCCATTGCGCCTCAGAAAAAATCAATAAGTTACTCATCATGACTATGGCTGTAACTCCAAATTGCCAACCATTAACATAGGGTAAGAGAAAAATAGTAATGGCATGAATGATTGTTGCAATAAAAAATGCTCTCGAACGCATACCCCACCCAGTGAGTAAATACCCAATAATACTCAATATCAGCCATAATTCACACAGGTGGGATAACATAAAACCCCAATGATGAGCGATGGCAATGTCGGTGATGATAACTCCAACAATCATTAAAATAACCCAAGAGTAAAGTAACCAAGAAAGTTTTTCTAATATTGTCCATCGGTAAGTTAGAGTTACCATTGTAATAATACCAACGAAAGTAATAATAGACCAAAAAATAGCTTGATTTGTCCAGCTAAGGCTAGAAAATTGTGCGGTGGTGAAAATTATACCCGCAAAAATTCCCCAAATCGCCATTGCTTGATCAATACAGGTATAGATTCCTGAGAGATTGATGATTTCTAAAGGTTTAATGATTAAACATTTCATTAATACCAACTGTTGAGGATTAGAGGATAATTGCTTTTTTTGTAAAATCGGCTGTTGAGGCTTAAAAAAACGCATTATAAAATTAAAGTATGATATATATTTTAATATTTTTAACAAAAGTTAATATTATCTTTATTCTAAGGCAAAATCGACGATATTAAAACATCTAATTCAGGTGTGATAAAAAAGTTTGTTGGTGAGAGTAGAAGATACTAAACGAGAGGAAAAATACTTATGAATGAAGATATTAGTATTTTTATTGTAAACAAATATAGGAAAACTTTACTGACAAAATCAAATTTAAAAAGTTGTGTTTTTGAATAAAAACTAATCCTTGAAGGCAAATTTCGGCAATTATGTTGTCGGGGAAATAATCTTTTTTATGGGAGTTATAGTGATTTTAAATAAGAATGAAACAGTTTAATAATATTAAAAATTCTGAAAAACCTTGATTTGTGAGCATTATTAATCCTGCATATTTTTTCTAACTGTCTCAGTGTTATTTTAATTAACTATATGCTTAACAAAGTCATTATTTGAGTTTTCTAATAACTCTTTTTGCTTGTCGTTGATGAGCGGAGCGATGTACTAACTGATACAATCAATCTGCTCAGGGGCTTGTCGAAGTCTCAAATCATTGCTTGTTGTCTGTTTTTTACCTCCATCAATATCTTTAATTTCCTTACTAAGTATAACTTCACTCTTAATTTTACCATTCAAATAATCCAAGTTATCATCGGTAGCAATTTGGTTAATTATTTCACCTTTGTCATAATTTTTATGACATTCCAGAGATATGGGATAGAGAAGGTTTTATAGTCTTCAAAATAATCCCGTGCCTCAGTCTTCTTCTAATCTTTTTTGGTAGTTTATATCCTCGATTAATCGCCCACTTAAACACTATAGCAATGGTAAGGGTTTTATCGGTGCATGATTTGCTAAATGAAGTTGCTCCGCTTCTACATTCTTGAAAAATAACTGGTTAAACTGGTTTATTTCATAAATTTCATATACCCCCAACCCATCTAAACTTTCTTTTAAGTCATGGAGTACATTTATATCGGTTGCTTCGGTAAGGCTAGTGGCAGTATAAAAAGGATCAAAGGCTTGTTTTATCTCTGTGGTGCTGTTAACAAAGTCGAGGATAAAAGTATCATTCTTACCCATTTTATTATTACAACGGTTTAGCCGTGATAGGGCTTGTACTGCTAAAACTCCTGTTATTTTCTTATCGATATACATGGTGTGTAATAATGGTTCGTCAAAGCCGGTTAAAAACTTATTTGCTACCACTAATAAGAGGTAATCATTGGTGCGCAATTTGCTCTCTATATCCTTACTAAGAAAGCCGTTTAAGCTCTCCTCGGTGTGTTCAATACCATTTACCTTCTTTTTGCCCGAAAAGGCGATAATAGCTTGAAAATCGGCGTTATTCTCTTTGAGCAGTTTTTGTATCTCTTGGTAATAAATAATCGCTGTGGTAATATTTTTGGCTACTACCATCCCCCTCGCTTCCCCTTTCATTTTCTTCGGTTTAACTACGTTTTCTAAGAAGTGATTAACCATGATTTCGGCTTTGGTGGCGATCATTTTCGGATGGGCTTCCACAAAGGCTTTTATCTTTTTCTGGGCTTTACTGGTATCAAATTCGGGGTTATCGATAATGGATTTCTGGATCTCGTAGTAACTTTTATAGGTGGTATAATTGGCTAAAACATCGAGAATAAAACCCTCTTCGATGGCTTGTTTCATTGAATAGAGATGAAAGGGTAAAAAACTACCGTCGCTTTGTCTGATGCCAAATTTTTCAAGGGTGCTATTTTTCGGGGTGGCAGTAAAGGCAAAATAAGAGGCATTCTTACTTAATTTGCGGTTTTTCATTACCTCTAAGATTTTATCTTGATTATCTTCGGGGATTTCTTCTTCTGTGTCGTCATTGTCATTAGTCTTATTGATTGTCATGTTAAGGGTATCAGCAGAAGTACCGCTTTGGCTGGAGTGGGCTTCATCGATAATTACGGCAAAGCGTTTGTTACTTAATCCTTCAATGCCTTCGACAATGAATCTAAATTTTTGAATGGTAGTGATAATGATTTTTTTGCCTGTTTCAAGGGCGTTTTTGAGTTCTTCGGAGGTTTTGGCATGGGCGATAATGTTTTTAACTTCGGAAAAGTCTTTGATGTTATCCCGTAGTTGTCTATCTAAATTAGTTCTATCTGTTACTACTATTACTGAGTTAAATAAAGGCTCGTCTAATGGAATATCTGTTTTATTGGTAGATTTATGGTTATTATTTGGGTTAGCAGTCGAGTTATTAACTTGCTCTGATGATTGGTTATTATCTTGATTAGCAGTAAAATTGCTAACGGTTTGTGATGTTTGATTAGTCGTAGAGTTATTAATTTGCCGTGAAGATTGGTTATCGTCTTGGTTAGCAGTGGAATTACTAACTTGTTGTGATGGTTCGTTATTATTAAGGTTAGTAGTAAAGTTATTAACTTTGGCGAGGGGAAGGGGATAGAGTTGAATTAGTTGAAAGGCTAACCATGTGATAGAATTAGATTTTCCTGAACCTGCGGAGTGTTGAATTAGATAGGTTTTACCAGTGCCATTAATTTGAGCAGATAGCAGGATTTTATTAACTACGTCTCGTTGGTGGTAACGGGGAAAGATAAGGGTTTTATCTTTAAGCGCATCTTTCGGATTACCTTCTAATAAGACAAAATGTTCAAGGATATTGGCTAAACTACTTCTGCTTAAAATATCTTCCCATAGATAGCTAGTTTTATGCCCATTAGGGTTAATGGGGTTGCCTTTGCCGTTGTTATTTCCTTTATTGAAGGGTAGAAAATAGGTGCTTTTACCATTGAGTCTGGTTGTCATCCAAACTTCATCGGTATCAAGGGCAAAATGTACTAAACACCGCCCGAAGTTTAATAATGGTTGTTGATAATCCCTTCCGCAGTATTGTTTTTTAGCATCGTAAACGGTTTGATTTGTCCATTGATTTTTCAATTCAATAGTTATGATGGGTAAGCCGTTGATAAATATTACTAAGTCTATGGAGAGGTTTTTGTCGGTGGTGGAAAAGTGAATTTGACGGGTAACAGAAAAGATGTTTTTCTGGAAGTTGGCTTGGATTTCTGGGTTTAAGTCGTTGTAGGGTTGGCTATAAAATAGGGTGAGGTGTGCTGAATCAATATCTAAGCCTTTCTTGAGAAGGGGTAAAAGGCTATTTCTCTTGATTTTTTGATCGATTCTATCTAATACTATTTTCTGCCAATCGGGCTTATACTTGAGCTTGTCTAATTCTTCGGGTTGGGTGGTTTCCAGAAATTGCCATAATTTGGCGGTGTCTATGGCGATTTGGGGGTTAAAGTCTTTATTCTCTCCGAGGTGATAGCCTTGTTGATGGATGAGGCATTCTTGTATCAAGTCTTCGAGGGCTTTTTCGTTAGTTTTACTGACCATTGTGACAAATTTTAATTTACTAAAAAAGGTACTAGGACTTGTCATCATTTAGCTGTGAAAACCTCCCAGATAAATATTTTCCCTATCAAAGATAAAAGACTTAAATTCTTATTTATAGAAGGTTTGTAGATTTAATTGATGACACATCCTAAGATATTTGACTTTTTATTATTTCTATCGATAGTTTTACTTGGTAGAAATAATATTAGTAAAGTGTCAAATACTATTGAATATTTTATTTTTTGAGTCTAAATATTTACCGACCCTATACTCAAAAATATTTTCCATGATAGAAATAAATTCTTTGTGAGATTTTGGTTTGAGGGTTATAGTATCACGATACTTTCGCTGTATTATATATTCAAAAATATTTCCCTTTTCCAGTTGTGAAAAAAAGAATTCATCATAAGGTTTTATTTCTTTATTTGCTGCTAAACCTGCTAAGTATTCAAGATCATCTAGTTCATATCTAATATAATTTTTGTAGTGTTCATCTTTATAATAACTTACTAATGTTTTTTGTAATTGAGGCTTATATTTTTTCCAGTAATCTTGATTGAGTATAGGTAAATTTAGAGTGTTTATTTCTCCCTCAAAAAAAAGATCTTCTTTGGTTTTTGATGTGAGTGGATTAAATTCTTGTTTATTCCAAAAATCATAATTTTCTTCTCCTATTTCGCTTACAATATACAATTTTAAATCTAACCAAAAATTATCTCTAAATATTTTAGGGATATAATAGCATACATTACTATCTTTTATGTGATATGTAGGTAACTCCTCAACAGGATAATCTGGATGAAATCTATTATTTCTTTCTTCGATTTCAATTTGTGTTAATTGTTCTACTTTTGTTATTTGATGCAATATAGGGTGCAAATCTTCTTCAGTAAGATTATTTTTTATATAGATAAAAGCATAATACTTTTTGCTGAGTTGAACATAAAAAAGACTTTCTTTGGCATTTTTATTCTTTTCTTTATAATAGATTCCATGATATTCTGAAGAAGAAGATAGAATTAAATTTGGGTATTCTGAAATTAAACTTTCTAAATAATCAATTAACTCTTTTTCTTGTATATTTTTATCTTTTTCATCTTCATCAACAAGTATAAATTTTTTTAAGTCATTTAAACTTAGTAATTTTTCTCCTTCTTCAGTGATAAATAAGCGAACGGGAATTTTTTGTTCGAGTATAATTTTTGTTTCTTTCATTTTTTTCTCTTGATAAAGTTTATTTAACTGATTAAAAGTGTTGATGATTTGGTAAAGTCTAATCTTTCCTTTTCATCAACAAAAATTGTATTTTATGCCAATTAAACTATTGATTTATTAGATTAATAAATCGTCAAAACCTTTCCACATTTCTACTAAAACTGATAAAGGATAGGAATTAATCTGATAATAATGTTCATCAGGAACTTTTTTGGGTACTATTCCTTTTTCCTTACATATTTTTGTGGCTTTTTTTCCCATTTGCTGAAGTACTTTTTTTGGTAACTTCGACAATATTGTTTTTAGTAGTATTCCTTGCTCTATAAGAAATAGCAAAAATGCCAATATTGTCATATACAAGTCATTACCATCAGATGGATCTGGAAATGGTTTTGTTTGGTTCATATGTTAAAATGTTCCTTTAATAATTTTTGACATAGGCTAGAAAAAAGATAGGTTTGGATTATATAGAATTGGCAGTTCACAATCTTAATCATCTTTTTTTGCCTATAAATTTATCATACTTTTTTTGTTCTAAAATGTCAAGGGAATTCTAAAAAAAAAAGAACAAGCAACTATTGTTTTAATATATAAATAAAAAAACAGCTTTGCAATAATAAAAACTTATCTTTTAGTCCCTATGCGTATTGCTTTTTTATTTTTTTTTGTAATTCATTAATAAGTGCTTGAATATCTTGTTCTATTTGTCGATAGCGTTTCTTTAGTTTCTTAAATCTACGTTTAAAAGGTTCTGTAAACTTTATTTCTTTCATTTATAGCTCATTATCGTCCCAAAGTTGTTCTAAGGGGTAGGTTTTACCGTCTCTAGCATCGGGGGGAAGCCGAGATACGCGCGAAATCGGACACCAATGTCAATAAACCATGACATTTACAGTTGAAACGCTGATTCTGCTTACGGTTCAGTAAATCTATTTTTGTAACAAAGAGCCAATTTGAAATTGCTCTAAGGAAGGAGGTACTTCAGCAAGATTAAGAAGATAATCACCAAATCTTTTCACATGACTGGTTAAATAAGGACTTAGACAAGCTACATCTTTTTTATCGATTAAATAACCTTCTTTTTGTAATTGCTGTAAAATATTAGTTAACTCGACAACATTATGAAAAATAACAGCATTAGAAACTAAATCATTGTATTTAATTCTTTTTTCCATTTCTTCTCTATCATTGGTGGCAATAATCTTATCTCCACCAAAAAATAACCATTTAGAAAAGCCATTATAAGCCTCAACTTTATTTGTCGCCGCCGTAATTTGTTGCCTTAATTCTAAATCAGAAATATATTCGAGTAAAAAGATAGTTCTAATCACTCTTCCTAACTCCCTAAAGGCTTTATATAATCGATTTTTTCTACTATAATTACTTAACTTTCTTAATAAACTAACACTGGATATTTTGCCCGTATAAATAGATAAAACTACTTGCATTAAATCTTGCCAATGAGTCTCAATTAACTGCCAATTAATTGTATCTGTAAATAATGAATCTATATGTTGATAAACGGTATTTTTATCATAACGATAAAAGACTAAATCTTTCCAATTTCTAATGCGAGGCATTAACTTAATACCCAATAAGTACGATAGAGCAAAAACAGGAGTACTTTGTCCTTGAGTATCACTATGAATTGTATCAGGTTTAATGTTAGATTTATTTTCAAATAAACCCTCAATAATATATACTGCTTCCCATGTTCCACAAGGAATAAAATGACTAAATAAGGCAATATATTTATCCGCTACATGATGATAAGCAATGCCACCATAACCACCATATCTGATATGATATTCTGAGAGTAAATTTTGTTCTCTTACATCATATTTAGTACCATCAGCCGCCGCCACATTTCCGTTACCCCAAACTTTGGGTAAATCTAATACATTATAACGATTAATAATGTCATTTATTGCCTTATTTAAACTATCAGTATTTATATGACGGCGATTAATAAAAGAGATTAATTTTGAGGAAATAATCTCTCTCATGTGTTTTTCTGCTTGAGACGGACCTAAATTACAACCATAAGTAAAAGTAGTTAATAAATAACGTTCAGTAGGATTATCAATTTTAGGATCACTACCACTCAGAGGTGCAAAATGTCTGGTAAAATTAGTCCAATAATTTACATTTTTAAGAATATCTATTAAGTTATAATTAGGCATTCTTTCTTCTATGATAACTTCAAGATTTTTGAGAGTAGAACTAACTTCATTTTTCGTAACTTTCTTTAAAATGGGTTCTCCTTCATCATTAATAATTAAACTCGAATTATTAGGATAGTTTAAATCAACTTTTTCAGCTGTTTGAATTAAGAAACTTTTTAAATTATTAACAAAAATTTGAGCCGTTTTTGGTAAACCTAAATTTTCACAATAATTATCTACAATAACTTCACATTCATCCCAACTTAATAATTGTGTTCGCCAATCGGCATATTCAGAACTTCCTTTGAGACAAATATCTCCTGATTTTAATTCAAAAGCTAGATAAGAAAAAATACAAGTCTCAAAGTGACGGCGAAAAATTTTTATGCCCATTTCATTCTGATAAATTACTAACTTTTGCCACTGTTGAGAAGCAAAAGAAAGATCTACTTCACTCGATAAATATTCTCCTTTTTTATGTTGATTTTAAAGATAAAAAATTTACGGCATCTATCAATCTCTTATCAGTACTGGTAGATTCTAATTGTAAAATATTAAGTAACCTAAAAAATGCACTGCGATGACTTTTATAAAAACGCCAAATAAAAGGCAAATAATTATTCCCTTTATAAGCACTTATAGCTTGGTATTCTTCTAATAATTGTTCATATCCACCATAAGTTTTGAGTAAAGAATATATTTGATTAAAGAGTGTATCATTATGATTTTCTTGCTTATCTTTTTCCAACCCAAATAACATCAATATTTCCCCAAAAGCTGAAATCAACTTTTCCATTATTTCTTGTTGTCTTTCTTTTTGTTTTTGTAGTTCTAACTCAGCTAAGTTCTGAATTTTTTTCATTCTTTTTAAGAACATTTCTCCCAAATCATCCCAAGTTTTTTCTTGTTTTCGATGAATTAAACATATTAAAAGTGTCAATCTTTTTAGTTCATTAATATCTTTTAATTCTGAAGCATCTAAAGAATTTGCTACACTGGCAAAATAACTAATTAATGATTTGTTTATTTCTGATAAAAACTGTTCTACATTACCAAAAGTATTTAACCATTTTTGATGTAATAATAAATCATTTAGATGATTTCTTGTGGCTTTTTTGGTGACTTTTTTTAGCTGATTATAAGGACTTCTTTGTTCGACTGGGTGAATTAGTAGTAAACTGTTTAAGGTTTCTCTATATTCAGGAGATAATTGATTATTCACTTGTTCATAAATTAGAGCATGAACTAATGTTCGGATTCGGGCTATTTGTCGCTCTAAGAAGGAAAAAGAGGGTAATTCATATCTTTCTTTGACTAATTCTTCAATGGCTACATTAATTAAGTCCGCAGGATTTCCCATTAAATAAGCCTTTTCTTTTACCTTTATTTCTAAATATTCTTGGGCTTTGTTGTCAAATTTTTTGACTTTTATTTTCTCTCTAATTAAATGTTGATGGCGATGATAAGTTCTCGGATTTATATAACCAATTGTTAGTTCTTCAGATAAACACAATATTTTTTTTATATGATTTATTATTGATAAGGGAATCTGTTCAAGTTTGGGGAAATATCCTAATCTTTGAAAACTTTTTAGTGCAACTAATAAATTCAAATAATTATTATCATTTCTTGTATATTCAGTAGCGAAAAGTTTATCTTCTGTGGTTGGCGTATAAATATTTTTTAGCTCATTTGGAGTATAATAACGTTTGAAGCGAGGATAAGCAGTTCTTTCAATTGAGGTCACTTTTTTTTGTTTAATTATTAATTGCAAAACTCCAATATTATAAACATGACTTGTCACTAATCTTGCCAAAAAGATTCAAATCTCTGGGGAGATATATCTGTATAACGAACGGTGTAATGAATATTTTTATGCCCTAGATAAGCCTGAATTGCTCTGGTATCATGTCCTTGAGATGCCAAATAATAACCACAAGCATGACGTAATTGGTGTGGATGTACTGGAAAGGGGATAGATGCTAATTTCCCAGCCCTCGCAATAATATGACGAATAGTACGGGTAGTTAAGGGTGCGTGACGCTCAGAAACAAAGACATAACTGCTTTCTGGATACTTGCGTTTAAGTTCATGTAAAGCTCTTAGTTCTGGAGAACGTAATGGATGTATCGTATCATGTCCATGTTTTACTCGATGTATGTCAATATGCCCTCCTTTTGAATCTATATAATCCCATCTTAATGCTACCAATTCGGCTGTCCTTAGTCCATGACGAAACATCTCAAGAATAATCGTTGAATCTCTGACTCCATGCCTTCCTACTTTTCGTGCTACTTTGATCATGGCGTTAATTTCATCAAGACGTAAATATTCCCTTTCACCGTCTGATTTTTTCTTCACTGGAGGTGGTGAAAAATGATACTTTGCCGAAAACAGAAGTGGAGTGGTTAAATTTAACATCTCTCTAACCCTTTAAAAATTATACTACTTTCTATTGTACTTTGCCGAAAATATGATTAACTCGGCAATGTTTTTTCCGTCTATAGTTTATTTAGTTATCTAAACGTTCTTATTGAAGTATTCTGTTGATTAAATCAGTTATGTAGTATTTAGTTTTGTTAAAATAGATTTTTGGAAACCTAACGGGAATAAGCGTTTCAACTATAAATGTCATGGTTTCTTGATATTGGTGTCCGATTTCGCACGTATCTCGGCTCTACGCCGCATCGAGGAGGCTTTGTTTAAAATCGGCTATTAATTGAGTTTTATGATCATTTTCTTCCTCTATTTCTAAGGGAAGGTTTTGTAAAATATTTTCCCCCATAGCTAGGGGTATTAAAACATCGGTTTTTTTTTCTTCTTCATTGGTTAAATATCTTATTTTATCTTTTAAAGTGTCAATATTCATGGCTTGATTATTTGTGCTTTATTACTATGTATAGTTTGAATTTTATACTTTAATTTTGCCTGTCACTGCTTCGGCGATTAAGATTTGTTTGAACTCTTTTAGTTTCTCTATCTGTTGTAATGTTTTCTCTTTTAATGCTTCTATTTCTGCTGTTTTTTGCTCTAAGTATTCCACTATTTTTTCTTGTTCTTCAATAGGGGGAATTGGAATTATTTGCAAACCAATAAAATCCCAACTCGCTCTGGGCATTTTTGAACCATATACAGAAGAATTTACTAAGTTTATAAATCTTCTTGATATTAAAAAGTAAAAATAATATTTTTGCTTACAATCTATCTTAAATCTTAAAACTAAAGCCTCAGTAGTGCAACAACCACTATTTTCGGCTAAATGAACTTTTGCTAAATAAGGTCTTAATTTTCCAAACAAAATATCATTTTTTTCAAAACTATTTGCTATCCCTTCTGTTATAAGTTCTGTTTCAATTACTTTACCACTCCATGATTCTATGTTTTCAAGTCCTAAATATTTTTTATTTGTATTTTTTACTGTAACTTTATCAGAAAGATTATTAGTTATATACTTTAACTTTTTAACTTTTCAATGAGCTGGAATATCGCCAAGCCAATCAATACCGCTATCTTTCATGGGTGCGTTAGGGTTTAAGCCTTTGGTGACGGCTTGGTTAATAACGATCGACTTTTGCTCGTCTAACAGTGCGATTAATCTTTGTTTGAGTTCGATCGATTTCTCCACCTCCTCACACTTCCTATCTAAAAATTTTACGATCCTTTCTTGTTCTTCTAATGGTGGTAGAGGTAACTTAAGATATTTAAAGTCAGTAAAACTTAAATTTTGTCTTAATCCAGATCCCATTCCATAATATACTTTCAGCAAATCATAGGCATGAAGTAAATAATAAGCAAATTCTGGTTTAATTTTTTCGTTTGTAACAAAACATAAATAAGCAGAAGTAATAATACCTTTGTTTTTAACTAAACCTACCCTTAAACTTGTTTTATCATTTTGTAAATCAGTTGACCTAATAATGATATTTCCTACATCAACAATTTGATAAGTTTCAAATGACTCAGGGACTAAACCATGTAATTTTGCTTCTGGTTTAATAACAATATTGCCATAACTTAATGAAAGAACTGTTGTTTCTTGATTACCTTTATTTTTGATTTCTTGTTGACCAAAACAAGTTCTCCCAGAAGTAAGCTCCCATGTTTGAGGAATTTCCCCCAACCAATCAACCCCAGAATCTTTATAACAATCGTATTTAGGTAAACTAAGCATCATAAATTAAACCTCAATAAAATCACTAGCAAAAACATTAGCGGTAATGATTGGTATATTTTCAAAAGGATTTAACACCAATAAATCATCATCCCCTGAAATCAGAAAATTAGCTTTACCCGATACTGCCAAATCCAAAAAACAATTATCTTTAGAATCAAGACAGGCATTAAAGCGTTTTGTAATAACGACTTTTTCCGCCGTTTTCATAAACTTTGTCAAGAAAATATAACGCTCTTCCTTAGATAAATATTTATCAAATTTTTGCCTATTTAAAACTCTTTTTACCTCCGTCAAAGTTTCATCAGAAGTAAGTAAAATATGATGATTAAATGCAAAATTAACTACCTTAAAAGGAATAGATTTTTTTGATAATAAAGCACTTATGAAAATATTGGTATCTAAAACTAAACGTAACTTACTCATCCGCTAAAAGTTCCGCTAATATTTCAGGAGTTAAGCCCCGTTTTTCAGCATTATCAGAAATAATCTCCATTACTTCAATAAGGTTTTTTTCTTCCCAAGACGAACCCAAATAAGCACCAATCAGATAACTTAATTCTTGCTTCTGTTGGGGTGAAGCCAACTGAAAAGCCTTTTTTACATTATCGTCAACCTCGATCGTTATTTGTTGCATAACTCATTTACCTCCTAATAAAGATATTAACCTCAATAGCTATATCTTTTCCCCTAACTATGTTATAACAAAAAATAATAACATTATCTATCAAAATAATGAAACAAAAAACATACAGCATAAACCCTGCTAAAATAGGTAATCAACAAGGTTTTCGCCTTCCTAGTGCCTTTTATAAAGAAAATCCCCAATTTGCCGAAGCTACAGGAGAAATTGAAGTATTAAACGACGATACATTATTATTACGGATTAACCCTAAAAATGATATTGATGAGGAAGAAGAAGAAACATTAATGATGAGTATTTTTCTTGACTTTTTAACTAAAGATGCCCTAAAAAATCCTGAACAACTCAAGCCTTATACTCAGGAAATGAGTGATGAAATAGATAATTTATTAACGGGTGTTGACATAGAAGAATAATGAAGCCCATCCAAATAAATGGATATTTAATTTACTTTCACCCCCTTTTTTATCAACAATGGTTAGAGTTAGTAAATAGAGTTAAATATCTTAAGGAAAAATTAGAGCCAGAAAACTTTGTAACTCATCCAGAAGTTAAACTATTAAAAGCATTAGATCAAGGCATAAAAGATAAAATATCAAACGATCCTTTTGCCTCTTATTTTGTTCTCAAAAAACCTTTGCAAAAATATAGCCGTCTCAAAAAAATGGGTTTACCATCGAGGTATCGGCTATTTTTTCGAGTATTTAAAGAAGCAAATACAATTATTATTTTGTGGCTAGGTTTTCCCCGTAAAGAAGGAGATAAAAAAGACTGCTATAATGTATTTTCTAAGATGGTTATTAATGGTAATTTTCCCGAAGATATGAGCAGTTTTTTAGACTTGGTTAATAATTCAGGATATGATAATTAATGCTACAGTTCAACCAACTTTTCACTTTCCAAACGAAGATTTAAAAGGGCTTTTTCCTCTTTGTTATGGTGTTGTTGAGCATCAATCATGGGTTCAGTTTGATAAACATATTCTAGTAATTCATCGAGTTTATTCGCCCTTACCCATTCATAGACAATATTATTTAATCTCAACTCAAGCCCCTTAGAAAAGCCAAAAGTTTTGGGGTTAAGACAGTTTTCAGCAGGTTGAATCAATTTTGCTGAACCTTTAGTAACTTCCTGCAAAATTCTAGCCTTATAGAGTTTTTCTAAAGCTAAATCGATATTTTCGCTCTAAGGACCATTAAGATAATAACGCCAATCTACATCAGTAAGTTGCTTATCTTGCCATTTAACCGCACCTAAATCTGCAAGGTACAAGAATTTAAGCAACTGGGTTTTAGTGATATTACCCTTGATTTTACACACAAAAAACACAATTAGTTTTTCGAGCATTGATAAATTCATGTTTAATACCTTAACTATTAAATCCATTGTACCCTATCTTGATCGAAATCTGGCTAGAACTAAATTTGTGCAAAACTAAGCAAATTCTTTAATAAACCCTCCTTTTGTGCTTCTAACTCTAAGACTTACTTGCTTACCTCCTGCAAACTTCTCAAAGGTTGATACTGATAAAAATACTTATTAAAACTAATCTAATATACCAATAACAGTTTTATTCATATCCAACCACGCATCCTTTACATGGGGCACACCTCCTGTAAAAAGTAATCTTCAATTATGGTGGCTACCCTATGGCCAAAGGTTGAGGGTTTCAAACTCTCGTTAACATTCAAAAACAGAGGTTAAACAACTTACATCTTTATTAGCAATAGTGGAGGAAGATAGATAATAATTAAGAGGTATATTTTCAGTATCCCGTAAATTAGTATCGCTTTCATATTCCACATAAACATCAGGCTT
Organism: Geminocystis sp. NIES-3708; assembly: GCF_001548095.1. Classification (NCBI taxonomy): domain Bacteria; kingdom Bacillati; phylum Cyanobacteriota; class Cyanophyceae; order Chroococcales; family Geminocystaceae; genus Geminocystis; species Geminocystis sp. NIES-3708. The sequence continues at coordinate 1,483,965 of NZ_AP014815.1, read as the reverse complement.
ATCCGTACAAAAATCACCAAAATTAGCTAAATTTTCTTTAGTTGTGCCTAATTGGTTTAATAACTCTTCTAACTTGTCTTTTTTAAGTTTATGGACTTTCTTAATAACTTTTTCTGCGGATTCATCTACCCAACTAACCGCCCCTAAAATTTGTTTTTTCTCGAAAGCTGAAAGTTTAATTTTTAATTGGTTAATTACCTTATCTACTTCTTGAGTAAATAAGTTAAAATCAGTCCAAATTTTATCGTTATTATTAGTACCAGTAATTGTCTCTAAACCAGTAGCAATTTTTTCAGCTTTTACCATTAATTCTTTTTGCTCAAGCCATTTTTTCTGAGATAATAAGGTTTTTAAATTAGCAGGAGTAATGGAAATTTCTTCTTTCTCCAAATGGGCTTTAATGTCTTTTTCGTGGGCTTTTAAATCCTGATAAACTTTTTCCCCTAAATGGTTATAAATCCATTCCATAGCCTCAGCAATATCACTTACAAAGCGTAAACTAGCTATCCTGTCTGGGGTAAATTGAGCCATTAATCTTAAAAGGCCTCTACGGTTACTTTATAAAAACCGAAGTCTTCATTGTTAAATACTTTACTAATAATCCAAACGGTATAAATTGGATAAAAATATCAGATGCTTCTGCTAGTTCTAAATATATTTATCAAACAAAAGAGAAAATAAAACCCGAAGGAATTAGAAATTCAAGATTAGTAAATGAGGGTGATTTCATCTTATCAAATTCGATGAGTTTTGGTCGTCCTTATATAATGAAAACATCTGGTTGCATTCATTATGGTTGGTTAGTTTTAAAAGACAAGTCAGGATTATTTGATCAAGATTATCTTTACTATTTCTTAGGTTCAAATACAACATATAAGCAATTTGATAATTTAGCGGCAGGTTCAACAGTAAGAAATCTCAATACAACTCCTATTCAAAAAGTAGAAATCGTTATCCCTCCCCTTGAGGTACAGAAAAGGATAGTAGAGATATTAGACGAGGCGTTTGAGGGGATAGACAGGGCGATCGCACTCTCTAAACAAAACCTCCTCAATGCCCATGAACTATTCGACTCCTACCTTAATAACATCTTTACTAATAAGGGTGATGATTGGGTTGAGAAAAAGTTAGGGGATATTTGTCAAAATTTAGATAGTAAAAGAATACCTATTACTAAATCTCAAAGAAAAAAAGGTAATATTCCTTATTATGGTGCATCAGGAATAGTTGATTATGTAGAAGGCTATATATTTGATGAAAATTTATTATTAATATCAGATGAAAATTTATTATTAATATCAGAAGATGGTGCAAATCTTTTAGCTAGAACTTATCCAATAGCTTTTTCAATTAGCGGTAAGACATGGGTTAATAATCATGCTCATGTTCTAAAATTTAAGAGTATCAATTTACAGAAATTTATAGAATATTATTTTAACTCTATTTCACTGAAACCATATGTAACAGGAATGGCTCAACCTAAATTAAATCAAACTACTCTTAATTCAATTATTGTACCCTTTCCTTCTGAAAAATATTGTCAAAATATAGTAAATAAACTAGATAAACTATCAACAGAAGTAAAAAGATTAGAGGAGATATATCAAAAAAAAGTGGCGTTGGTGAATGAGGGTATGATAGAAAGAGGAAAAAAGTGAAGTAAAAAAACATGAAATGTCCAGAATGTGGCTCCAAGAATATCAATAAAAATGGCATAAAAAAAGGAAAACAAAATCATATTTGTGTTCATTGTCGCGGACAATTTATAGCTCCAGAACAACTCAGTGGTAAAGGTTATAGTGATGATCTCAGAAAAGAATGCTTAAAAATGTACGTCAATGGTATGGGTTTTCGAGCTATTGGGAGGATTAAACAGGTGCATCATACAACGATCATCTCTTGGGTTAAAGCAGTGGGTCAAATTTTGCCACAGAGCTATCATCCAGAAACGCGACCAGAAGTTGGAGAATTAGATGAATTGCAAACCTTTGTCGGCTCAAAAAAAAACCAATCTGGCGATGGACAGCGGTAGATCATTTTCACGAGGGTATATTGGAATGGGTCATAGGGGATAGAAGTGCAAAAACATTTAGACCGTTGTGGGAGCAAGTAAAAAAATGGCATTGTTATTTTTATGTAACAGACGGGTGGAAAGTCTATGGAAACTTTATTCCTGAGGGCGACCAAATCATCTGTAAAACATACATGACCAGAGTGGAGGGAGAAAATACGAGATTAAGATATTATCTTGCTAGACTACATCGAAAAACTTTATGTTATTCAAAATCCATGGAGATTTTAAAGTATTCTGTTTCACTATTGATTCACTATCTCAAATTTAAAGATATACCAATTCCTTTTCGTCCTTTAGGGAGACCTACTTTTAGTCTTCTTCATACCTAAAATCACCAATGCCAATCTTCGGGAGTGGGGAAACGATCGACATAACCTTCTTGGGCGGTTCTCATGTCAACTTGATAAATACCAATACCATTGGTAGAGTAAGTGAAGGGTGTTTGAAGTCGTTGAGCATATTCCTTGGCTTGTTGGAGTCCTTCGGTATCGGGTAAATCTCTTCTTTTAGCTTCGATGACGGCTAATTTCTGGTTACGGTAAACCAAGACATAATCAGCAATTAAAGATTTAGCTCTCTTTCCACCGCCTAAGAGTCGTCCGAGGGCAATAACTTCCCTTTTAATGGCACTATGGGCAACAACTCCCCAACCCGCTTCTTTTAATTTAGGGTCAATTAATTCGGCTCTGGTTTCGGCTTCATTCATACTAATTATCTCACTCCTGCCATCCTAACCATTGTTTGAGACTTTGTTCAAGGGTGTTAATATCCTCTGATGTTAATACACCTATCTTCTTGATGATTAAGGTACTTTCAATGGTAAATATACCCCGTTTAACTGAACTTTCGACATTTAATCCCCCACTTTGCCAATCTTTAAGAATAAACTCTCCAGCCAAGAGGTTTTGAGTGCGACTGCTCAAAGGCACAATAAAGTAATCCATAGAAGAATGAGAGGCATTGATAACGATAGCAGGGCGTACTTTACTACTAGATAAGTCAGAAAAGGGATACCGAACTAAGATGATGTCATATTTAGAGTAACTCATTATAAACCTCTTCATCGGGATGTCCCCATATTTGTTGTAAGGAAGGCTGACTGACATTCACCCAGAATTGTTGTTCTTCGGTTTGGCTATCTAATTCTTCATCTTTGGCTATCTCTGTGGCTAGAAATTGTAATAGACGAATCTTATCGCTTTTACTGAGTTGTTGGATAGTGGGGTAAAGGTTGTTAATCATTTGCTGTGTTAAGAGTGTCATCTTGCTTAGTATGGATTAATTGGTTTGCTTTTAAGTTTCACGCATAAAGCTCAACTTTAATCTTCATGCCCGTTTTGGCTAACATATTAATGAGTTTATCGATACTAAAACGAGTAATGTCACCATTGAGAAGGTTACTAATTCGGGGCTGAGTTTCCTTAAAAAAGGCGGCAGCTTGTTGTTGTGTCCATCCCTGTGCTTCGATGTAAAAGCGTAACTGTAACATTAAGTCCGCTCTAATCTTGAGATTCATGGCTTCTTCGGCTTCAAAGCCCAAGTCTTCAAAGACATTATCACTACCTTTGGTAATTTGTACTGATTGAGCAATAGTCATGGTTTTACTCCCCTAAAGATTGTCTATATTCGAGCATTTGTTGATAACGTTGTTTCCCTACTTCAATATCCTGTTTAGATGTCTTCTGGGTTTTTTTACCAAAGGCATGAAGGACATAAACGGCTTCGGGGAACTTTGCCACATAAAATACACGGTAAGTATCTCCAGTCCATACTCTAATTTCAGCGACTCCTTTACCAATGACAGCCATTAGCTTAAAGTCAGTGGGTTGTAATCCCTGTTGAACCGCCCTGAGCTGTAAACCAGCCTTTCGCTTTGCCTCCGCAGGAAAACTACTAATATCCTCCTTTGATGTGCCAATCCAGTAGATTGGTTTATCTGCCATTGCTTGTTAATTACTTATTATACCTAATTTAGTATAACTCATTGTGACAGGTTATATTGAGTTGGTTAATTCTCCTCTAAATGCTCTCTCTAATACCGACTGTTTTAACTCCTCTAATAGTTTTACTTTTTTGGCATTGGTGATTTTAGGTATGAAGAAGACTAAAAGTAGGTCTCCCTAAAGGACGAAAAGGAATTGGTATATCTTTAAATTTGAGATAGTGAATCAATAGTGAAACAGAATACTTTAAAATCTCCATGGATTTTGAATAACATAAAGTTTTTCGATGTAGTCTAGCAAGATAATATCTTAATCTCGTATTTTCTCCCTCCACTCTGGTCATGTATGTTTTACAGATGATTTGGTCGCCCTCAGGAATAAAGTTTCCATAGACTTTCCACCCTTCTGTTACATAAAAATAACAATGCCATTTTTTTACTTGCTCCCACAACGGTCTAAATGTTTTTGCACTTCTATCCCCTATGACCCATTCCAATATACCCTCGTGAAAATGATCTACCGCTGTCCATCGCCAGATTGGTTTTTTTTTGAGCCGACAAAGGTTTGCAATTCATCTAATTCTCCAACTTCTGGTCGCGTTTCTGGATGATAGCTCTGTCGCAAAATTTGACCCACTGCTTTAACCCAAGAGATGATCGTTGTATGATGCACCTGTTTAATCCTCCCAATAGCTCGAAAACCCATACCATTGACGTACATTTTTAAGCATTCTTTTCTGAGATCATCACTATAACCTTTACCACTGAGTTGTTCTGGAGCTATAAATTGTCCGCGACAATGAACACAAATATGATTTTGTTTTCCTTTTTTTATGCCATTTTTATTGATATTCTTGGAGCCACATTCTGGACATTTCATGTTTTTTTACTTCACTTTTTTCCTCTTTCTATCATACCCTCATTCACCAACGCCCACTTTTTTGTTAATATGATAAATCTAAATACTAGATGATAAAAGACTTAATTTTTTCATACGCAAAACTTGATTAAGCTAAAAGACATCTTCATTGCAACCTCTAATTCAAGATAGCAATGTTTTCATGGTTTCACATCGTAGATTAAATAGTCCTTAAGTTTAATCGTCTCAAATCATCAAATTGTAACGGTTGCCCAAGGCTCTAGTTCAATCACTCTAGTGCTAAGATTTTCTTTGGATAGTAGATGACGAAAATTATCTATTGAACCTTCTTCTTTTAATATCTTCGTTAATAAGCCCTGAAATTCTAAGTCTCCTCCCGCCGCAGTGGATAAAATGAATTCTGGTTTTAACCATTGACATGCTTCTATTGCCTTTTCTTGCCCTTTTATTACTGAACCAATAAACGGTATTTTTATATTAGTTAATGGTGTGATAATTACTTTTACTGTTTCTTTTTGTTTTAAATTAGGTGAATGGAAACCATGAGGTTCATAATATAAAGATTCTTCATTAGTTAAATCCCGAATAATATAACCATTTTCCACTAAATTTGGACCTACTGGAGAACCTGTTACTGCTTGTATTGTGATTTTATCATCAAAAATATAAGTTTCATCGTGTTTTAAGGTTTTAATATTCTTGAAACCTAAATCTTGACAAACTTTTCCTGCATTTTCTGAGCCTATGACAGGTAAATGATGATCTAAGATTTTTAATGTTGGAGGATGGGCGTGATCTTCTAAACCTTGAGATAATAAAATTAGATCAATATTTTCAGGAATTTCCCGTAAAGTGCATTTTTTTCCTTCTAATAGCCATGTCGCATTTCCAAAGACAAGAGTTCCTACTAACCAAGGATCAAGTAAAATTCTTAATCCAGCAATTTCGATTAACCATGAATTGCTATCTAACCAAGTTAACTGCATATAAAAACACTATTAAAATTTACTCTATTCTAGCTAAATATAAAAACATCAAATGACAATAATTTTTAAATATTAGAACGACAGAAATTTTATTAGTCGCTAATTATATTTTACAATGGTATCCCAATTAACTATTGATTAATTTTTAAAAAATGCACTATCAAACTTTAGAAAAATGGCAACATTCCCATGATTTTTTAACAGGAGATACAAATTCGGGAGAAAAAAGAACTTGGATAGTTTTAGGCTTTACTTTTATGACTATGATAGCCGAAATTATTGCTGGAACTACTTTTGGTTCGATGGCACTATTAGCTGATGGTTGGCACATGGCTACTCATGTAGGTGCTTTTTGTATTACTCTATTAACCTATCATTACGCTCGGATTAACGCCCATAATCCTAAATATACTTTTGGAACTGGAAAAGTTACTGTTTTAGGAGGTTTTGCTAGTGCGATCGCATTATCAGTTATTGCGTTAATTACAGGTGTTGAGTCAATAGTTCGTTTGTTCGATCCCCAAGAAATTCAATTTAATCAAGCTATTTATGTTGCTATTTTAGGCTTAATCGTTAATATTGTTAGTGCATTTTTATTACAAGAACATGACCACCATAATCATGAACATTCTCATCACCATCATGATCATAATCTTCGAGCGGCATATTTTCACGTTTTAGCCGATGCGTTAACCTCTGTATTGGCTATTATTGCCTTATTAACTGCTAGACAATGGGGTTGGATTTGGATGGATGCAGTTATGGGTTTAGTGGCAACCCTAGTTATAGGTAAATGGGCATGGGGTTTAATTGCTGATACTGCAACTATTTTACTTGATGGTAGTGTTAATCAAAAAACGAAATTAAAAATTATCGATATTATTGAATCAGATGCAGATAATCGCATTGTCGATTTACATTTTTGGAATATCAGTGAACATTATTTTTCTGCTACTATTTCTATCGTTACCCATCATCCTCAACCCCCTGAATATTATAAAAATTTATTGAAAAACATATCTAATTTATCCCATATTTTAATTGAAGTTAATCTTTGTGATAACGAAGAATGTAAGGGTTAAGAGATTTTGCCTAAATAAATAAGTAGGATAGGATGTGATAAAAAAGTTTTTTGGTGAATTTAACTTGTCGGTTTTCTTATGCTATTAGCAAAAAAACTATGATGCTTTTATTTTTGATAATTATCAACTCAATAATTTTGAGCGTAAATGCTTAATCTTATCTCGATATTCAGCCGCTTTTTCAAACTCTAAATTTTGGGCAGCTTTTTGCATTTCTTCTTCAAATTGTTTAATTAAATTAGGGATTTTATCTAAAGTTATTTCTTCTAAATGAGTATAAACTTCTTCTAATTCTTGTTTATTTAATTTTCTTGATATATCTAAATATTCTAAAATTGAGTTGCTAGATTTTTTGATAATAGATTGAGGAATAATATTATTTTCTTGGTTATATTTTTGCTGAATTTCTCGACGGCGATTAGTTTCATTGATGGCTTTTTCCATACTTTGAGTAAAATTATCAGCGTATAAAATTGCCTGTCCATTTACATGACGAGCCGCTCTTCCCATCGTTTGAATTAATGATTTTTCTGATCTTAAAAAACCCTCTTTATCAGCATCTAAAATAATCACTAAAGATACTTCAGGTAAGTCTAAACCTTCCCTTAATAAATTTACTCCAATTAAGACATCAAAATCTCCTGCTCTTAAACTTTGTAAAATCTCAATTCTTTCAATGGATTGAATCTCAGAATGTAAGTATTGTACATTTATATCTTTTTCTTGTAAATATTCTGTCAAATCTTCTGACATTCTTTTAGTTAAAGTAGTAATTAAAACTCGTTCTTTTTTACTAATTCTTTCCTTAATTTCTGAAAATAAGTCATCTATTTGTCCCTCGCTAGGTCTTACAAAAATTTGCGGATCTAAAATACCAGTAGGGCGAATAATTTGCTCAAAAATTTGATTATTTGATTGCTCAATTTCCCAATTACTAGGAGTAGCTGAAACGAAAATACACTGTTTAACTTTTTGCCAAAATTCATCGGCTTTTAAAGGGCGATTATCTGCCGCACTAGGTAAACGAAAACCGTGATCAATTAACACTTTTTTCCTTGCTTGATCTCCGTTATACATTCCCCTTATTTGTGGTACAGTGACATGGGATTCGTCTACTACTAAAAGCCAATCTTCAGGAAAATAATCGACTAAACAATCGGGAGATTCTCCCGCTTTTCTTCCTGCTAAATGTCGGGAATAATTTTCGACACCATTACAATATCCCACCTCTTTTAACATTTCTAAATCATAGTTAGTTTTTTGTTTTAACCTTTGTGCTTCTACTAATTTTCCTTCTTTTTCAAACTCTATTAATCTTTTCTCTAATTCTTCTTTAATCTCAGCGATCGCCTGTTCTACCCTTTCCTGTGGTGTTACAAAATGCTTAGCAGGGTAAATATTAATTCGCTCTAATTGGTCTAATAATTGACCTGTAACAGGATCTAAAAGGGAAATTGCTTCGATTTCTTCTCCAAAAAATTCGATTCTGATAACTCGATCTTCGTAGGCTGGGACAACTTCTAAGACATCACCTTTTATCCTAAAAGTAGCACGACGCATATCAATATCATTGCGAGTATATTGCACATTGACTAAATCTCGAATGAGTTGACGAGGATCATATTCTTGGTTAATCTGTAGAGGAATAGAGGCTTTAAGGTATTCAACGGGCATTCCCAAACCGTAAATACAACTTATAGAAGCCACGACAATAACATCTTTTCTTTCAAAAAGAGATCTAGTTGCTGAATGTCTTAACATATCAATCTCATCATTGATAGATGAACTTTTCTCGATGTAAGTATCAGTAACGGCAATATATGCTTCTGGTTGGTAGTAGTCGTAATAGCTGACAAAATATTCCACAGCATTATAAGGGAAAAATTGTCTTAATTCGTTACAAAGTTGAGCTGCAAGGGTTTTATTATGGGCTAAGACTAAAGTTGGTTTTTGATGGTTCGCAATAGTACAAGCAATAGTATATGTTTTTCCTGTACCTGTTGCACCAAGTAAAGTTTGAAAAGTATTTCCTGATTGTAATGATTTTACCAGATTAGCGATCGCTTTTGGTTGATCTCCAGTGGGTTTAAAAGGTGCTTGTAAGGTAAACATGAATTAATTTTTGAGAGACGTAATAGGTAATGGGTTAATTGTAGGGATGAATGGCATTAGCTCGAATTTTAAATCTCAGACTCTACTTTTACCAGTATATTTTATCCAATATCCAAGATCTAAGTTTTAACTAAGAGAAGGGAACATTTGTCTTTTTTTTCAGTCCATAATATGAGTAATAGTCTTTATGTTGACTAAATATTAAATCTTGGTTAATGATTGTGCTTTATTTTAAACGTAAATTATTATATTTAACTATCTCTTTCAGTGTTGCACTCGGTTTAATTTTTACAGATGTGAGGATGACTCAAGCTATTCCTTGGGGTGAATTATTGATTAGAGGAGTACAAGCAATTCAAATAAGTAATCTTAGTGATCAACAAGAGGTACAATTTGGAAATCAAATAAGACAACAATTATTATCTCAAGGGAAAATTAAATTATATCATAATGATGAATTATACCGTTATGTTAATCAAATTGGTAATAAGTTAGTCTCCGTTAGTAATCGATCAAATTTACCTTACCGTTTCGAGATTGTAGATAATCCTCAAGTCAATGCTTTTGCCACCATGGGAGGATATATTTATCTTCATACGGGGTTAATTACCACCGCTGCCAATGAAGCAGAATTGGCAAGTGTTATTGCCCATGAAATCGCCCATGTTGTTGCCCGTCATTCTCAAAAACAAATGCGTCAACAAGCTATTACTCAAGGATTGTTAAGTGCCACAGGCTTGGATAAAGCAAACGTAGTAAAATTAGGAGTACAATTAGCCGTTAATTTACCCTATAGTCGTCAAGATGAGTTTGAAGCCGATGCTATTGGTTTACAAATTTTATATGATGCTGGTTATGCACCCCGTGCTATGGTAGATTTTATGCAAAAATTAGCTAAAACTGGTGGTAAAACCCCTACTTTACTTAGCACTCATCCCAATGGTGTAGATCGTGCGATCGCACTTGATCAAAAAATTCCTCGTCAAATTGCTTATCAAGGATATGGTTTAGATAAACAAGCCTATCAGTATAATATCAGGTCGTTATTGAGAAAGTAAAAGATAATGAAAATATTTATTTAACAAACCTCACTTATAAAAAAATTTCGGTTAATTGGTGAGGTTTATCAATTAAAAAATCTGGTTGATGTTGAGCTAAAATATCGGCAGAATTAAAACCCCATGCTACGGCAATAACTTTTATTTTACTTTTTTTTGCTGCTTCTATATCACGAGTTTCATCGCCAACATAGACTATTTCATCAATTACTAATTTATGTTTTTTAATTAATTTGTTAATAGTTTTATTTTTTCCAAATAGTGTATTAGCAGAATAAACAAAATCAAAATAGTATTCTAATTCATTATTTTCAAGAAATTCTAAAACATTATCTTCCATATTAGAGGTAACAATACCTAAATTAAAACCTTGTTGTTTCAGTTTACTTAAAGCCTCTTTTATCCCCACAAATGGTTTAAGGTTTGCGATATGTTGATTTAATTCTTTTTTGACTCGCCTTAATAAAAATGGTATTTTATAGGCTGGAATAGGAGATTGTAAAATAATATCTCTAGAACTTAAATTACTTAAACGAATAACATCATTTTCCGTAACAGGATCATAACCAAATTCCTCAGCTAATTCATTCGCAATTTTAACCAATGTTGTGCGACTATCAGCAATAGTGCCATCAAAATCAAATATAAACATTTTTTCTGCCATGAAAATCTTATTTCTAGTGGGAATTTGTAGCTAAAAATTTTGGGAAATCTGATTGTTATTTCTAAATTCTAAGTTTTACTATTTATGTATCTTAATCTTTAATCGGACTTTTTTCGATCTGACATTGAGCATTGCGCCGCCACATTTCTGGTTTAATACGCCGTAAAGCTGAACCTTGAAAGCGTTTATCCCATTCTGTTTTCGTTATTTGTGCTAATTCTGTTAACTTAGGATTAATATTAGCAGAATAAGGAGAAAAATCTGGCACATCTGTGACTTTAGCAAATCTTTGATTCCAAGGGCAAACATCTTGACAAATATCACACCCCGCTACCCAGCCGTTTAACTTAGAAGCAATTTCTGGAGGTAAAGTTTCTTGACGGTTTTCGATGGTATGATACGCAATACAAAGATTAGCATTCACAACAAAAGGTTCGGTAATCGCTTGAGTGGGACAAGCATCCAAACATCTTGTACAAGTGCCACAATGATTAGTATGGGGTTGATCTGGGCTAAGATGAACATTGATTAAAATTTCTCCTAAAAATACCCAACTACCATAATCTTTTGTGATGAGATTACTGTTTTTAGCTACCCAACCGACTCCAGCTTGTTGTGCCCAAAATTTATCTTGAATTGGTCCAGTATCTACATAATATCTTACTTTAATATTTTCATCTTTTGCTGTTAACCATTGACATAAAGTTTTCAGTTTTTTTGCCATAACTCGATGATAATCTCTTCCCCAACCATAGCGAGAAATTTTAGCAGTGTCAGGATTATCGGAATGTTGATGAGGAGTATAGTAATTTAAAGCAAGGGAAATAATAGATTTTGTTTCCTCCCAAGTTTCTTTAATATCTTGTCTTCGAGGATTACTCATCCACGCCATTTGTGCTTGATAATCTTTATCTAACCATTGTTGAAGACGCTGTTTATTTTCTGCTTGTTTATATGAGTTTATGGTAACGTTTGTGATCCCAATTCGATGAAATCCGATGTCTAAGGCTTGTTGTTTAATATCTTCACTAGTAAAGTATAGACTTTTTTCATTGTTCTTCATTTGTTTTATAGATATTTATAAATAATAAATTTTTGATCTCAATTAGTAATTATTCATTGATTCCCCTATTTTCGGGTAATATTGACTATTAAGAGTTATCAAATTGATTAATTATGGATTTTTCTAGTCAAATTGCTAGTCAATTGAATGCTGGTGGTGTTATTCCCGAAGCAATTGTCATCGTCACTTTATTATTAGTACTAACACTGGATTTAATTTTTGGGCGTAAATCCGTGGCATGGTTGCCTTATTTCGCCATTGCTGGTTTACTTGCGTCAGTAACAGCTTTATTTTATGGTTGGGATAACCCTGATCCTACCTCATTTTTAGGCTCTTTTACTTCTGATAATCTTAGTATCGTTTTTCGTGCCATCGTCGCTTTATCCACCGCTATCACCATTCTATTATCCATCGCCTATATTGAAAATACGGGTACTTCTTTAGCAGAATTTATCGGTATTCTGTTAACAGCAACCCTTGGGGGGATGTTTCTTTGTGGTGCATCAGAATTAGTGATGATTTTCGTCTCCTTAGAAATGCTCAGTATTTCTTCTTATTTACTGACTGGCTACATGAAACGAGATCCTCGCTCTAATGAAGCGGCTTTGAAATATTTATTAATTGGTGCAGCTAGTTCAGCAATTTTTCTCTATGGTTCATCTTTATTATATGGATTATCAGGAGGCATGACTAATATAAATACTATCACCGCAACTTTACCAACAGGACAAGGTTTAGAATCTCTTGGTTTAGCAATTGCTTTAGTATTTATGGTAGCTGGTATTGCCTTTAAAATCTCCGCCGTGCCCTTTCATCAGTGGACACCTGATGTGTATGAAGGTTCACCTACTCCTGTAGTCGCATTTTTATCGGTAGGCTCAAAAGCAGCTGGTTTTGCCATCGCTATCAGATTATTAGTAACAGCATTTGCCCCAGTAACTCAAGAATGGCATTTTATTTTTACAGCCTTAGCCATTTTGAGTATGGTATTGGGTAATGTCGTAGCCCTAGCTCAGACTAGCATGAAACGAATGTTAGCTTATTCATCTATTGGTCAAGCAGGTTTTGTGATGATTGGCTTAGTAGCGGGTACTCAAGCAGGTTACTCAAGTATGATATTTTACTTATTTCTCTACCTATTTATGAATTTAGGTGCATTTGCTTGTGTAATTCTGTTTGCATTAAGAACTGGTACAGATAAAATTAGCGACTATGCTGGACTATATCAAAAAGATCCCCTATTAACCCTCGGATTAAGCCTTTGTTTGCTTTCTTTGGGCGGAATCCCCCCTTTAGCAGGATTTTTTGGCAAAATTTACATTTTCTGGGCTGGGTGGCAAGCGGGGCTTTATGGCTTAGTTTTAGTCGCTTTAGTTACCAGCGTTATCTCAATTTACTATTACATTAGAGTCGTTAAAATGATGGTAGTTAAAGAACCTCATGAGATGTCAGAAGTAGTGAAAAAATATCCTTCCATTCGTTGGAATATGCCCGGAATGCGTCCTATTCAAGTGGGGTTAGTGTTTTTGCTTATCGCCACTTCCTTACTTGGTATTTTATCGAATCCCGTGGTGACAATTGCCAATAAATCAGTCACCAGTAGTTTAGTATTAAAACCCTCTTTGGAAGCAGGTGCTAATAATATTTCTGCCAGTGAAGTCAGAACTATTTTATAAATAAATTTGATGGAAATTGGTTAAGTTTTAATACTACTAATTTCCATTAATGGGAAAGTAAACAAAGAGGATTAATCTTAATTAAATCTCCCAATCATCATCAGTTATAGAAGTCAGCTAATAGTGATAATAGTATTATCCTAATTCTAAATTTTTTGTTATATCTTACCAGCTTAGAATACAGAAGATAGATTAACTATATAATAAATTTTTGACAAAATATTAATTATCAATTACTTAAAAATGTTGCCAGAAAACATAACTATTCAAGCAAAAAAATTAACAGAATCTACATCGATTAATCTTTTAAAAAAAATAAAATTCACTTCTTTAAAAACAACTATTATAGAAGATAATATTTTAACTAGCTATGTCTTAGATGGAGAAAAAAACTCTCCCATTTTATTATTACATGGTTTCGATAGTTCTTTACTTGAATTTCGCCGTTTATTACCATTACTTAAAAAAAATCATCAAGTTTGGGCTTTAGATTTACTGGGTTTTGGTTTCACAGAACGTAAATTATCGATTAATTATTGCACTGAAAATATTAAAATTCATTTACAACAATTTTGGGCAAAAATGATCCAAAAACCAGTCATTTTAATTGGTGCATCTATGGGAGGTGCAACAGCTATTGACTTTACCTTAAATTATCCTGAAGCTGTAGAAAAATTAATTTTATTAGATAGTGGGGGTTTAATACAACCACCGATTTTGGGCAAATTTCTTTTCCCCCCATTCGATTATTTTGCCACAGAATTTTTGCGGAATTTAAAAGTTAGGCAAAGTATTAGTAAAACTGCTTATTTTAATCCTAATTTTGCCAGTGAAGATGCGTTGCTATGTGCCGCCTTACATCTACAATCTGATCACTGGAATAACGCCTTAATTTCTTTTACTAAAAGTGGCGGTTATGGCTCATTTTCTCAACAGTTAAATAACATCGAAAAACCAACTCTAATTATTTGGGGTGAAAACGACAAAATTTTAGGCATTAAATCTGCTAATAAATTTCAAGACATGATACTCCATAGTAAATTAATTTGGGTAAAAAATTGTGGTCATGTTCCACATTTAGAACAATCTAAGATTACAGCTAATCATATTCTCGATTTTGCCAACAACTGATAGACTAAAGAAAAATTCAATATTTTGTTACAATCAACTCAAACTAAATTATCTATATTTAATCGCAACTATGAGCAATAAACCCATCGTTATTTCCCCTTCAATTCTCTCTGCTGATTTTAGTCGTCTCGGTGAAGATATTAAGGCAGTGGATGCCGCTGGTGCAGATTGGATTCATGTTGATGTTATGGATGGTCGTTTTGTCCCTAATATTACCATTGGTCCTTTAATTGTACAAGCAATTCGTCCTTATACCAAAAAACCTTTAGACGTTCATTTAATGATAGTTGAACCTGAAAAATACGTTGCTGATTTTGCCAACGCAGGTGCAGATATTATTTCTGTTCATGCTGAACATAATGCTTCACCACACTTACATCGTACATTGTGTCAAATTCGTGAGTTGGGTAAACAATCAGGAGTAGTACTCAATCCCTCAACTCCTTTAGAATTAATCGAGTATGTGATTGATGTTTGTGACTTAGTTTTAATCATGAGTGTTAACCCCGGATTTGGAGGGCAAAGTTTCATTCCTTCTGTTGTGCCTAAAATCAAGGCTTTACGTCAGATGTGTGACGAACGTGGTGTAGATCCTTGGATTGAAGTTGACGGTGGCTTGAAACCTAATAATACGTGGCAAGTTTTAGAAGCTGGTGCTAATGCTATTGTAGCAGGATCTGCTGTCTTTAATGCACCAGACTATGCTGAAGCCATTAATGCGATTCGTAATAGTAAACGCCCTGAATTAGTTACAGCTTAAGCAATTAACAATTGATAATTAACAATTAACAATTATTGCAAAAATTACGGCTAAAACTCTTACCATGATGAGATAATTTTTTTGGTAAGTCTAACTAACAATATTTTTACCGATAATTTTTTTACAAGTGAGTAGATTATTAATAATTTTCTCGTCTAATTCATATAAATTTTTTAGTATTTTATAATATTTAATCGCCTCTAAATATAGGCATTGTTTTTGACAAATCATCGCCATTTGTAATAGTGCCCAGTAATCTTCATTTTTAATAATTAAGGCTTGTTGATAACTTTTTTTAGCATTTTCCCACTGTTTAATTTTTTGTTGACATTCTCCTTGCCAATAATAACTCCAGTAGTCATCATTACGAATTTTTAAAGCTTGTTGAAACAAATCTAATGCCTTAAGATATTTTTGTTGATAATAATAAGACTTTCCGAGGCGATAAGTTGCCCAATAATCTTTAGATTTGTTTTTTAAGACAATAGTAAAACAATGAATTGCTTCACGATGATTATTTAATTTTTCTTGCCAAAGATAACCTTCATCATACCATGACCAATAGTTACTTGATTCAATTTCACAAGCTGTTTTATAACTAAAGATAGCCTCAGAATATTTCCCTAATTCTTCTAATACTTTTCCTCGATAATACCATGCAAAATAATCATTAGGATGATATTCGATAGCTTTATCATAACTATATAAAGCATCCTCCCATAAATGACGATTGCGAAGTTGATTTCCTTGATAATACCATCCTTGATAGCTGTCAGGACGACATTCTAACACACGATAAACCTCACTGACTTTACTGGCAACCATGATATTTCACTTTCAATATAATTTAATTTTCTGCTGTGTTAACTTAATTTTATCAGTTATAACTATATAACTACACTGAAAGGGTTATCAAAATTTAACATAAGAAAAAAGATTAAAACTGAAAGTTTTTTTACTCTATTTATCCAGTTGCTAATTATAATTGATGCTATGTTTAAATTTAGAAGAAAGGTTAAAAGACTCAATGAATAGTAATAATAATTCAATTAGACATATATTAGCATTAGAATCTGGTTCATGGAAAAAAACTTTTTTTCTTGATAAAAACACTTATTCTATTGGTAGAAATTCTACTAATTCTTTAGTTATTCATCATCGAGTAATTTCCAGAAATCATGCTAGTTTAATTAGAATAAATTATCACAATATGGAAGATAAAAATGACAATCATAGTATTTTTTGGATTGTGGATGGTGATTTAAAAGGAAATAAAAGTACGAATGGAATTTATGTTAATGGAAAACAATATTTTTGCCATCAATTACAAGCAGGAGATATTATTTTTTTAGGTGGAGTAGAAGTTAAAGCTAAATACGATATTATTGATTTAAAATCTAAAACTTTTTTTAGTATCTCTTCTCCAAATAAAGTTTCTTTAGTAAATTATGACGATAAAAATAATAATAATACCAATTTTGTTTTACCAACTATTAATAATCATGATTTACAAAACTTTGAATTAATTTCTCAAGGTATTTTTGTTATGGATATAGATAGTCAAAAAATTTTAGCGGCTAATTCATTTTATTGCAATTTAGTTAACTATTCTTCTTCAGAAATTAACAATCTAACTCTTCATGATTTATGTATTTTAGAAAAAGATATTACTAATTATGACATGGAAATTTTTAAAAATTATAATATGTCCAGTGAGAAAGAGTCAATTCATCAAAGCAAAGATAAAAAATTAATTAATATTTTGACTACTTATATTCCCGTTAATTTTCAGAATAAAAAATGTTTATTAGTATCAGTACAAAATCTCAATGAATTGAAAAAAATAGAAGAAATTATACGTTATCAATCTACTCATGATACTATTACCAATTTACCTAATAAAAAATTATTTATAGAACAATTATTTTTATCACTAAGTCATCATCAAATAAAAGAAGAACATTTAGGAATTATAAAATTAAGATTTAATCATTGGCAAAATATCATTGATAAATTAAATTTAGATGATGAAAATAAATTAATCAATAATTTGGTTAAATTAATTAAAAATAATCTTTCAGCTGGAGATATTCTTACTAAATTATCAGATAATGAATATGTAATTATAATAGAAGAAGTTAAAAATAATAATAGAATTAATATTATCATTGAAAATATATTATCAACTTTAAGTCAACCTTTAACTATTAATGAAAATTCTTTTATCATTACCGTTAATTTTGGTATTAGTGTTTATTCTGAAGATAATAATCAAATAACAACTTTATTGAGTAATGCGACTATCGCTTTAGAAGATAGTTACAATAAATCCTTTAATAGTTATCAATATTATAGTGATAAAATTATTAGTAAATTTAGTAAAAGAAATAATAATTTTTATAATTTAATTTTTACTGCAATTAATGATAAAAAATTAATTATCAAATATAATCCTATAATTAATATCAAAGAAAAAGAAATATTTGGATTAAATAGTCAATTGTTTTATGAAAATGCTCAAGATTTAAATATTGATGAGTTAGATATTTTAAATATTGCATCAGATATAGGTTATAGTAGAAAATTAGTCGATTTTCTACTACAACAAATATCTCAAGATATAAATTTATGGAGAAAGAATGAAATTAATATAAATAGAGTTAGTTTTAAAATACTTGCTTCTTATTTGACAGATAGTGACGTTATTAATTCATTAATTTACCATATTAATCATCATAATCTTGTTAATTTAGATTTAGAAATTATCTTTAATAATTCTAGTCCCGATTTAAGTATAATTATCAATAATTTAGCTACCTTAATCACTTTACCTATCAACTTAACTTTATTTAATTTTGAATTTAGTTATTTAGCAGCAATAGAAAATACAATCAAAATTACTAATTTAAAAATCTCAGAAATTATAATTGAAAAATCAGCGAATAATTCTCATCAGTTATCTTTAATTTCTACTATAATTAATAGTGCTAAATTATTAGACTTAAATTTAATTTGTGAAGGAATAAAAACAGAAGAATTAAAAAATACTTTTCATGATTTAGGTTGTGAAAATATGCAAGGATTATTATTTTCGCCTTCTCTTTCCTCTGAAAATTTAATAAATTTTTGGAAAACTTATTCTCTAACAACTATCCCTTAAAAGTATAATCTTCTATACTATTTTTTGACAATTTTTATTCAAAAATGAAATATTTCAACCTAATTATCTATATCGTATTTACTCAAAAATATACAGTTCTTTAAAATTAAGAATTTAGGAATACTACATTAAGAAAAAATTGTAGGATTTTAGTAAATTTTATTCAAAAATTCAACATATTTAATTATAATACTGAGACAAAAATCTTTATTTATAAGTATTTCTCCTAGTCTCCCACCTCCACCAAAAAACTGTTTCATCACAACCTAATTATTAATTGATTTCAATTTTTCTCTTTCAATGTGTAAATTTTGCTCTAATTCTTGTAATTCTTCTCTACGAGTTTCAATCTCCAGACGAAGACGAGTTAAATCTTGACTTTGTGAAGTTAATTCTTGCCGCCATTTTTCAATTCGGGCTTGTTCTTCTGGAATATTGATATTATGATTGGAATGTCCTTCTACTAAGTATTCTCTGATTAAATTTAATATCCAATCTTTGGCATCTCGACAACGAATGATTTGATCATGATGATCTAATTCTACTAATAAAAATAATCCTAAAGGAAAACTTTCTTCACCGTTTAAAGATAAAAATTTCTCATGACAAAAAGTCCATTGTAATTTAGATTCTTCTACCGCCAGTAAATTTAATTCTAATTTCTCTGATATTGTGTTTTTTGTAACTTGGGCTAAGTACAACATTGTCTATTAACAGTTTAGGGAAAGACTAGGAGAATAGGAGAATAGAAGACTAGAAGACTAGAAGAGTAATTGTTAATTGTTAATTGTCAATTATCTTAGTAAGTCGATGCGTTTTTGTAGAATCTCTCCTTGAATTTTACTTTCTTTTAAAGCATTTTGTGCCGTTTCAATAATATCTTTAGGTGCTTTATTGACAAAATTGGGATTATTTAACCTTCCTTCTAAAGATTTAATTTCTCCCTCAATTTTAGCCAGTTTTTTAGCTAATTTTGTTGTTAGTTTATCAATCTCAACAATACCGCCTAAGGGTATCAATATTTGAATTGTGCCGACAACCGAGGCAATCGCTTGTGAGATTTCTTCAGCTAAACTATTAGTAATAGTGAGACTATCAACCTTTGCTAACTCTTTAATATAAATTTGGGTTTGACTTAAAATTGCCCTTTCAAGGTCACTATTTGACTGTAAAATAGCATTAACCTTCACACCGGGTTTAATTTCAGCTTCCGCCCGAAGGTTACGAATCGCCCGAATTGTCTCGAATAAAAGGCTAAAACTGGTTTCTAAATCATTATCAATAAGAGTAGTTAAAGGAGGAGTGATGACTTGAGGAGTTGCAGTTGTAAATTCTAAAGCTATGGCAGTATCGGAAGAAGAATGTCCGAAAATTTCTTGTTTTAAACGATTGAATCTCTCGAAAGTTTCCTTTCTCGCTTCTGCAAACACGAAGTTTTGATAAGTAAACCATAAACTGTAGAGTAAACCAACTAATTGTAAAAAAGGTGCTAAGAGAGGAAAATCATGAATAGCACTAATAACAGAAGTAATTAATTGTAAAGCGATGAAAGTAATAAAAATTATTGATAATAGAGTAAAAGGTTGTTGATATTTGCGAATAAATCCACTAACCTGATCAGGTAATTGATCTAATAAACTTACGACTTGATTTCCTAGCTTGATAATTGTACCGTCTTCCGTTTGATTTACGGTCATTATTGGCGTGGTAGCAACTAACTCTTGAGGAGATAAGGTGATTAATTCGTCAACTTCAGGAAAAGATTGTAAGGCTAAACTATCATTTTCATTTTGGGTTAAAGTGTGCCAAATTTCTTCGGTGATGTGAGGCATAAAAGGATGTAAAAGTTTTAAAATGCCTTCTAATACATAAGCTAGAGTTTGTTGTGCCACCACACGGGAGGAAGATTCCCCTTTTATCCATAAACGAGTCTTAACTAACTCAATATACCAATCGCAAAAATCACCCCAGATAAATTCATATAATCCTTTAGCCGCTTCTCCTAAACCGTAACTCTCGATATTTTCCCTCGTTTCTTTAACAACTTGGTTGAATTTTGAAAGTATCCATCTGTCTGATAATTCTAATAGCTGTAAATGAGGATAACCTAACTGTTGCGGTGTTTTGCCTTCTAAATTCATCAACACAAAACGGGCGGCATTCCATAACTTATTGGCAAAATTACGACTGGCTTCCACAGATTCTGACTCATCGGTTTCACGATTATACTGTAAACTAATATCTTGTCCTGCCCCAGCTACTTCTCGAATTAGGGTATATCTTAAGGCATCTGTACCGTATTTATTGCTCAATAATAAGGGATCGATACCATTATTGGCAGATTTTGACATTTTTTTGCCGTTTTCATCCCTTACCAAGCCATGAATATAGACATCCTTAAAAGGCATTTTATCAGTAAAATGACCAGCCATCATGGTCATTCTTGCTACCCAAAAGAAAATAATATCGAATCCTGTCACCATGGTAGTGTTAGGATAATATTTAGCTAAATCATAAGTATTGGAAGGCCAACCCATTGTAGAAAAGGGCCATAATCCCGAGGAAAACCATGTATCAAGTACATCTGGATCTTGAGCTATGATTATATCTTCTCCGTATTCTTCAACGGCTTTGTCCCTCGCTGAAATTTCATCAAATGCTACAATAAAAGGAGTCTCATCGGTAATTTCCCCCCCAGTTTTACTAATAATATACCAAGCAGGAATTTGATGTCCCCACCACAGTTGACGAGAAATACACCAATCTTGAATTTTAACTAGCCAATCTCGATAGACTTTTTGCCATCTTTCCGGTACAAAATGAGGAGAATGGTTATTATCTAATTCGTTTAAAGCATTTTGGGCTAAAGGTTCAATTTTCACATACCATTGAGTAGAAATGAGAGGCTCAACGGGGACTTTTCCTCGATCACTATAGGGTACACTATGACGATAGGCTTCAACTTTGACTAAAAATTGTTCATCATTGAGACGGTTAACTATATTTTTCCGTGCTTCAAATCTATCTTGCCCTTGAAATTCGCCACCATTTTCGTTAATCGTGCCGTCTTTATTTAAAATATTGATGAAGGGTAGATTATGTCGCTTACCCATTTGAAAATCGTTAGGATCATGTGCTGGTGTAACTTTAACACATCCTGTACCAAAAGTAGGATCTACAAATTCATCGGCGATAATAGGAATTTCTCGGAAAGTGATAGGTAAAATCAAAGTCTTACCAATAAGATGTTGATAACGCTCGTCATTAGGATTAACAGCAACGGCAGTATCTCCTAACATTGTTTCTGGGCGTGTTGTGGCGATTTCGATATACTCATCTCCCTCTGTCAAAGGATAACGTAAGTGCCATAAATTACCGTCAACTTCTTTATTTTCTACTTCCAAGTCAGATACGGCGGATTGAGATTCAGGACACCAGTTAACCATATAGTTACCTCTATAGATTAACCCTTCTTCATATAGTTTAATGAAAGCAGTTTTAACGGCGGTGCATAAATTCTCATCGAGGGTGAATCTTTCTCGACTCCAATCTGCAGATAAGCCTAATCTTTGCAGTTGGTTAACAATCGCCCCTCCTGATTCAGTGCGCCATTGCCAAGCCTTTTCTAAAAATTTCTCTCTGCCTAAATCGTAACGAGTCTTACCTTCTTCTTTGAGTTGTTTTTCAATAATCGTCTGTACCGCAATACTAGCATGATCTGTACCGGGTAAACAGAGGGTATTTTTCCCCGTCATGCGATGGTAACGAATAAGGGTATCAATCAGAGATGTATTAAAAGCGTGTCCCATGTGCAATCTACCTGTAACGTTAGGAGGAGGAATTACGATCGCATATGCCTCGCCTTCTTTCTCAGGATTGGCGTTGAAGGTTTCGTTTTGTCTCCAAAATTCTTGCCATTTAGCTTCGGTAGCTTGGGGCTCATATTGTGGTGATAATATAAATTGAGAGTCAGTCATAAAATTATATATAAATCTTTATTCTAATAACTTGGGCAAATTATTATTATATAGGGATTGGATATAAGAAATTGACACTATGATCTTAATTAGGGTGCGATGAAAAAGTTTTTTGTTGAGACTAGGAGAAATAGTTATAAACAAAGATATTTGGTTAAGTGCTATAAAAAAGTAGGTTGCATTTTTGAATAAAAGTCACCACAACCTTATACTTTTTTGTGAATGTAGTATTTTTCAACCCTTGATTTGAAAAACTTTCTACTTATTCAACAATCCCTAATTAATTATATAGAACTTAAGTATTTACTCTAAACCTCGGGTGGATATTGCCCACTAACTACCATCATTAGTGTTTAAATTTTCTCAGAATCATTGGTTTGCACAACTCCTATTATATTTAAAAGGCAATCGTACTTAACTTTAAATCAGGATGATCACCTAGTAATTGATTAACATTCCATTCATTACGAAATAGTAATACTGGGCGATCAAGAGCATCTTTTACCGTCATAGTATTAAATATACGCCCAACTTTTTCTAGAGCTTCCCAACCATCCACAACCCAACGTGCCACAGCAAAAGGAATAGCTTCTAATCTTGTTTCTACGTTATACTCACTTAACATTCGGTATTGTACTACTTCAAATTGTAATTGACCAACCGCTGCTAAAATGGGATCTCGAATAAACTCATCATTAGAATACATTATCTGTACTGCACCTTCTTCTTGTAGTTGTTGAATACCTTTTTGAAACTGTTTAAATTGAGAAGGATTAGGATTTTTGAGGTAGGCGAATAACTCAGGGGAAAAGCTGGGAATACCCTCATATTGCAATTTTTTACCGAGATAAATAGTATCCCCAATGGCAAAAACTCCTGGATTATTTAAACCAATAACATCTCCCGGATATGCTTCTTCTATCGATTCCCTGCCTTGGGCAAACAACTTTTGAGGATGAGACAATCGAATTACTTTACCGCTACGAGAATGATTTACTGTCATATCTTTCTCAAATTTTCCTGTGCAAACTCTGACAAAAGCGACTCTATCTCGATGCTTAGGATCCATATTCGCTTGTAATTTGAACACAAAACCCGTAAAATCAGGATAGGTAGGGTCTAATGAGCCTAAGTTAGATTTTCTTGGTGTTGGTGGTAAAGCATAATCTAAAAAAGATTGTAAAAATAAACTCACACCAAAATTTGTCATAGCACTTCCAAAAAAGACAGGAGTCATTTTACCTTCATGAATGGCTTGTAAGTCAAATTCTGCACCAACTTCTTGCACCATTTCTAATTCTTCCAAGGTTTGCTCGTATAGTTGTGAGTCTAAATACTTTTTCAGACTTTCATCACCACTAGGGATAATAATTTCAGGCACTTCTTTACTACCATGAGCAACTCTTTCAAAAAGGTGATAGTCTTGTTGACGACGATCAAAAACTCCTTTAAAATAGTCACCAATACCCACAGGATAGTTAACAGGATAAGTTTTTAAGCCCAATTCTTTCTCAATTTCGTCCAATAAATCAAAGGCATCTCTACCCGGACGATCCATTTTATTGATAAAAGTAAAAATGGGAAGTCCTCGCAATTTACATACTTCAAAGAGTTTACGAGTTTGTGGCTCTAAGCCCTTTGCCGCATCAATCAACATCACGGCATTATCGGCGGCGGCTAAAGTGCGATAGGTATCTTCACTAAAATCTTGGTGTCCGGGAGTGTCCAAAAGATTGATATGATAACCGTTATATTCAAATTGCAAAACTGTGGAAGTAATGGAGATACCCCGTTGTTTTTCCAACTCCATCCAGTCAGATGTAACTCGTCGTTGTTCACCTCTAGCTTTTACTGCCCCCGCTTGGTGTATTGCACCTCCGTATAATAAAAGTTTTTCTGTTAGGGTTGTTTTTCCAGCGTCAGGGTGAGAAATAATAGCAAAATTGCGTCTTTTACTAACTGCTTTTAATAATTCTTGTTCGATGCTTGAGGACATTTTTTGTAATGAATAATGGATAATTAGTAACGGCTAATTGATTTTTAATAACCATGGGTAATCGTCAAATTTTAATCAGCTTTACGGATAATAAAACCCTATAAAATTTTATTTTCACCCAAATTATAGCATTAAATGAGGATAATTGTCAGAGATAGAATATAATTTTATTGCTGTGATATGATTACTTTAAGATATTCAAAATTATTATGTATTTGACAATAATAAAAATTATATTTAACTAAACTGTATAATGAGATGAGCTAACTTAAATTTAAGATTTAACCTTCTTTTAATACTTGAAATTAATTGATAATAAAATTCAAACTTAAGAATAATGACTAAACTAAAAACAGAAGAAGAAAAGACTTTAGAACAGATAAAATTAAGAGAAATTTTAATACTTTTAGATCAATTATTTAAAAGAGAAGAAGTGACGGCTAAAGCTATTGTTGGCTGTTTATACGATATAGCGACTATTAATCTCATAAATAAATATTTTCCATTATGGGGAATTAATGCCACTCTTAAGTATTTAAGCCGTTTCCCTCGCCCTATTGCTCAATCTTTGGGAGTAAAATTATATTTACAGCCAAAATGTCCCCAACTAATTACCGATTGGCTTTATACCCTTGTAGAATTTTCGGAAAAAGAAATATTGAGTTTAGAGACAAATATTATTGCTGATGAATTACTACCTATTTTAAATAAAAGTAAATTAGAGATAAAATCTTTGAACAAAAAGGTTAAAATCTTAGGAGGAAGTCTAGCGGCTACTATTATATTTTTTAGTGGTAGTTTTATTTGGATTGCTTATAATTTAGAAATGAATCCCTTAGAATTATTAAATACATCCAAACCTAATTTAATAGATTAATTAATTTAGTTTTTATGAGTTTGATTAATAACCATTTTGTGTTAAAAAATCTAAGGTAATATCTTCTTGAATAGATTTTTTCCCCAGACGATGACTAATTAATTTATCTACATACTTGCCTAAAATATCACTTTCTAAATTTATCCAGTCACCAGCTTTTAATTGAGATAAATTCGTTTCCTTATAGGTATGAGGAATTACGGCAACTTTAAACCAATTACCATGAATATCACAATCAGCAATAGTTAAGCTAATACCATTGATAGCAATACTGGCTTTCGAGACTATATAAGGGGAAATATAAATTTGCCACTGATTTTTTAACTCTGAAGGTGCAGTAAAAGTCATTTCCCATGATTGTTGACAGTTTACCAATTCTACTAAACATCCTATACCATCTACGTGACCACTAACGAAATGTCCTCCAATTTTACTGCCAACTCGTAAAGAAGTTTCAAGGTTAACTTTTTTTTGCTTTTTGATATTTTCAGCTAAAGTTGTGCGTTGTAAAGTTTCAGGGGATGCGGTAGCAAAAAAACCATTGTCTAAAACTTTTTCTACTGTTAAACAAATTCCATCTACGGCAACACTATCACCAATAGCTAAATCTTGACAAATAATTCCCAAATAATTTTGATGAATTTCAATGGCGAATAAGTCATTATCTAAA
Organism: Geminocystis sp. NIES-3708; assembly: GCF_001548095.1. Classification (NCBI taxonomy): domain Bacteria; kingdom Bacillati; phylum Cyanobacteriota; class Cyanophyceae; order Chroococcales; family Geminocystaceae; genus Geminocystis; species Geminocystis sp. NIES-3708. The sequence continues at coordinate 1,457,857 of NZ_AP014815.1, read as the reverse complement.
GACTTTATATTACCAATTCCTTGTATCAATCCTGTAAACATAATTTAGAATGAAAAGACTAGAAGACTTCTTGATTATTATTTTTTAGGTAGTAACCTTATTCATTGTTAATTGCCTACCGCATCCAGTAATCTTAAATAGATTTTATTTTAATAAATTATGACAGTTTTTTTTGTAGGTGCTGGGATTGGTGGTGTTGATTATCTTACCGTTAAAGGTGCAAGGATTATTTCTCAGGCTGAGGTGATTATTTATGATGCTTTAGTGGATACTCAAATTTTAGATCTTGCCAGTGCTCATTGCATTAAGATTTGTGTCGGTAAAAGAGGAGGAAAAATTAGCACATCCCAAGAAAGTATTAATGATTTATTAGTTACTTATGCTCAAAAATATCATCAAGTTATTCGTCTTAAAAGTGGTGATTGTGGAATTTTCGGGCGTATTAATGAAGAATTAAAGGTTTTACAAGCTATTAATACTGAAATTGAATTTATACCCGGTGTTTCTTCTGCTCTTGCCGCTCCTTTATTGGCTAACATTATGTTAACAGAAAAAAATGATAGTCAATGTGTCACTATTGTCACGGGGCATGATTGTGATAGCTTAAATTGGTCAATTCTTAGTCAAGTTGATACTTTAGTTATTTTAATGGCGGGTAAAAATTTGTCAATAATTGTTGAAAAATTACAATTATATGGTCGATCACCAAATTTTCCCATAGCGATTATCAAAAATGGTGGGAGTAGTCAGCAACAAATTTGGAAAGGAAGGTTAGATAATATTGTTGAAAAAACCCTTAATATTTCTTTATCCCCTTGTATCATCGTTATTGGTAAAGTCGTTGAGAATGAACAATGAATAGTGAACAATAATCAATAAAAAATGATTAACTATAAAGAATCTTATCCTCTAGCTGGTGAAACTATTTTAGTGACTCGTGCGGTTTCGGCTAACAGTCAATTTAGGGAAATGTTAGAAGCAAAAGGAGGAATTGTCTTAGAGTTTCCCGCTTTGGTTATTAAACCCCCTTCTAGTTGGCAACAATTAGATCATGCGATCGCCAATATAGAAGAATATGATTGGTTAATCTTAACATCAGCTAACGGAGTCGAATATTTTTTTGAAAGATTACATCATCTCGGTAAGGATAAAAATGACTTAAAAATTATTAAAATTGCCGTAGTTGGCACTAAAACGGAGCAATATTTACAAAAATATAATTTAAAAGCAGATTTTATTCCTCCTGATTTTATTGCTGATTCTTTAGTGGAAAATTTTCCCGAAACATTACAAGGGCAAAAAATCTTATTTCCCAGAGTCGAAAGCGGCGGTAGAGAAATTTTAGTACAAGAATTAAGTCAAAAAGGGGCAAAAATAACAGAAATACCCGCTTATCAGTCAGGATGTCCAGATTTTATCGATGAAACTGCATGGGATGCTATCAGAAATGAGGTTATTAGTGTTGTTACCTTTGCTAGTTCAAAAACCGTTAGAAATTTTTATCGTTTAGTCAATCAAGCCCTAATTAACCATCCGAATCTTAGTCTTCATTCTTTGTTAAAAAATATTACAATTGCTTCCATTGGACCACAAACTTCCCTCACTTGTCAAGAATTATTCCAAAGAGTAGATATAGAAGCCAAAGAATATACCTTAGAAGGTTTAGTTAATGCCCTGATTCAGCAAAAACGCCTTTAGATTGTTAATCAGTAAGAGAAGACGAGAAGAGTTATCTTATTTCCCCAATTCCTAATTACTAATTACCCATTACTGATTGTTAATTGTGAATTGTTTTGCTAATCTCTAAAACATAGCCTATTACGTCAGTTTATAAAGATTAAGTAATAATACTCATGGTACAACAATTAAATTTATTAGGTCAAGGTCAAATTATTCCAACTGCGTTACATGCTGAAATGGAGCGTTCGTATTTGGAATATGCCATGAGCGTTATTGTAGGACGTGCTTTGCCTGATGTCAGAGATGGTTTAAAACCTGTTCATCGGCGTATTTTATATGCCATGTATGAATTAGGATTAAGTCCAGATCGTCCTTTTCGTAAATGTGCTAGGGTAGTAGGGGATGTATTGGGAAAATATCACCCCCATGGCGATCAATCGGTATATGATGCTATGGTGAGGTTAGTACAGGATTTTTCTAGCCGTTATCCTTTATTATCAGGGCATGGTAATTTTGGTAGTGTCGATAACGATCCTGCGGCGGCGATGCGTTACACTGAAACAAGATTAGCAGGAATTTCCTATGAAACCATGCTAGAGGAGGTTAACGAGTCCACCGTTGACTTTACTGGCAATTTTGACAATTCACAACAAGAGCCTGTGGTTTTACCTGCCAAGCTACCAATTTTGCTCTTAAATGGGTGTTCAGGTATAGCGGTTGGTATGGCGACAAATATTCCTCCCCATAATTTAAACGAAATTGTTAATGGTTTAATTGCCTTAATCGATCAACCTGATTTAACTGATGATAAACTATTAAAGTTGATTCCAGGTCCTGATTTTCCGACAGGAGGCGAGATAATTGATACCACTGGCATTAAAGAGGCTTATTTGACGGGAAAAGGTATTATTCCTATGCGTGGTGTTGCTTCTATTGAAATTTTGAAGTCTCAGAAAAAACGCAGTCGAGAAAAAACTGCGATTATTGTCAGAGAGTTACCCTTCCAAGTTAATAAAGCGGCATGGATTGAAAAAGTGGCTGAATTAGTTAATTTAGGTAAGATTGGGGATATTTCTGATATTCGGGATGAAAGCGATCGCCAAGGTATTAGAGTTGTAATAGAATTGAAAAAAGATGCCCAACCGCAAAATGTTCTTAATCAACTGTATAAACAAACGGCTTTACAAAGTAATTTCGGGGTAATTATGTTGGGTTTAGTTGATAAAAAACCTTGCCAATTATCTTTAAAAGAAATGTTAGAGGAATTTTTACGATTTAGAGAAATTACTTTAACAAGACAATTTCAGTATGAATTAACAGAAAAACGAGAGAGAGTCCATTTATTAGAAGGTTTATTAATTGCCTTAAAACAAGTTAAAAAAGTTATAGAAATTTTAGCTAATTCAGCAGATGGCACAACGGCAAAAATTAGCTTACAAGAGAAATTAAAAATTAGTGAATCTCAAGCTAATTCTATTTTATCCATGCCTTTAAGAAGGATAACAGGTTTAGAAAAGCAAAAATTAGAGGAAGAATTTACTCAATTACAAGGAAGAATTTTACAATTAGAAGGCTTATTAGCTGACAGACAAGAATTATTAAAAGCCTTTAAAAAAGAATTACGCAGTTTTAAACGCAAATTTGGAGATGATCGCCGTACAAAAATAATTAATAATATTACTATTCCCGTAGAAAAGGTAAAGGAGAAAAAAACTACCGTTAAATCTGATGAAAATGAGAGGGAATCTTTACCATTAATCATAACGCAGGAATTGCCAACAGATGCAGTGGTACAAATTACTGCTAAAGGTAAAATTTATTGGCAACCGCAAACGGCTATTGAAAAAATCCCTTTAATCAAAAAAACCACTGATTTAATCGTTTATCAGTCATTAATTAATAAACAAGAGCAAATTATGGTATTTTTCGACAGTGGAAAAGCCTATCCTATTTCTACCGTCCAAATTCCTTCTTTTCCTACTAAACAAACTATTGAGCGTTTGGTGTCTAATAGTGCCATGCAAAATGATTATCAACCCATTAACTATTTATGTCTTCACCCTGACAATGAAAAATCTACTTTATTGTTATTGACAGAAGGAGGTTTTGTGAAACGAGTTAGCCTAAAAGAATTAGATGGTATTGGTAACAGAGGTTTTCAACTTATCAAATTAAAACCAAAAGACAAATTAAAATATATTTTCCCTGTTAATGAAGGAGAAGAATTGGCGATCGCAACTACTGGAGGACGCATTTTACACTATAATATAACAGATCAGAATATACCGATTATGGGAAAATCTGCCCAAGGAAATGTTGGCATCAAATTAAGATTCGGTGAAACAATTGTCGGTTGTTTAGGAGTAAAAAATGATAGTAATTTGGTGTTGATTTCTAAATTAGGTTATGGCAAAATTATCTCTATTAATTTCATTCGTAAAATAAGTATTGGTGAAATTGGTACTCAAGGTTTTCGATTTAAACAAAAAGAAGATCATTTACAGTCAATGTTATTAGGTGATAATTGTGAGAATATAGTTATTAAAACAAATCTTGATCAACGTTATGTTATTGATGTCCATAAATTATCATCGAATCAAGGACAAAATTCAGAAAAAGCACTCATAAAATTGCAACCTGATGAAGTAATTACTTTAGCTTTAAATTGGCAATCTTAATTAATAGTTAATAACGAATAATTAATAATAAACTTTGTTGATTTTTTATTAATTTTATAATTACGAGAAAATAGATTTTAATGCCAAATAAATTACCCTATCTAACGACAATAATAGCCATGAGTATTGATGGTAAAATTAGTGAAGCTACTGACATTCCTGCAAGATTTAGCAGTAAAGAAGATTTAGCTCATTTAGAAACACAAATTTCTCTTTTAGATGCTATCATTTTCGGCGGAAATACTTTACGTGCCTATGGCACAAGTTTAGTTATAAAAAATCCTCAATTATTAAAACAAAGACAAGATAAGAAGCAAAGTTTACAACCTTTAAATATTGTATGTTCTGCTAGTGGTAATATTAATCCAGACTTACGTTTTTTTTCTCAACCTTTACCTCGTGGTTTATTAACTTCTTCTCAAGGTTTACTTCATTGGCAAGAAAAAGTTAAAGATTTTAATAAAAAAAATAACCTAAAACAAGATAACTATTTTCAAGATTTTTTTGTTGCTGATAATCCTTTTAACTGGAGGGAAATTTTAACTAAATTATCAGGATTAAATTATAATAAAATAGGTATTTTAGGTGGTAGTAAATTAATCTCTTTTTTATTAGCAGAAAATTTGATTAACGAATTATGGATAACAATTTGTCCTTTAATTATTCGGAATAAATTAGCCTCAAGTTTTTTAGATTCTGATATATTAGCAAATATAAATTTACCTATTAATTTAAAATTATTAGAAGTAAAAGTAATAAATCAAGAAGTTTTTTTACATTATTTAATCTTAAATCATGATCAATAATTTTCATCAAAGTTTGCTCTTTTGTTTCTTGGGAATAATTTTAATAATAATTGTTTAAAACTACTCAATATATTAAAATAACAATAATTATTAAAATTATGAAAAAAATTATAAATATTTATATGAATATCGATTTATTAATAGAAGAAGCCGAGAAAAAACTATTACCAACTTTTGCTGAAATTGATCAAAAAGTCAAACAACATTTACAAAAGATTCTTACTGCGTTTCAAGATCATCGAGTAGGAGTTCATCATTTTTCTAGTGTAAGTGGTTATGGTCATGATGACCTAGGTAGAGAAGTATTAGATAAAGTTTACGCTCAAATTTTTCATGCTGAAAGTGCTGCTGTTAGAGTACAATTTGTTTCTGGCACTCATGCGATCGCATCTTGTCTTTATGGGGTATTACGTCCTAGGGATGAAATGTTAGCTATTGCGGGGCATCCCTATGATACTTTAGAAGAAGTAATTGGAGTACGAAGCGAGGGACAAGGTTCACTACAAGAATTTGGAATTAATTATCGAGAGCTAGATTTGACTGCCGATGGTGGAATCGATTGGCATGGTTTAACTACAGCTATTAAACCGGAAACAAAATTAGTCTTAATTCAGCGTTCCTGCGGTTATTCGTGGCGACAGAGCCTGAGAATAGCAGATATTGAACGAATTGTCAAAGAAGTAAAGAGACAAAATCCTGAGACTGTCTGTTTTGTGGATAACTGTTATGGAGAATTTATCGAAAATATTGAACCAACGGCAGTAGGAGTCGATTTAATGGCAGGATCATTGATAAAAAACCCTGGGGGTACAATTGTCACTGCTGGTGGTTATGTGGCAGGGAAAGAAGATTTAGTCGAAAAAGCTTGTTGTCGTCTCACCGCACCGGGGATAGGTAGTAGTGGAGGTGCAACTTTTGAGCAAAATCGTCTTTTATTTCAAGGGTTATTTTTAGCACCACAAATGGTAGCCGAAGCTATGAAAGGTAGTCATCTCATCGCCTATGTTTTTTCTGAGTTGGGCTACGAAGTCAATCCTTTACCTTTTATTCCTCGAAGAGATATTATTCAAGGAGTAAAATTAGGTAATCCTGATAAATTAGTCGCTTTTTGTCGTGCTATTCAACGTAACTCCCCTGTAGGTTCTTATTTAGATCCCATTCCTGCACCAATGCCTGGTTATGAAAGTAATTTAGTTATGGCTGGAGGTACTTTTATTGATGGTAGTACGTCTGAATTTTCTGCTGATGGTCCATTAAGAGATCCTTATATTGTTTTTTGTCAGGGTGGCACTCATTGGACTCATACGGCGATCGCCATTTCTGAAGCGGCAAAAGCAGTTTTAACGATTAACAATTAGTAATTATTAACTATTAATTATTTCTATTCTTCTTCTGTTAAAGGATTATCTTTAGGAGTAATACGGTTAATTAAATTAATCAGATTATCTCCTTTTTCTAAAGAAGAGTCTTCAACAAAGCGAATTTCTGGGGTATGGCGAAGACTGATACGTTTACCTAAACTTTTTCTTACAAAAGCTGTACAGGCTTTTAAACCTTCCATTGTTTCATTTTTAGCACTATCTGTACCATAAATGCTCACGAAAACTTTTGCGTGTTGTAAATCTCCTGACATTTCTACTTCAGTAATGCTAACCATCCCTGCACCGACTCTATCATCTTTAATTTCACTGATAAGCATTTGACTAATTTCTCTTTTAATTAAAGATGAAACTTTTTCTACTCGACGACTATTTGCCATAATTTTTAGTGATTATAAATATTAAAATATTTGGTAATTAATGAATTAACTCTTCTTGGTAAATAAATTAAACTGGATTGACTCCTAACATTGCTTTGAGAGTAAAATAAAGGAAAGAAAAAGTAGCAATAATTAAGCCAAATATAGCAGTTGCGGTGACTGGATTTTGAAATAATGGTTTAATTTGTTCCCACAAAAAGAAAAAGATACCAAAGATTAAACTAACCATATAACGAGGATAACGGAAGACATTTTCCCAAAAACCTTCAAATTCTGCGGTTAACATATTTTTATTTATCATAATTTTTAAAATTTTATTTCTACGTAAGATAATTTTTTCTGGAGATTATTTTAAACTTTATTGTTACGGATAATCTTGCTATATAATTTATTTTTCATCCATTTTTCATCATAAATATTTGATAATTATTATCACTTTCTTGGTAATTTAATTGGTATTGGTAAATCTGGGACAGAAACTAAATCTATTAAACCTAATTGAATATAAGGTAACATTAGTCTGGTCATTTGCATAATATCTTGATTTAATTGTAAACTCAAATCTCGCAAGGTATTTTTTCCATTAAACAACTTAATCATAATCTGAGAAGTTTTTTCAGAAGTCTTTTGTTTTAGTTGATCTGGTTGACGAATTATCGGACAATCATTAGGAAAACGATCAGCTAATTTTCCTCCTTGCCATTGTTGCCATGCTTCCCATGCTTCTACGATAACTTGATCTGCATCAATAAATAATATTTGGGCTGATAAGGGTTGAGAGACATTAAGCTGAAACACTATTTCCATTGATTGAGTTACATCAAACAAAATTTCAACAATCATACTACGAATTATTTGATTTATTTGCTGTCTAGTAACTTCTTGATTTTGTAACCAATAGTTTAACAATTCATATTCCCAACATATCTGAAAAGCATCTTTATTGAATATGGTAGGATCAACAGATGGTAAATACGTAATCAATGCCGGTGCAAATCGAGTGACGTTTCTCATCCACCTTCTCACAGGATGTACTCCCCCAGTGGCATAGATTATTCTACCAAGATAAAGATAAAAAATCCATTGTTCACCTTTTGCAGAACCCAGTATCAATTCTCCTGTAAACTGTGGTTGTTTGAGGGTTTGAAATAAATTAGATTGTCTTGTACCAATAAATTCTCTGATAGGAATTTGAGGAGATTTACTAGATTCTGTCATTACTACAATTTAGATTTAATGATTAGGTTACTTAAATCGATTTTAGATTAACCGTTATGATGGAATAAACTTTATTTTAAACATTTTTAGTTTATCTTTATTTAACCACGATTTCATAACTATTTTCAGAAACTATCATGACTCAGATGAGGAAAATTTTACAACATTTGATGACTCAAGCACAAATTAAAGATTATCTTGAATTTAGTCGCAAAAGTCGAGTCTCAGAATTACAATTTTATCGCCTTGAAAATAATTTATTAGATAACATTCCTTTAGGAGTTTTAAAAAAAATAGCTAAGACTTTAAATATTTCGGTGACAACTTTAATTGATCATTTAAACAATAGCTCAGATTTATTTACAGAAAATTCCCTTAGTCAAAATTCAGAATTTGCCTCTGATTTAATTTCTGAATATCAACTAGAAACTATTTCTATTTTAGAGTCTTTATTATTACAGTTACCCACGGTTATTCATGCTGTTAATAATAATCCTGAATTACCCGCTTCTCGAATTGTACCGTTACTTCAGCCATTAAATCAACTATTGTCAACATGGGGAATTGAACCTATTGGTAAAGTTGGTGATATGGTTAGTTATAATCCCCAAGAACATGAGTTGATCGAAAATAATGATTTCAATGTCGGGGAAATTAATTTAGTAGAAATTCGTTATGTTGGTTATCGTCAAAAAGATAAACTGCTATATCGTGCCAAAGTAAGCATAAACAATTAATTATCAATAAATATTCCAACGTATAAATTAATTAGAATGTCATTAACGACAATTAATCATCAAGAAATTATGCTCATAGGCTTTCATGCCTTATCTGATAACATTAGAATCCAAGTTTTAGATTTATTACGCACAAGAGAATTATGTGTTTGTGAAATTAAAGAAATTCTTGATATTCCACAATCAAAGTTATCTTTTCATTTGAAGACTCTACGAGAAGCTAGTTTAGTTAATACTCGTCAACAGGGAAAATGGACTTATTACAGTATCAATTTATCTCAATTAGTAGCTTTAGAACAATATTTATCTGAATTTAGACGCTCAATCGTATTGCTTCCCACTCGGCTTTGTGAAAATTAAAAATCTCAAGATTAAATCAAATTTTCTTGTTTTGATAAATAATAACTAAGATTATAATAAACATAATTAGTTTTTATTTTGAGTTCAAGTTTTCTTGATTTATGATTTATGGATAATCAAACTAATCCCTCGGCGGTAAAAGCTGGTAGTAATCTAAGTTTTTTTGAGAAATATTTAACAGTTTGGATTATTCTGTGTATTATTTTAGGCATTGGCTTCGGGAGAGTATTTCCAGATCTAGCAAAAACTCTGGATAACATGAGTATTTATAACGTTTCTATTCCCATTGCTATTTGTCTATTTTTTATGATGTATCCCATCATGGTGAAAATAGATTTTTCTCAAGCAGTAAAAGCGGCAAAAACTCCTAAACCTGTAATCTTAACTTTAGTGGTGAATTGGTTAATTAAACCTTTTTCCATGGTAATATTCGCTAAATTTTTTCTTGGTTGGTTATTCTCTCCTTTATTAACTCAAACAGAAATCATTAGGGGTGCGCAAGTTACTCTAGCAAATTCTTATATTGCCGGTACAATTTTATTAGGTATTGCTCCTTGTACTGCGATGGTTTTGATGTGGGGATATTTATCTTATAGTAATCAAGGACATACTTTAGTAATGGTAGCAGTAAATTCTCTAGCGATGTTATTTTTATATGCACCTTTAGGTAAATGGTTATTATCAGCAAATAATTTAATTGTGCCTTGGGAAACCATCGTTTTATCTGTTGTAATTTATGTCGGTTTACCTTTAATTTGTGCTGTTTTTAGTCGTTATTTTATTTTTAAATATAAAGGCAGAAAATGGTTTGAAAATCAGTTTTTACAATATCTTTCTCCTATTGCTATTTCTGCTTTATTATTAACATTAATTTTATTATTTGCGTTTAAAGGTGAGTTAATTGTTAATAATCCTTTGCATATTTTATTAATCGCAATTCCTTTATTTATTCAAACTAATTTTATCTTTTTAATAACCTATGTTATCGCTTTAAAACTAGATTTAACTTATGAAGATGCCGCACCAGCCGCTTTAGTTGGAGCAAGTAACCATTTTGAAGTTGCTATCGCCACTGCGGTGATGTTATTCGGTTTAAATTCAGGTGCTGCATTAGCGACAGTTGTCGGAGTTTTAATTGAAGTTCCCGTTATGTTAATGTTAGTAGAAATATGTAAAAAAACTGCATTTTGGTTTAGAAGAGAACCTGAAAAAGCTACTTTATTAGATCCTCGATTAATTAGACATTAGGAATAAAAAATTCAGAGTTAAGAATTGTTATTAATAGTTGAAGCAGAATGATTTAAGAAAATATCTAAATTTTTAATCAACTCAGAAATACTTTGAATAATTAATAAAATAGGGCTAATAATCATGAGGGTTTTAATGGGATAACGAGGTAATCCACCATTATCAGGAGATATTTCCATTATTTGCCATGAATTAATGACATATTGCCAAGAAAAATAAATAAGAACTCCACAAAAAGGAATTAAAAATAAAATTATTCCTGCAATATTAGCTAAGGCTTTAGTTTTTGAAGACCAATTTTTATAGAAAATATCAACCCTGACATGACTATCTTTTTTAAGAGTATAAGCTGCACCCAAAAAGATAATTAAATCAAACAAATACCACTGCAATTCAATTAAACTATTAGAGCTTAAATTTTCCCCAATTATCTTACCAATATATCTCCCAATCACATTCCATACACCAATACCAATCATCATCAAAACTAACCAGTAAACAACCTTACCGTACCATTCGGTAATTAAATCAATTAAGTGAGCTATTTTGAGAGCAATATTCATAAATAATTAATAATTAATAACAGATAATGGATAATATATCATTAAATTTGATTAAGAATCTATAATATTTTCCACTATAAAAACATAATAGTTTATGATGTATATATATAAATATTTTAATCTTTTTTTCTCAGTTTATGAATAATAATCAACTATTTTATGGTGATAATTTAGAAGTTTTAAGACGACATATTAAAGATGAATCTGTGGATTTATGTTATATTGATCCACCTTTTAATTCTAAGCGTAATTATAACTAAATTTATAATAATATCGGTAAAGAAGATCGAGCTCAAGCACAGGCTTTTATTGATACTTGGACATGAGATGATTTAGCAAATCTTGGTTTAGTTGAAATTAAAGAAAATTATCACGGTAAATTTACTCAACAAAGTATAGATTTAATTTGTGGTTTACAGAAAGTTTTAGGTAAGGGAAGTTTATTTGCATATCTAGTAAATATGACTTTAAGAATAATGGAAATACACCGAGTTTTAAAGCCAACAGGTAGCTTTTATCTTCATTGTGATCCCTCGGCATCTCATTATTTAAAAATAATATTAGATGCCATTTTTTGTTCCCAAGGTGGTGATTTTTTAAACGAAATTATCTGGAAAAGAACAACATCTCATAGTGATGCAACTAAAAGATTTGGACGCAATAATGATATTATTTTATTCTATGTTAAAGATGCTAAAAAATATAATTGGAATCCTCAATACGGTAATTTATCAGAAAAAAGATTAAAAGATTATAGCTATCAAGATATTGATGGAAGATTATGGGCTAGTGATAATTTAACGGCAAAAGGTTTAAGTGGTGGTGGTTATGAATATGAATATAAAGGAGTAAAAAGTTATTGGCGTTGCCCATTAGAAACTATGAAGAAATTAGACGCAGAAAATCGCTTATATTTTACATCAAAAGGAGGTATTAGAATTAAGCGTTATTTAGATGAAAATAAAGGACAATTAATACAACAAATTTTTGATGATATTCCTCCTATTTCTTCTCAAGCAAAAGAAAGATTAGGTTATCCTACGCAAAAACCTAAAGCATTATTAGAGAGAATCATCAAAGCCAGTAGCAATGAAGGCGATGTGATATTAGATGCCTTTTGCGGTTGCGGTACAACTGTTGAAGTTGCTCAAGATTTAAATCGTAATTGGATTGGCATTGATATAACTTATCAAAGTATTAGTTTAATATTAAAGCGTTTAGAAGATAGTTTCGGCAAAGGAGTTTTAGAAAATATTACTCTTAATGGTATTCCTAAAGATATGGAATCTGCCCAAGCATTGGCATTAAAAAAAGACGATCGCACACGTAAAGAATTTGAAAAATGGGCAGTTTTAACCTATACCAATAACCGTGCAATAATTAACGATAAAAAAGGTGCTGATAAAGGCATTGATGGTATCGCTTATTTTGATAGTGGAAAAGATAAACCAGAAAAAATTATTATTCAAGTCAAGTCTGGTAAGGTAAAATCAGGTGATATTCGAGATTTATTAGGCACAATTGCTATAAATGAGGCAACTTTAGGAATATTTCTTACTCTTAATGAACCGACAAAAGATATGATTAAGACTGCCAAAGAAGCAGGAATTTATCAAAGTAAATTTATGAATAATCCTGTAGATAAAATTTCTATAATAACCGTAAGAGAGATAATTGAAGAACAAAAAAGACTTGATATAAGATTAGTATTAGAAGTGTTAAAAAGTGCTGAAAAACAAACAGAAATAAAAAGCGATCAAATTGCGATTAACTTTGATAATAATAAATAGAATTAAGACAAGAAAGCCAAAATTTTTATTTGATCTTGTTTAATTTAAACATAAAAAAGGTGAGCATTGCCCACCCTAATTACTGTTAATTATTAATTGTTATTGATTATGATGACCAAACGCCACTTGCAACTTCAATTAAGGGTTTTAAGTGAGGAGTTTGGCATAAAAAATATGCAAAAAACGCACCACCACAAGCACCTAATAAGAAACCACCAGCAAATTCGCTCCAACCTTCTTTTGAAGCTAAATCTAAAGGAACATTAGGTGTAGTAAGGGTTTCAGTAGGTTTACCAACTCCTACAGCTCCATAAATAGATAAACAAATGGTGAGGATAGAAACTAAACCAATAGTTGCCAATAAACCAGCAGTAGGTCCATAATCAGTTAAACGAAGAGGTCCTAAGACTGCAAAAGGTCCGTATAATAGATAACCGTGAGCCATGCCAATTTCTAATCCACGACGATTAGCAGACAAACCTTGACGGTAAGCAGGAAGTGCATTAATAAAGGCTTTAGTAAAAGCAGATCCATTGACGGGAGTAGAGAGATTTCCTACTTGAGGATCGTTACCGCAATTAATTAAATCAGTACTCATTGCTTTTTATGTAATCTCCTTAAAGTTTTATCAAAAATTGACTATTTTTAGGTTACTTTAACTCGAAGGGAGTCAGATAAGGATTTTTTTGTTAAGAATCTTTATATTTGATCTTTTTTGGTCTAACTTCACAGTATTATCCATTTAAGTTAATTTTATTTTTTAGTATAGGAACATATCAACCATGATTGGAGATTTTGCAGCGGCTTTTTTACCTAGTATTTTAGTTCCTGCTGTTGGCTTAGTTATGCCCGCAGTAGTTATGGGCTTGTTATTTTTACAAATCGAAAGCGAAGCGTAAATCAATGAACAATATACAATTAACAATGAACAATTAAGAATTGATAGTAGGTTGGGTTGAAACCCGAAACGCAAAAAACCTTCATTTTCTTGGGGTTACGTTATCATTAATCTAACCTACCCTCAATTATTACATTATTCACCAATTATGAATGACCACTGAAAATATTTACGGTAATCTTCAAGGTTTAAAGCCTAACCAACTTAAACAATTACAAAAACTTTATCATCAACGTATCCGTAGCGATCGCCTAACCACTACAGAATTGGCTGAAAGAATTGCTGCTATTAGTACTGATCTTAAACAGCCTGTTTGCGTCTATTTAAACCGCCGTGGACAAGTTATTCGAGTGGGGGTTGGTACTCCCCGTCAAACTCAAATCCCCCCTTTAGAATTACCTCGTTATGGTGCAGAAAGATTATCGGGTATTCGTTGTTTAGCTACGTCTTTGAAATCTGATGCTCCTAGTGAGGCTTGTTTAACAGCTATGGCACGGCAAAGATTAGATGCCTTGGTAATGTTTTCTCTCACAGGAGGTGGCGTTATGCGTAAGGGAGGAGGAGCTAGTGGTTTTATTAAAGATACTTATTTAGCACACTTATTGCCTATTTCTGAAAATGATACATATTGGGAAGTGTCATCACCACAAGATTTAGAAGATCTCGCCGAGCAAGATTTTCTGGATTTAGTGGATAGTTTAGAGGCTGAATTTAGTCGAGAATTTATCGCCCAGGATGTCTCATCTCAAGAGGACAAGGTATTATTAGTGGGCTTGATGACGGCAAAGATGACAGAACAAAAATTTCAAGATAGCTTACAAGAGTTAGCCTTATTGGTAGATAGTGCTGGAGGTAAAATATTAGCTACCATCGAACAAAAACGCTCAAATCCTCATCCTCAAACTTTGGTTGGTGCAGGAAAAGTTGAAGAAATTGCTTTACAAGTGCAAACTTTAGGTGCAAATTTGGTAGCATTTGATCGAGAATTATCTCCTGCTCAAGTGCGTAATTTAGAATTACAATTCGGCGTAAGAGTAGTTGATCGCACAGAAGTAATTTTAGATATATTTGCTCAAAGGGCACAATCAGGAGCAGGCAAATTACAAGTGGAATTAGCTCAATTAGAATATATGCTACCCCGTCTAACAGGAAGAGGTCAAGCTATGTCAAGGTTAGGAGGTGGTATTGGTACAAGAGGACCAGGGGAAACCAAACTAGAAACCGAAAGAAGAGCAATCAAAAAAAGAATCACTAGACTGCAACAAGAAGTTAATCAGTTACAGAATCATCGATCAAGGTTAAGGCAACAACGACAACAACAAGAAATACCTTCAGTGGCGATCGTCGGTTATACTAATGCAGGGAAATCGACTTTAATCAATGCTTTAACGAATGCTGAAGTTTACGCTGCGGATAAGCTATTTGCCACTTTAGATCCTACCACCAGAAGACTAACCATTACTGATAAAAATACCAGTGAATCTCGCACTATTTTATTAACAGATACTGTCGGTTTTATTCATGAATTACCCCCTCAGTTAGTGGATTCTTTTCGGGCAACATTAGAAGAAGTAACAGAAGCCGATGCAATGTTGCACGTGGTAGATTTATCTCACCCAACATGGGAAAGTCAAATTAATTCAGTAAAAGCAATTTTAGCAGATATGCCTTTAGCACCAAACATAGAATTAATCGTATTTAATAAAATAGATAAAGCTGATAGTGAACATTTAGAAACCGCTAAGAATAATTATCCTCAAGCATTATTTATTTCTGCGGAAAAACGTTTAGGATTAGAAACTTTACGCTCTCGTTTAGTTAACTTTTAGTCTAAAGTACAGTAAATTAAAAAGGTGGCAATAAACGGCGAAAACCGTGCATTAAAACAATTATTAAAAAAAGTAAATTTCTAGGTAATATCCACCACCAACCATAACTAACAGGGGTATTTTTTTGATAGTTATTATTGATATTTTCGGTTAATCTATCAGCAATTTTGATTAATAATCGAGTATTTCTGGGAAAATCTAAAATTTTTTTCTGCCATTGTTTTGGAATTGCTGATTCTCCCATCGTTACGCCACATAATGCCCCAGTTATTGCCCCAGTGGTATCTGTATCACCACCACAGTTAAATACTGATTCTAAAGCATCTCGAAAATTATCAAAATGAGAATACCAAGCATAAATCGCTATAGGCACTGTTTTATATACATAACCTGAAATACCTTTTTCTTGTCCGATTAATTGCGCAAATTCTGCCACGGATGATGATTGTTTTAAGCTATAAATGAGTTGATCCGTTAAATTTAACCATTCCGCTTCTTTATCTTCAACTAATCTTAAAATTAATTCTAATTCGTCAATATCAGGGCATTGTTTTAAATCTTCTCTCACAATCCAAGCTATAATATAGGCGATCGCTTTTGCACCAATTAAAGCACGGGGATCACTATGGGTTATCCTAGTAGATAAACGAATAAAAATGTCTAATTTCGGCAGATTATCGGCAAAATAAGCCCCTAAAACACTCGATCGCATTGCTGCACCATTTCCTGCAGAATAAACACCGCTATTGTAAGGGGAAAACCCTAACCATAATTTGATAATGGATTTTAGAGTCCCTAAACCCACTCCAGCAGGTAACGATAACAACCATAGTTTGAGACACCATGAAAATCTTTTAAGGAAAACTTCTTCAGAATCACCACAGGCAAGAAGACATTGAGAGATGAAGATAGTATGTTCTGTATCATCGCTAATCATGCCGTAACCAAAGATTAATCCTTGATGCCATTTTTCTCGAAAAAGTTGTTTATTGCGTCTTCTGGATATGCCCTCGGCGGGTAAACCAACGGAATCACCAACGGCTGTACCTATTAACAATCCTCTGATGCGCTCAAGTTGATTCATTTTCAAATTTACAATGTAGGGGCGAATGGTATTCACCCAATGCTATTCCACCGATAAATAAAAGTTAATGCCATTAACCTTTACAGAGGATCACGATCTTCGATTAGATGATAAGGAGAAAAATTGTCATAGGTTAAGTTTGATTTGCGAGTTTTTTGTATATCTTCGCGAATTTGCTCTAAATCTATATAACGATCTGCTACATTAATTAAAGTATCACTAGTCATTGATCGCAAACTGACAACTTCAATACGCGCCCCTCGATAACTTACTGCATCTACCGCATAGGCTAAGTCACCATCACCGCTTACTAATACAGCAGTATCATAAGAGCCAACCAAAGCCATTAAATCCACTGCAATTTCTACATCTAAATTGGCTTTTTTTGAGCCATCAGGTAATTGTACTAAATCTTTGGCAATTACTCGATAACCGTTACGACGCATCCAGAGTAAGAAACCTTGTTGTTTTTCATTACTGCGATCAACTCCAGTATAGAAGAAAGCTCGTAGTAATTTTGCCCCGGCAGTTAAACGATATAAAAGTTTAGTGTAATCGATCTCCACCCCCAATTGTAAAGCGGCATAAAACAGATTTGAACCATCAATAAAAATGGCTACTTTGCCTCTATTTTCTAAAACTTGTTCTGGTGGAAAAACGGGATCACTATCAAAATTATCCCACATTTTTTTATCCTTATTTTGAAGTAAAATTTATTTGAAAAATTGGTTTAATAGAAAATTGTTTTAATATAAAAAAGAGTTTTAAAAAGTGGACATTAAATTATTAAAGTTAATTAGCAAGAAAAATTTATTATGATGAAAATTAGTTATTTTTAGTTAAATATCTATTATATATTAACAATACTTGAGTTTTAAATATCCAAAATAAATTAATATAATCTATTTATTTAACTTATGACTATTTCTCTGGAAAAATAATTAATCAGCAATTTATGATTAATTATTAACTATCAATTGTTATAGGAGGTTCTAATTTAACAAATACAGGACTAGCCTTGGGTAAATTTTGATTTAAAGGTAGAATACCCCATTCAAAATGACCTCTATCTATATATGTTTTAACGCCTAAATCTTTTTGATTAAAATCGAAATTATAGCCTAATTGATGATAAATTTTGTTGCTTACATTTGGGATAATTGGAGCTAAAATAAAAGCAGAAAATCTCACAGATTCTAAGACAGTGTAAAGAATTTTTTCAACTTCTTTTTGTTCTCCTTTTTTATATAAACTCCAAGGTGCAGTTTCATCAATAAATTTATTACAATTGCGTACTAAAATTAACGCATCTTCACAGACTAAATGGAATTTATAAATTTTATAAGCCTCAGGAAAACGATATTTTAAGGTTTCACCAATTTGTTTAACATTATTCTCATCAGGGATATTTTTACCTAATATAGGTGGTAAAACTCCTCCACAGTACTTATTCAACATTCCTAAACTGCGATTTAATAGATTTCCTAAGTCATTTGCTAAATCTGCATTGAGAATATTCACAAAACGAGTTTCATTGAAGTCACCATCTTTACCAAATTCGATTTCTTTGAGAAAATAGTAACGTACGGCATCAGAACCATATTTATCAAGAAGACTAAAAGGATCTAAAGTGTTACCTAAAGTTTTTCCCATTTTTTGTCCATCTTTGGTTAAAAATCCATGACCAAATACTTGTTGTGGTAGAGGTAAATTCGCTGACATTAACATTGCGGGCCAATAAACGGCATGAAAACGTAATATATCTTTACCAATGAGGTGTAAATTAAATGGATACCACTTTTTTAGGGCATTTTCGAGAGTTGGTGCTTCATTTTCATCTAATAAAGCGGTAATATAACCTAGAAGAGCATCAAACCATACATAAATAGTATGATTTGGATCATTAGGAATGGGAAACCCCCAAGAAACATTTACCCGTGAAATGGAAAAATCTTGTAAACCTTGCTTAACAAAATTTAATACTTCATTACGTCTGGTTTCTGGTTGAATAAAATCAGGGTTTGATTGGTAAAGTTCTTCTAATGCTTGTTGATAACGGGAAAGACGAAAAAAGTAGTTTTGTTCATCTCGCCATTCTGCTTTGAGGTTAGTATGAGTGGGACAACAACCATCTTCTAATAGTTCTCTTTTCTCCTTAAATTCCTCACAAGCAACACAATACCATCCTTGTTGTTGATCAAGATATATGTCATTTTGCGTCCAAACTATTTCAAAAAATTCTTTGACTATAGCATCATGATTTTTTGCAGTAGTACGACTAAATCTGTCATATTGTATATTGAGTTTTTCCCATAAGTCACGAAAACTAGCTGCTATGCGATCGCAATGTATTTGTGGCTCAATACCACCTTGTTCTGCTGTGCGTTGGATTTTCTGCCCATGTTCATCAGTGCCTGTTACAAATAAAACTTCATTACCACAAAGCCTTTGCCAACGGGCGATGACATCAGCAATCATAGTAGTATAAGCACTACCTATATGTGGTAAACCGTTAACGTAATATAAAGGGGTTGTTAAAGAAAAAGTTGTTTTTGAAATAGAGTTATTAAAACTATTCATCTAAAAAGTTAAAGGGTGAATTATCAATCCTAAATTTTATGTTTAAGTTTTTATAATTTAATATACCTATTGTAAACCTTTTTTATTCTTTACGTTTTTTTTATTATTGTTAATGTTAGTAAAGTTAACAGTATGGGAAAAAAAGACGACATTAAACGGTTTCTTTGACAGAATAAGTAAAAGGAAAGGTATTTTGTAGCTGAATTAATTCATCTCGATGAGCTTGAATTGTAATTACTGTATCTGAAGATTCTTGGGTATTTTTATCTAGTCGAAAAGCAACTTTTTCTACTCTATTTGCACCTTTCCAATAGAAAAAACCAGCAAGAGGGGCTAATATTAATAGTCCTAAAAATATATTACTGTCAGTGGTAAATATCATTGATAAAACTAAAGCACAACAAAATAAACCACAACCAGCTAAAACAGTAAGAAAAAAAGCTAAAAAAACACTTGGTAAAACTTCACCTTCTAAAGTTACTTTATTAGTTTCTGTGTCTATAGCTTTGACTCGATAAGATCTTGTTTGAAAATAATCTCTTAAATAGCTTAAAATATTGTCTTCATTATCTTGACAGGCAATAGTAACAATTTCGGTACGATCTTTTATACTTCCTCTGATGAAGAAAAATAGGCCGATCATTAATAAAATTGTAAGAGATAAAATAGAAATCATAAATAATAAGTGGTGAGTAATTTAGGAATTGCTTTTGTTAATTGTTTTTGATGATTGATAATAATTGTGATAGTTGGAGCGATAATATCCTCCTTGATCATTATATTTGATTCCGTTAGCAACAATACCTAATAGGGGAATATGAGATATTTTTACCTGTTCTATCACCTGTTGTAAAGGATTTTTCTCTGTTTTACCCAATTTAACTACTAAAACTAAACCGTTGGTATGAGGAGTGATAATTCTAGCATCGGAAAAACCTAAAATGGAAGGGCTATCAAATAAAATTAAATCAAATTGTTGAGATTTTTTTAATTGTTTGATTATGTACTGCATTTTTTTTGAATGTAATAATTGAGTAGGGTCTAGTACTATCTGTCCCGCCGTAATCACTGATAGGTTTTCCCACTCAGGTATTTTTTTGATAACTGATGATAAATCACTTTCTTTACCTAAAATATCACTTAAACCATTATTGTTATTTATTCCTAAAAGATGGTGTAATTGAGGTAATCGTAAGTCTGCATCAATTAGTAATACTTTTTGTCCTATGGCGGCTGCCGCTTTTGCTAAATTTAAGGTAATGGTGGATTTACCTTCTGCAGGATTTGCAGAACTGATTACTAATGAAATTACGGGAGAATCTAAGCCAATCAAACTGATATTAGTGTAAAGATTACGAAAAGATTCAATCCAATAAGACGATTTATACTCTTCTATTTCAGTGGCTTTTGACATCCAATTTGGTGGAGATTCAGTGTGTGTGTTAAAAGAAGGCAAAGTTTTATGGATAATTTTTTCGATAGAATTAATGTTTTTCTGAACAGGAATTTCCCCTAATATTGGTTGTTTTGCATAACTTTTTAGTTGGTTTAAAGAATAAATCTTGTCGTCTAATTTATCAACTATTAATGAAGTTATTGTACCTAAAATTAATCCTCCTAAAAAACCAATAATCATATTATTTAATGGTATGGGATAAATGGGCTTTTTAGGCTTTTGTGGTGGACTAATTACCCGCCAATTTACTGTTTTTTGAACTTGTTCTAATTCTAACTTTTCTTTGATTTCTAAAAATCTTTTTAAACTATCAGTATTAGATTGCAGTTCTCTTTGTAAATCTGTATATTTTCTGGTGAGATCGGGCATTTTTTGGGTATGCTGATTAATTTGTGCTAAAACTATTTTTAAACTATCAATTTTTGTCTGCAACATTTTAATTTCGTTGGCTTTTGATAGCAATTCTTCGGTTAATTTGGTACGAATTTGATTAGGAGTAGATAAGGCAATTGATTGTTGGTCTGTAATATTACCAAAGTTTTTTGCTAAAGTATTATTACTTTCTTGTCTTAATAATTTTAGTAAATTTTCTCTTTTTTCTTTTAAGGTAATAATTTGAGGACTTTCATCAGTAAAAACTGCGGATTGTACTGCTAATTCTACTTCTAAATCTTGTAATTGTTTTAATGAATTTTGATAAGTAGGGGATTGAGTTAAATTACTGACAGCAATAGCTTGTTCAGGGGATAAATTTAATTGTTGTTGTATATTAATATAAGCAGAATTAGCTTGTTGTAACTGAACTTGTGTTGCTAAATAATCTTTTTCTACAGTAATCAACTGTTGAGTTAATTCTGTGGCTTTAATTTGAGGATCAATAAATTGATATTGTTGTCTTAATTTTTGTAATTGGTTTTGTAAAGAGCTAACTTGATTTTCTAATTGTGGTACTTGATTGCGAACAAATTTTAAACCTTCATTAATATTATTTTTATTTTCTTCTAAATTATTAGCTAAATAACTATCGGCAATTTTATCTAAAACGTATTTAATCTTTTCAGGATTTTTATTTTTAAAGGTAACTTCTAATATTTTTGTATTTTCCAATGGTTTGATTGTTAAATTATCTAAATTTTCGAGGTTAATATCTTCATAAATATCTGGATATTTAATAGCAATTTCCTCTAAAATAGGCAACAAAACACTGGAACTACTTAAAATTTGTATTTCTGTATTGTAATCAATTTCTGCTAACTGAGATGGAGAGATTCCTCCATTTATATTAATATTATTATTAACATCATTTTTTCCTTTTTCTTCATATTTTTCCACTAATAACATGAATTTACCTTGATAAATAGGTGATTGTTGATAAGTCCAAAAACCTACGATGGCAGTAATTCCTGTTGTTACAGTTATCAAAACAATCCAGCGTCTTTTTAAGGACGCAAAAAATTGATAAAAACCATGAGGATTATCTTTTTTTTCTTCAGTTATTTTTGACTTTATAGGTAAAGAAGAAACGACTTTGTTTTCTATCTCCTGATGGTTATTATTAATAGAATTCAATTCAAAATCAGATTTTTTTTTCTTAAACATTTTTTATAATTAATAACTAATTATTACTAAAAACATTAAACAAATTTAACACAGAAAAAGTTCTACCAATAGGTCCTAAAATCGTCTCAAAACTATCGGAAAAAGCGGTTATACCATTTCTGTTAACGATAATGACATCATTATTTTTAAGAATAGGATTTGTTTGTTCATTGACTCCCGCTGATAAATTCACGTTAACATCTCTTTTTGTGACTGTGCCATTGGGATTTACTCTTACCAGTTGAACTACACTATTATTTGCTCGACGTTCATCAAAACCACCAGAAGCTAATATTGCGGCATTCAAAGAACTATTTGGGGTTATTTTTAATGCTCCGGGTTTCCTCACTGATCCTACTACATTAACGGTAATTTCGGCAGGAGAAAAGTTTGCTGATGCTATGGTTTGAGCTTCAGTGGGATCAAGTTCTTCCGCTCTGGGTACAATAATTGTATCCCCATTTTGTAAAACAATATCTTTATTTACATCTCCTGTTTCTAACATTTCCCATAGATTAATCTCAATGTTTTGCTCTTGTCCATCTCTTGTTGTTCTATTCACCGTAATTTGACGAATATTTGCCATTTCTCGAATACCTCCACTTTGTTGTAAGGCGATCGTAAGTCTAGGTGGTCCTGTCTCAATAGGTACAGTATAAGCACCTGGGCGATTAACTTCTCCAACAATGGTAATATTAGGCGGTTGAGCAAATTTAATGCCAAAATTGGCATCGACTAATTGACGGTATTCTTTGACATTAATGGTTTCTTGTTTGGGTATGATAATCACGTCTCCGTCTTGTAAGTCAACGTCTTGTTTTAAGTCTCCTTGTTGTAATAGTTGCCAAAAATCGATGGTGTATATTCTTTCCCCTTTCTCCTCTTGTCTTTTTAACAAAATTTCTCTCACATTGGCTGAGATAGTTAAACCCCCTGCTTTTTCCAGTAAATCTGTTACTTTTGGTCGTTTTCTATCTCCTAAGTCTGGATTGAGGGTATATTTACCGGGTATATTTACTTCTCCTGCGATCGCCAATTTGAGAGGGCGTTGTGCCATAAGTGTAACGGTTATAGCAGGACGTTTAAGAAATCTTGCATATTCCTTTGTAAAAAGTTGATAAACTTCTTGAACTGTTTTTCCTGCAATATTAAAAGTACCAATAAGAGGAATTGACACTGTGCCATCTGTAAATATTTGAAAATCCCCACCTTGATCAGGGAGATCATATACACTAACTCGGATAATATCTCCAGGACCTAGGCTATAAGGCTTTATTTCGGGTAAAATATTCTGACGATTAGTAGATTGTATAGAAGGTAATAAACCTTGATTTTCTATAACTGTAGGAGATTGAGCATGAATAGCGGAAGAGATTAATAATATAGGAATATTAATCCCTATTCCTAGGATCTGATGAGTAAATTTAGATATCATAGATAAAAGATTTTATAGTTCAATTTAATATTGTTATTTTAAATATTTTTATCATACTCGATCATCAAATATACTTTCTTAAAAGCTCTTCAAAGTGATTATCAATTTTGACTAAGGATACAAAAAAAGATTGTTTCTAAACATTTAATTATTCACTGTTAATTTACTAGCAATAGGCATTTTCCAGCCTGTTCCAAATGCGCGGTCAGTAATTTTTAATCCGGGAGGAGCTTGTTTTCGTTTAAATTCAGCACGAATAACTAATTTTATTACTTTCTTAATAATGTCTAAATTATGACCACTTTGGTTAATTTCTTCTATGGATTGATGTTTATTAATATAACGTTCTAAAATATCATCTAAAATTTCGTAAGGTGGCAAAGAATCTTCGTCTTTTTGATCAGGTTTTAACTCTGCACTAGGAGGCTTTATTAAAATATTATTGGGAATTATTTCTTTATTTCTATTAATCCATTTACAAATACGAAACACTTTTGTTTTTGGTACATCAGCAATTACGGCTAAACCTCCATTCATATCACCATAAAGAGTACAATATCCCACTGCCATTTCTGATTTATTCCCTGTTGATAATAATAAATAACCAAACTTATTTGCGATCGCCATTAATAAAGTTCCTCTAATTCGTGATTGCAAATTTTCTTCAGCTATTCCAAATTCTGTATTTTTAAATAAAGGATTTAATAAAAAATCATAACTTTTCATGACTTCTTTTATCGGCAAGATTTCACTTTTAATTCCTAAATTTTTAATTAATTTTTCTGCATCAATAATAGAATGTTTTGAACTATAAGGAGAAGGCATTAACACTGCAAAAACATTATCTTTTCCTAAGGCATCAACAGCAAGAGTAGCAACTAAAGCTGAATCAATGCCTCCACTTAAGCCCAAAATAACTTTAGTAAAACCACACTTTTTAGCATAATCTCTTATTCCTAAGACTAAAGCTTGATAAATTTCTTTTTCTTCTGTGGTAATTAAATTATTAATTAAACTAGGTAATAAATCATTATTTTTTTCTTGATATTCGACATAAGTTAAATCTTCTTGATAAGGATTACATCTATTTACAATATCTCCTGCTTGATTCAATGCACAACTATAACCATCAAAAATTAAATCATCATTTCCACCTACCTGATTAACATAAATAATCGGTTTTTTATATTTATTAACAATATGATTTAACATTGCTTCTCTTACCTTTTGTTTTCCCACAATATAAGGTGAAGCTGATAAATTAATAATTAAATCTACATCTAAATTTACTAAGTCTTGAAGAGGATTTATTTCATAAGTTTTTTTGCCCCAAAATTGTTCATCATTCCATAAATCTTCACAAATTGTTACACCAATTTTGACGTTATCTAAATTAAAGTAATTGACTTCATTTCCAGCACTAAAATAACGATCTTCTTCAAATACGTCATAGGTTGGTAATAATCTTTTATGGAATATTTGATGAATTTTACCATTATTAATTAAGGCAACACTATTATAAAGGGGCTTTTTACCTTCTTTATTGGCAAAAAGATTAAATGTTACTGTGCCAACCAAGACATAAATTTCCGAAGGAATCTTACGTGCTAATTCTGATAATTCTTCAGCCATAGCACTAATAAAATCTTGATTTAATAGTAAATCTTTAGGAGGATAACCGCACAGAGATAATTCAGGGGTTAATAATAATTTTGCTTTTTCTTTAGCAGCTAATTCCGCTTTTTGTTTAATTTTTTTTGCATTATTTTTTATATCTCCTATGGTTGGATTGATTTGAGCGATGGCTATTTTCATGGTTATATAAAGATTAAGTGTTGTTCATGATAAATTCTGCATTCTATAACTATAACAATCCTAAATCATCTGAGTTCAAGATAAAAATACGCAGATATAGATTGAATTATCTTTTATTTTGAATATTGATCAATTTCAATCTTTTGTTAACTTTTGAAAATAGTTATTTTCTTAATTTAAAATTTTTTTAATCAAATAACCGCAACGATGTTCACCATCATTAATCCAATTAGTTCTTTCTACTTTACAATCAGGAAATAAAGAAGCAAACATTTCTAATTCATGACCACAAACTTGAGGATAAGATTCAGCTACGTCAGAAATAGCACAATTATGTTCACTTAAAAAAAATTGTTGTTGATGATCTAAATCTGTAGATTCTTCGACACAAAACAACTCTGCCATATAACCTTCTTCTTTTCTAATTTCTACTAGCTGACTAACTCTTTGTTTTAAAGTTTTACCAGTAATATATTGTCTATAATTTTCCGCTTTTCTTTGCCACTGCTTTTCTAATACTTTACTAACCTGATTTTCACCTACCGTTTCGGTAAGGGTATCTAAAAACGACACTGCAAACTCACCGTAATTTTGGGGAAAACGATTACGTCCTTTCCGAGAAAGAGAATAAAGATGTTGTGGTCTGCCTGTCTTTATTTGGGTAATATCTTTTATTATTAATCCTTGATCTTCCAACTCTTTTAAATGTCGGCGAGTTGCTTGAGCACTAATATCCATAACTTCAGCTATAGTTTGAGCCGAAGCCTTATTTTCTTTAAGCAGATATTGCAAAATAGAATCTTTACTAGATTGTTGTAGGGAAGTCGTCATCATCTCCCTTTAAAGTATCAATAAAACTAATAATTATCAAAATCCGAGAATAAAACAACTTTTTAGTTGCTTAAGTTTTCAGTATAGCAGTTTATTTTCTCAAAAATATTCAACATCAAAGGTTTCTCATGGTTAATTATTAATTGTCATAGTCTAATTTTATTGGTGACAACCCATAACTGAAGCGGTGTAAGTTCTTCCGATTTGCTCTAAACCGCCAAGAAAAAGATTAACTTGAAAAGGAAAGTCATTAGGGGATGATTTTTTCTCGATAATTAGAGGCTTTTGAGGATCAATTGTCACATTCTGTTGATTAAAAATTTCTTCTGAAGTTTGATCACTGTATTTAAGAAACATACTAAGATTAAATGAACCGCCATTAGGTGCGGTAATTGTAGTTACAAAACGATGAAAATTTATTCCTCCCGGCACAGCCCAATCAGTATTCCAATTATTGCGAGTGATTGTAATACCAAAAGGACCAGGAATAGTTGGTTGTGACACAGTTTTACTGACTTTACTGCCTTCACCACCCACTAATGAAAGAGGAATACAAGTTTCAGCTTGAGCTGGTAAATTTACAGTGATTATTAAAGCTAAAGTAGTCAAAAAAGTAGAACGAACAAACATACAAGACTTCTTATTTTAAAATGAACAGTTAATAGTTAATTTTGACCTAAATCAACAAGTTCAAGAAAAATTATTATGAATTTTTAAGTATCTTTTCGTTAACTTTATTTATCTCCATGACAGTTTTTCTGTATATTATCTGTGATAGGTTAAAGTCTGAAACATAATTTTAACTTTAATTTTTACCCGTAGTTGCCATGACACATAGCTTTCTCTTAGAACCTAGTAGTTGGATTATTAAAGGTACATGGTTAGATAAAAACCAAAAATCTTCTTCTTTTAAGGGAGCTACTATTATCACATGGGATCAAACTAACTGGTTTTTGATGAAAACTAAAATTGTTTTTCCTAGTGGCGATCGCCCAGATATAACATTTGAATATAAGGGATTTTTACCTAATGGGAAAACTCAATATGCTTATGTATTGAAAAGGAATGACTTTGAAAAAGTAGAAGGAGAAGGCTGGTTAAGTAATGATTCCATTATTCAAAGATATTGGGTATTAGGAGATAATCGTCGTCTTAATGGTTTTGAAACCTACTTTTGTCTTGATGAAAATACTTATCACCTCACCAGTGGTATGATGACAGGCAATAATATTCTTAATACTTGGGAGGGAATTTTAGAACGTCACGGGTAAAATGTCAGAACATGAGTCAAAATAGGAATAGATAAGATTTGATATTGAAGTTAAATCATGAGTTTAGGGAAAAAAGACAATCGTATATTAGGTGATCGTTATCAACTGGTAGAATTAATCGGCTCAGGGGCGATGGGACAAGTGTATCGAGCTGAAGATCAGGTGTTAGGTGGAGTAACGGTAGCCGTCAAATTCCTCTCCCAAACTCTGCTAAATGAAAAAATGCGTCATCGTTTTGAAAGAGAAGCGACTATTAGTGCTTTATTAGGGGAAAAAAGCATTCATATTATTCGTGTAAGAGATTATGGTATTGATGAAAATGAAGTGCCCTACTATGTAATGGAATTTTTGGAGGGGCAGAGTTTAAGCGATATTATTAAATTTCAACCGATGGCATTAAAAAGATTTCTCTACATTACCCGTCAAATTTGTGTAGGAATGGATGCCGCCCATAGTGGCATAATGTTGCATGGAGAGCTTTGTCAAGTAGTACATAGAGATATTAAACCTAGCAATGTATCTGTAATGCAAGATCCAACATTGGGAGAATTAGTAAAAATATTAGATTTTGGAATCGCTAAATTAGTACAAGCAAATGCAACCCAAACTCATTCATTTATGGGAACTTTGGCTTATTGCTCCCCTGAACAAATGGAGGGTAAAGAGTTAGATAATCGTTCGGATATTTATAGTTTAGGGGTGATGATGTATGAAATGTTGACTCTGGAAATGCCGATTTTACCTGAAACATCTTCCTTTGGTGCATGGTATAAAGCCCATCATGATTTTGAACCACGCCCCTTTGAATCTCATTTACAAATACCTTCAGAATTAAAAAATATTATTCTTAAGTGTATGGCGAAATCCCGTGAAAATCGTCCTCAAACTGTTGCTGAAATCTTAAAAGTGATTGAAGGATTAGAAAAAAAGAATAGCCGTGGCAATTCTAGTAATAAAACAAGCTATTCTGGTCAAGAAACTGTAGTGGCAAGTAGTACTATGGATAATGATCGAACAGAAATTTCTGATGGTGTGGTAAAAACTTCCAAACCGAAAATAAATATTACAAAAGATACTCAATTAACTTGGCCCAAAAATAAACCTTTACAAAAAATTGTTTTCCCTCGTATTGTCAATACCCAAAATGAAACTTATCCTAGTTTGTGGGTAATGTTAGATAAACAAGATATTTTAAATCGTATAGTTAGTATTCGTTACAATCAATTTCTTTTTCTTAATTCGCCTCATCCAATGATTTTATGGATTACAGTAATTTATAATCCTACTCATGGTCCAAGATGGCTACCTTGTTATTTAGACTTAAAAACTGAAAGTGCGAGACAAGTGGTTGTTTCTCTTTCGGAATTAGGTAGTTATAAAATTTTATTTTTTGCGTTAGAAGAACCCGAAAAATGTCAACATAGTATGATTTCTACTATTGCATCTAATCAATGTGCCATTATGCAAGAATGGATTAAAAATAGTACTTCTTTTACCGATAAAGGAGAAGCTCAAATCAGTCGTAAACGCTTAAGGGATGAATTTGAACGTTTAAAACCTCGTATTTTACAAAAATTAGCCCAAAGCTATAAATAATTAACCTGAGTTAGATATAAAATTGTCGGTAAAAGTAAAACTAGAAGAGGATAGACTTAAACATTATTAAAATTGATTTTTGATAATTATTTATCACATTTAATTCAGATGTTGACTTATTTTGAAAACAATCTGCTCTATCTCCAAGTCATCCCCCTCCTCCCTGTCTTCCCTCCATCAGTTTTCTTCTGTCGAACTTCAGGTAGCGGGGATGATTATTCATTAAGACTCGTTCATATTTTTATAAGTAGCTACCGCAGAAGGAGAAATACGATTAAGGTAACGGAAAATCCAATATTTTAAAACGGTATCTAAAATAACAGGAAAAGTGGCAATAAATAAAAAATTAAAATCTCGATTTTCTGGTAAGCCAAAATGACGGGCAATATTTTCTAAAATAATTTCCCAGCCATGGGGAGAGTGAAAACCCACAAATATATCCGTAAATAGAATAATTAAAAAAGCTTTTGCTGAATCACTTAAGCCGTAAACTGTTTCATCAATAAAAGATTTTAGAATAGATAATTCCGATTTACTATAAACAAGTATTAAACCAAAGGCGATGAAAGAGAAAATATCAGCAAAAATATTTTTAATAGCATTAGAACTTTGATTACGAAAATTTTGAACTAATTCTTGAGCTTTTTCTTTAATTTTTTCTTCTTTTTCTTCGGCAGATA
The DNA here is from genome assembly GCF_001548095.1 of Geminocystis sp. NIES-3708. Lineage (NCBI taxonomy): Bacteria > Bacillati > Cyanobacteriota > Cyanophyceae > Chroococcales > Geminocystaceae > Geminocystis > Geminocystis sp. NIES-3708. The sequence continues at coordinate 1,427,944 of NZ_AP014815.1, read as the reverse complement.
AATCAGGCATTAAACCAATAATATGTTTTAGATTGAGACTTTCTTCATAGGTTTTTAGTTCCATTAATGCTTCTTCTTGTAAATCTTGATTAATAAATACTACTTCTTGATGCTGAGAAAAATAAGGATCTATAAATACTTTTCCTAAGGTAATTTTAGCTAAATTATGTACTAATAAAGGTACTATAATTAATAATAATAAAAATTTAACAGAGATAGCTGTTTTATATCTTGATTTTCTAAATTTATTGATAACATTTTGTTCTGTTTCTACTGCTTTGGGATCAATTTCTTGTTTAATTCGATCTAAAGTTCTTAAAAAAGAACGAGGCAATACACTTGTCTTCCCTGATATTTTCTCGTTACTAGATGGAATATTAGTGGATGAATTATTAATAATTGATGATTTCGATAATTTATTCTCCTTCGACAAAGATTGTCCATTATCAGCAATGTTTTCTTTTGTTATTTCTACAGTTTTGAGTGATGTATTGTAATTGTTGTATTTATTAATAACTTGATCAATAAAATTTAATCTTTCTAAGATTAGCTCCTGTGTATAACTATTATCGATGGGATCATATCCTTGTTTATGATTATTCTCAAAAAAATTATGAACCGATTTACTGGCTTTAAATTGATTAATTTTTACGTCAATGATGCGTAAGTTTGAACGTAATTCCCCTTCAAAATAAGCAAAAACTTTATCCCCGTAATTACAATTATTGAGATCAATTTTTTGGCCGGCAAAATGTTCTGATTCGATTTTCTTGATGGCTAATGCTCTTTGATATGCTTCTTCTAAAGCGTTTTGAGAATTATTACCAATCCAGCGTTTAGTAGAGCGGAGAAAACGATTAAACATGGAATGCCAAGTAAAATAACATGATTAAACAAATATTTTATCTCAATAATCTAATAATAATTATCAATTAGGTGTAAATGATGAATAATCATAGCTTTGCCCTTAAACAAAACTGATAATCTCCTCCTACTTCTAATTGATAATCATGTGTTTCTAAAAAGCGACACAAGGGTTCTTGAATCAAACTACGTCCAAAAATAGGTTTTACAGATAATTTTCCCTGACGAAAATGCCATAAAAAAAACCATTGATAATTTCCCGCATTAACTTTTCCTTCTATATTTCCTTTTTGCCAACATTGATTAGTAATAGTTATTTGTGCAAGGGTATTTGGTAATGTCATGACTCGAATCATTTTTGATAATAAACATGAAAAATATTATTGATTGAATTTAAGGAAGCAATAATTTAAACAACAAAGGAGCGACAGAGTTGACAATTTGTACAAATGCAGGACTTCCTTCGTTTCCATCATTGGCTTCAGATTCAGTACGGGCTTTGACTAATTGTATAAAACGATTAGATAATACATAACCATCGGAGTTATCTTGAGCTTTAAATAATTCTTCTGCTTTTTCTCCATCTTTGATGGCAGGGTTAGTTTGCCCATAACGAGATTTAATAATTGCTCTACCTAGATAGGCTTGAGCGAAATCTGGATTCATTTCGATGGCTTGGGAATAATATTTTACCGCCATAGGATAATTTCCTTTTTTGTCTTCCGAAACACCCCATAAATAAAATTGCTCTGCGTTACCAGCATTAGCAGGAATCCCTACAACTCCTTGTATGTGAGCACTTGATATATCTGTGCCATTTAAAATAATACCTTGAACATAGGCATTTCTAAAATCACTATTATTTAACACCGCCCCAGAAAGATTTGCCCCAGAAAGATTTGCCCCATGAAAAGATGCACCACTTAAATTTGCATTACTTAAATCTGCCCCTGTCAAATTGGCACGACTTAAATTTGCCCCCATCAGGTTTGCACCTCTTAAGTTTGCCCCTGTTAAATTAGTCATGACTAAACCTACTTGGGTTAAATCACAATTTTCACACTGTTTAGTGTTTAATAATTGAGTTAAATGAGTGACATTTTCGGCACTCACGGAAAAGGGAAAAAGAATAGCTGTGAAGAAAGTTGAAAATATAATACTCAGTTTAGTCATAAAGATTTTTCAGTAAAATGTCAAATTAATTTGATCTATTGTACAAAATTTTTTTTTATTTTATAATGGATTTATTAAATTTAATCTAGTTATGTTAATTTTAATTATTAAAATTATATAAAAAATTGATAATTATTAAAATTAATTAATGTTTGAATACAAGCAAAATTTAAGCTAAAATAAGATTAGCATGACCATATAATTTGTTGTTAAGTTGACATTATGCCTCTGCAAATCCTCGTCACAGATGATGATCTTACCATTAGAAGATTAATCAAAGATTGTTTAGAATTACATGGTTATTCTGTTATTTTAGCTTCCGATGGTCAAGAAGCTCTCTCATTAGCTCATAAATATCATCCTCATCTTTTAATTTCTGATATTAGAATGCCTCATAAAGATGGTTATAATTTAGTCAAAGAGTTACGACAAAATCCTCATTTTCGTTTATTACCCGTAGTCTTTTTAACTAATAAACACTCAACCCAAGATAAAATTAGTGGTTATCAAGCTGGTTGTGATATTTACTTACCAAAACCCTTTCAACCAGACGAATTATCTGCTGTTGTACGTCATTTATTAGATAGATCACAAATTATTCAGTCAGAATTATTATTTACGGAAATTGATAATATTAATTATGAAGAATCTATTTCGATAATCAATGATGATGTATCAATCAAAAATAATTTTAGATTTACAAAAAGAGAAACAGAAGTTTTACATCTACTAATTAAAGGTTTTTCTAATTTAAAAATAGCAGAAAAATTATTTTTAAGTCCGAAAACAGTTGAAAAATATGTTAGTAATTTATTGAAAAAAACTGATTCTGCTAATCGAACAGAATTAGTAAGTTTTGTTTTTACTAATAAAATAATGTAGATAAAAAATTAGAATTTGATGAAATTTCACTATGATTTAGTTGTGATTGGTGGTACAAAACAAGGCATTTTAGCGGCAGAATATGCAGCAAAATTAGGAGCTAGAGTTGCTTTAGTGATTGATAGTGATTATTTAGAAGAAAATGATAATCAGAGTTTTGTATTAGAATTTAAAGATGATTTATTAAGATTAAATAATAACATCAGTTGTCAAGAATTTATTGCAGAAAAAAAACTTATTTTAATGCAAAAATCTTTACTGAATTTAGAATTATTAGAAGTTGATATAATTAAAAGTAACTGTTATTTTCATAACCATAAAAATCTAACTTTATTAACAAGTAAATATCAGCTAAAATCATCATCTTATTTATTAGCTAGTATTCCTCATCAACTATTTTTAGAAAATATTTTAGAGACTGATAATCATATTCAGATTAATCATCTCCTTTCTCAAGATAATTGGAATAATTTACCGCAAAATATTGTAATCTTTGGTGATGATATTTCAGCAATTTATTTAGCCAATAAATTAATAACTCTTGGTAAAAATATAACTTTAGTAAATCAAAATCAACAAATTTTACCAACAGAAGATGAAGATATTTCTTTTCAGTTGCAATTAATATTAGAATCTCAAGGAATTAAAATATATACTCAATCTCATATAAATAATTTTCATCACAATGGTGACACTGATAATCAAATAATTATTGTTACTAATCATATTTTTTTGAAAGAAAATAAATTAAGGTTAGATAACCTAGGTATTAAATCAGAAAAAGGAAAAATATTAGTTAATAATAAATTACAAACTCAACATCACCAAGTGTATGCTTGTGGAGATTTATTAGGAGGTTATAACTTAGACAATGTAACAGAATATGAAATTAAAATTGCTGTTAATAATAGTTTATTTTTTCCTTGGCAAAAGATAAATTATTATCATATTCCTTATATTTTATCAACTAATCCTCCTCTTTATCGGGTGGGATATACAGAAAAACAAGCAAGGTTATTATCTAATAAAAATATCAAAACTTTAATTATTAATTCTAATTTATTTTCTGGTTTAAGTTTAGGGGAGAATAACATCTTTATCAAAATTATTTTAGACGATAATAATAATTTACTTGGTTTTCATGGTTTAGGATTTGAATTGGAAGAAATATTAACAGGAATAACATTATTAATTAAACAAAAAAAAGTTTTAAGCGACTTATTTAAACTTAAATTTAGTCAACTAAAATCACTAGAAATAGTTAGAAATATTCAACAAGTCTGGTTAGCAAAAAATAATACACAACATCAGTTTATAATGAATTTATTAGAAACTTTTTTTATTTGGAAAAGAATGTAAATTAAATATGATTTATCAGAAAAAAAAGCAAGGTTATTTTATTGTGTTAGAAGGAATAGATGGTGCAGGAAGTACTACCCAAGCTAATTTACTAGAAAGATATTTTATCAATAAACAAAAAAAAGCAATAGTAAGTCCTGAACCTTCTTCTGGTAAAATAGGAAAATTATTAAGAGAATTTTTAGCCCATCAAAATAATTTTATTAACCAAGATTTATTTGATCAACAAATGGCTTATTTATTTGCCGCTGATCGTCACTATCATTTATATAATAATATTGATGGTGTACAAAAACTTATCCAAGAAAATACTCATGTTATTACTACTAGATATTATTTTTCTTCCCTTGCTTATAATGCTAAAACTGAAAAAGATTTTCAATTTGTTAGTTTATTAAATCGAGATTTTCCTCCTCCAGATTTATTAATTTATTTAGATATACCTGTCGATATAGCTTTGAATAGAATTAGCAATCGTGCTATCTTAGAAATATATGAAACTAAAGAAAAATTAACCAGAGTTAAAGAAAATTTTGAAAGAATTTTAAGTCAATATGAATATCCTTATGTAAAAATTGATGCCACTAAAATGAAAGAAGTAATACACAAAGAAATAGTCAATTCTTTAGAAAGAGTAAGATGAGGAGAATTGTTATTTATCAAAACAATAAGTATTTATTCTTAGAGAAAACAAGAAATTTTTTAAAAAATAACGACACAAATTCTGATATATTCATAATCATGAGCAAAAGCTATATTGATAATATATAGACTGCTGAAAACTAAACACAAATTTTAAAATTAACTTAAAAACAAACATGGCATTAAATAAATTTTTTGGGAAAAAAGAAAAAAACTATTTTTTAGAGATTGAGACTAAAACTGAAAATGAATCCTCAGCACAAGTAGAGGAAAATAAAGAAGAATCCACCTTAAAAACATCAATCACAGAAGAAAAAGAAACCGTTGCAGCTACAACGATTAAGCCTAAAGCTGATATAAGTTATGATGTACCAGATTGGGTAAAAGCTATCAAAAATTACTCTAATCAAAGTAATAGTAGTGCTTCTGCCACAGAAGGAGAAAATTTTGCTGGAAAGTATGTTACCAACAATGTACCACAATCTCGTCGTCGTCCAGGTCCTAGTTTAGCAACTTTTAAAGACATGGCATCAAAAATTGGTAAATAAGAAATTAGGAATTAGGAATTAGTAGGGATAATTAATGAATTATCCGTATCAGATTTAAAAATTAGGAATTAAAGATTTTTTCTCACTGTCAATTATCAATTATTTAAAAATGTCTGATTCTTATTCAAAAATTTTACTTAAAGATTTAAAGTTTATTTCTTATATAGACGAAAAGGGAATGATAAATCCTGAATTAGAAGGTAAAATTGGAATTTATGCTATTTTCAATGAAGATAAAACCTTAGAATATGTTGGCTATTCTCGCAATTTATTCATGAGTTTAAAGCAACATTTAGTTAGACAAACTGATAAATGTTACTGGCTAAAATTTTATGTGATTGAGCGCCCCAGTCGCACTATTTTAGAAGAAATTCGTAGTAATTGGTTAACGGAAAATAAAAATTTACCAAAAGGTAACAGTGAGGAAGAATTTTTGTGGACTCAAGCCATCGATGCTAAACTGACAATGACAGAAGATGATAAAAAAGAGTATCAGCAAAATGATGAATTAGGGAAAATTAAGTTACTTAAAAAAGTAGCCAGAAGATTAGAAGAAGAGGTAAAACAAAAACTACTAAGTCGTAATATAACCTTGGAAATTCGCTTCAATCCAAAATTAAAAGAAGAAGGTTTATTGGATTTGAAATAACGACAATTAAAGTCAAAACAAATCATCTTTAATTTTATTGATTAGGATGTCTAAGGAATAACAGTTTTACTTATGTTTAGTTGAATTGAAAAATACTATTATCCCAATGCTAAATCATTTGTGAAGAGTTAAAAATTAAAGCAATAAATCTTACTATAGCTTAATTCAAATTTTATAGTTGACAATTGACGGGTAAAATAGAGAAAAATCATCTCGTCCATCTAATTAAATTAGATAAAAAATTATGCTTCGTCGCCTTTTCGCTATTATTACTCTATCAATTTCCTTTTTTCTGTTAACCATAATCTTAACCCCTTCCGCAGAAGCTCTTGTAAAGATAAAAGTTACAGACGTGTCATATAAAGAATGTCCAGCAGGAGTTGGAGAAGGTAGTGTCACCAGTGGAGGTAGTGCTTTACCCGCTACTTGTTATTTAATTACAGGTAAGACTAATAACACATCTGGGAAAATTCTCTATGATGCTGATGTATTTGGAAGAATTTATGATGCAAATAATGAACCAGCGTTACAAAATCGTACCAGACTAGGTGCTTTAACGCAAGTACCACCAGGAGTAAGTGAGTTTGAGTTAAGAATTAGTGTACCATCTAACCAGCCTACTCCTTTAAAGCTAAAGCAATTTAAAGCCACTGGTTTCTCTACCAAAGTTTATCCTACCTTTTAAATTACTCCAACGATAGAGATTAACAATTGAGGAATTAACTGCAAAACAAAGATAGCTAAAATTGCAGAAAAATCTATACCTCCTAATGGGGGTATAAAAGAACGAAATATATTAAGATAAGGATCAGTAATAGGTGCTAAAAATGAAATGACGTTACCTGCCCATTCTGCCGTTTGAAACCAACTTAAAAGAATTCTCACAAATATAAGTATTAAATATAATTGAATAAAATTGGTTACTGTATTAATAACTAAATAGCTTATATTACTCATCGAATTAACATTACTCCATCTTGCATGGTAATTTTATCCTTTTTATCTTAACTCAGATTTTACCTCAAGGATAAAGATTAAAAAGATTAAGATGTCAGAAATTATCAGATTATCAAAAATCATGCTAACACGAATCTCATTTAAGTGGAATGGTGTTGATAAGCAAAAGAAAAAAGGCAACAAATAAAAGTTTATTCAAATTTTATGGATATTTTAATATGTAAGTCAAATGAGTCTTATCTTAAAAATGATTTTATTTTTTTTCTTTTTTACCCCTTCATTTTGCGATTTAGCCAAAAACTTTTCATTCCTATGAATTTTGCCCCCCAATAATCTTCTTTAACACTATCTCCTATATACCAAGCATTTTCGGCTTGACAATTATGTTTTGCTAAAGCAGTCAAAAAAATTTTCTCATCAGGTTTAGCGACTCCTGTTAAAGAAGAAATAGTGATTGTTTCAAAGTATTTTTTTAAATTTAAGTTATCTAAAACATCATAAATTCGAGTGTCAAAATTAGAAATAATACCTAACTCAATTCCTTGTTTTTGCCATCGGTTTAAACTAGGTATCACATCATCATAAATAAACCAAGGTTGGCTAGTTTTAAAGTAATTATAAAGTTCTATAAAAAAGTCTTCAAAATTTGTAAAATCTTTTATAGCATCATCTCGATTAAAAGTATTATAAGTAACTTTTTGCCACCACTGAAATTCTAATCTTTTGATTTCTTCTTTATTTTTTATGTCAAAAGCAAGAGAGGGAGAATTTTTAAAAGCTTCATAAAAACAATCATTAATTATCTGTGCTTCTCGATTAACACCATATTTTTTTGCTAGTTGAGTATAAATATCACCAACACTATTTTTGACGCCAAAAATTGTACCCACAGCATCTAAAAAAATAACTTTAGGTTGATGATTAATGTTCATTGTTTATTTTTTATGACTTAATTTTTTTGGTAAGTTTAAGACTATTGATCTTTGTTTTAATAATTTTGAATATAGAAAACCCACTATAAAAAAATCATAACAGAAAAGGACGAGCTAGAAAATAACTAGAGATAGTTTTGGCATCAATATCGTTACCAGTCATGGCTAATTTTTCAAACTCATCGGGAGTCATTAAGACCACTTCAATATCCTCATCCTCATCTTGCTTAGGGGGATTGGGTAATTTTTCTAATTCTTGAGCAAGGAAGGCATAAATATATTCATCAGAATATCCAGGGGCAAGAGCAAATTTACCTAAACTGCACCATTTATGAGCACGATAGCCTGTTTCTTCTTCTATTTCTCGTTTAATGGTAATTTCGGGTTTTTCTCCTTCTTCTACTGTACCTGCTGGAAATTCTAATAATCGACTTTTAAGAGCAAAGCGATATTGACGTACTAAAACTAATTTACCGTCATTGGTAATAGGCACAGCCAAAGCACCACCAGGATGACGAATACATTCCCATTCACCTTCTATACCATTTGGTAATTTTAATCTATTAACTTCAAATTGAAACTTTTTTCCTTGAAAAAATAAACGAGATGATAAAATTTCAGGTGATTCTTGCTTTTCTAACATAGATTTTTAATTTATTTATTATGTTTACTATATCCTAATTGAACAGAAAAAATAATTAATAATTTCTCCTTTCTCATTAATTATTGATAGATTAGCTATAATAATATTAATAGAATTAAGATGGTTTAAATGAATATTTTACCAATATTTAAAGACTTAGATATTTATCAGTTAATAATCTTGTAATGCTAATTATTTTGTTTAAAATATTGTCAAGCTCAGTTTAAATTTTCGATAATATCTAAACTAATTACTATTTTTTCTTCACAATTAATTTTATGTTTTAAAGATGTTTAATAATTTAATTAAATTACTTCCACTTTCTGCATAAAAAATACGATCATAATTTGATAAATTTTCTATAACATTTTCAGCTTTATAGTTAATTAAAATAACACTGAGACAATCGGAAAAATTATGTAGGATGAACAATGCCTACAAATCAAAGTTTTTGAGAATTTTTAATATTATTAAACTGTTTCATTCTTATTTAAAATGACTATATCATTAATAATTTTTATATTATTTACCTAAAATCAAGACTAATAAATAGTGTATCTTGCTAAAGTATTTCAATGGATTAAATTCTAATTTTACAGAAATATGATGAAGATAAAATTAGAATTTTTCAGGTATAAAGTTAGTTAATCATATTCCGCCAATTATCAAAAAATAAAAGATTTTCTGCCGCTAATATTAATATATTTTCTCCTATTTTTTGATACTTTTTAATATTATTAAGTATTTTTTCTAAGTTATTAATCCCTATTTGAATAGCAAAGTGATTACTAAAAGATTTTAAATCGTGATTATCACTAATTAAAACTGTGGCTTGATTAACTATTTCTAATTCTAAAACTGAATTGATTAAGATATTTGCACTTTTTAAGCCAATACCAATAATTCTCAGAAGCATAAATAAGAATATCTAATGAATTCCTATTATTTTTTAATAAATTGATGTACTATAGTTAACCTTTTATTATTAACTATTTATATTCATTCCTAAAATATCAACATAATTAATTTTAGCATAAGGTTCTAAAGAGCGTAAAATATTAACACCATAACTACGATAATTAACTCTATTATCTAATAATGCTATCACCCCTTGATTTTTTCTAACAGACATAGTTGATTGTTGCAAAATTTTAATAGCTAAAGGTAATAAATAAAGGCGAAACCAATCTTTTTTCTGATTTTTATAATGAGTAACCTGTGCAGAAATTAGAGGATTTTCTAAAGAAGGAATTGGTAAAGTGGCAAAGATTAATAATATTGGGGTTAATAATTTAGATTGATAATTCAACCAAAATTTTATATCACAAACAATAATACTATTTTCTCCTATATTGATGGAATTTAATTGTACTCTTGAACCAAAATAAGCGGCTAAATTAGCTGTAACTTGTGTCTGTAAAGGTACATCATTAATAATAATAATAATAGGATGATGATTAATTTTTATACTGCTAACTAAAGCTAAAATTTCTTGAGTAACTCTACTTTGAAATTGAGAATTATTAGGAAAAGGAAAATTACGAGGAAAATAAAGATTAAGACTATTATTTTGTCCATCAGGAGAAAACTTTAAACAGGTAAAATTATCCAAATTTAATCCTAAATATTCGCTATAATCAAGAGGATATTTTTGTGGCTCTAAATAACTAGATAATAAAATTAAAGATTTATTTTCCCAAATATGATTAATAGAGAATTTTAACTCTAAGGGTAATGATTTAATAGAAAAAAAACCTTGTTTCCTATGAATCGTAAAATAATTAATGTATGACTTATCTGCTAATATTTTTGTTTGTAAATTAATAAATTTTTGTAAAGTACCTTTATTTTCAATATCTCGATGAATTATATTACATAACTCATTAATTATGATTATTTCTTCTTCTTCTAATAAATAACTATTATAAGGATTAACAGGATGACTATAAATTAATTTAGTTAGTTTCGCTAATTTCTCTCTAATAAAATTTTGATGTTGAGGAAAAAGTAACAATAAAGAATGCCAATCTTGAAAAACTATTTCTTGAGTTAAATATTTAGTAATAATATCTGGTAAATTTTCTGCTTCTTCAATAATATTAACAATATCATTATCTAGTGTATTGTTCATTAGTAAATCTAGCCAATCATCATAGTCAATAACATATAAAGGAAATTCTTTTAAAAAAATTTTATCAAACTTACTTTTTACCAATTTTTGCGTATTTAGATATTTTTGTAAAAAAGGAATTTTTTCTTTAATTAATGCTTGTTGAATTTTTTTTTCTGCTACGATAATGACGGAAACTGAAGATAACAAAACTGGAGTTAAATAACTTGGATAATATTGTTCATAATTAACCCCAGTTTGGATAATTGTTGATCGTCTTAATCTTAAACCACGAGCTACCATTCTTGCCATGGTTAGATGATGTAACCAAGAAGATTCCTCTGTTTTATGTAAAAAATTTCTTAATTCTGCGTGTACTTCTACTTCTAACATTTATATTTTACAATTATTGACAAAAAGATTATTTTTGACTAATCTTGAAATTTTACTATTGATCACTCAATGTTATGAGAAGATAAGTAAAGTTATAGTTTAATCAAAAATCATAGGAAATATCATCAATGGCTCAAATTGAATTTGCTAGAGGCATAGTAGAAGAATCTATCCCTGATGTTAAGTTAACTCGTTCCCGTGACGGTAGTAATGGCACTGCAACATTTCGTTTTGAAGGTTCAAAAGTACTAGAGAGTGGCAACACTCAAGAAATTACAGGAATGTACTTGGTGGATGAAGAGGGAGAATTGGTAACTCGTGAGGTAAAATGTAAATTTATTAATGGTGAACCTAAAGCTATAGAAGCAATTTATTTGATAAAATCTTCTCAAGAATGGGATAGATTTATGCGTTTTATGGAACGTTATGCAGAAGAAAAAGGATTAGGCTTTACTAAGTCTTAATATCAATTAATAATTAACAATTAACAATTAATATTGTAATTTTATAAAATGTTAACTGATTGATTTTTCCAATATCACTGTTACCAATTAATTATTGATCAAAGTAATAAAAGTTTTTCCCATTTATCATTATCGATTCTGATGTCTATTCCTCATCAAAATTCACAGAAAAAAAGTATTAATTGTGCTGTTGTTACCATTAGTGATACTCGCACTTTTGAAACAGATATTAGTGGTAAGATTGCCCAAGAAATATTAATTAATGCTAATCATAAAATAATTAATTATCAGATTGTTAAAGATGAGCCACATGAAATAAAATCTTTATTAGTAAATTTAGCATCCAATGAAGCATTAAATTGCATTATTTTTTCTGGTGGTACAGGTATTTCTCCACGGGATAATACTTATGATATAATCAGTCGAATTTTAGAAAAAACGTTGTCAGGTTTTGGGGAAATTTTTCGTTATTTAAGTTACCAAGAAATAGGCTCAAGGGCAATATCTTCTAGGGCTATAGGAGGAGTATATAACGGGAAAATTGTCTTTTCGTTGCCCGGTTCTCAAAATGCCGTTAAACTAGGTTTAGAAAAGCTAATTATACCTGAATTAAACCATTTAGTTGAGGAAATAAACAAAGGTTAATTGAATGAGCTAAAATACATTTAACTTATAGTATTTATCGGCTTTCAGGTATCATCAAATTGACAAATTAATTTTTTAATTTTTAATGATTTAGAACTGCTATAATAACAATGGATTTGGGCTTATGTCTAATAATAATGATGTAGAATCTCTCAAAATTAATTCCGAAAAACTGGCTAAATTTAAAAAACTATGTGCTAAAAAAGAGATTAATTATTTAGTTATTATTGAAAATTTTATTGATTCCTGTTTAGAAAATAATCAAGTAACAATTGATGACATTTTTAATAAAAACGATAACATTAATATAGAAGAAAAAATTAATTTAATTCTCAGTGAATCTCTACAACCTTTGATAGCTAGAATTGAAAAACTAGAATCACAATTAAAAGAAAATAATAATTATCTTCAAAAAGAAAATTTATCTAATCTTCCACCATTATTATCTAATTTACCTCAAGAAGATATTAGTAAAAGAGTTTATTTACCTCGTCAAGAAGTATGGCAAAGGTTGAAAAAAACTGATTATATAAGATATTTCGGCTATGACAGTTTTTTAAAGACAAAAGGTGATGAACTAATAGAATATGGTATATTTTTTGATGAAAATAAAAAACGCTTTTATATAATTAACAATTAAGCTAAAACACATTTAACTTCTATATTTATGAATCCTAATTTTCAATAATTCTAAACTCCATAAATCTTCATAATTAATAGGGGAGTAATAAGAGTTAAGGCAATGGTAAGAGGAAAACCAACACGGGTATAATCTAAGAATTTATAACCACCTGGTGCATATACCATGGTATTAGTTTGATAGCCAATGGGTGCTAAATAACTATTAGAAGCGGCAAATGTTACTACATACATAAATGATAAAGGATCGAGACTAATAGTTTCTGCCACTTTAACAGCAATAGGAATCATTAAAACCACCGCAGCGTTATTTGATAAAACTTCTGTTAACAGGGAAGTTGCAAAGTAAAATAGCACCAAAATCCAATATTGTGATAGATTATCCGTCACCGCTAATAATTTATCAGCTAACCATTGATTAGTGCCGGAGTTATCCATTGCCACTCCAAGAGGAATTAATCCAGCTAATAAAAAAATTATATCCCATCGCACAGCACCATAAATTTCCCCCGGTTTTAAACAACCAGTAATCACCATTAAAATAACACCGATTAAACTAGCTGTTAAAATGGGCAGAATATCTAAAGCTGAGATTATTATTACTACTACAATAATAGCTAAAGCAATGAAAGATTTATCTTGTCTTAAATTTTCTCGATTTTTTTCTTCTAAAACTAATAATTCTCTGGTAGTTTGTAAACCAATAAAACTCTCTTTTGGTGCTTGAATTAATAATAAATCACCAAATTTTAAAGTAATTTTACCAAGTCTTTCTCTAATCAATTCTTGCCCTCTTCTTATGGCTAAAATAGTACCATTATAACGTTGCCTAAAACGTAAATCTTTTAATGTTGAACCAATTAAACGAGAGTTTGATAAAATTAAAACCTCAGCAATTTTTTCTTCTTGATTTCTATATTCTTTTTCTAAAGTCTCTGAATTAAATTTAAAATCAGCTAAAATTTCTACCCCTTTTTCATCTTTAATATTCAATAAATTACTACGACTTCCTCTCACTAATAAAATATCACCAACCGCTAATACTTTATCTGCTAAAGGTGGTGGAAAATGTTCATCATTACGTATAATTTCTAAGACATCTAAATCAAATTTTCTCTGAATTTCACTGCTACGTAAAGTTTGCCCAATTAAACTCGATTTAGGAGGAATAATCATTTCACTCACATATTCTTTCAACTCATAATCTTCACTTAAAGATTCCCCTCCGGGTGGTTTACGTGCAGGTAGTAATTTTGGACATGCAAAGGCAAGATAGATTAAACCAATCAGAAAAGTGGGTAAACCTAATTGAGTAAACTGAAAAATACTAAATTCTTCATAACCTAATTGTACTGCTATTCCACTCGCTAAAATATTGGTAGAAGTTCCTAAAACTGTAATCATACCTCCTAGTACGGTAGCATAAGATAGAGGAATTAATAACTTGGAAACAGAAACTTTCGTTTGTTTACTCCACTGCTCAACAATCGGTAAAAAAATAGCTACTACGGCAGTATTATTAATAAAGGCGCTAATAGAGCCTACAATACCACCCATCACTAAAATTTGTCTTGTGGGATTATAACCTCCCCATTTAATTAGCCAATCTCTGACGATATTTAAAACACCTGTTTTCGTAATCCCCGCACTAAGAATAAACATAGCCATAACAGTAATTGTGGCAGAATTACCAAAGCCAGAAATTCCCTCATCTGGCGAGACTAAGCCTAATAGCATTAATACCACAGCTACCGATAAAGAAGTTAAATCGACGGGTAACCATTCGGCGATAAATGCAATTAAGGCAACAACTAAAACAGTAATAGTCAGAAAAATAGGCGAAATGTTGCTTAAAAAATCCATGTCTTTTAATTGATAATGGACAATGATTGTTTTGTGATTATTATTAATAATTGCTAATTATTTTTTAATCTTATAAAAATATTTTTGATAAGATTTTTAATTCTTTACTATAAAATCTTAGTGCATTTTTGATCGTTTTACAAAAAGAATTGACTATCTTTTCTTTCTTGTAAAATTTTTAAAGCTTTTTTTATATCTTGAGTTTTATGTTTATTCACCACTAAAGTTGCATTTCCATCTCTGACTATTACCACATTTTCTAAACCAATTGTCATAATCACTTCCTCTTCTTGGTTGTTATAAATAATAGAATTTTTTGTATCTTCCCCGATATGATTCCCTATTACCACATTATTATTTTCAGCAGTTAATAATCTTTCTAAAGCATTCCAATCTCCTAAATCATCCCAATCGAAATCCGCAGGGATAACGTAAGCAAGGGCAGTTTTTTCCATCAAGGCATAATCAATACTAATTTTTTCTAATTCTTGATAGGCTAATTGTCCTTTTTCTTGTAACGGTTGTAAAATTTGTGGTGCATAATTAGCTAATTCTTTTAAAACAACTCCGACTTGAAAAATAAACATCCCACTATTCCAGCTATACTTACCCGTAGCAATAAATTTTTTCGCTGTTTCTTCATCAGGTTTTTCCGCAAAGCGACTTACTTTATATATCGGCAACTCATTAATTTCTGTCTTGCTTTTTCCTTGTTCAATATAACCATAACCCGTGCTGGGATAATCTGGTTTAATGCCTAATGTCACAATAGCATCATTTTTTGTAGCAAAATTTATGGCAGTGTTAATAATTTTTTCAAATTCTTCTTGATTACCAATATAATGATCTGCGGGGAAAAAACCTGCGATCGCATTTTCTCCATAATGAGCTTTAATATATAAACTAGCCCATGCCACGGCGGCAGCAGTATCTTTTCCCACAGGTTCGACTAAGATATTATCTGAGGGTAATAAAGGTAATAGTTGTTTTACCGCCTCAGCTAATAACTCAGAGGTGATAACGACAATATTTTCCCAACCATTGGCTAAATTTAATAAACGATTAGCAGTGTTTTCTAACAAACTTTTGCCACTACCATCGAGAGAAAGAAATTGTTTAGGATTTTGTAATCGACTTAAAGGCCAAAATCTTTCACCTTTTCCTCCCGCTAAAATAACAGTTACAAATGTATTTTTCATATTTTTTGCCAAAATAAAGCGATAATAGTACGCAATTAATCAAAGATTATGTTATCAATATTAGAGATCGAAACTGCAAAAATTAATGGTGAAATTGAATCATAAATCAACCCATCAGTCAAATAACTCCCAAGGCAAAAAAAAATCTATCCCCGTCAAGAAATCTACTTCCCCTCTGCTACAAGGTTTTATTTGGGGTGGTTGTTTTACCGTTACGGCAGCTATCTCTAGTTTTATCGGTATGAGTATTGCTTTAAAAAGCCCTGTATCTATTGATATTAATCCTATCTTGGAAAAACTCGAAGCCTTCAAAAATTTTGGTTTTAGTTCTCTTTTTGCTCAACAATTACAAGATCCTGTTAACATTTTAGTCATGGGTATTGATAGAGTACCAAATAGTGAAGAAAATCCAGAAACTCGTTTTTCTGGACGTAGCGATACAATGTTATTGGTAAGATTTCAGCCTGAAGATCATTCCTTGAAAATTTTGTCTATACCTAGAGATAGTCGTGTGCGTTTACCCAACGGAAGCTACGATAAAATCAATAGTGCTAATGCCATCGGTGGTGTGCCTTATACTAAAGAAGTTATTCAAGAAAATTTAGAAGGAATCAATATAGATAAACATATTCGAGTTACCACTAACGCTTTTAAAGATTTAGTAGATTTAATCGGTGGTGTTGAGGTTTATGTGCCAATGGATATGCAATATACTGATAAAACTCAAGGATTATATATTGATTTAAAAGAAGGTAAACAAACTTTAAATGGTGATCAAGCAGAACAATTTGCTCGTTTTCGTTATGATAATTTAGGGGATATTGGTAGAGTACAAAGACAACAAATATTATTAAAAGCATTAAGAGAAAAATTACAATCTCCTCAAGCAATTTTTAAAATACCTCAAGCAATTAAGTTATTACAGCAAGAGATTGATACAGATTTAACACAATCAGAAATATTGAGTCTTTCTGCTTATAGTTTAAGTTTAGATAAACAAGACATTCATATGGTAATGTTACCCGGAAGAGCGAGTTATCCGAATGAATATCGTCTAAGTTATTGGCTAATTTCTCCTGATAATAAAGAAAAAGTTATTAATGAATACTTAACTAATGCCTCGTTTTTATCAAGTAATGATGAATTAAACAAAAATATTAGAATTGGGATTCAAAATGCGACTCCTAATCCTAAGTTAGCAAAAAAATTAGCTTTATTATTAGAAAAAAATGGCTTTAAAAATGTTTATATCTCTGTAAATTCTCCTTATCCTACACCCATAACTAAAATCATAGTTCAACAAGGAGATTACCAATCAGCAAAAAATCTTTATAATGTCCTTCATTTTGGAGAATTAGAATCTTCCTCTACGGGAGATATTGATTCTGAGATTACTATTCGTCTGGGAGATGATGCAGAAAAACTACTCTTAGAAGATAGCTTTGTTAAATAATAAGGAATGAGATTTAATTTTATTACCGTCAATTTCTTTATCTATAATATATTAAGATTAAACTATATTTTTGATCAATAAAACCATGAAGAAAAGTCTTAAATTTTTCCTTTTAGTAATATTAAGTTTTAGTTTTACTTTTACTAAATATAATCAAGTTGTTGCACAATCTAATAATATTCCCAAAGAGCTTTTAGGAGTAATAAGCAAAATAGATTTAGCAGCTAATAATCGTGATTTGAAATCAATTGAAAAAAATATTTCTCCTCAATTTACCAATCAAGATGGGTTAAATTATGATAGTTTTACCTCTTCTCTAAAACAATTATGGTCAAAATATGATGATTTGAAATATACAACCAAAATTGAATCATGGAGTCAAGACAAAAATCAATTAGTTGCTATTACTACTACTAATATTCAGGGTAGTTATAAAATTAATGATCAAAAAATGACTTTAAATTCTGAAATAAAATCAGAACAATATTTTGTCGATAATCAATTAGTAAAACAAAAAATTCTCAAGGAAAAAAATGAAATAACTTCTGGGCAAAATCCTCCTGTCGTAAGAATTAATTTACCAGAAAAAGCTCGTCCCGGACAAGAATTCGATTTTGATGTTATTTTACAAGACCCTGTCGGATCGGATATTATTTTAGGAGCCGCTATAGAAGAAAAAATTAATCCTTCACTGTATCTCAAACCTTCAAACCTAGAATTAGATGCGTTATCCGCTGGAGGTATTTTCAAACGAGTCAAATTACCCCTCACAGAAGAAGATCATTGGTACTCAGTTCTTTTAATTCGTACTGATGGCATTAGAATGATTACTCAAAGAGTTAA
The DNA here is from genome assembly GCF_001548095.1 of Geminocystis sp. NIES-3708. Lineage (NCBI taxonomy): Bacteria > Bacillati > Cyanobacteriota > Cyanophyceae > Chroococcales > Geminocystaceae > Geminocystis > Geminocystis sp. NIES-3708. The sequence continues at coordinate 1,409,686 of NZ_AP014815.1, read as the reverse complement.
CGTTGAAAGATGAATTCCATATTTTGTCTGTTTTTTTTCAGTTAATTTTTCAAGGCAATTGTACGGTAAAATTATGGTATTAAATTAAATCATCTTGTTTGGTAATCATGATCTTTCCTGATTTCCCCGAATTTTCGGCTTTAACTCACAAGGGAAATTTTATCCCTATCTATCGAGAATTAGTAGCAGACTTAGAAACTCCTGTGTCAGCATGGTATAAAGTTTGTGCTGATCAACCCTATAGTTTTTTATTAGAATCGGTGGAAGGTGGAGAAAATCTGGGAAGATACAGTTTTTTAGGTTGTGATCCTGTATGGATACTAGAAGCTAAAGGTAATCAAACTAGACAAATTCACCGTGATGGTAAAACAGAAACTTTTACGGGTAATCCTTTTGACATTGTTAGCCATTGTTTAACATCTATTCAACCCGTTAATTTACCTCAATTACCTTCTGGCATTGGTGGCTTATTCGGTTATTGGGGTTATGAACTCATATCATGGATTGAACCTAAAGTCAAGATTTATCCTCCTCAAGAAGGAGATTTGCCTGACGGAATCTGGATGCAGATGGATAATTTTATCATTTTTGACCAAGTTAAACGCAAAATTTGGGCTATCGCCTATGCAGATTTAAGACAAAAAGATTTAACCTTAGAAGATATTTATCATCAGGCTTGTGACAAAATCACTAAATTAGTATTAAAATTACAATTGCCTTTACCAGTATTAGCGAAACCTTTAGAATTCAATTCTAGTAAGAATAATCAAGAACCTCAAAATACGAATTATATAAGCAATACGAGTAAAGAAGTATTTTGTCAAAATGTCGAAAAAGCGAAAGAATATATAAAAGCTGGAGATATATTTCAAGTTGTGATCTCTCAAAGATTAGAATCTCAGTATCAAGGAAATCCTTTTGAGTTATATAGGTCATTAAGGTTAATCAATCCTTCACCCTATATGGCTTATTATAACTTTAATGGGTGGCAAATTATCGGTTCATCTCCTGAAGTAATGGTAAAAGCCACAAAAACTCCAGAAGGCAAAACAAAAGCCGTATTACGCCCTATTGCAGGAACAAGACCTAGAGGAAAAACTCCTCAAGAAGATCAACTATTTGCGACAGATTTATTACATGATCCCAAAGAAATTGCCGAACACGTAATGTTAGTGGATTTAGGTAGAAATGATTTAGGTAGAGTTTGTGTTAAAGGTAGTGTGAATGTGGATGAATTAATGGTCATTGAACGTTATTCCCATGTAATGCACATCGTTAGCAATGTGGTGGGTGAATTAGCAGATAATTGTACTCCTTGGGATTTATTAAAAGCAGCTTTCCCCGCTGGTACAGTTAGTGGTGCTCCCAAAATTCGTGCCATGGAAATTATAAATGAATTAGAACCTGAAAGACGAGGCCCTTACTCAGGTGTTTATGGTTACTATGATTTTGAAGGACAACTAAATACTGCCATCACTATTAGAACTATGATTGTCGAAAGGATAGATAATAATGATCATCATCGAGTATCAGTTCAAGCTGGTGCTGGATTAGTAGCAGATTCTGATCCTGAAAAAGAATATCAAGAAACCTTAAATAAAGCTAGAGGTTTGTTAGAAGCAATTCGTAGTTTAAGTTAATTATCTTCAAATGTGGTCAGAAATTACTAACGCAATTAATCAAAATAACGATTCAAAATTTGAATTAATCAATTATAAATCTATTGGTGGTGGTTGCATTAATCAGGCTTATCAACTTATTGGGAAAGATAAAAGTTATTTTGTCAAATTAAATAATGCTTCAAAAATAGAAATGTTTTTGGCGGAAGTCGTCGCCCTAGAAGAAATTTATCATACCAATACGATTATTGTACCAAAACCAATTTGTTATGGTGTATCAGGCAATAATAGTTATCTTGTTTTAGAATATCTAAATTTAGGGCGTGGAGATAGTCAATCATGGGGTTTACTAGGACAAAAATTAGCTTTATTACATCAAATCAAAATTAAAAAGCCCTTTGGTTGGCACAGAAATAATACTATCGGCTCAACACCACAAATTAACAATTATGATGATAATTGGGCGAATTTTTTTGCCGAAAAAAGAATTGGTTATCAACTAAAATTGGCAAATCGTCGAGGAGGAAATTTTACGAATCCGCAAGAAATTATTGAGAAAGTAAGATCTATTTTAACTAATCATAATCCTTTTCCATCTTTAGTACACGGTGATTTATGGTCAGGAAATGCAGGATTTAAGGATAATGGAGAAGGAGTTGTTTTTGATCCTGCATGTTATTATGGCGATCGAGAAGTTGATATTGCGATGACAGAGTTATTTGGCGGTTTTCCTAGCATTTTTTATGAAGGTTATAATCATCAATGGGCATTAGATAAAGGCTATAACCAAAGAAAAACCATTTATAATTTATATCATATTCTCAATCACTTTAACTTATTCGGTGGTAGTTATGAGTCTCAAGCTAAAACAATCATCATGAAAATAAGTAATCCTTAATCGGCAGTGAGCAAATGTTTTTGAAAAACTTAACATTTTTGGCTGAATTTTCAAATAAAAATTGACATTCAATCAATAATAATACTCAGTTAAAAATCTTGATTTTTTGTTATTTAAGATAATTACTGAGTGCTGATAGCTACCCTCACCAGCAAACTCTTTCAGCAACCCTTAACTATTCCTTATTACATTGAATATTTTGCCTGAATGAATTTTTCTGTATCACTGCTATTTAGGGGATGTCCAAATAAATAACCTTGTACATACTCACATTGATGTTGTTTTACCTTTAAAAATTGAGCTTCTGTTTCCACTCCTTCTGCCACTACTTCCATATCTAAATTGTGTGCTAAATTAACTATTGTTTCTAAAATTTTCTCTTTTCGTTCATGTTTACCAATAGCACGAATAAAACAAGCATCTATTTTGAGAGTATCGATGGGAAATTTATATAAACGACTTAAAGAAGAATAACCAGTACCAAAATCATCAATACAAAGTTTAACTCCTAACTGTTTTAATTCATTAAGCATTATATCTGCTTTATTATCTGTTTCCAAAATCGCACTTTCTGTAATTTCTAATTTAATTAGATGACGATGACATTGACTTGCTTTTAAAATATTTTCTACGGTTTCCACCAGATTCTGTTGTTTTAATTGACGAGGAGAAAGATTAACATTCATAAAAAAAGAATGATCAGGAAACAAATTTTCCCACAAACGAGATTGAGTACAAGCCTGACGTAAAACCCATTCGCCAATTTCCACAATTAAGCCTGTTTCTTCTGCCAAAGGAATAAATCCGGCAGGAGAAATAAAACCTTTATCAGCATTATGCCAACGCAATAAAGATTCAAAACCGACAATATTTTGATCTGCGACAGAAATAATTGGTTGATAATAAAGTTCAAATTGTTCTTTTTCTAAAGCCTTACGCAAATCATTTTCTAAATTGAGTCTTGTTACGGCTACTTTGTGCATAGTTTTATTAAAAATAGCAGATCGAGACTTTCCTAAAGACTTCGCCCGATACATAGCTAAATCAGCATCTCGCACCATTTCTTCTCCTGTTTCATAGCCCATACTGCTAAGGGTTATACCAATACTACCTGACGTAAATACTTCTTGAGAACCTAAAATAAGAGGTTGTTGTAATTTGCGTTGAATATTCTCAGCAGTTTCTGAAATAATACTTAAATCTTTAACATCTTCAATAATAATAGTAAATTCATCCCCCCCTAAACGAGCTAGTTTATCTTGAGGACGAATAGTATTTTGGATTCTTTGAGCAACTTCTTGTAAAAAAGTATCTCCCACAGAATGACCCAATGTGTCATTAATTAATTTAAAACCATCTAAATCTAAAAACAGTAATGCAAAAATATAATCTTGATACTCATTCGCTTTAGTTAAACTATTCTGTAAACTTTGTAAAAACCAAGCACGGTTATAAAGTCCAGTCAAAGAATCATGAAAAGCATCATAAACTAATTTTTTTTCCCCATTAATTTTATCGGTAACATCTCTTTGTATCGCTAAATAATGAGTAACATCTCCCGAACTATTTTTAATCGGTTCAATATGCCATTGATTATAAAACTCTGTACCATCTTTGCGATAATTAATTGCCTCTCCAAAAAAAACTTGTCCCTTTCTTAATTTTGCCTTTAAATCTTTAAATACAGTACGATCAGTATTTGGTCCTTGTAAAATACGAGGAGTCTTACCAATGATTTCATTAGTAGAATAACCCGTCATTTCGGTAAAAGCCTTATTAACAAACACAATTTCAGGACCGGGATAATCTAATTCTGTAGTAGTAATAACAATAGAATCATGCGCACTATGAACTGCCGCCGCTAATAGAGTAATCTGATCTTGACTATTATCATTACAAGAACTAGAAAATCTCTCTTGAGCGGAAGGATATGCTAAAGGTATTTTGGGGTCAGAGCTAAGTACATTAGAATCACTTAAATTCTTATCTGTAATCATCGTAATTATTGGTTTTGATTGATTAACAACAATGACAATAAAATTTGTTTGAGAGATTTAGTTGTTAACATTTCAGTATATATGAGTTATGGACAATTATAAAATAAATATTAAGAATATTTTAATCAATTCATCATCGTTTTTCCTCTTAGATCTATTCTAGTAAATTATTAAGTTATAATTGACAAAAAATAGTCCCGAAATTAAGGCATGAAGCGCAGACCAAAAAACCCTTACTCCTATGATAACTATTCAGAACCTGATCGCCGAAAAAACCTAAAATCATCTTCATTATTCGAGGGTATTAACTATACTCTAGCCGCTATTTGTGCTGGTATTTTTATTTTAGGTATTGGTGTCGGTATTGCTTTAAGTTCAGGACAAGCCACCAATAGCCCTAATGTGGCATCAAGGGAAGTAATAGATCGTAGTGCTCCTAATCCCGAAATTTGTGTCCAATTTGGTGCTAGCGCCATTGTTTCTGATCTTCGTGTCTTCATCACCCTCAATCCTTTCAACGTATATGTAACACAGCCTAACATGAAACCCGGATGTGTATTAAGAAAAAATAACTGGTCAATACTTGAACAACAAAAATTAGTTACCGATACTCAAGTTAGAGAATGCAAAAATCGCATGAACACTTTTGGATTTACTGGTACTTTAGAAAGTTCTCCAAAAATAGAATGTATTTATCAAAATGATGCCGCTGGAAATTTATTTTTTAATCGCCCAGGTGCTGTAGATTCAAAACCTACAGAAAACTTCTAAAAATTTCAGTTAATGGCAATAAAGAAAATACTAAAAACAAGTGGAAAAGTAGAAAACATCTCTATTTAGATTAATTGCGTATAATGTATCCAAATTAAAGTTATTTATTATAAAAATTATGTGTGGAATCGTTGGTTATATTGGAACACAAACTGCTATTGATATTTTAGTGAGTGGTTTAGAAAAATTAGAATATCGTGGTTATGATTCTGCTGGAATAGCTACCATTATTGAGAATAATATTTATTCGGTTCGTGCTAAGGGAAAATTATATAATCTACGGACGAAATTAGAAAAAGAAACTAACACGGCTAAAATCGGTATAGGGCATACAAGATGGGCAACTCACGGTAAACCAGAAGAGTATAACGCCCACCCTCACCAAGATAATAAAGGGAAATTTGCCGTAGTGCAAAATGGCATCATTGAAAATTACCAAGAATTGAAAAAAGAATTAATCAGCAAAGGACATCAATTTATCTCTGATACGGATACAGAAGTTATCCCTCATCTCATGGCTGAATATTATAACCCCGAAAGTGAAGATCCTTTTATGGATGCTGTTAATAAAGCAATCACCTATTTAGATGGAGCATTTGCTATCGCTGTTTTATGTGTTGACTACCCAGATGAATTAATTGTAGCACGTCAAAGTGCTCCTCTTACCATCGGATTCGGACAAGGGGAGTTTTTCTGTGCTTCTGATGTCACCGCTTTAGTTAATCATACTAACACCGTTTTATCTTTAGAAAATGGAGAAATTGCTCGTTTAACCCCTTTAGGAGTCGAAATTTATGATTTTTCTGGCAAACGCCTCCGCAAAACTCCTCGCACCCTCGATTGGAGTCCTGTAACAGTTGAGAAACAGGGCTTTCGCCACTTTATGCTCAAAGAAATTCATGAGCAACCTTCCGTTGTGCGTACCTGTTTAGAAGCCTACCTTAATCCCCATTGGCACACTGAAACTAACCCTGAAGAAAATCCCGTTACTCTCAACCTCAAACCTGAATTATATCAGGACTTAGAACATATTCAGATTGTAGCCTGTGGTACATCTTGGCACGCAAGTTTAGTTGGTAAATATTTACTAGAACAAATTGCAAAAATACCTACTTTTGTACAATATGCTTCAGAGTTTCGTTACTCTCCTACTCCGATAATGCGTAATACAATTACAATTGGTGTTACTCAATCAGGAGAAACAGCCGATACCCTTGCGGCTCTTGAGATGGAGCGTCAACGTCGCTCGAACCTGACAATCCCCTATCAATCCCGTATTCTAGGTATTACAAATCGTCCTGAGAGCACATTAGGAAGCATGGTTGATCAAGTAATCAACACCTATGCAGGTATCGAAATTGGAGTTGCGGCAACGAAAACTTTTGTAGCTCAAGTCATTGGCTTTTATATTTTAGCCCTTGATTTAGCATGGAGAAGAAAAACCGTCACCCCATTACGCATGGAAGAAATATTAACAGGTTTATTGCAGTTACCTACCCAAATTGAGCAAATTATCCACAGTGAGGAGTCAAAAGTGCGGGATTTAGCCCATCAATTTCCTGATACCAGAGACTTTATTTTCTTAGGTAGGGGTATTAATTTCCCCATTGCTTTAGAGGGTGCATTAAAACTTAAGGAAATTAGTTATATCCATGCTGAAGGCTACCCCGCAGGAGAAATGAAACACGGTCCGATCGCCCTTTTAGATGCTCATGTCCCCGTAGTTGCGATCGCCATGAATGGTAGTATATATGAAAAAGTTATTTCTAATGCGCAAGAAGCAAAAGCTAGAGACGCACGTTTAATTGGTATTTTACCCCAAAATAAAGAAGAGGATATATTTCAAGATGCCTTATTTGTGCCTGAAGTCGAAGAATTGTTATCACCTATTTTAGCAGTAATACCATTACAGTTACTAGCTTATTATATTGCATCCTTGCGCGGTTTAGATGTAGATCAACCTCGTAATCTAGCCAAATCCGTCACAGTAGAATAACTTTGGGGTGGGCATTGCCCACCTTGTCCAAAAACAATATAGTTGGAAACTATATAATAAAGTTGGAAACTATATAATAAAGTTGGAAACTTAGTAACCAAACTTTCTCTAGTTTTTTACCATAAATAACGCTTAGTGGCGATCGAAGGTTTAACAGATCCGTAGCTCTAGATAAAAAGGCTTTTACCTCTCCGGGTGATCAACGCCTAATGGCGATCAAAGTTTAAACAGCGTAAAGTCATGGGGGGAGCAAAGATTACCATCAAGTGATCAACGCCTAACGGCGATCGAAGGTTAAACAGTCGTGCGAAGACTGTTCCCTAGATTAGACTGAGCCTGTGATCAACGCCTAACGGCGATCGAAGGTTAAACAGATCCCCTAAAGAGAAAATTATACTTTTGCTCTTTTGTGATCAACGCCTAATGGCGATCGAAGGTTAAACAGAGCCAACCAAAGTTATTTTTTATGGACTGCCCCAATAGTGATCAACGCCTAATGGCGATCGAAGGTTAAACAGCTGTGAGGGAAAATCCATTAAGCCTGTACGTAATCGTGATCAACGCCTAATGGCGATCGAAGGTTAAACAGATTAATATAGAAATTCTCTAAATCAGCGATTTCTCGTGATCAACGCCTAATGGCGATCGAAGGTTAAACAGACCTATTTCATCTCTTATACTTTTTTCAATTAAATCGTGATCAACGCCTAATGGCGATCGAAGGTTAAACAGTGGCAACTTACCTTAAAAATGCCACTGTACCAAGTCGTGATCAACGCCTAATGGCGACCGAAGGTTAAACAGCTCTGCTTGGCGGTAGGGCTTTTTTCTTTTATATTCTAGTGATCAACGCCTAATGGCGATCGAAGGTTAAACAGATTTCTAAGAGGTCGTTTTGTGCTATTTTCGCTTTTGTGATCAACGCCTAATGGCGATCGAAGGTTAAACAGTCTTGGCTAAAAAACTATTAGTTTGTGAAAAAGTTTGTGATCAACGCCTAATGGCGATCGAAGGTTAAACAGATGATATTAAGCACATGGCTCAATCTTTTTTGTTACGGTGATCAACGCCTAATGGCGATCGAAGGTTAAACAGGCTATAATTAAGAGGTATATTTTTCTATTCAAAATTGTGATCAACGCCTAATGGCGATCGAAGGTTAAACAGGATCTGCGGGCGAAAACTAACCTTTTCCGCAAATGTGATCAACGCCTAATGGCGATCGAAGGTTAAACAGTTTGATTTAAACCCCATACGAGTCAGAATCATTTTGTGATCAACGCCTAATGGCGATCGAAGGTTAAACAGATCCTCAATGCTCTTACCTTTATGCTCACCTTAGTGATCAACGCCTAATGGCGATCGAAGGTTAAACAGTATCAGCATTAAGTCTTTTTATTGCCCTTCTTTTGTGATCAACGCCTAATGGCGATCGAAGGTTAAACAGAGCAAAAATCACAGGATCTGCACCATAAACATAATGTGATCAACGCCTAATGGCGATCGAAGGTTAAACAGTTCTGTGACTTTGCTTTCAAAGAAATTACCTTTAAGTGATCAACGCCTAATGGCGATCGAAGGTTAAACAGAAAACAATGTGGGGGTTGCGCATCCACTAATAACGGTGATCAACGCCTAATGGCGATCGAAGGTTAAACAGAATGTGCTACCAAAAGAGGCAAAATTGGCTTTGTTGTGATCAACGCCTAATGGCGATCGAAGGTTAAACAGATTGGTGAAAAAGGGATCTCTACTCCCTTTCACTGTGATCAACGCCTAATGGCGATCGAAGGTTAAACAGAGCGAATCCTGAAAGCCTTACAGTACAATAGCTGATATTTAAGTTTTCAAGGTGCAAAAAATTTTTTAGATTCTAGGATTAATATAGCAAATTTTCAGCAAAATATCATCAGCTAGAAACAATATTTAACAGGGCATTCAGGCATTTACAAGCACCTCTGGATTAGTAAAAAATTTCTAACCAAGATAGTCATTGACATTGAGTTAAGATTATTTGTCTTTAACCGTTGAAAAACACCAACGCTTGTTTTTAGAGAATCTTGAACTTATTTTCATCCAATAACCATGTATTAGGGCGATTATATTTAGGAATATCACGGACGCACTGATGAGAAAGACGAATTAAAATTAAGTCATCATCCTTTGACAAAACTTTCTCTAATTGCCATCGCAACTTTTCCCTCATTCTCTGAGTTAGCCAACAACGAAATATAGAATATTGGATTCTTTCCCCATAACCTTCCAATAACTTATAAGCCTTACGCCATCTTTTTTGACAACGAATATCGTAACAAACTAGATACCAGTTTTTTGCTTCTGCCATAATCTTACCTCAACACTAAATGACCAAATAAACCAGTTTCTCCGCACCATTCCTTCTCTAACAGTCTTACTTCTAACTCCAGTAAACGGCGATAAGTGAGAGAATAGCCCGTAACAGGATGTTTCCATGATTCTGTTTTCCGTTTCTCATACAAAGCAATAAACTTTTTTCTGCCCACATCACTTAACCACACTTGTTTTCCTCGAATATCAAAATCTTCTTTAATATCCCACTGAAGACGATTAACAGAAGCTAAAACCACCATATCCACTAATGGTATTCGGAAAATTTCCATCAAATCTAATGCCAAAGGAGGGGCTTGAGTTCTCGGTTGATGATAAAATCCGAAGGCAGGTTCTAAACCTACGGTTAAAATACTATTAACCACATCTTTGATTAGTAAAGAATAGCCAAAACTCAACAAAGCATTAAATCTATCTTTAGGAGGGCGACGGTTTCTCGTTTGAAAATGCAACTCTGCTGGAACGTTTTTACCAATAATGTGGGATAAAGCTCCAAAATATAAAGAAGCAAGGTTGCCTTCGATACCCAATAAAGAAGATAAAGAGTCAATTTTTGGTATTTGTCTTAATACCTTCTTCATTTGTTCGATCGCATAATCTAACTCATCACACTGACTGACAAGACTCCGTTTTCCTCTCATTAATAATTTTCGTTGCCCTTCTCCTCGACAATTAACCAATTTTTTTCCTAATTCTAGGCAAAATTCAGGTTTAGTCAAGGCTTGATACTGATTAATTCTTCTTTGAATACTGCCGTTTCTGGTGTCCACACTACCGATATATCTTCCCCCTCCTGAAATAAAATGAACACCGACTTCTTTATCACTCAAAAAATGTAAGGCTTGAGTAGAAATTTGTGAAAAACTGTGTAACACCACTTGCCCCACTTGTTGAATAGATACTTTTTCGTCAGGTTCGTTACGGCGACTGATTTTCAGTTGTTCTCCTGTTCTCCCAACCCTTGTACCTGCCTCTAAAATATGAATTACATCTCGATCGTCATCTTGGGGAAATAAACGTATGGGTTGCCATTCTTTATTATGGGCAAGTCGGGCTTCTTCGGGTAAACAAACAGGAGCAAGAGAACAGCGAGAACATAAATACTCATTATTAGTGACAGGTGGACGATAAACAGATTTTCTCAACTCTCTAGCCTGTTGAATGGTATCTTTTACCCATTGCCTTGCCTCATCATCTACAGGGAGATGAATTAAAACATTATCGGCATGGTAACGAATCCTTCCTTCTTTTACCACAATCCCTAGACTAGCTTCGATGAGACAACAATAAGCTAAAATTTGTAATCGATCGCTTTCCCACGGTTGAGGTTGTTTTTTCTCATCACGATAACATTTTCCTCGTTTATGTTCGTATGGTATGATGTCACCATGAATGGTTTTTAAAGCATCAATCCTTCCCCTCAATCCTAAATATTCATCTTCCAAATATAAATCTTGCCATTCGCCCTCTTCTTTTTCCTCTAATTCTTCATGTAGTCTTCTCCCAGCAAATACCGAAGCATCCTGAGTATAAAGTTCTTCTACTTCCTCCAGATAAAATAAACGAGGACAATAAGCAAAAGCATGGAGGGCAGACACTCTTAGAGTTGCTTCCGTTTCTTGATGGTAGTTTAAATCCGTGGCAAACATAGTTTTTCTCTTGGTAAAAATTCGATTACTACCAACTTAACTAGCCAACTAGGAAAAAAAATTTCCTTGCTGAAAAAATTTTTTTGAATCATTGCATAAATTGAGAATTTCACACTGATAAGTCTATAGAACCTATTTGATATTTACACCTGTAACCTAAATAACAAAAGGCTTTAACGAGATTAAAGCATTCCTCCTGAAATCATTACTATGTAATCATTCTAAAAAAGATACCAAATGGGTTCTATAAGACTGAAAAATTGATTCAATTATCAAAAACAAATTTTTAACTAGGAAAGAATTTTTCCTACTTCGGTTTTTATTATGGTTAATATAAATGTCAAAGGTCAAAATTTATGTCTCGTCATCTGGAAAGATTATTAGAAATAGATAGCCTAATCAGAGGCAGAGAAAAACAAACTAGCACCAGTTTAGCTAATGCTTTGGAGGTCTGTGATCGAACCATCCGCAACGATTTAGACTTTCTTAGGGATAGATTTTCTGCACCCTTAGAATACTCTAAACAAAAAGGATGGTATTATACCAATAATGAGTGGCGATTACCTAGCATTAATCTCAGTAAAGGTGAAGTATTCGCCCTAGTTCTAGGGGCTGGAATGCTTTCAGCCTATGCTGGATCAGGTTATGAGGCAGAGTTGAGAACATCTATTCAAAAGTTATCAGAAAGATTGCCAGAGAATACATGGATTGATTTACAACAGTTAGCTGATGAAAGGGTTATTTTTCGCTCGGGCGCACAAATGATAAATCTTGATCCCACAATTTGGCAATTATTGCTAGAGGCATCAAATACCAAACATTCTATTTGGATGCGTTATTATACCGCCAGTCGAGATCAAGAATCAGAAAGAATAGTTGATCCTTATTTACTTCATATATATCGGGCGACTAATCCTTATTTAATAGGCTTTTGTCATAATAGACAGGATTATCGTTGGTTTAGAGTCGATCGAATCAAAGAGATTAAAATTCTACCTGATATTTTTACTGTTGATCCAAATTTTGACAAAGAAAAGCATTTACAGCAAATCTTTCAATACGAAGTAGGAGAAAAAACCTTTACCGTCAAAGTTAAATTTAATGCTCAAACTGCCCCTTTTATCAGGGAAAGAGAATGGCATCCTAGCCAAGAAATAGAAGAACATCAAGACGGTTCACTTACTCTAACTTTACAATCTTCGGGCTTAAATGATCTTAAACGGTGGATTCTGAGTTACGGAACAGGTTCGATCGCCCTTGAACCACCTGAGTTAGTGGACTTAATTAAGAAAGAAATTAAAGAAATGAGTAATCATTATGAATTTTAATGGAGAAAAACCCATGATTTCATCAAACTTAGATAAAATCAAAATCATAACCTTTGATATACTATTCTGCACTAGAAATATTATTATTTCTTTTTGCAATAATTTAGAGTTGGGCATAAGCTCGTCTAATTTACAAAAGTTAACACTTTTCTTAACCTCAGATACCGTAAGGTGTTTATCTATTTTTATCATTCGAGACTGTAATTCTAATAATGAAGCTAGTCTAATTTAAAAATTTTGTGCTATCGTAGAAAAAACAACCCTCTACCGTTCAATGAAGTCATGGTCATCAAGCGGTAAAGGGGAAATTTCAAGCTATATAATTACAACCTCCATTTTAATCAAAATGACACCAACAATAAACCTTGTTTTTCCCGTGCAAGGGGATGTTTTGTGGGCGGATAACAACTATCGTCTCTATGCAACCCTGTGTAGAGTTTGCCCTCAACTCCATGATTTGCAGGGGTTAGCTATTAATACTATTTCTGGAATGCCCGATCGTCAGGGGAAAATAATTCTAACTCCTTACTCCCGATTATATTTGAGATTACCCGTAAGTTCGATCGCCCTTGTCTATTCTTTAGCAGGGCAAAAATTAAACATTGATGGTTATGAGATTACTCTCGGCAATCCCGAATTACAAACCATTCAACCCTGTTACTCTCTCAAAGCAAGATTAGTAACAATTAAAGGTTATACCGAACCGATGGAATTTTTACAAGCCTGTCAAAGACAGTTACAACAGCTAGAAATTCAAGCAAATATAGGAATTCCTGCGAATGAAAAAGGCGAACCAAAAAGGCTAACTATGAAAATTAACAAGCCTAATCGCAGTTATACCATCGTCGGTTTTAGTGTGGTGGTATCCGACTTATCAGAAGAAGACTCTATTAAATTACAAATTCACGGATTAGGGGGAAAACGCCGTTTAGGATGTGGTGTTTTTTATCCCAATATTCGAGTTAAAAAAGGTTATCAGGAGGTGCAAAAAAATGTCGCAGAAACTCTTAGCTAAAAGCAAATTTAACGACAAAGAATTAACCCTAGAGCAACATTTACAAGATACTGAAACCGCCTGTTTAGCGATTTTTCGAGGGCGTATTCTTGATAACTGGTGTCGTTTTTTCAAGGTAACAGATAAAGATAGATTTTTGTTATTTTTAAGAATTGCTTGTTTATTCCACGACATCGGTAAAGCTAACTTAGAATTTGTACAGCTAGTATCCGAGGGTAAAAAATTTAAGCAAACTTTTCACCATGATAAACAAACTTTTCGCCATGAGTGGATTAGTGCTTTTATTCTCCATTGCCCTAATCTAAAAGAATGGTTCGGTACAAGTAATTTAGGTTTAGACTCAGAAATTATTACCGCTTCGGTGTTAGGGCATCATTTACAAGCAACCCCCAAGCAACAAAATAGAATAGATGCTTTTGGGAAGCCGAGGAATATGATCAAAGAATTACCTCTATACTTAGATCATCCTCAAGTTATTAATACCCTTCAAAAAATAGCCACCTTAGCAAATCTTAAAGGTTTACCCACATTACCTCAACAATGGATAGATGGTGAGGCTTTTTGGGAGAATATTTACAACGATATTCAAGATACCGCCGAGGATTTTGAATACGAAATCAGTAAAAATGTCCAACGTCAAAGTTTACTACTGGCAGTCAAGGGTGGATTAATTGCTAGTGATTCTGTTGCTTCTGGTATTTATCGCACTCAAACATCAGAAGCTATAGAAGAATGGGTTAACCAAACTTTACACACTTCTTCTATTACAGCAGAAGAAATTGAAGAAAAAATATTGCAACCCCGTTACCATCAAATTGAGAAAAAAACAGGGATTCCTTTTCAACTTAAATCCTTTCAACAAGAAGCCATCAATTTAACTTCTCGACTGTTGTTATTAAGTGCTTGTGGTAGCGGTAAAACTATATTTGCGTATAATTGGGCAAAAGGTGTTCCTAACCGTTATCAAATCGGTAGAGTTATCTTTCTTTATCCCACAAGAGGCACGGCAACGGAAGGATTTAAAGATTATGTCTCATGGGCGCCTGAAACGGAAGCTAGTTTATTAACTGGTACAGCTAATTATGAACTACGGGGAATGACAGAAAATCCCACAGAGTCAACTAAGGGTAAAGACTTTACTACAGAGGAGAGGTTATACGCTTTAGGATTTTGGCAAAAACGCTTTTTTTCGGCTACGGTTGATCAATTTCTCTCGTTTTTAACCCATAATTACGGTGCTATTTGTCTATTGCCCATTTTAGCAGATTCTGTGGTCATTATTGACGAAATTCACAGTTTTTCTCGATCGATGTTTGACAATTTGGTTAGTTTTTTGCAACACTTTGATATTCCCGTGTTGTGTATGACTGCAACTTTGCCTACATCTCGCCAAGAAGAATTAACGAGAAGACTCCATGAATATAAATCAGGTTTAGAAATTTATCCATCTCCCAATAATCGTAGTCAATTAGAAGATTTAGAGAAAGCGGAAACCTTACCCCGTTATCAAATTAATCAGAGTAATTTCGATGAAGCAAAACAAAAAGCAATTATTGCCTATCAAGGGGGAAAAAGGATTCTTTGGGTGGTTAATACCGTTGACAGATGTAGAGAAATATCAACTCAATTAGGTGAGATTTTGGAGACTGAGATATTGACATATCATAGTCGGTTTCGTTTGAACGATCGAAAAAAACGTCATGAAGAAACCGTTAACGCTTTTCAACAAGAAAATACACCTATTATTGCCGTTACAACTCAAGTCTGTGAAATGTCGTTAGATTTAGATGCAGAAGTGTTAATCACCGAATTAGCACCAATTTCCGCATTAGTACAAAGGTTCGGACGATCAAATCGTCATGGTAAATTTGCCCACTCAGAAATATTAGTTTATGAGCCATCTAAAACATTACCTTACGCTAAAGAGGAATTAGAAATTAGTCGTCAATTTCTCCATGATATTGTTTCTTCTCACCCTGTCAGTCAAAGATTATTAGCCGATAAGTTGCAAGAATATTCTTTGAGAGAAAGGTTTAGTGATGGTAGTAGTCATTTTATCACGGGGGGTTATTGGGCGACAACACAACCCTTTAGAGAATCCGATGATTATTCCTTTAGCGGTATTTTAGACAAGGATATAAAGGAATACTTGCAATTAATAGAAGATAAAAACCCCGATGCAGAGGGCTTAATTTTACCGATAACTCGTAAATATATCATGGATGATCTCGATCGACCTGCAAAGTTACCGAAATATTTAAAAATTGCATCCCATGAAAACTATTGTGAAAAAAGGGGGTTAGGTTAATGACAGAGAAAGAACTTATTGAATTATCCTATCAACTAGCTGAATTACCATCACCGCAACATCGAGCAGGTTTAGCAGGTTTAGTGTTGATGGTGCAAGATATTAAGAAGCAGGAAATTTTACAATATTATCAATCTGCTTTACTCGATTTGGATAACCTCGATGAATTTGGTGTTATTATCAGATTTAATTTAGAAGGTTTAAAAGCCTTATTTGATCTGACTTTTGGGGCATTTATTGAGGAAAGAAGTACAGAAACTAAAATTAAAGATTTCGATCGAATAGAGGAAATAGAAGAAAAAGACGATAAGGGTAAGATTAAGATTAAAAAACGGTATTATTACTCTGTGGTGACTCCTCAAGGTGCTTTTTTGCCTTATTTAGATGAATCTGCTGAAGGCAATAACGGTATTTGGATAAAATTATGGCGTGATATGTACTGGAGTATTATTCGAGGAGTTCCTGCTACTCGTAATCCTTTTAATTTTCGTGCTAATAAAGATTATGGGGCTTATAGTAATGATGTTGTAAAACAATGGACACAATTACAAAATCCTGATAAAACGATTGGACAATCAGGGAATTATTATTTAGGTGCAATGGCTTCCAATGCCGAAAATATACCCACTAAAGATAATATTGCCTATCAATTTCTCTTAAATTTTTCCCCTTTTGTCTTTCAAGTTTATCGCCCAACTACTATTGATAAAGATGGAAAAAGAGAGTTTGGCAGTTATGCTTTAGCTATTCCTGACGTAGCTAATTTAGACAGATTTTGCTTTTCTTTTCCTAAATTATTAAAACAAAGAAATAACGATAAATTGGGTTATTCTCCCAAAGAATCTGTCATTGATTTAGCAGAAGAAAGTGCTTTAAATTTCTTTATTTTAGAAGATAGAATCAGTAGAGAAATAGGCGAACAATCTACTAAAAAATCTATTCTTGGAGTTGAGGTTATTCACACAGAAAAAGTCGGTAATAATGTTAAATTTTATGGTTTTAATTATCTTGAACCTATTACTACTCAAACTGATAAATATAAGCAAATAAAAGATAAATATTGGTGTCCTTGGTTTCGGAAACAACGGTTAAAAAATCTCTTAAATTCGATCGTTTATTCTGATGATCAAGAGAGTAAATATGAGGACATTCCTCCTTGGTTTGGCTTTGATGACTTACTAAGTAGAATCCCTCGTAAATGGCTAGAAACTGGTAAAGATTACTTTAGCCATGATGCTCGTATTTTATTCAATGAAGAAATTTTAAATCAACAAGGAGTAACTGAAATGTCAAAAAACAATACTAAAATTCGTGAGTACGCCTCGATCGTTTATCAAGTTTGTCAATCTTATGTTATGGGGAAATTAGAGAATAAATATGAGTTAAAATGGGATAAAATAAAAGGGAATTCTAAGCTAGAAAAAGACTATAGTGATAAAAAAAACAAGATAGCTAATGAGGCTTTTTTAGCAGTAAGATCGCGCACAGAAAAACAGGCTTTTATTGACTATTTTGTTTCTACTCTTTATCCCTTTGTAAAAAAAGAAGAGTTTGCTCAATTTGCAGAAGATTTATTCAATAAAACTGATGAAATTCGAGCTTTAACTTTACTGGCTCTTTCTAGTCAATTTGCTATTAGTAAAGAGGATAATAAAAATACTGAATCAAAAGTTGCTTAATTAATTTTTCCTTCCCCTCAGATACCGTCAGGTGTGTAAAAAATTAAATTATTTTGAGGTTAATTATGTCTAAAAAACAGTTAAATTTATTCGCTACGGTTTTAACTTATCCTGCCCCTGCTGGTAATTATCGGGGAGAATCAGAAGAAAATCGCACGATTTTACAGAAAATAGTCAAAGATGGGCAAAAATACGCTGTTATTAGTCCTGAATCTATGCGTAACGCTATCAGAGAAACGTTGATTACTTTAGATCAACCCCATAATCGTACTCGATTACATGATCAAGATCAACTGGCTGTAGAGTTTAAAGAATATCCTAATCCAGATAAGTATGCCGATGATTTTTTATTTGGTTATATGGTAGCGAAAACTGATGATGTCAAAAAAATGAAACCAATCCCTCCAAAACGGGATAGTGTTTTTCGTTGCAATATGGCAGTAGCTTTAAGTCCTTATAAATACGATGCTATTTTTCATCAATCTCCCCTCCATGCTAAAACCAAAAATAATGAAAAAACTCATTGGAGTAATGCTAGTACATCGGCTTTGTTACATCGAGAAGTAACCCATACTGCTTTTCAATATCCTTTTGCTTTATCTAGTCATGATTGTGGAGAAAAACCTGAGTGGGTAAGAGCTTTATTAAGTTCGATCGAGCAGTTAAATAATGTTGCAGGAGGTCATGCTAGAGCATACTATGAATTTGCTCCCCGTTCAATAGTTGTTCGTTTAACACCTAAATTAGTGGCTGGATATAACACTTATGGATTTGATGAGGAAGGTAATTGGTTAGAGTTGCATCGTTTAACTAATAGTAATGATGATAATTGTGATTTACCTGCGGATGAGTTTTGGATTGGAGGAGAAATTATCCGTGAGATGGAAGAATCCCAAGTTAAAAAATTAGCAGATATGGGGGTAAACCTTTTCAATAATTGTGAAACTCTTTTAAATTCCGTTGCTGATTGTTTTCTTTAATCTATTTTCATTTAAACCTCGATTGGTGGGCATTGCCCACCCTACTATTGTTTATTGTTAATGTACTTTTATGATTTTTCTCTCTTTTAAAGCCCCTTTTGCCAGTTTCCGCCCATTTCAATCGGGTTCTTACCGTTCTACCACTCCTATTCCCTCTCCTTCTACAGTTTACGGAATTTTACTCAATCTCGCTGGTATTGAATTACGAGATGATATTAATAAACCGATTTCTAATAACCGTCAAGATTTACCCTCTCTAACTTTTGCGATCGCCCTTCCATCTGGTAATTCAGAAAAAACGGTTTTATCTCAGCAGTTACATAATTACCCTGTGGGAAACTCAGGAAAAGAATTAGCTGAAAAAACCTACGGTAATAAGTATTGGATTGCACCTGTAAGAAGAGAAGTCTTAATTAATCATCGTTTTATTGTGGCGATGAAAGGCTGTTTAACCTTAGATCACCGTTTAGGTGTTGATCACAAAGAAGATAGTGATTTATCTAATCGTATTATTCAAGGATTAAATGGAGAATTACAAGAAACTCGTTATGGTTTACCCTTTGCAGGGGATAATAACTTTTTATTTGATTCTATTGAAATCATCGAAAAACCTTTAGCACGTTGGTTTTATCCTCTTGAAGCAAAAACGAAACCAAATAGGGGAGTTTGTCGCTTAACCACATGGGTTGACAGAGAAGATAATACCAAAACTAGCTTACAAGTATTTTCTCCTACTGATTTTTGCTCTGAACCTCCTGAAAAAGCATGGATTACTTTACCTATAATTCAATGATTTGTGTTTTTGTTACAAGCACTTATCTCTGTCAATATCAATTATCGGAGAAAAGTGTATCAATCCATTATCCTATGGACATTAGAAGATTTATCCCTTAATTAATCCTACTTGAAAAATCCTCTAGTTATTGTATGACAAGGTTTACGACTAAAACGAAATTTAGTTTATTTTTCCAAAAATGATAGTTTTTTCTATTATTAATTTGTACCTTGAAAAGTTATCTAGGAAGATTTTCTATTAAAGGCTTTCAGTCTTCGCACTGTTTAACCTTCGATCGCCATTAGGCGTTGATCACCCTCTACCGTAAAAATACCAAACTTAAATTTATTAAATTCTGTTTAACCTTCGATCGCCATTAGGCGTTGATCACGTATCATTTATTGAGTGAGTATAAACTGATAGTCTATCTGTTTAACCTTCGATCGCCATTAGGCGTTGATCACTCAGCAGATGCAACAGTGCATGAGTGGGACTGGAACACTGTTTAACCTTCGATCGCCATTAGGCGTTGATCACAAATCTGACCCAGACCAAATTATTTGGGAAGAATATCTGTTTAACCTTCGATCGCCATTAGGCGTTGATCACAGATGGACGAGAGCAAAAGGTCAAGTTTTGGAAGCTGTTTAACCTTCGATCGCCATTAGGCGTTGATCACAATCCGAATTTTTGGTCGACAGCACAGGAAATAGACTGTTTAACCTTCGATCGCCATTAGGCGTTGATCACACAATCGAAAACGTTGATAGCATTAAAGCTATCATCTGTTTAACCTTCGATCGCCATTAGGCGTTGATCACCTATTGTTGCGATTATTTTTTTACTATTTTGTACTCTGTTTAACCTTCGATCGCCATTAGGCGTTGATCACTAGAAAAATAAATTGAGCATTTCTTTTTTCATCACTGTTTAACCTTCGATCGCCATTAGGCGTTGATCACATAGGCACAAAAATATTAATTATTTCCTGTAAATTCTGTTTAACCTTCGATCGCCATTAGGCGTTGATCACCTGTAAGCACCCCTGATGGTAAGATTCTTTACACTCTGTTTAACCTTCGATCGCCATTAGGCGTTGATCACAATCCCCAATCTATTAGCTAATTCAGTAGCTGAGAACTGTTTAACCTTCGATCGCCATTAGGCGTTGATCACAGGAACTGACGATAAATTCTAAAGGTACTTTTTCTGCTGTTTAACCTTCGATCGCCATTAGGCGTTGATCACATTATTTAAAAGGGTTCGTAGAAAGTGCATTAGACTGTTTAACCTTCGATCGCCATTAGGCGTTGATCACACTTTAATGAGGTATTGAAACAACAAAAAAATCATCTGTTTAACCTTCGATCGCCATTAGGCGTTGATCACCTTCTATTGCTTAGAGAGTAAATGCCCGTTGAGTACTGTTTAACCTTCGATCGCCATTAGGCGTTGATCACATAGGAGCAAAAAAGAATCTACCTAGCAGGGGCTGAAACTGTTTAACCTTCGATCGCCATTAGGCGTTGATCACTTGTAGAACAGGCAATTTTCTTTGACTATTTTGAGCGATCTGTTTAACCTTCGATCGCCATTAGGCGTTGATCACAAATATTCAGCATGAGCTTTTATTACATTTTCTCTGTCTGTTTAACCTTCGATCGCCATTAGGCGTTGATCATCGTACAATCTCTTACGCTGTGCCTCGGAAATATAGCCACTGTTTAACCTTCGATCGCCATTAGGCGTTGATCACAAATTATAGTTTAAGTTTGGCATTACTTATTACTCTGTTTAACCTTCGATCGCCATTAGGCGTTGATCACGAAAATCTTTTCCCGTGAATGGGACTGTACTTTTACTGTTTAACCTTCGATCGCCATTAGGCGTTGATCACATACTGATATTTTTTCCCTATTTCTTTTGCAATATCTGTTTAACCTTCGATCGCCATTAGGCGTTGATCACCCTTTAAATAATATGCTAGTACCTGTGGGAGGAACTGTTTAACCTTCGATCGCCATTAGGCGTTGATCACAATTCAAATCGCTAGAAGGCAATCATGCTGTTATCCTGTTTAACCTTCGATCGCCATTAGGCGTTGATCACAATCCCTAATCTCTTCGCTAATTGAGTAGCTGAGAATCTGTTTAACCTTCGATCGCCATTAGGCGTTGATCACTTTAAGTCTGAATTAGTCTGAGAGCTTCCAGAACCCCTGTTTAACCTTCGATCGCCATTAGGCGTTGATCACAGTTGTTATACTATAGTAGTCAAGGTTAAAAGGAGACTGTTTAACCTTCGATCACCATTAGGCGTTGTTCACGAAAGCAAGGCTAAAATATCATATTTTAACAATTAGCATCAATAAAATTCTGAAAATAATTAACAAGAAAATTAATACTGTCGATCGCCTTAGAAACTCTGTTGTTAACAATAATTCCCTTGTGCCATTCTGGATTGGAACGTAACCAATTAATATCTTGAATCTTTTTGATTTTCTCTTGCCAATCATCAGGATAAGATTTCATCAGAAAGGATCCTAAATGTCCTAGTGCTGAAAGAGTTATGGCATGGGAACAAATATAATCTTCTCGAATTTTACCAGAGCTTGTTTCTCCCTGAAAAACTTGATTCCATTGACGCATATATTCACATACTTTTTGCCAGTAATTAACGGCTATGTCAATTTGAATCTCTAAATCATCATCATCATAGTTAATCAATAGGGCTTGGGTAGCTTTGTCGATCGAACTTAGGGTAAATAGATAGTGCGATCGCATTGGCAAACTACTACGTTTCATCTCCGTTAAATCACGAAATATCGGCACTTGATCGATAACAGCTTTAGCAATTACATTGGCATAATCTTCATTATCAATATCTAAATAAGAATCATTGTGACTTTGTTTGATGTCGGAGTGATAAAGAATAACAGGAATACGAGTATCCTTAAACTCAGGTTTTTCTTTGATTAAATTTTGCATCGCTAAAGAACGTGCTTCCCCCTCCACTGCAATAATAGGAACATCGAAAGAAACAATTATTTTCCCAATATTAGGATTCTCTGAGTCAGTATTTTCATAACTAAATTCACCATCAATAAAAGCAACTAGAGGTGAGAGTTCAGGATATTGAGGAGTAGTAAGATTATAGAGTGCTTCTGCGGAAAAATCCATTTTCTCTGGAATTTTTAAAGATTTCATTTCCTCAGAGATAAATCGATTATCAAAAATGAATAGTTGAAGAATTACCCCTACCTGAGAACGAGTGAGGAAAAATTCCCCCTGAGAATGATTTTCACGAACTACTCCCAATAACAAATTAATCATTCAACCTCGCTTTATTCCGCAATTTAAGACGTTGATCTAAATTTATTTTCTCATATCTTCTACAAAACTTTTATTTTTAACAAACGTATGTTAATATTACAGGTATTCATTAGATAATTTGTTTTGTTATGGCAAAGCGAAATCGTCAAAATACAAATAGATTAATAGAAAAAAGAATCAAAGATGGTAGAGGGCAAGGTAAAGGCTCTGAATATCAGCCTTGGTTGTTGATTCAAGATGTAGCATCTCAAGGTTTAGCAACTCGTATAAAAGGCATAAAAAGTAAAAGAGTTCAGCATTTTATGAGTAACTTTGAGCTATCTTACTTTTATCTGTTGGAATGGTCGCCTGTTATTTATGACATAAGAGAGCAATATCCCCTATTACCTTTAGAGGAAACTATTGCCATTGCTGAATTAGCAGGAATTAATCACCCAATAGACCCCCAAACAAAAGAGCCGATCGTGATGACTACAGATTTTTTACTAACAGTAGATCAAAAAATAGACACCATAGAACAAGCTCGAACTCTCAGACAAACGAAAGACCTTCAATCCCATAGAACCATTGAGAAGTTAGAAATTGAGCGTTTGTATTGGCAAGAAAGAAATATTGATTGGGGAATTGTCACCGAACAAGAAATTCCCGAAAATCTTGTTAAAAATCTATCTTGGCTTCATCCTTATCATGATTTGGAAAATCTATATCCTTTATCTGAAAATGACATACAAAAAATAAAACAAACATTAGAGTCTAGTATGTCAATAAATAACATACCTCTCAACTATTTAACATCTGAATGCGATGATCGGTTGTGTTTATCCGCGGGTACAAGTTTATCAGTGGTTCGTTATCTAATGGCGAATCGTATGTGGATTGTTTCCATGAATGAATGTATTGAACCCAATCAACCATTAGAACTAATTTCTACTCAGAAGAAAGTCACACAAGTCAACTCATGGAAGGAGAGAGAAGTAGGATGAGCATTTTGGTAAATATGTTACTAGAATGGCTAGATGATGAGGGAAATAACGTCATCGAACGGGTGTTATGGGTTGATTCTCTCACCGATAATGTGGTACTGATTGAAATTAATAATTCTAAAGCATTACCAACGTGGCGTAAGCTGTCCGAGTTAGAAAATGATTGCTTTAACCAAAAAATTAGAGTTTTAACGTTTGATCCTTATCAAAAATTAACACCATCAGAAGATGAAATTCCCTTCTCCTATAAACAAAGGCGCGATCGAGCTTGGGAAGTAATTAAGCCCATTGTTGAAAATCCTGATGGTTTGGCATTTATTCCCGAACATAGAGGCAAACTAATTAATGAGATTATCAACAATACAGGATCAAGCAAAAAAACAATTTATCATCATCTGCGGCGCTATTGGCAAGGAGGACAAAATAAAAATGTCCTTTTACCATTATTTGAAAAATGCGGTGCTAAAGGAAAACAACGTCAAAGTAGCGATCGCAAACGAGGTCGTCCAAGTAAACTAGCTAAAGCCACAAATAGCACTTTAGGGGTGAACATTGATGATGAAATCAAAAAGAAATTTGAGAGAGGAATTAATCTATTTTATGAAAATCAACAGGGGAGAACTCTTAAAGATGCCTTTCAGTTAACGCTGGAAAAATTATTCCATCAGGGCTATGAAATGCAAAATAATGTTTTAGTTCCGATTTTACCTCCAGCCCATGAACTACCGACATTTAATCAATTTCGTTACTGGTATCAAAAAGACAGAAATATTACCAGAGAAAAAATTAGCCGTGAAGGAAAACGTCGCTTTAATCTCAAATACAGAGAAATAACGGGAAACTCAACAAAAATGGCATTTGGACCTGGTTCTGTCTATCAGATAGATGCCACGATCGGCGACATTTATTTGGTTAGTTCTTTGGATCGAAATAGAATTATTGGTCGTCCTGTACTCTATATTGTTATCGATGTTTTCAGTCGCATGATAGTCGGATTTAGCGTCAGTTTAGAAGGACCAAGTTGGCTCGGCGCGATGTTAGCCCTTGAGAATGTAACTACGAATAAAGTCGAATTTTGCAATCAGTACGGTATTGAGATTACTCCTGAAGACTGGCCTTGTCATCATTTGCCCGAATCTATTTTAGCCGATCGAGGAGAATTTGAAGGTTACAACGCCGATAATTTAGTGAATGCTCTCAACATTCGTGTTTCTAATACACCACCTTATCGAGCAGATTGGAAAGGAATTGTTGAAAGAAATTTTGGCTTAACCAATGAAAAGATGATTCATTGGCTACCTGGAGCGGTTAGAAAACAACGAGAAAGAGGAGATAGGGATTATCGACTAGAAGCAGTTTTGGACTTACATCAATTTCGACAACTAATGATTTATCAAATCCTTGACCATAATCATAATCACTATTTGACGAGTTACTCAATGGATGAATTTATGATTCAGGATTATCTGCAACCTTATCCCATCGACTTATGGAATTGGGGAATACAAAATCGAGTAGGTCATTTGCGAACTCAATCAGAAGATGTTATTCATCTGAATTTATTACCGTCAGCACAAGCCTCTATCACTGCTCAAGGAATTTATTATAACGGTTCATATTATACTTGTGAGTTAGCCTTAAGAGAGCAATGGTTTGTCAAAGCCAGAAATGAGGGACGATGGAAAGTCAAAATAGCTTATGATCCTCGTTTTGTGGATCATATTTATCTCCGTTTGCGTGATAGTCCAGCCTTAATCACCTGTAATTTAGTCGAAGCAGACCTGAGATTTAAGGGGAAAGATTGGTATGAAGTTGTTGAATATTTTGAATTACAAAAACAATATCAAGAATCTTCTAAAACAAGGCTACAGCAAACTCAAGCTAATTTTCACGCCCAAGTTGAACAAATTGTCTCAGAAGCTCAAAAACAAACATCTCAAGCGAAAATTCCTCAAAGTAAACGTTCCCGTATTCAAGGAATTATTCAAAATCGTCATGCTGAAAAAGAGTATGAAAGAATAAACAATTCAGGCATTGAAGATAACAATGTCCAAGAACTAGCAGAGATAATTCCTATCTTTAACGGGACGGAAAAGGAGGAAAACGATTATATTGCACCTCCAAAACCTATTGATAAATTACGTCAACTCAGAAAAAAACAATGGCAGGATCAAGATGACTAAAAATTTCACCCCATCACTTCTAGCTTTTAAAGGACAAGTAATTCAGGCACAATATCAAGATCCTTTACTCTCTATCTATCGTAATAATCCTTTAATTGAAGCATTACCGACCATATTATCGGAGGAGGAAGCAATGGTTCGTTTAGCTTATTATCCCGAATATGATACTGGTGAGCGTACATTACCAAACCATTTACGTTTACATCTATTACAAAATGTTCAGCAGTTTGTTGAACCATTGCCTATTCACTTGGATTTGGAGCAGAGATTTTCTCGAATGATACGATCAGGTTATCGTTCCCGAAATCCCCTTACCCCAGAATTTCGTCAACAATTTCATCAACCATTTCAACTATCAGATTCAGGGGAATTCTCAAATCTCAATATTCGTTCCACTGCAACGGGATTCACGATTATGGGAATAAGTGGGATAGGTAAAACTACTGCTATTCGGTCTATTTTATCCTTATATCCTCAAGTAATTATTCATAATCAATATCAAGGACAAAATTTTACTCTAATGCAGGTTGTTTGGTTAAACTTGGAATGTCCTCATGATGGATCGATTAAAGGATTATGTTTCAATTTTTTTCAAGCTATTGATGAATTGTTAGGCACTAATTACTCAAAAAATTTTTCAAAAGCACGTTGCACCATAGATCAATTAATTCCAATTATGGCAAGGATCGCATCTCTCCATTGTATCGGAGTGTTAGTCATTGATGAGATTCAACATCTCAGTGAAGCTAAAAGTGGCGGATCTCGTAAAATGCTCAATTTTTTTGTTCAATTAGTTAATACGATCGGAATTCCTGTTGTTCTTGTTGGCACATATAAGGCAATGTCAATTCTTAGTGGTGAATTTCGACAAACTCGCCGAGGTAGTGGGCAAGGTGATCTGATTTGGGATCGCATGGAAGAAGATGATATTTGGCAATTATTTGTGGAATCTTTATGGCGATACCAGTACTTAAAACAGTTTACTCCTCTCAATGAAACTTTAACTCATAGCCTATATGATGTTAGTCAAGGAATAACGGATTTTGCGGTGAAGGTTTATCTTCTTGCTCAAGTTAGAGCAATTACCACCGAGAAAGAAAAAATAACTGAAGGTATTATTCGCTCCGTAGCCAAAGATAGTTTACGTTTAGCCAGACCTATTTTAGAGGCGTTGAAAAATAAAAACATTCAAATCTTACAAACGGTGGAGGATGTTCACCCTATCGATATTACAGATTATCTTCAACAAGCACAGGAAAAAGTTGCGATCGCAGGAAAAATCAAATCCTCCCCAATTATTCGCCAACAAAATCCTGCATCTATGCAACAAAATTCTGAAGATGAAAATGTGTATCGGACTGTATCTGTATCAGAAAAATCACCACAACAAATAAAACACCCTAAATCCCCCGTCGAAGTACAAGGATTAATAAAACTTATCGAATCTAATAATGATCAAAACTTGACAAACTATGAACTTTTAAAACAAGGGGGTTATATCCGTTCAGTAACAGAATATCTTATGGAGGTAAATAGCTTATGATTGGTTTTTTCCCAGACCCTTATCCCGATGAATTACTTTGTAGCATTAGTGCCAGATACCAAAAAATAGTTCAATACGAAACAGAACTAATAGCGGTACAGGATTTATTTGGAGTTGTTAAGGGTAATTTTGTGGTAGATTTGCCCAATCGCTTACAATATTTACTGGATCATTTGCCAAAAGGGCATAACTATTGTTTTGAATCTCTGATCTACAACAATACATTATTTCCCTTCTATAGTCCTTTTCTAACAAAAGAGAGAAAGACGAGAATTTTTGAAGAAATGGCAGGTAGTTATAAGATAGGAGTTCATAAGTTATTAGGATTAACGTCCAGTACGATTCCCTTACAAAAATACATGAGATATTGCCCATTATGTGTTCAAGAAGATAAAGATACTTACGGAGAAACCTATTGGCATCGATCGCACCAAATTGACGGTATTGATATTTGTGCAAAGCATAGAGTGTTTTTAGAACAGACGAATATCTTTTGTAGAAACAGAGATTTGTACCGTAACCGATTTTTGGCTGCGGAACAAGCCATTACAGATATAAGTGAGCCTAGACCATTGAATTTGTCCGATGAATATCATTTTATTATTGATCGTATAGCAAGTTTGGTGCAAAGTTTATTTGTTGAATACGAGTATTTTTCCGATTGTTATTCAGATCAGACAATAAATCGGTATCGTAGTATTTTCATAGAAAGAGATTTAGCTTCTTACTCTGGAAGAATTCGAGTCGAAAAACTCATAATCAGTTTTATGGAGAAATATCCTGATCAATTGTTGCAACGATTAGGATTGGAAATTAATCCCAAAGAGCCACATAATTGGCTATCACTATTTTTTAGACCATCAAGCGGAATTCAACACCCTCTTAAACATCTTCTGCTATTAGATTTTCTGGAAATACATCCCCTCAATTTCTTTCAACTACCAGAAAACTATCGCCCTTTTGGAGAAGCAAATTGGCCCTGTCTTAATCCCGTTTGTCCTGATTATAAGCAAATGGTTATATCTGACTATCACTCAAAACCATATTATTGTAAGAAAACTAAAATAGTTAAACCTATCGGCACTTTTAGTTGTCCTGTTTGCCAATTTACTTATCAACGTGTCGGTCCAGATGTAAGTTTAAGTGATAGATTTCAATTCTACTTGATTTCATTTCACGGTAAAATTTGGGATGATAACTTAGTCAAATTATGGAATGATTTCAGTATTACTCAAAAAGAAATAACGAAAAAATTAGGGCTTGATTGGAGAACTATTGAAAAACATGCAATAAGGCTTGATTTGTCTATTCCTCGTGATTGTCGATACAAAACTAGAACAAGAGAAGATAAGAAGATCTTGTTAGTATCACTGAAGAAACAATGCTCAACAGTTAACTCAGAAAAGTTAGACTCGTATCGTACTTCTTTTTTGGAAATATTAAAAGACAATGAGGGCATAACCCGAACACAACTCAAAGAAATTTTTTATCGGGAGTATAACTGGCTTAGTGAAAATGATCGTCCGTGGTTAGAAGCTAATTTACCTCCTAGCAAGAAGCGATACTATGGTGATTCCTACGAAAGTTATTGGCACGAGCGAGACTTGTTAATAGTTAATCAAATTCCTGATGTAGTCGTAAAAATAAAACAAATATCGAAACCAAGGCCAATTAGAATTACATTAGCTTTAATTGGTAGAGAACTAGGTTGCAAAAGCACTTTACAAACTAAATTATCTAAGCTGCCGAAAACGAAAAAATTATTAGATGAGGTTATTGAAACTCTTGAACAATTTAGCATTCGTCGTATATGGTGGGCATTTGATTTGTTTAATCAAGAAAAAATATGCCCTACAAAAAGTCAGTTTTTACTCAAGCTGAATTTTGAGCAGAGTGTAAAAGAAAAACCCCTTATTCAAAAAAATGTCAGTGAAGCTCTTCAACTTCTTGATGTATATAGATAATTTAGCAATATTTAGTAACTATGTTAGGCTTTTTTCCCGATCCTTATCCTGATGAATTACTGTACAGCGTATTTGCTCGTTACAGTGTTCGTATTCAATATTTCGATCAAAAGGATATTTTGCAAAGTTTATTTAACAATAGAAATGCGATCGCGGTGGTGGATCTACCGTCTTATCTTAGTGCTTTAATTGCAAATATGCCTCAAGGTCATTGCTATACAATTGATAGATTAATTTATCAACATACTTTACTGCCATTTTATGCTCCTTTTTATCCTTCTGAGCGTATTAGAATGGTAGAAAAGATAATGTCCAATAATGGTAAGGCTTCGGCTTCTGAAAAATTGGGATTAATGGCAAATAGTGTTCCTTGTGTTCATACTTTGAAATTTTGTCCTTTATGTTTGCAAAACGATAAAAAGCAATTTGGAGAATCCTATTGGCATCGTCTCCATCAAATATCAGGTGTGGAGGTTTGTCCTGAACATCAAGTTTTTTTAGAGAAAAGCAATGTTACGATAAAATATAGAAAAAATCGTCATAAATTTTGTTCTACAGATGATTCTCTTGCGATAGTCTCTCCTCGTTATTTGAATTTATCTAAGTCTTCCCATTACATCTTGTTTCAAATAGCAAAGGATAGTCAACGGTTGTTGACTTATAAAATTCCATCTCAGGGACTGAGTTCTTTTCGGGAACGCTATTTGACATTATTAATTAATCGTCAATTAGCCAATTATAATGGAACAATCAAAGTGAAAAAATTACAAGATGACTTTAGTGCTTACTATCCTACAGAAATATTAAATCAAATTCACTGCAAAGTTGATTATTCCAGTCAACATAATTGGTTAATCCGATTAATGCGTTCTTGTAAAGTGGCACAACATCCTTTACATCATTTATTGATGATTCATTTTCTCGGACATAATGCGGAAAGTTTTTTTCAGTTACCTGTCAATGTAAAACTTTTTGGAGAAGGTCAGTGGCCTTGTCTTAATAATATTTGTCCACAATTTCGCAGACATAGAATAAAAGAATATAATTTATCTTTTAGTAAAGATAGCGGTAAACCTGTTGCTTCTTTTCGTTGTGGTTGTTGCAAATTTAGATATTATCGTGTGGGACCTGATCAATCTCATCATGATTTATACCGATATAGTCGAGTGGAAAATTACGGAGAGTTATGGGAATCTGAACTGACAAAACTGTGGTCTGATAATACTATTAGTTTGCGAGAAATTGCCCGAAGATTAGAAGTTGATCCTCGAACGGTAAAGTTTCATGTTACTAGGTTGCAATTACCAATGAGAAACATCAATCAATTTGCTAAAAAAAATGATCATCAACAAGTAGATGAAGCTAATAACGTTATTTTTGATGAACAGAAAGAACTCAAGCGAAATGAATGGTTATCTTTAATGCAAGATCATCCAGAGATGAGTACAAGTGATTTAAAGAAGTCATCTCCTACTCTATATTTTTGGTTGTATAGAAATGATAAAGATTGGTTATCTGAAAATACGCCCACACGCAAAAAACCGTTGCCCGTATCAAGGGTTGATTGGAATGAGCGCGATCGCATCTTTGCGGAACAAGTTAAAGTTACAGTGGAAAATTTACTTACTCAGGAGGGGAAACTCGTTCAAATCACTGTCGCACAAATTGGAAGGGCAATTAATCAGTTATCAGTCTTACAAAAACATATTGATAAGCTACCTTTAACCAGTCAAGTATTATCAGAAGTGGTGGAGACTAGAGAGGAATTTGCTATTTGTCGTGTTAAAGGTGCTATCGAGTATTTTCGTCAAGAAGGAATATTTGCCCAAAAATGGCAAATTGTCCGTAAGGCGGGTTTAAGAAAAGAGATAGAGATGTTACCGTCAATACAACAAATTCTTGATGAATATATTAATTCTCTCGATTTTACCTAATTCAACCAGCAATAGTTTCCAACTTTATTATGATCAAAAGTCCACTAAATATGACAGTAAATATTGTTAGTTTCTAACTTTATTAATTTTCTTCTTATCCTAAATAACGGGGAATTAGTATTTGGAAACTCTTTCGAGTTTCCAACTATATTGTTTTTGGATACACCTTTGTAATAGGGGAATAAAGTTGTATACTTTAAAATAAAGTTGTATATTTTAAAATAAAGTTAGTAAATTTGTGATTGATAAAGATAATCTTAAAAAAGTATTAGTTAATCTTAGATTTATAGCCAGTGAAAAAGAGAATATTTTTACGAAAGAATTTCCCGTAATTGAAACAATATTAAAGGTAGATTTTAAAAACGAAAAATTAATTTATCCCACCGAAAAAGGTTTTACTATTAGTGGTGATTTTACCACCAGTTTCAACCAAAAAGAGAATTTTGTTGTTTTTGAATGCGTTTGTAGATTATTTGATAAAGGTTATAAACCGCAACATATTGAACTTGAACCAAAATGGACTGTAGGGCATGGTGCAAGTGGTGGAAGGGCGGATATTATGGTTAAAGATAATTCGGGTAAATCTTTGTTAATTATTGAGTGTAAAACCGCAGGAAATGAATTTGATAATGAATGGAAAAAGACTTTAATTAATGGTGGACAAATTTTTTCCTATGCCAAACAAGCAGGAAGCACTCAATTTATTGCCCTTTATACTTCTGATTTGGTAGATGAAAAGGTTACTTTTAACTATTATTTAATTACCCTTAAAGATAATGAAAAACTCTTAGAAGAAATAGCAGATAAAGAACCATTATCCTATGAAAAAGCTAAACTTTTAAATAAAGAAGACATTTATCAAGCATGGAAAGAAACTTATAATCAAGATTTCGCTACTAAGGGAATTTTTGAGGATGATATACCAGCCTATGAAATTGGTAAAACTAAATATTCTTTAGCGGATTTAACCACTATTAACAGTAATGATATTCAAGGAAAATATCATCAATTTGCCACTATTTTAAGACAGCATAATGTGTCAGGGCGTGAAAATGCTTTTGATAAATTAGTTAATTTATTCTTGTGTAAAATTGTTGATGAAACTAACAATCCTGATGAATTAAAGTTTTACTGGAAAGGTATCGCTTATGATAGCTTTTTTGAGTTGCAAGATCGTTTACAAAAGCTATATCAAGAAGGAATGAAACGGTTTTTAGGGGAAGATGTAACTTATATTGATAATGAATCAATTGATCAGGCTTTTCGATTTTTCAAAAATGATCCTGATGCCACAAAGGATACTATTAAAAAGTATTTTCGTCAACTAAAATTTTTCACTAATAATGATTTTGCATTTATTGATGTTCACAACGAAAAATTGTTTTATCAAAACTCAGCGGTACTTTTAAAATTAGTGCAAATGCTTCAAGATATTCGCTTGAAAACAGAAGAAGAAAATCAGTTTTTAGGGGATATGTTTGAAGGCTTTTTAGATCAAGCTATTAAACAATCAGAAGGGCAATTTTTTACTCCAATTCCTATTGTTAAATTTATCCTTAAATCCTTACCTTTAGAGCAAATTATTACAGAAAGTGAGGAGATACCGAAAGTAATTGACTATGCTTGTGGTGCAGGACATTTTCTTAATGAATACGCCCAAGAAATTAAACCCATTGTTGAAAATAACAAAAAAAATGACCTTGAAAAATACTATCAAAATATTGTCGGCATCGAAAAAGAATATCGTCTTTCTAAGGTAGCAAAAGTTTCTGCTTTTATGTATGGACAAGATGAAATTAATATTATTTATGCTGATACTTTAGCAAATATTCCTAATATCAAAGAAAATGATTACTCTATTTTAGTGGCAAATCCTCCTTATAGTGTGAAAGGTTTTTTAGAAACTTTAGAGGAAAAAGATCGCAAAAAATATCAACTTATTGAAACTATTGAAACGAAAAGTTATCCTAATAATAATAGTATTGAAACTTTTTTTATTGAAAGGGCAAAACAATTATTAAAACCCGATGGAGTAATGGGTATTATTGTACCTTCTTCTATTCTCACCAAAGGGAAGGCAAAAAGTACCTCGAAATCAACTAATATTTATGTGGCGACAAGGGAAATTTTACTTAAATATTTTGATATTATTGCCATCGCTGAATTTGGTAGTGGTACATTTGGTAAAACTGGCACAAATACAGTTACTTTATTTTTAAGAAGAAAAGCGGAAAATCCTGCCCCTTGTGAACATTTTTTGAATCGGGTTAATAGTTGGTTTAAAGGTGAAGATAGTAAGAATAACATTTTTCAAGATGAGTATTTAATTAAAAAATATTGTCATCATTTAGAGTTTAATTTTGAGGACTATAAATTATTTTTAGCAGGAGAAATTAATGAGCAACTCTTAAACCATGATATTTTTAAAGAGTATCAAAAAGAGTTTGATAAATGGACAGAAATTAAAAATTTGAAAAAACAAAGGGCTTTTAAAGCTTTAAGTAAAGAAGCGAAACAAGAAGAATTAAATAAAAGATTTATGGCTTATGTACAGGATATTGAAAGGGATAAACTTTATTATTTTGTGTTAGCTAGTCTGAATCCTCAAAGGGTTTTAATTGTTAAAAGTCCGTCTAAAAATACGGAAATAAAAGAGTTTTTAGGCTATGAATGGAGCAGTGCTAAAGGTAATGAGGGAATTAAATATTTAGGAAATATCACTGTTGAGGAAGTGACGGAAAATGAGGAAGATGATAAACGGGTTTTAAGTAATTTGTTTAATTTAGCTAATATTAATACCCCTCTTTATGATCCTCAAAATAATGATAATTCAGAAAAAATTAACTATTTAATTAAGCAAAATTTTATCGGTGAAACTGTGGATATTCCTGATAGTTTAACAAGTTTTGTTACTTCAGCTTTTTTGGTGGATATGTTAGATTTTTCTCGCCCTGATTTTAGTAAATCTCTTAACACATCACCTAATCAAAATTTAACTATTAATAGTAAATGGGATTTAGCAAAAATTGCTGATATTTTATCATTAGAATATGGTATAAGTTTACCCGAAGCGGATCGAATTAATGGAGAATATCCTGTTATTGGTTCAAATGGAATAGTAGGTTATCATAATGATTTTATTGTAGAAAAACCCTGTATTGTGGTTGGCAGAAAAGGTAGTGCAGGTAAAATAAATTGGATTAATGAAAATTGCTTTCCCATTGATACAACTTTCTATGTTAAAGAGTTAACAGACAAGACAAATTATTATTATTTATATCTGATACTCAATCTTTTAGGTTTAGAAAATCTCGCTGGTGGCACTGGTGTACCCGGTTTAAGTCGAGATGATGTTTATATTCAAAAAATCCCTTTACCTCCTCTCGAAATTCAAGAGGAAATAGTTAAAGCCTGTCAAGCTATTGATGAAGAATTTGAGAAAGCAGAAACTATTATTAAAAGTGAGAAAGAAAAAATTGAAAAGCTAATTATAGAAACAATTAATAAATCTCCCACATTAAAATTAAGTGACACAGCAATAAATATTTTTGCTGGTGGGGATAAACCAAAAGAATTTTCAACAGTTAAAACTGATAAATTTTCAATACCTGTTTATTCTAATTCTGCCGTTAATAATGGTTTATTTGGTTATACCACAAAATTTGATGATAGAGTTAGTGAATCTACTGTTACTGTTACTGCGAGAGGTACAATAGGTTTTGCGATCGCACGAAATGACAAATACGTTCCTATTGTTCGACTTATTGTTATAAATGTTAATAAAAAAGTAATCAATAATCGTTATTTAGAATTTGCCTTAAATTATTCTAATATTTTTAATAGTGGTTCTGTAATTCCTCAGTTAACTGTACCAGAAATATCTAATATTAATATTGCAGTTCCTAATCTTGAAATTCAGGTTAAATTAGTTGCAGAAATTGAAAAATGTGAGGCAAAAATTAAAGAAGCTCAAACAATAATTAACAGTATTGCTAATAGGAAAAAAGCGGTAATTTATCAATATTTATAGCTAGATGATTAACTTTATTGATGTTAACTTAGTCGATAAAAGATACAAGATGCGATCGCAATGTTAGAGGAAATACCAAAATTACAGCTATATAACCCATCTTATCTGAAGATCCTACTCTATTTTGCAACAAACAATTATGATTTTCTGGCTATAGTTATTTATTTTTTGACCGCATAAATAAGCGTCTTTTTGACTTCATTGTTTATTTTGTATATTCTTTATTAGTTATAAATTACTTTTGAGATAATGATCGAGAACTAACGGATTCACCTCTTTAGGTATTATCAAAACAAGAATGTGAATTATTTTAAAAATTAGGATTAAAATAATATAAAATTAATATTTACTTTCAAACAAAAAACAATGAAAATAACAGAAAAATGGTAGAGTATATCAAAGATAAATAATTTATTTTATATATACTAATATTTAGATAAATCTAAATCAATTAACATTTTCTGAATCTAAATTTTTAAAAATATTAAATAATATATCATATCCATTATTTTCTGAATATGTCAATTATATCGACAACAAAAATTTCTCCTTATTTTATTTTCAGTAAAACACAAAAACAGAGAGTTAGTGACGCA
This sequence comes from Geminocystis sp. NIES-3708, assembly GCF_001548095.1. NCBI lineage: Bacteria > Bacillati > Cyanobacteriota > Cyanophyceae > Chroococcales > Geminocystaceae > Geminocystis > Geminocystis sp. NIES-3708. Next base: position 1,373,739 of record NZ_AP014815.1, on the reverse strand, counting down.
AAAACTATCTCAATTTTTTCTGATTGTCAGTCATTTAATTATACTTTAGTCATCGTTTTACCTCAACTCGGTGATTTTGATAGTCTCGAATATGTTTGGTGGTTAAATAAAGAAACAGATTTACTTAAAACCAAAAATGTAACTGTCAAGGCGATCGCCATTGGTAATAGAGAATCAGGGAAAAAGTTTTGTCAATATACAGGATTTTCCGAAGATAATTTATTCATTGATTCTAAGGCAGAACTTCATAGAGAATTAAAATTATATCAAGGTTTAAATTGGAATTTAGCTTTCTTTTCACCCATACAAAATGCTTGGTTAAATCTATTATTAATGTGTGCAGGAATTGGTAGTAAAGGCACTCTCAAAGAGGTTTTTAGAGGTTATATAGGAGATAAAAATGCACCATCACTATTTAGGGAAAATGAAGAAATAAATATTAAACCGTTACCGATGATTAAAGGCTCATTATTTAACCGTGCAGGAAAAGATTATCAACGCCCTTTTGAATTAGCTACTTTACGTCTGCAAAATATGATTGAAGTATTAAAACATTGGCGAACTTATGTACCAGATGATCAATATATTACTCAAAGAGGTGGAACTTTTCTTTTCAATAAAGGAGGAGAATTGATTTATGAACATCGAGATAAAGGAATATTGGGATTTGCCGAAAATATGAGTAATCCATTGACATTTTTGACAAAATTAACCTGATTATCCAAGATTAAACAATATCAGGAAAGGAAAAAAATATTATCTCAATATAAAAATTCTGAAGATAAGTGTTGTTTTATCAAACTCAGGTGCAACATTTGAGTACAATGGATTAGCGACTAAATTTATAGTTTTTTATCCCAAAAACAAGAGAATGTCACCAGAATCTACTCTCCACCAGTTAAGAAAAGATCTTCAAGAAGGTGAATTGCCTTCTAGTTATGGTGTTTATTTCAAAAATACCCTTGTTGCTCTTTGTCATGCTTTAGAAGATCATATTTTGCAACATACCTACGAAGATGATATATATAAGCCCTTAGTATTGGTGACTTTTCAAGAAGGTAAATGGTATCTTCAAGAAGCTGAACGTTATTGGGATTTAGCTCAACATTCTCGACAAGTGGCGATCGCAGCAGTAGAAGATAGTGGTTTTGGATCTCATCGCACCAGTCAGCTAGATAACGTTGAGTTGGTCTATTTACGGGAAGATGATAGTTTAGTCGAAGAATGGAATTTAGTTATTTTAGCCCCAGATTATGCCGCAATGGTGCTTTGCCATGAACTATCCTCAGAAGAATATCGAGGAGGAAGTCAACCCCAAACGGATACAGAAAGAAAGTTTTACGGCTTATGGACATTTGATCGAGCTTTAGTCGAAAAAACAGTTACAATCTTAACTCAACGCATGAAACCCTATAATATTGCTTTAGCAGATAAACTAGAAAAAATGCAATGGCAAATTAAATATATTGCCCCCTCTGGTATCGTTGATTTAACGGGGGTTGTAAGTCGTATCGTTTCCTATTTACAAACCAGTCAACAAGAATTAATTACCGTTAACCGTCAAGCCAGAGAATTAAGGGATTTAGAAGGACAAGCTCTCAAATTGAGTCGTAACCTTGCCGCTAGTAAACTTCAAGCCTTTCTGAGAATGGCACAAAAAGTAGATAGCAATGATCCATTTAACCCTTATGCTTCTTTACAAGTAGCTGCTTTTGCCGAGACACTGGGACAAATTCTTGATTTACCAACCCTACAATTAAGACGATTAAGATTAGCAGGATTATTATTTCGTATTGGTTTAGCGGAAGCACCAACGGAAATTTTTACGGGCAATCTTGATGAATTAGATTCTAGCACTTATAAATTTTGGCGTGATCGTTCAATTTTAGGTTCTCATTTACTATCCTCCATGAGTGAGCTAGAACCGATCACAAAAATTGTCTATCATCAACTAGAATATTGGGATGGTAGTGGAAATCCTGATGGTTTAAAAGCCACAGAAATTCCTTTAGAATCAAGAATTTTAGGATTAGTAAGCTATTTTCAAGAGTTAACCCAATCAAGGGGTGACAGACAAGGCTATAGCTTATCAGATGCCTTTGCCAAATGTGAAAAATACAGTGGTATCCGATTTGATCCTAATTTGATAGACTCATTAAAAACTATCATTCGTTTAACAGAAATAGGTTTAATGCAATTACCTGAGCGTCCAAGTCAACTACCTCCTGTATGGCTAGAAGATGCGACGAAATAATGACGATTTGCTTAAAAAGTTAGAAGGATTCTTAAGTAACAGGTTTAGAAAAATAAACAAAAAAGTGGAAGATTTTACTTACTTTTATTCAAAAACCCAACATTTTTAATCTCATTTTCTGAATAAAATATTATCGCATTTAATTATATTAATTGGGTAAACATCTTTGTTTATAAATATTTCTCCCAGTCTCCTAGTCTTCTAGTTTCCTATTCTTCTAATCTCCTATCTCCTAACCTCACCAAAAAACTTTTTCATCACACCCTAATTATTAACTTCTGCCATTTCAATTACACGATTATCATAATCTTTAACTAAAAAATTAAGAGGATTTTCCTTGCGAATTTTATATCTTAAGCGACGAGATTGTACTCTTAATAGTAAGGCTTCTAAACATTCATGATCAAAACAAACATGACGTTGACAATCTTTATATCCTAAACTAGCACCACCAATAATATGTAATTGAGTATTTTTCTTTAATTGATACCAAAGTCCATCACTAGGTTTTGGCATTGTATCATGAAGAGTTGAACCCATATAAATTGGATCAAAACTACTGGCACCTAAACTTTGTTCATAATTATAGTAATAGTGTAAAGGAATATCAGCGATAGGTAAATCAAGTATTTGTTCATAAAATAATTGGGCAATATTCAAATCTGAGACCATCACAGTATAGACTTTAGGAGCACTGGTTAAAAACATCCACATTGCACCACCGTAAGCTATTAATAACATCACCATGATGCCTTGAGTAGAAAATAAAGTTTCTCCTATCTCAGGAAAAAATACTGCTAAATAAAAATTAATAATAGTTAAACTGCCATTTATAATCATATGAGTCTAAAATATTAAACCTTTTTGTCTATTATGAAATATTGATCGCCTTTTAAGCAATAAATCTAATTTAATATTATTACGGATTATGACTATTGATAATGATATTTTTCCTGAATTAAATCATGAATTAATTAAACCATTACACGCTATTGATGATATTGAGCTATGGAAATTATGGAGAAAAAATACATCTCAAGCTAGATATTTAATTCTTTTGTTTTATCGCTATGTTAATTTAACAGAATATATTGGTGATGGTTTAAATAAGATAGAAATAAATAAAAATTATTTCGAGCGTTTATGGTTTTTTATTATAGATCAATTACTTATCTATCAAATTTCATTAGAGACTAATTTTGCTGAACTAATTTTACAATTAACTCAGGAATTTTTTAACGAAGAAAAAGTAATTATTAGTCAAGTTTATCATGATAATTATGATTTTCAATTAAGATATTTTCCCTTAAAATATTATCTGTTAAAATCTTTAGATAAATTATCTTCTATAGAGAGAATTATTTTATTAACGAAAGATAAATTTGGTTGGAAAGAAGAAAAAATTTTAGAGTATTTACAACAAAAAGACAGTATTACTTTACCAGAAATTAAAGCCTATTATATTCAAGCTCATTCTCGACTAATAAATTATTTACCGACAGATATTATTAGTATTTATCTTGAAACAGAAATTCTTTAACTCATAGAATGGTGATTAGTAAAAAATCCAGATGTCAGGTGTTAAGCGTCAGAATAAAGAATTGATTGCTCATAAAGGCACAAATTAGCATAAACTAATTTAAGAAAGTTTAGTTAGTAAAACAATATATTTTTCAGGAGATTAAAAAAAATGTCAGTATTGTTCCAATTACTTTTAACAGCCTTAGTGTTTTTCTCTTTTGTAATGATAGTATATGTACCCGTTGCTTATGCTTCACCTCAAAATTGGGAACAGTCAAAATCTTTACTCTATTTAGGTTCTGGCTTATGGATTATCTTAGTAGTAGCTGTAGCAGTGTTAAACTTTTTGGTGGTTTAAAAAAAACTTTTTGTTAAAAAATATTAAGAATCTATTTTGAGATTTATCTAGGTGGGCAAAAGTTAATAAAAGATCATAAGTATTTTTGCTCACCAAGTCATTAGCATACAAAATATTTACTAGAATACATGACAGTTTTTGAAGGAAATTTTAATCAAGATATTTCGAGTTTACGCTTTGCCCTAGTTATTGGGCGTTTTAATGATTTAATCACCAATAAATTATTAGCTGGTTGTCAAGATTGTTTAAAAAGACACGGTGTTGATATTAATCCTGAAGGTAATCAAGTCGATTATGCTTGGGTGCCAGGGAGTTTTGAAGTGCCATTAGTTGCTCGTAAATTGGCATTAACAGCCCGTTATGATGCTATTATTTGCTTAGGTGCGATTATTCGAGGCGATACTCCTCATTTTGATTATGTCAGTAATGAAGCCGCAAAAGGAATTGCCTCAGTAGCATTACAAACAGGAGTGCCAATTATTTTTGGTATTTTAACAACTGATACCATGCAACAAGCTTTAGAAAGAGCGGGAATAAAAAGTAATCATGGTTGGAGTTATGCTATGAATGCTTTGGAAATGGCTACCCTGATGAAAAAAATTAATTAGCCGTAAAAGAAAAATTTATTAATATTTTGCTCTTCGCATCTTTTAAGAATATTATTTTTGTTGTCACTCACTTAAATCTGATTTCTGCTAACTTATAACTATAACTTCTAAATTCTAGGAAAATATAGTTATGATGGAATTTTTTGTCACTTTAATAGTAACAGCAATATCTATGATCGTTACTGCTTATATTATTCCGGGTATTGTTATTAGTAGCACTTCAGCCGCTTTAATCGGTGCATTTATCTTTGGTATCGTCAATGCTATTGTCAAACCAATTTTAATTTTATTTACTCTTCCTGCGACAATTCTTAGTCTCGGTTTATTCTTATTTGTTGTCAATGCCCTTTGTTTTTGGATAGTTGCATATTTTACTCCCGGATTTGAAGTCAAAGGTTTTTTTGACGCACTTTTTGGCTCAATTCTTGTATCTATTGTTTCTGGTTTTTTAAGCCAATTTTTAGATAAATAATTGAAGTTTGTTGGATAAAAATGAAGCCTTTTATAATTAAAGCCTTAACAATACTAAACTAACAAAAAGGGTAGCAAAAATTGAGTGTTTTAAACCTAGTTTTATAACACTAAAATTTAGGAAATGTATCCTAAATTATAAAAACTATTATCTATTGCCCTACTTTCCATTCTCTATTACCTATTACTCATTAAATGTCTCCTTTATCTCGTTTACTTAAATATTCTCATAAATATCAAACTTCCATTTATCAAGCTGTCACTTGCTCAGTTTTAAATAAGTTATTCGATTTAGCCCCCCCTGTTTTAATTGGAGCGGCAGTGGATGTAGTAGTCAAACGAGATGATTCTTTTATTGCTAAATTTGGTGTTAAAGATGTTTTTAGTCAATTATTAGTTTTAACCATATTATCAGCTTTAATATGGAGCTTAGAATCAATTTTTGAATACGCATATCAACGCTTATGGCGTAATTTAGCACAAAATATTCAAAATGATTTACGACTTAATGCTTATCGTCATATTCAAAATTTAGAGTTAGAGTATTTTGAAAATAATAGTACAGGGAAATTATTAGCTATTCTCAATGATGATATTAACCAGCTAGAAAGGTTTTTAGATGTTGGTGCGAATGAAATTTTACAAGTTTTAACCACAGTTATTGTTATTAGTGCCGCTTTTTTCTTCTTAACTCCTAATACTGCATGGATGACTATTATTCCTATTCCTATCATTATTTGGGGTGCGATCGCCTTTCAAAAGTTACTCGCTCCTCGTTATATGGAAGTCAGGGAAAAAGTTAGCTTACTGAATAGTCGTCTGGTTAATAATTTATCAGGTATTACTACTATCAAAAGTTTTACCACAGAGCAATACGAAATTGAACGAGTCAGAAAAGATAGTGAAGCATATCTTCAGAGTAATCAAAAAGCGATCGCTTTAAGTGCCGCATTTGTGCCATTAATTCGCTTTATTATTTTGGCAGGGTTTACAGGAATTTTACTTTTCGGTGGTGTAGAAGTTGAAAAAGGTAATTTAACCGTAGGTACTTATAGTGTACTGGTTTTCATGACCCAAAGGTTACTTTGGCCTCTCACTCGTTTAGGAGATACCCTCGACTTATATCAACGAGCAATGGCTTCTACTTCTAGGGTTATGGATGTATTAGATACCCCCATGACTATTCATTCAGGAGATTTACCCTTGTCTCTACATTCTCTGAGAGGAGAAATTGAGTTTCAGAATATCACCTTTGCTTACCATGAAAGAGAGCCTGTCATCAAAAATTTTAATTTAAAAATTCCTGCCACTTCCACTATTGCCATTGTCGGTTCGACAGGTTCAGGAAAAAGCACTATAGTTAAATTATTATTACGTTTTTATGAAATTCAATCAGGAAATATAACTCTTGATGGCTTAAATCTTAAAGATATTGTTTTATATGACTTGCGTCGTGCTATTGGTTTAGTCAGTCAGGATGTCTTTTTATTTCATGGTAGTGTCAGAGAAAATATTGCCTATGGTAATCCTAACGCCAGAGAAGAAGATATTATTAACGCCGCACATATGGCAGAAGCTCACGAATTTATCATGGAATTACCCCAAGGTTATGATACCATTGTCGGAGAAAGAGGACAAAAACTTTCTGGCGGTCAACGACAAAGGCTTTCTATTGCAAGGGCAATTTTGAAAAATCCTCCTATTTTAATTCTTGATGAAGCGACTTCTGCTGTAGATAATGAAACAGAAGCAGCGATCGCCAAATCTTTAGCACAAATTACAGAAAACCGCACGACTATAATGATAGCCCATCGACTTTCCACCATTCGCCATGCTGATTGTATCTATGTAGTGGAAAAAGGGGAAATTATTGAAGCGGGAAAACATGAAGAATTAGTCGCAAAAAAAGGTCTATATAACAGTTTATGGCGTGTACAAACTGGTGCTTAAATTTGTTCAAAAAAAAACGATCAACACATTTATCGTGCGATCGCCTATAATAAAAAAAAGGTGGAGAAAACCGTGGGGGAGCTAGAATTTAAAAGTAGTTCTAACAACCCCCACCCAGACAGCATCGTTGCGACTGTCATGGTTTGGGTTGAGTACTACATAAGCTCCCGGAGTAATAGTAATATTATCACTGACAGGATATTTATACTGTAACTCTAATAAATAAGATGTGTTTCGATCATCAGAATCTTTAGGAGGCATACCTCCAGCAAAGGATAATATTCCTCCTTCTTTACCAACATCAAGGAAAGAAACATTAGCAGCCCATGTCCATAATTGTGTATTATCACGAGAACCTCTTCCCGTGGCTTGACGTTGTAGATTATCTGCTGAAGCATAACCTCCCCAACCTGAAATATTAACTTTATTGGCAATAAGCCAACTACCTTGCAAACCAACACGATGAGCATTAGATGCACTACCAGCAAAAGGATCTCTACCGATAGGGCTACCTGTACTATCCGTTAAATTAACTTCCCCTTGAGGCTGATAGGTATAAAGGTATGCTAAAGATAATTTTACGGGTTGAGAAGGAGAAAACCCGATTTGAGCACCTGTGCTAAATGCACCATTGAAAAATCCTTTTCCTTCTTCAGGGCTGGAAGCATTACGAGCTAGATAAAGAGTATTAAAATTCCATTGATCATTTAATTTAATCTTTATACCACCTCCTGTACCTTCAGGACCACGAAAAACGAGGGGATTTCGACGAAAAAAGCGAGTTAGTGTACCAGTTGAATCACTCTCTAAATAAGGGTTATCCACATCAAATACTTTATCAATATTCATAGCATTTGTGCCGACAAATGCAGTCACTTTTTTACCGATGGGGAAACGATAAAATAAATCATCTAATACCACATCATTGTCTGTGTTGGTATCATAGCTTAATCGTGTCATATCCGTATTACCATCAAAAGCCCTAATATTTCCTGCTTGAATCCGCACTCTTAATCTATCTTTACCTGTAAAACTGGTATCAAAATTAAAACGACTACGGTAACTAAATACGGCTTGATTTTCATTGACAGGATTTGCTCTTTTTGTTAAACCATCATAACTAGAAGTATCGGAGTTAAATGCACTAGCTAAACTCATAATTACTTCACCGCTAAGTTTTGTGGTGGTAGAGAACTGATGATCTTCTAAAAAGGCTACTCGCCCTTCTAAGTTATCAACCCTTGCCCCGAGTGTTGCTAATTCCGTTTCAAATTCTACCATTAATCGCTTAAGTTTCTCAATATCTTCTTTTAAAATTGATTCACTAGAAGCAATTAATCGTTCTATTTGTTGCATACAAGCATTTAAACCAGCCGCAAATTCATAACGACTTAAAGCACGATTACCTCTGAATGTTCGATCAGGATAACCTACAATACATCCATAGCGTTCTACAAGGCTTCTTAAGGCTTCAAATGCCCAATCATTAGGGGATACATCCCTTAGTTGAGAAACAGAAGTTACTTGTCCAAAAGAGTTTTTAGACTCTAACAAATCCGTTTCTGTCGGTATTTCTAATGCTCCTACAGAGGAGGCTAACAAAGTCGATATTAAAACCGTTAAAGAAGTCATCGGTGAACATTTGCCTAAAAATAGTAACATTAATTCCTTACACCAAAATTAATTGACTTTAATATTCAATAAAGTATAGCTTAAACCAAAAATTATTGCAAGTTAATATCAATAACTTAGGCGAATTTGTGATTGTAGTAGAGAAAGAAAAAGGAAAAAAATTGAGCGGAAGAAGTCAGGTGAAAAGAGAATGAGGTAAGCTAAGAGTTAATGCTTCTAAGATGTCGGTGTGTAATATGGTTGATACTTCTAATTTCTCTTTTTCACAAAATCCAGAGGATATTGAAAAACAATCTCTAGAGTTAGAAAAAAAATATAGTTTCTGGCGATGGTTTATTTATCTCACCTTATTATTCTTGGGAGGGGGGTTAAGTTATGGTTGGTTTTTTTTAACTCAAAAGCTAATTCCTTTAATGGAAAAACCTGTTAGTAATTACATTTCTCGCCCTGTAAAATTGGGTAAGATAGAAGCAGTTTCTTTGACGAAAATTAGATTAGGGAAAACCCAAATTGATACTACTAAAAATGAAAATGATTCTGCCATTGCTGAAGCGATAGAAATTAATTTTAATCCTTTACAGTTATTTACAAAAAATATTGATTTTGGTATTACTTTTATTGATAGTAGTATATATTTACAACAAAATAAAGATAATAGTTGGATTAATTTATCATTAAATAATGAGACAAATAAAATATTATTCTGGAATTTTAATGTTAATAGTATTCATGCCAAAAATAGTAATTTAATAGTTAAAAATAATAATTTACAAGATTTATCAGCTTCAGTTACTCAGTTAAAAATTTCTGATGCTAATATTATTATTGAAGAAAATCAATCTTTACTGGAAGTTAAAGGAAATTTTGTTCAAGGAGGAAATATTAAAGTTAATGGTTTATATAAAATTCCAGAAAGTCAGTGGTTATTCAATATCAATGGTGAGGATTTAGCGACAAATACCATTAATAATTTGATTATTCTTCCTATAAATGCTAATTCTGGAAAAGTTACAGGAAATATTGATTTACAATTTTCTCAAAATGTTTTAACGGATATTAAAGGAGATATTAACTTTGATAGTGTTAATTTTAATCTCCTCAATTTGCCTAATCCATTAACTAAAAGTAAAGGAAAAGTTACTTTTGATAATGAAAAAATAAATTTGGATAATATTAATACTAATTTAGGTTTAATTAATACTCAAGTCAATGGATTTATTACTACTAATAATCAACAGCTAAATATTCAAGCGAATACTTCTCATCCCTTTGAGATAAATAGTATACTTTCTTCTTTGAAGTTAGATAAAAATAATTTAGAAATCAAAGGAAAAATCAAAGGAAAAATTAATATTACTGGAGATATTTATAACCCTAAAATTCAGGCAAATATAGTTAATGTAGGAAAAGCAGAAGTTGATAAAATTAGTTTTGAGAATATTACTAGCAATATAGAAATTTATAACCATCAATTAAGTATTAATAATCTGAAATTATTACCAACTATCGGCGGAGAAGTGACGGCAACAGGAAATGTGAATTTATTAGGAAAAGAAAATGATAGTTTTAATATTCTTTTTGTCGGAAAAAATATTCAGGGGAAAAACTTACTCTCTATTTATCAACAACAATTACCTATTAATATTGGTTTAATTTCAGGGAAATATAATTTATCAGGAAATTGGAAGAATTTTAATCAAGGTAAATTAACAGGTTTTTCTACAGTAGAATTGCCGCAAGGAGGTAAAGCCGTCGTTAAGAATTTAGAAATTAATCGTGATAGTTGGAAAGGAGAAGTTGCACTAGCAAAAGTCAATTTAAGACAGTTATCAAATCTCGATTGCGAAAAATTTGCTTGTAATGATTCATTATTAAATGGAAAGTTTCAAATATCAGGGAAAAATCAGCAGATTAACGTAAATAATATTGAGTTATTCGGAGATTTTAATATTAATTTTGGTGGAGGAAAAGTTAACTTTATTAATACGAAAGTTAGTCAAGGTAACTGGGAAACATTAATAAATACTGAAAATTTTCTTTTTTCTCTATTACCTTCTATTAACTCGACTTTTTTGACAATGCACCAAAAAAAAGTTAATGCTAATTTAGAAGTAAAAGGTAATTTAGCGAATAATAACAACATTGAAATTCAAGGAAAAGGAAAATTAGATTTATCAGAGGGAAGAATAAATATTGACAACTTTACATTGGTAAAAGATAACTTTATTGCCGAAACAAATGCTGTAAATTTTGCCCTTAATGGTATGGGAAAGAATTTACGGGGAGATGTTAGTGGTAATTTAACAGCAAGAGGAAATATTAATCATCTCACGGCAGAAAAAATTAATCTCGATGGCGACTTAGTTTTTAGTCAAGGAATTAGTCTTATTAATCAACCAATTTCAGCAAATTTTTCTTGGAATGGTGAAAATTTAAAGTTAAATCAAGCAGTTAGTAAGGGTATTGAAGCAAAAGGAATTATTGATGTTGATATTCCAACACAGACAGTTAAAAATATTGATTTAGATATTCTCGCAACAGGAATTGACTTAAATAATTTATCGTTACCTTCTTCTTTCGATTTACTAAACTATCAGGGAAAAGTTGACTTTCAAGGAGGTTTGCAAGGGAATATATCTCAACCGCAGTTAAAAGGAAATGTTACCCTTAATAATTTTCAAATGGCTAATCTTGCTTTTTCTTCTTTAAAAGGAGATATAACTTTTGGCATTAACGAAGGTTTAAACTTACAACTCGATTCTGAAAATTCAGAGGAGAAAATTTCTTTACAATTCGATAATCAAAACCAACCGCAATTAATTAACTTACAAATTAAAGAGACTCAAGTTAAAGCAATAAAAAATGATGACACTTTAGCCATCAATGTCTTCAATATTCCTTTAGAAACAATTACCAAAACGTGGTTAACTCATCTTCCCACTGATGTAAAAAAAATTGGTGGTAATCTTTCAGGAGATGTCAATGTTAATCTCAATAATTATGAATTAACAACGGGAAATGTCATTATAGACAAACCAAGCATCAACCATTTACAAGGAGATAAACTTACCACTAAACTTTCAGGGGAAAAAGGAATTATAAAATTAGAAAATGGAAAATTAAATCATCAAAAAAATGAATATCTTTTTGCTGGAGAGTTACAACCTTTTAGACAAAACCCACAAATCAAGGCGAAAGTAGAAATCAAAGAGGGTGAGATACAAAATATTTTAAATAGTTGGGAAATTTTTGAGTTAGAAGATATATCTCTAGGATTGCAACCTCGTAAATATGGCAAAGCAAAGGATTTATATTTAGAAAAAACTTTGTCTTCTCCTTCAATAACTAATAACGAGGAAAAAACTTTACCTTCTCCTTCAATAACTAATGGCGAGGAAAAAACTTTATCTTCTTCTTCAATAACTAATGACGAAGAAAAAACTTTACCTTCTTCTTCAATAACTAATGACGAGGAAAAAACTTTATCTTCTCCTTCAATAACTAATGACGAGGAAAAAACTTTACCTTCTCCTTCAATAACTAATAACGGAGAAAAAACTTTACCTTCTCCTTCAATAACTAATAGTCAACCAAAACCTTTGGCTTCCATTGAAGGAAGTAATAATTCTTTATTCGATACTTTAACTTTTTTCCGCAAAGTTGAAGCGCAATTAAAGGAATCTGAAGCAAATAGTCTTCATGGTAGTTTGCCTAGTTTAGAAACTTTACAAGGAAATTTAACAGGTAGTGTTGATATTAATTTATCTTTTCAAGAAGGCATAAAAGCCGAATTTGATTTGCGGGGAAATAATTGGTTATGGGGAAAATATCATGGAGATTCATTACAAGCCACTGGAAGTTATGATAATGGTTTATTAACTTTATTACCTGTCAAAATTAATAGTAATAATAGCATTTTATCTTTGACTGGGACTTTTAAATCTGAGAGAATTTCTGGTGAAGTAATGTTGACTGATTTTTCGATTTCTCAGCTTAAAGAAATAGTTAATTTACCTAATCTTTTAAATATTGATGGTATTATTAATGCTAGTATCGCTATTAGTGGCAGTGAAGAAAAACCTTTAGCAAAAGGCAATATTGAAATTCAAGATTCTAGTATAAATGGCACTCAAATTGATAAAACAAAAGCTAGTTTTGGATTTAGAAACTCTAGGTTAGATTTTTTAGCTAAAAGTAATTTAACAGAAAATACACAACCATTAACTTTAATTGCTAGTTTACCTTTTCAATTATTTCCTAATTCTATTATTCCAGAAAATAATGACTTTATTGTCAGTTTAAATTTAACTCAAGATGGATTTAATTTATTAGATATTATCACTAATAATAAACTTAATTGGCTTCAAGGTCAAGGAGATATTAATTTAGATATTAAAGGTAAATATTCTCAATTTGGTAACAAAATTACAGATATTGATACTCAAGGAATTGCAACTTTTAAAAATGGAGTTATTGGTGGTAAGATTTTTCCTGATAATCCTATTACTAATATTAATGGTCAAGTCTTTTTTAATTTTGATCAGTTAAATATTCCTAATCTAACGGGTAATTTTAGTGGTGGTAATATCAATATTGTTGGAGGTTTACCTTTAATTAATAATCGTTTTTCTGATGACTCTTTAAATATTAGTGTTGATGATTTAACCTTAGATATTAATAGTTTATATCTGGGAAATGCACAAGGTTTAATTAATATTTCTAATAGTGCACTCGCTCCTAAAATTAGTGGTAAAATAAAATTATATGATGGGGAAATTAAAGTAACTGAAAACTTAAATAATAATCAGAATTTTAATAAAAATGAACTGGCTATCAATACAAAAATCGATAATTTAGAATTAATTTTAGGAAAAAATATTATTATTAATCAAGCACCATTATTAAATTTACAAGCTGAAGGTAACTTAAATATAAATGGGCAATTAAATAATTTAAAGCCCGAAGGAATTATTAATTTAAAAGGAGGCAATTTAAATCTTTTTACCAGTCAATTAAAACTATCAAAAAACTATAATAATATTGCTAAGTTTACCATGGATAATGGCTTTGAACCTTATTTAGATATACAACTAGAAGGTTCTGTAACAGAGACTTTACGTTATCAGTTAGCTGATAATTACAACCCCAACGAAATCAGAGATATAAGTAATTCATCTTTTAATAATGCTCAAACAATTAAAATAAAAGCTAATGTAAAAGGTTGGAGTAATAACTTAGAAAATAATATTAAATTAAGCAGTAGCCCTCAGAGAAATCAAACAGAAATTATCGCTCTTTTAGGAGGAGGATTTTTTAATAATTTTGAAGAAGGAGATGGCAATTTAGGACTAGCAAATTTAGCTAGTGCCGCTTTTTTAGGAAGTGTACAAGGACAACTACAAAAAGAATTTGGATTTGATCAATTAAGATTATTTCCTACTCAAATATTTGATACAGAAAATAGAACATCTAGTTTTGCTTTAGGTGCAGAATTAGGTTTAGATATAACTAACAATCTTTTTATTTCTATTACTAAAATTCTAACGAATGAACAAGCACCCAGTTATAGCATTCAATATCGTCTTAACGATAAAACTATTTTAAGAGGTTCAAGTGATTTTGAGCAAGATAGTCGAGGAATCATAGAGTTTGAACATCGTTTTTAGTTTTTGTTATAGATATTTGATTATAGTCTTACTAACTTTTTTTGTGTAAAATCTAAGTAGAATATTAATATAACAATCACAAATGATTTGTCAGAAAATAAAATTCTAAAATCCTTTTCAATACTATCTCCTATCTTCTACTTCCTATCTATCTAATACCCCTATCCAAAATCTGATGATTCAAATAGGATTGCAATATTATCTATCCATCATTGATTAACTGTCTATTCTTCATCGTTAAAAAATGCCAATCTACCTTGATTCTAGTGCCACCACTGCTCCTCGTCCAGAAGTTATCGAATTAGTCACCAAAATTTTGGCGGATGGCTGGGGTAATCCTTCTAGCTTACACTCTTGGGGAGAAAGGGCTGCCATAAGTTTAGAAAAAGCTAGATGGCAAGTAGCAGATTTAATTAACGCTTCTTCACCAGACTCTATTATTTTTACATCAGGAGGCACAGAAGCTGATAATTTAGCTATTTTCGGCATAACTTCTCATTATCATCAGCCACAACATCTTATTATCTCTAGTGTAGAACATTCAGCGATCGCTAATCCAGTCAAAATTTTAGAAAAGCAAGGATGGCAAGTGACAAGATTACCAGTGAATCGAGAAGGGAGAGTTAATCCTGAAGACTTAAAAAATGCTTTACAACCAAATACCGTCTTAGTTTCTATTATTTACGGACAAAGTGAAGTTGGTACAATTCAACCTATCAAAAAATTAGTAGAAGTAACGAAAGATAACACTAAAGCCTTATTTCATACTGATGCTGTGCAAATGGTGGGGCGTTTGCCTGTGGATGTGGAAGATTTGGGAATAGACTTATTATCCCTTTCTGGACATAAATTTTACGGCATTCAAGGGGCTGGAGCATTATATGTTAAGCAAGGTGTTAAATTAAATCCCTTATGGCATGGCGGAGGACAAGAAAATGGGTTACGTTCAGGTACACAATCATTACCTGCCATTGCTTCGTTAGGATTAGCAGCCAGTTTAGCTCAAAAAGAGATGGAATCCGAAAGCTTGAGATTGAGAGGGTTAAGAGACTATTTCATCAACTTAATGTTATCGAAATGTCCTAATTTAGCCTTAACAGGAGAAAAATTCTATCGTTTACCCCATCATGCTAGTTTTCTCATTAATGATGATGAAGCAATAACAGGGCGAAAAATGGTCAGAAAATTAAGTTTAAAGGGTATCGGCATCAGTGCTGGTTCAGCTTGTAGTAGTGGGCAAACCTTGCCGTCACCTGTCTTATTAGCTATGGGTTACTCACCACAAGAAGCAATCAAAGGAATACGCTTTAGTTTCGATCGTTATACTACCATAGAAGACTTAGAATTAACAGTAGCAGTAATTTTTGAATTATTTTTATCCTTCTTTAAAGATCATATTGCTGAATAATTTTTTGATTATCCATTGCCTATCTGTCAATTTTTTCATCATGAATCGTCGTCATTTTTTATATTTAACCAGCCTTGTTTTAGCTACTACTTTAAGTAGTCAAAAATTAGCAATAAGTAATCAAATTAAAACCAAAAAAAAGGTTATTATCATCGGTGCAGGAATTGCTGGATTAAGTGCCGCTCGTTCTTTACAAAATAAAGGTTTTGAAGTAGTCTTATTAGAAGGTAGAAATCGTATCGGTGGACGTTTGTGGACAAGTAGAAAATGGAAAGATGCTCCTGTAGATATGGGTGCTTCATGGATTCATGGCAAGGAAGGCAACCCTATTACTCAATTAGCTAAATCTGCCAACGCCAAATTATTTCCCACCACTTATAATAATGGGATTATTTATGACACTAATGGTAAAGTTATTACAAAGGCACGAGAAAATAAATTAGACAAATTACAGAGTAAGTTAGAAAAAATAATTATCGAGATACAAAATAATTATTCACAACCCATTTCTTTGCAACAGGCATTGGAAAAAGAATTAAATTGGCAAAATTTATCGAAAATAGATCGCATTGATTTACAGTATTTACTAAATACTATCATTGAGCATGAATACGCCGCAGATACATCTAAACTTTCAGCTCAATATTTTGATGAAGAAAAAGAATTTGACGGAAATGATTTACTATTTGTCAATGGCTATAACGTTATTACTGACTATCTCGCAAAGGGTTTAAATATTAAACTCAATCATCTTGTCCAAGAAATAAGATATGATTCTCAAGGAGTAAATATCAAGACTAATCAAGGTAATTTTACTGCTAATGCAGTAATTGTGACTTTACCATTAGGAGTTTTACAAAAAAATATTGTTAAATTTTCACCTTCTTTACCCACTAATAAAATTAAAGCAATCAACTCTTTAGGCATGGGAATTTTAAATAAATTATACTTACGTTTTCCCTCACGATTTTGGACAAAAAATTATGATTGGATTGAACATATTTCCCCAAAAAAAGGACAATGGAGTGAATGGGTAAATTTAGAATCAGCACTCAAAATTCCAATTTTATTAGGATTTAATGCAGGTAAATTTGGTAATGAAATTGAATTTTGGAAAGATGAAAAAATTGTGGAAGATGCCATGAAAACTTTACGAAGTATTTTTGGTAACTCTATACCTAACCCCCAAGATTATCAATTAACTAGGTGGAATAGTGATCCATTTACTTTTGGTTCTTATTCTTATTATGCCACAGGTTCAACTCCTAAACATCGTCGAGAATTAGCTAAACCCATTGGTAAACGAGTCTATTTTGCAGGAGAAGCTACTTCTCTAGATTATCCTGCCACAGCACATGGTGCTTACTTAAGTGGTTTGCGAGTGGCAAAAGAATTTTAATTTTGACAATGCAATACTTCTCATATATCTTTAACTTATACTTTTCTCTCAACTTATTAATATTAATTTACAAAATTTAATATTTCTTAATGTTAAGATGGGTAATTGTAAAAGTAAATCAGGACGATGACAGCAATTGTGTTTGGTAGCTTACCTTTTTCAGGACAAAATGGCGATAAAATAGTCAGTAAAGCAATAACCACAGCCATAGCTGCCTTGTTTAAAAAAACAGGCAATTTACAAGCGAATCTTAGAGTTGAACCTGTAGCCAAACTTTTACAAGGAAGTATTGATGGTTTTGACTTCATTGGTAATGGTATGTTGATGTACAACGGCTTACGACTCGAAGCGATGGAGTTATATCTTCAAGCTGTTTCCATTGACTTTAGTGCAATTTTTAGTGGTAAAGTAAAGCTGAGACAACCAACTCAAGCCACTATGAGAGTTGTTATTACGGAAGAAGATTTGACAACTTCTTTTAATACACCTTTTATCATTGAAAAGTTACAAAGATTAGAATATGAAGGAAAATCTCTTCATTTTCAACAAACACAAATGACGGTAAATGAAGATAAATCTTTAACTATTAAATCTCAAATAAAAATAGGAGATACTGAAGAAGTTACGAATATAGATATTAAAGCAAATTTAGATTTACAAGGTAGAACAAAAATTCAATTTACTAATCCTCAATATCAAGAAAATAGTGAAGGGCAAAGGTTAGGAAAAGTGATTCTCGATCATGTTAATAATTTACTTGATTTGGATAAGTTTTCTATTGATGGTATTAGGTTAAGAGTTGATCGTGCTAGGATTAAAGATAAGGAATTTATTTTTTATGGCACTGCCGAAATAGATCATTTTCCCGAAAGAAAACGATAAAATAATCAATAAATACAGTAGGAAATAGTAATAATAATTTATTAAAAAATTTAATTAATTTTGTTAATTTTTTTAATAGATATAATACTAATTCCTTGCCTTTATTTCTTCAATTTCTTATTAATTAAAGATTCTTATATAGGATTAAGGTAAAATTAGAATCTAAGTAATTAATTCCTAATTATTTAAGTGAAGATCATTCACCTTAAGAAATTTCCCGATTTTTAGTTATTGTTTAATTTTTCATTGAGAATTTTATTTGCTAATTTCGGATCTGCTTTCCCTCCTGTTTCCTTCATAATTTGCCCCACAAAAAACCCTTGTAATTTAGTTTTTCCCGCTCTAAATTGTTCTAATTTATCAGGGTTAGCAGTGATAATTTTATCAATAATTTGTGCTAATTCATCAGGATTAGATATAGCAATTAAGCCTTTACTTTCGACTATTTCTTTAGGAGATCCACCTTTAACTAATAATTCTGGTAATAAATCTTTAGCAATTTTACCGCTAATTGTACCATTTTCAATTAAAGTAATTAAATCCGCTAAATTCTCGGGTTTTAAAGCAATATCTTTGATGGTAATACCAACATTACTATTCAAATAAGCGGCAATATCCTGCGTTATCCAGTTAGCCGCCGCTTTGACACTTACACCACCAGCGACAACAGTTTCAAAATACAACGCTACATCTCTATCATCGGCTAAAATTCTAGCATCATAAGCTGATAAGCCAAATTCTGCTTCGTAACGACTACGTTTTTTAGCTGGTAATTCTGGTAATAATTTTCTTAGCTCTTCTAACTGCACTTCACTAACTTCCATGGGTGGTAAATCTGGCTCAGGGAAATAACGATAATCGCTTGAGCCTTCTTTGACTCTCATACTAATAGTTTTTTGAGTACCTTCTTCCCACAAACGAGTTTCTTGAATAATAGATTCACCATTATTAATAGCTTCTATTTGTCTTTCAATCTCATATTCAATCGCTTTTTGAATGGCACTAAAGGAGTTCATATTTTTGATTTCAACCTTCACACCAAATTCTTTTTGACCAAGAGGACGCACGGAAATGTTAACATCACAACGTAATGATCCTTCTTGCATATTACCGTCACCGATACCTAAATAACGCACCACACGACGCAGTTCTTGAGCATACTCAGAGGCTTCTTGTCCACTACGTAAGTCCGGTTCTGATACAATTTCTAATAAAGGAATACCAGTCCTATTAAAATCTACCAAAGAATGAGTTGATCCAGCTAAACGATCACTTCCAGCATGAACTAATTTTCCTGCGTCTTCTTCCATGTGTAAACGGGTGATACCGATGGTTTTTTTACGCACTTCTTTGGTTTTAGAATCGACTAATTCAATTTCCAATTTACCATGTTCAACGATAGGTAAATCAAACTGAGATATTTGGTAATTTTTGGGTAAATCAGGATAAAAATATTGTTTGCGATCGAATTTACTATAACGAGCAATGTCTCCTTCAATAGCTAAACCCATTTTGATGGCAGAGTTTAACACCTCCTCGTTTAATACAGGTAAAACCCCCGGATGTCCTAAACACACAGGGCAAACATTAGTATTAGGAGGACTGTCAAAATGAGTAGAACAATTACAGAAAATTTTTGTATTAGTATTAAGTTGACAATGAGTTTCTAAACCAATAATCGCTTCATACTTGGTTTGATTAGCTGTGGTCATATTTTTATGAATTATTAACAATATCTCAGAATTATTTTAACTCGAATTAATGCTCTAAATAATTTATAACCCTTGATGAATTGTTAATTATTAATTGTTAATTATTAATTGTTAATTAATATTTATCCCAACTGTGCCAAAGTTTCTTTTAACGCAGCCAAGGCACTTAAAACATCTCTTTCGGATACAAAGCCTAAATGTCCCATGCGGAAAATTTTACCACTGAGATGATCTTGTCCACCCGCTAGAGCAATATCAAATCTCTTACGCATAGTTGAGCGAATTGCTTCGGCATCATGTTTATCAGGAATTACTGCTGTGATAGCTAGTGCCGCAGCTTCATCACTAGCAAATAAAGGTAAACCTAAGGCTTTGACACCTTCACGGGTAACTTTAGTTAAGAGCTTATGGCGATCAAATATATTTTGCAATCCTTCCTCTTTCATCATTTCTAAAGAAGCTTTTAACGCAAACATTAAATTAATGGGAGGAGTAAAAGGAGAACTATTTTTAGCGTTAGCTTTTTTGTAAGGAGCTAAATCTAAGTAGAATTTAGGTAACGTAGCTGTTTTATAGGCTTCCCATGCTTTATCACTCACCGCTACAAAACCTAATCCGGGAGGAATCATATAGCCTTTTTGTGAGCCAGAAGCGACTACGTCTAAACCCCATTCATCCATCGGCACATTTACAGCCCCTAAACTGGTAACAGCATCAACGATGATGAGAGCTTCACCATGAGCCTTAACGTGTTTATTGATAGTTTCTAAGTCATTTAAAACTCCTGTCGAAGTTTCAGAATGAGTAATAATAACAGCTTTAATTTTCTTTTCGGTATCAGCTTCTAGTTTAGCCCTAAAATCTTCAGGATCAAGTTGTTTACCCCATTCTGCGGTAACCTCTTCTACGTCTAAACCAAACGCACGACTCAAAATAGCCCATCTTTCTCCAAATTTACCATTATTTCCGACGAGGACTTTATCACCAGCACTCAAAAAGTTAATGATACCAGCTTCCATCGCCCCAGTTCCAGAAGCACATAAAGTGAGAACTTCATTTTTAGTTTGATGTAACCACTTTAAATTTTCGTTTAACTCACCAATAATTTTACTAAAATCACCGCTACGATGCCCCATAGGGTGTTGTGCCATCGCTAATAATACTCTCTCAGGTACGGGAGTAGGACCTGGAATCATTAACATTAATTTGTCTTGCATATTTCTTTAATCCTTTTGATACAGTAAATAATTATCAATGAACAATGAACAATTGACAATGAACCATGAAAATTATCATAATTCCTCATTCTTAATTAACTAGCAATATATTCTTCAACAACTTCTTTGCGTTTGCGTAATTTAGTTAGAGCTTCTCTTTCAATTTGTCTAACTCTTTCACGAGAAATATTTAAAATAGTTCCAATTTTTGACAAAGTTAGAGGTTTACCATCGTCCAAACCATAACGTAATCTAATAACATCTTGTTGCTGTTGAGTTAATTCTGACATCATACGATTTAAGTCAAACTGGAGACATGAATAATCAGTATAATCATCTGGTGATTGTCCTTTATCTTCCAATAATTCTCCTAATTCCGTATCATTATTATCCCCCACTTTTAAGTCTAAGGATAAAGGTTGACGAGCTCTGCCTAAATACTCTCTTACTTGTTCTGCTGTCAATTCCAAAGCTTCTGATAACTCAGCAATAGTAGCAGGTCGTCCTTTTTCTTCTGATAATTTACGTTGAGTTTGACGGATTTTATTTAATTTTTCTGTAATATGTAAAGGTAAACGAATAGCTCTACTTTTTTCAGCAATAGCTCTTGTAATTGCCTGACGTATCCACCAATAAGCATAAGTAGAGAAACGATAACCCTTAGTAGGATCAAATTTTTCCACCCCTCTTTGCATTCCAATCGTACCCTCTTGAATTAAATCCAATAAATCCAAATTTCGTTTCAGATATTTTTTTGCAATAGACACCACCAAGCGTAAATTAGCTTCCACCATTTTACGTTTAGCTTTTTCCCCTTGACTAATTTTTATATCTAAATTTTTTTCAGAAATTTTTGCCTCTTTTGCCCATTCAGCTTTAGTTGGCTCAAAATCTAGTTTTTTTTTCAGAGCTTCTCTTTTTTTTTCGAGAATAACTAACTCTTGAATTTGTTTAGATAAAATAATTTCTTCCTCTTGACTTAATAAAGGAATACGGCCAATTTCTTTCAAATAAACACGGATTGTATCAATATTTTTGGGTAAAGGTTGCATAAGATAATAATATATTTATACTTTGATTAGTTAATAATATTTAGGGACTTAAATTTATACAGATTAATTTGTAAAGGTCAGCAAATTCTGAGACTTTTATTAATGAAAAGAGTCTTTTTGCGAAGAATCAACCTTGTCTAACTCAGATTAGTTACGGCATAATAGGAAAGTTGACCTTTCATAATCATAGAGCATAGATTTAAGTTTTGTAAAACTTTTTTTTGACTCTTGGTCTAATTCTTGATTTAATTAGAGTCTAACTGAAAATAACAACTGTGTTCTAATATACAGAAAATATAGTCCACTTCATGGGCTATGACAATTAGAACGAGATGAAAATATAGCAAAAATAAATGAGTGATTTTGACAGTAAACTAATGGAGCGATGTCTTGAACTAGCGAAAAAAGCTCAAGGTAAAACATCCCCTAACCCTTTAGTTGGTGCAGTTATTGTTAAAGATGGAAAGATTATTGGTGAAGGTTTTCATCCTCAACTAGGACAACCTCATGCAGAAATATTCGCACTACAAGAAGCTGGTTTAAATGCCGAGAATGCCATCGTTTACGTCAATTTAGAGCCTTGTAATCATTTTGGACGTACTCCCCCTTGTACTGAAGCATTAATTCGTGCCAAAGTGAAGCAAGTAGTGGTCGGAATGATAGATCCTGATAGTCGTGTTTCTGGTAGCGGTATTCAGAAGTTAATTTCCGCAGGAATAGATGTGAGAGTAGGTATTGAAGAAGATGCTTGTATGAAACTCAACGAAGCTTTTATTCATCGAGTGAAATATCAACAGCCTTTTGGTATCCTTAAGTATGCCATGACTTTAGATGGTAAAATCGCCACAGATACAGGTCATAGTCAATGGATTACAGGCACATCATCTCGAAATTTTGTCCATCACCTAAGAAGTAGCTGTGATGCGGTGATTATTGGTGGTAATACCGTTAGACGTGATAATCCTCAATTAACTACTCATGGGGTAACAAATCATAATCCTTTACGAGTAGTGATGACAAAAACTCTCAATTTACCTTTAAATTGTCAACTTTGGGATGTTAATCGAGCAGAAACCGTCATTTTTACTATTCCTCAAAAGAATACAAACATAAAAACCCACTTATTAAATCAAGGAGTGGAAATTGTTGAAATAGAAGATATTACTCCTTCAATTGTCATGAAAGATCTTTATCAACGAGGTCTTAATAGCGTTTTGTGGGAATGTGGTGGGAATTTGGCATCACAAGCGATCGCATCTGGGAATATCCAAAAAATATATGCTTTTATCGCTCCTAAAATTATTGGTGGTAACAACGCACCTACACCCATCGGTGATTTAGGGACTAAAAAGATGAACGAAGCATTCTCACTCAATAACATTAGCATTCAACAAATAGATGGGGATTTTTTAATCGAAGGCTATTTAGGAATTACGAATTAGGGATATTGACAAAAATCAAAAAAATGAGATATGATCATAGATTGTCACTGGTAAGATATACTAGGGGCAATTATATTTATATATACAAAAAATTGTGTATAAAAAGCATATCCCATGCCAACTATTCAACAACTAATTCGTAGCGAACGTTCTCTCATTCAGAAAAAGACTAAATCCCCCGCGCTCAAAGAATGTCCTCAGCGTCGTGGAGTATGTACAAGGGTTTATACTACAACCCCTAAAAAACCTAATTCTGCTTTAAGAAAAGTAGCAAGGGTTCGTTTAACATCAGGATTTGAAGTAACTGCTTATATTCCAGGTATTGGTCATAACCTTCAAGAACACTCCGTTGTTTTAATCAGAGGGGGTAGGGTGAAAGATTTACCCGGTGTTAGATACCATATCGTAAGAGGAACTCTGGATGCAACTGGGGTAAAAGACAGAAAACAGGGACGCTCCAAATATGGTGCAAAACGTCCTAAAGCATAGATTAACTTAGAAATAAAATTATTAAGGATAATAAATAAATGTCTCGCAGAAGCAAAGCCAAAGTGGTGGAAGTTCCACCAGACCCATTATATAATAGTCGTCTGGTTAATATGACCATTCGCAGAATTATGAAAGATGGGAAAAAATCTCTTGCCGCCAGAATTTTATATGATGCGTTAAGTATCATTGCTGAAAGAACTGGTAACGAGCCCATGGAAACTTTTGAAAAAGCTATTAAAAACTTAACTCCCTTAGTAGAAGTTAAAGCGAGAAGAGTAGGTGGTGCTACTTATCAAGTACCCATGGAGGTTCGTACCTCTCGCGGTAGTAGTTTGGCATTGCGTTGGTTAATCCAATTTTCTCGTAAAAGAAGCGGTAAAACCATGTCCATGAAATTAGCAAACGAAATCATGGATGCAGCTAACGAAACTGGTGGTGCAATCAAAAAAAGAGAAGAAACCCACAAAATGGCTGAAGCTAACAAGGCTTTCGCTCATTATCGTTACTAAGTCCCTAAATTGACAAAAAATTGCTTTCTACATTATTTCAATTTTCCCTTTTTCAAAAGTGGTAAGTTTTGTGAATAACGGTGTAGAATAATAAACGGTGTAAATTTTTAGTAGAAATCACTTAATAGTGTTGTGCTAAGTCAAAGGAGGTAACTGTGGCTCGTATAATTCCGCTAGAGAAAGTTCGTAATATTGGTATTGCGGCTCATATAGATGCGGGTAAAACCACTACAACAGAAAGAATACTTTTTTACTCTGGTATTGTTCACAAGATCGGGGAAGTTCATGATGGAAATGCAGTCACTGACTGGATGGAGCAGGAAAGAGAGCGAGGAATCACCATCACTGCGGCAGCTATCAGTACTGATTGGCGAGGTCATCACATTAACATTATTGATACTCCGGGTCATGTTGACTTTACCATTGAAGTAGAAAGGTCTATGCGTGTTCTCGATGGAGTTATCGCTGTGTTTTGTTCTGTGGGTGGTGTTCAGCCTCAGTCGGAAACTGTTTGGAGACAAGCTGATCGCTATCACGTACCTCGTATTGCTTTTGTAAATAAAATGGATCGTACAGGAGCAAACTTTTTTAAGGTATATGAACAGGTAAAAGAACGCTTGAGAGCACCAGCTATTCCTATACAAATTCCCATTGGTAGCGAAGAAAAATTCCTCGGTATCATTGATTTAGTTACTATGAAAGCAAATATCTACAAAGATGATTTAGGTCAAGATGTAGAAATCACAGAAATTCCTGCCGAACTCCAAGAGTTAGCCCAAAAATATCGTGGTTATTTGATTGAAGCTGTAGCTGAATCAGATGAAGTTCTTTTGGAAAAATATCTGGGAGAGGAAGAAATTACCGAGGCTGAAATAAAACAAGCTCTCCGTCAAGGCACTCTTGAAGGAACAATCATGCCAATACTTTGTGGTTCTGCTTTTAAAAATAAAGGTGTACAACTACTTTTAGATGCGGTGGTAGATTATTTACCAGCACCAACGGAAGTTCCTCCTATTAAAGGGATTTTAACTGATGGAAAAGAAGGCGTTAGACATTCTAGTGATGATGAACCTTTCTCGGCTTTAGCCTTTAAAATTGCATCTGATCCCTATGGTCGTTTAACATTTATTCGAGTATATTCGGGAGTTTTGGGAAAAGGTAGCTATGCTTATAATGCAACCAAAAATAAAAAAGAACGAATTTCTCGCCTAATTGTACTTAAAGCTAACGATCGTATCGAAGTGGACGAGTTAAGGGCTGGGGATTTAGGGGCAATTATTGGTTTAAAATTGACTACCACTGGGGATACTTTGTGTGATGATGAAAATCCTATCGTTTTAGAGTCCCTGTATGTACCTGAACCTGTTATTTCTGTGGCAGTAGAGCCAAAGACTATCCAAGATATGGATAAATTATCTAAGGCCTTACAATCTCTTTCTGATGAAGATCCTACTTTCAAAGTCAGTATTGATCCTGAAACTAATCAAACAGTTATCGCCGGGATGGGGGAATTACATCTAGAGATTTTAGTTGATCGAATGTTACGAGAGTTCAAAGTGGAAGCCCACGTAGGACAACCTCAAGTATCTTATCGTGAAACTATCCGTAAATCTATAAGTGCGGAAGGTAAATTTATTCGTCAAAGTGGTGGAAAAGGGCAATATGGTCATGTAGTTATTGAAATTGAGCCTCAAGAAGAAGGTAAAGGTTTTGAGTTTGTCTCTAAAATTGTTGGTGGGACAATTCCAAAAGAATATATACCATCCATTGGTCAAGGTATAAAAGAAGCCTGTGAATCTGGTATAATTGCAGGCTATCCAGTCATTGATCTTAAAGTCACCCTTGTTGATGGTTCATTCCATGATGTGGACTCATCAGAAATGGCATTCAAGATCGCTGGTTCAATGGCAATTCGGGATGGTGTTGAAAAAGCAGCACCTGTGTTGTTAGAACCAATGATGAAAGTTGAAGTGGAAGTCCCAGAAAATTTCTTAGGAGATGTAATGGGAGATCTCAATTCTCGTCGTGGCACTATTGAGGGCATGAACTCAGAATACGGTTTAGCTAAAGTTACAGCCAAAGTTCCTTTAGGGGCGATGTTCGGATATGCGACTGATATTCGCTCTAAGACCCAAGGACGTGGTATATTTAGCATGGAGTTCAGTAATTATGCTGAAGTTCCTAGCAATGTGGCAAATACCATTATTGCCAAAAATAGAGGTTATCTATAAATTAATTAATTAAACAAAGGAAAAAACAGAAAAATGGCACGGGAAAAATTTGAAAGAACAAAGCCCCACGTTAATATTGGTACAATCGGTCACGTTGACCACGGTAAAACTACTCTTACCGCTGCTATTACTTTGACTTTATCTGCAATTGGTCAAGCAAAAGCTCGTAAATACGATGAAATCGACGCCGCTCCCGAAGAAAAAGCCCGTGGTATCACTATCAACACTGCTCACGTAGAATACGAATCTCCTGATCGTCACTATGCTCACGTTGACTGTCCAGGACACGCTGACTATGTTAAAAACATGATCACCGGTGCGGCTCAAATGGATGGAGCTATCTTAGTAGTATCTGCGGCTGATGGTCCGATGCCTCAAACTCGTGAACATATCCTTTTAGCTAGACAGGTTGGTGTACCTA
Organism: Geminocystis sp. NIES-3708; assembly: GCF_001548095.1. Taxonomy (NCBI): domain Bacteria; kingdom Bacillati; phylum Cyanobacteriota; class Cyanophyceae; order Chroococcales; family Geminocystaceae; genus Geminocystis; species Geminocystis sp. NIES-3708. The sequence continues at coordinate 1,346,517 of NZ_AP014815.1, read as the reverse complement.
GTCTCGTGGTTTTCTTGAACAAAGAAGATCAAGTTGATGATGCTGAATTATTAGAACTCGTTGAGTTAGAAGTTCGTGAATTATTAACTGAGTATGGTTTCCCTGGAGATGATATTCCGATCGTTGCTGGCTCTGCTCTAAGAGCTGTTGAGCAAATGACTGCGAACCCCAAAACCCAAAAAGGTGAAAACGAGTGGACTGATAAAATTCATGCTCTCATGGAAGCGGTAGATAGCTATATCCCTACTCCTGAGCGTGACATCGATAAGCCTTTCTTAATGGCAGTTGAAGACGTATTCTCTATTACTGGTCGTGGTACTGTTGCTACTGGTCGTATTGAACGTGGAAAAGTTAAAGTTCAAGAAACCGTAGAGTTAGTAGGTATTCGTGACACCCGTAGCACCACCGTTACTGGAGTTGAAATGTTCCAAAAAACTTTAGACGAAGGTATGGCAGGAGACAACGTTGGTGTACTTCTTCGTGGTGTTCAAAAAGAAGATATTGAACGTGGTATGGTGTTAGCTAAACCCGGTTCTATCACTCCTCACACCAAGTTTGAAGCGGAAGTTTACGTTCTTAAAAAAGAAGAAGGTGGTCGTCATACTCCTTTCTTCCCTGGATACCGTCCTCAGTTCTATGTGCGTACCACTGATGTGACTGGGACTATCAGCGATTTTACTGCTGATGATGGTAGCTCTGCAGAAATGGTTATGCCTGGCGATCGTATTCAAATGACTGTGGAATTAATTAACCCCATTGCGATCGAGCAAGGTATGCGTTTTGCTATTCGTGAAGGTGGTCGTACCATTGGTGCGGGTGCTGTAGCTAAAATCTTAAAATAGGCTGAGATAATAGGGCGTACATTTTATTTGATTTGTACGCCCCAATTTTTTGTCTTGCTTAAATATCTTTACCCTAATTTTCTTTAGGAAAGATAACTGAAAACAATTGTGACGGTTAGCAAATACTAATAGTGATAATTGTTGACTGTTCATTGTCTTACGTACCTTGAAAACTTACATACATAGGAAATTTTAATCATGGCAACATTACAACAACAAAAAATTCGTATTCGTCTTAAAGCATTTGATCGTCGTTTATTAGATACTTCTTGTACTAAGATTGTTGAGACCGCTAATCGTACTAATGCTACACCAGTAGGTCCTATTCCTCTCCCCACTAAGCGTAAAATCTACTGTGTATTGAGATCTCCTCACGTGGACAAGGATTCCAGAGAACATTTTGAAACTCGTACTCACCGTCGAGTTATCGATATTTATCAGCCTTCTTCTAAAACTATCGATGCGTTAATGAAATTAGATTTACCTGCAGGGGTGGATATTGAGGTTAAACTCTAATTATTGTTGTCAAAATAATTAAGTGTTCATTGTGGAGAGCTGATTGCTCAACCCTAAATGCTATAATAGTAAATTGTGTAAATTTCGATAAAACAAAACTATGCCTAAATTAAAAACTAAGAAATCTGCGGCTAAACGTTTTCGTATTACTGGAAGTGGTAAAAAAATTCTTCGTCGCAAAGCTAATAAAAATCACTTATTAGAACATAAAAGTCCAGAACAAAAACGCCGTCGTTTAAGTAATCTCGCTTTAGTGGATGAAAGTAACGAGAAAGAAGTTCGCTTAATGTTGCCTTACGCAAAATAAATTTTGACCATCTTAAATATTTAATTGTAAAAAAATGACTAGAGTAAAAAGAGGTAACGTCGCCCGTAAAAGACGTAAGAAAATCTTAAAATTAGCTAAAGGTTTTCGTGGTTCACATTCTAAGCTATTTCGTACAGCTAACCAACAGGTGATGAAGGCTCTTCGTAATGCTTACCGTGATCGTCGTAAGAAAAAAAGAGATTTTCGTCGTTTATGGATTACCCGTATCAATGCAGCAGCCAGAATTCATGGTATTAGCTACAGTCAATTAATTAATAAATTAGATCAAGCTAATATTAGTTTAAATCGCAAAATTTTAGCTCAATTAGCTATTCAGGATGCGGAAGCATTTCAAAAAGTAGTTGAATTAGCCATTAAAGCATAGTTAAAACTATTTCTTTATTATTCACGCTCATCTTTAAAAAAGTTTGGGCGTTTTTTTTTGCAATTTCGATATGGCAATTCATTTAGGACTGCTATATATTAATCTTTATTTCAGAAAATTATTTTATTTCTCACAAATGATTGAAAATTATTATATATATTTTTTTATAATTTATAATCAGTAATAATCAATTTGTTGTTCATTGTCGATTATTAATTTATCCTATGGTTTATGTGAAGCGTGTTGAATTATCTCGTTTTAAGTCTTTTGGAGGTAGTAATTCTATTCCTTTTTTACCCGGTTTTACAGTAGTTTCTGGACCAAATGGCTCAGGAAAATCAAATATTTTAGATGCTTTATTATTTTGTTTAGGCTTAGCTAGTTCTAAGGGAATGAGGGCGGAAAGATTACCAGATTTGATCAATAATAGTCAAAATAATAATAATAAAATTTTAGAGACTATTGTTTCTGTTACTTTTGATTTGAGTAATTTAGATAGCTTAAATAATAATTTATTAATAGATAATAACTACAATAATTCAAAAAATATAAATATAAATCATAATAGTAAAAATCAAGATAAAGATAATTTTTATAGTAGTAATAACATTCAAGAAAATGAGTCAGAAAATATTATTGATCATCTAGAAAAAGAGACAGAAAAAAAATTTGACCTCGATTCGCTATCCGAATTAAAAATTACTCGTCGTTTACGGGTGACGAAAGGAGGCAGTTATGCTTCGACTTTTTATTTGAATGATAGTCCTTGTAATGCTAGTGAGTTGCATGAGCAATTAAATCGTTTACGGATTTATCCTGAAGGTTATAACGTGGTTTTACAAGGAGATGTTACCCGTATTATTACTATGAATGGCAAAGAAAGACGAGAGATTATTGATGAATTAGCTGGTGTTGCAGAATTTGATCGCAAAATTGAGCAAACCAAGACAACTTTAGAAGCAGTAAAAGAAAGAGAAGAGAAATGTCATATTATTCAAGATGAGTTAATCGAAAATAGTGCAAAACTCAAACAAGATTCGGAAAAAGCAGCTAAATATCAAAAACTGAAGATTCAAATTCATGAAAAAAAACAGTGGCAAATTGTCATTAATTGGCGTTTTTTACAGCAACAAAAAGAAGAGATAAAAAAAGAGTTATTAGATTTAGAAAATACACAAATTAATAAAACACAAAACTTGAGTAAAATTGATGATAAAATTCTGATAGCGAATAGGGAATTAATTATATTAAATGAAGAAGTTAAGGCATTAGGGGAAGAAGAGCAAATTACCATTGCTTCAAGATTAGCTAGTGATAAAGCAAAGCGAGAACAACTTTTAAAAAGAGAGCAAGAGTTATTTGATTTAGATAAAAGTTTAGTTTTTGAAAAAGAAGAAATTGAGAAAAAAATTAATAATTATCAACAACAATTAATAACTGTATCTACAGAGATTAAACAATTAGAAGATAACTTTATTCCTCATTTAGAAAAGGAAAAGAGTATTATCAAAAATCAGTTAAATGATTATAAACAAAAAGCACAACAAATTGCTTCTAAATCTCAAATCTGGGTAGCTAAACAAACAGCATTAAACCAAGAAATTACAGCTATTCAAAAAGAATTAAATCCTCAGTTAACCCAACAGGCTTTATTAGTAGAAAGATGTAGTAAGTTACAATTAACTATTAAGAATGAAAATGAACAAATAAACCAGTATCAAGAAGATATTAACAAAAAAAATGATCAATCACCTACTTTAGAGGCAGAAATAACTAAATCAGAGTATAAAATTCAAGAATTAGCTCAAAATTTAGCAAAAGTTGAAGCAGAAATTTCTTTAAATCAAGATACTATTAATCGTTTACAAATAGAGCAAAGGGAAAAACAACGACAATTAGATAAATTAGAGGCAACTAAACAAGCACAACAAGAAGCACAAGGTACTTATGGGAGTAAAATTATTTTAAATTCTGACTTACCCGGTGTTTGTGGCTTGGTGGCACATTTGGGAGAGGTGGATTCTAAGTATCAATTGGCGTTAGAAATTGCAGCAGGAAGTCGTTTAGGGTTTATGGTGGTGGAAGATGACACTGTCGCCGCAATGGGGATAAAACTTCTTAAACAACAAAAGGCAGGAAGAGCAACTTTTTTACCGTTGAATAAAATACAATCTCCTCGTTTTAATATTCCTAGGGAAATTTCTCAAGCACAAGGTTTTATTGATTTAGCCGTTAATTTAGTTAAGTTTGAATCAACTTATCAGGGAATTTTTGCTTATGTTTTCGGTAATACTGTTATTTTTGAAGACTTGGATTCGGCACGAAAATTAACAGGGCAAGGGCGTATAGTTACTTTAGATGGAGAATTGTTAGAGTCTAGTGGAGCAATGACAGGAGGGAGTATTTCTTCTCGCTCAACCTTAAAATTTGGGAGAGTATCTTCCACAGAAAGTAAGGAGTTTTTAGATTTAAGGAATAGAATAAGTGAAATTGAAGACATAATCATCCATCTTAGTTTGAAAATATCAGAAAAAAGAGAGTTAGTCAAGAGATGTTCAGAAGAGTTAAATCAAGAAAGACAAGAAAGACAAAAAAAACAGTTAATTTTAGAACAATGTCAACAAGAAATTAGTCGTTTAGAACAAGATAAAGAAAAAATTATTGCTAGTAATGCTAAGAATTATCAAGCCTTAGTTCACAGTAAACAAGAGTTAAATAATATTGAACAAAATTTGCCTTTGTTACAGCATCAATCTGCATTAAAACAAGAAGAATTAAAAGAGTTAGAGTCTAGTTATGATAATCAAGAGTGGCAAAATTTACAGCAAGTTATTAGTGAACAAGAATTGTTATTAGAACAGAAGCAATCTATATTTAATAAAAGTCAACAAAATTTAGATAGGTTAATTACTAATTATCAAGACTTAGAGACTAAAATTAAAGAAGGAAAAGAAAAAATAAATTTTTTATTGGCTCAAAAAAATCAAGTTAGTGAAGAAAAAACTAATTTGATTGATGAGTTAAATATTATTGCCCAAAAAATTACTAAGTATGAAAATCTTTTTCAAGAATTAGCTCAAAAATTAGAGGATATAAAACAAAGAAGAAATAAACAAGAAAATTTAGTTAAACAGTTAGAAAATGAACATCAACAATTAAAATGGTCAATCGAAAAATTAGTTTTACAACACCAAGAATCACAAACTAAATTAAATGAAATAACTTTGCAAATAGATGAAATAAGTCAAGATTTACCTAATCCTTTACCTGAAATTCCTTGGTTAGTTAATAATAGTCAGGCAGGAGAAATTAATCAGAAAATTACTTTTGATAGTTTGCAAGATCAACTTGAGCAAATTAAGCAAGAAATTCGTAAAGGAGAAAAAAAATTAGAAGCTCTTGAACCTGTTAATATGTTAGCTTTAGAACAGTATGAAAAGAATCAAAAAAGATTGGAAGAATTATCAGAAAAACTAATAACTTTAGCAGGAGAAAGGACAGAATTATTATTAAGAGTAGAAAATTTTACAACTTTAAGATTAAGAGCATTTAAAGAAGCTTTTACTGCGGTGAATGAAAACTTTAAAACAATTTTTGCTACTCTTTCAGAAGGTGATGGTTACTTAAAATTAGAGGATGAAAATAATCCTTTCAATGGTGGCTTAACTCTCGTTGCTCATCCTAAAGGCAAACCCGTTCAAAGATTAAGCTCAATGTCTGGGGGAGAAAAATCTTTAACTGCACTAAGTTTTATTTTCGCTTTACAAAGGTATCGTCCTTCCCCTTTTTATGCTTTTGATGAAGTGGATATGTTCTTGGACGGTGCAAATGTGGAAAAACTTTCAAAAATGATTCAACAACAGGCACAATCTGCTCAATTTATTGTGGTAAGTTTAAGAAGACCAATGATTGAGGCTTCAGAACGTACTATAGGAGTAACTCAAGCTAAAGGTGCTTATACTCAAGTTTTGGGTATTAAGTTAAGTTGATAATTAATAGTGGGTAATAGATAATGGATAATTTTTTGTTCAAAATAGATAATAAAGATAAACTTTATTTACTTGTTATTTTTATTTAAAACTTATGAAAAAATTTACTTTAATTGTCAAGATAAAAAAATATCTTAATTACCTTTTTTTCTTAGGTATTTTTTTAATATCAGTAGGAATCGTTTTATTACAAGTGACTGATAATTTATCTAATATTATTATTGCCATTATAAGCAGTGGAATAATAGTTATTATTTGTGGAATATCTCTTTTTCTTTACACCAATAAAAGTTTTTGGGGCAAACGAGGCATTGAAGCGGGTACTAATGCCATAATTTCTACTTCTGCTTTATTATTAATTTTAGCTTTAGTTAATTTTTTAGCACTCAAATATTCGGTAAAAATAGATTTTACGGAGAATAATCTTTACACTCTTTCTCCTCAATCTCAACAATTAGTTACTAATTTAAGTCAACCTTTAAAAGTATATATTTTTAGTACACTACCCAATGATTTTGATCGCAAATTACTTCAAGATTATAGTAGAAAAAATAATAAATTTCAATATCAATTTGTTGATCCTCAAGTAGATATTAATTTGGCTCAAAAATTTCAAGTTACTCGTCTAGGAGATGTTTATTTAGAGTATGCAGATAAACAACAATTAGTACAAACTTTATCTTCAGATAATCGTCTTTCTGAGATCAAACTAACTAATGCGATAGCCAAAATTCAACAAACTACACAACCCATTATTTATATCTTACAAGGTCATGGGGAATCACCAATAGAAGAAGGACAAGTTAGTTTATCTCAAGCAGTAAAAACCTTAAGAGATAAAGGTTATATGATTAATTCTCTTACTTTGGCTACTTCTCCTCTAATTCCTCCTGATGCTAATGTTGTAATAATTAGTAATCCTGAACAAAAATTATTGGAGGGGGAGATAAAAATTATTGAAAAATACTTAGACAATGGTGGTAGTTTATTGATTATGTCCAATGCGGGAAATAATGTGAATCTTGATCAAATAATCAAAGAATGGGGCATAAAATTTGATGACAGACTCGTTGTTGATGCTTCGGGCACTGGAGAAGTTTTCGGTTTAGGTCCTTCTATTACTATAATTGTTGATTATGGTACACATCCTATTACCCAAAATTTTGGCAATGGTATGAGTTTATTTCCTTGGGCAAGACCAATCATAACCGAAACTGTGGCAGATGTCACCGCAACACCTTTTTTAATTACCAATAATCAATCATGGGGTGAAAGAAATCCTGAAGGGGAAAATGTAGAACTAGATCCTACAACAGATTTACCCGGTCCTTTAAATATTGGGGTTGCATTAGCTAAAAAAAATATCCTCAATAAATCTTTAAATCTTCAAGGAGATGGTTTAGATAGTAAAAATGATTTATCTGTCAAAAATAATGTGGAAGCTCCAATAAAGCAAGAATCAATGAATGAAAATAAAATAGATGAAAACTTGCCTCAACCACCAACAATAAAAACTCCTTTAGAAGAAAAAAACAATAATCAAACAATCTCGAAATCTCAGCCTTCAGAAAGCAGAATAGTAGTTATCGGAAATGCTAACTTTGCCACAGATGGCTGGTTTCAACAACAGTTAAATTCTGATTTATTTATCAATACGGTAGGATGGTTAGCTAATGAAGAAAATTCGACATTATCCATTAGTCCCAAAGAGCCTTCTAATCGTAGAATTAATCTTAGTACTTTTCAAGGTGGTTTAATTGGTTGGTTAGCTTTATTTATTATTCCTGGATTAGCTTTTACTGCTTCTATCGTTACATGGTGGCAAAGAAGCCGATAAATAATTATGAAGAAGTGACTTCTTGTTTCTAGTAATGATCTTACTTAAACAGGGATTTTTTATCTAAGGTGTAATATTTCAAACTGTAGCAAAACTGAAATAAAAATTATCGACCAAAAACTTTGGAAAGTCAAAGTCTTTGACAAAACCTTAAAATTTAATACCAGTTTGATAAAGTTAAGAGAGGAAAAAAGCGGATAGTTACCCTCATCTCTCATACTTTTTCATCACACTCTAATTAGTTTTTCTATTTTAGTGACTAATTCTTTAAGGCGAACGGGTTTACTAATATAATCGTTAGCTCCTATATCAAGATAAAGTTGTCGATTATGGAGTGACTCTTTTAGAGGTATATGGCGATCATGAAGTGGTAGTGTACGATCGCCTTCCATGGTTAATGCCGTGAGAACAATAATAGGAATATTGTTAAAAGATTTTTGTTGTCGAATGCTTTTGATTGCTTCTAATCCATTGATTTCAGGCATTTGAATATCCATCAAAATTAAATCAGGATGATGTGTTTTCGTTATAAGGATGGCTTCTTTGCCATTATGAGCCACAATTAAACGATAACCTTTAGCGGACAAATAACTAGAAATGGTGAGGATATTGGCTTCATTATCTTCTGCTAATAAAATTAAAGGGGAATTTGTCGCCGAAGGTATGTGAATATCCTTGTCATGAAAATGAGTTTTGATAATGGAAGTTGGAAAAAAAGAAAGACTTGAAACAGAATAGGGTAAGTCAATATAAAAACAACTGCCTTCACCAATTTGGCTAGTCACTCCAACTTTTCCTTGGTGAAGTTCTATAATTTGTTTAACTAATGCCAATCCTAAACCTGTTCCGACATATTGACGATTAAGAGTACTATCTATTTGAATAAAAGGTTTAAATAATAGTGGGATATTTTCAGAACTAATACCAATTCCTGTATCAGTTATAGTTATGCGTAAATATGTTTGATCTTCTTTGTCTGAGTTATTAATTAAAGATATTTCTAGGGTAATTTTTCCTCTTTCAGAGGTAAATTTAACCGCATTATTAAGCAAATTGATTAAGACTTGACGAATACGTTTTTGATCTAGTAATAAATTAGGTAAAGACTTAGGGATTATAGAAATGAGTTGAATTTGCTTTTTAAAGGCTTGTTGTTGTACGAAAGTGATGGCAGATTGGCATAAAGACTCAAGGGAAGTAGAATTAAGTTCTAACTTCATTTGACCTGATTCTATTTTTGCTACATCGAGAATATCATTGATTAACTCAAGAAGATGATTGCCGCTATTTTCAATGGTTTTAAGACTTTTTTCTTGTCTATCATTAATTTCTCCAAAAATTTGTTCTAAGAGAATTTCTGCGTTACCTAAAATAGCATTAAGAGGAGTTCGCAATTCATGACTCATATTCGCTAAAAATTCATCTTTAAGACGAGTAGCACGGATTAATTCTTTATTACTTCTATATAATTGTTCTTCTGCACATCTTCTTTGTCGATCGATTCTATAACCTTTAATAAGGTTTGTACAAGTGATTATAAATGGCTGTAAATACTCAATTAGAGAGTGATCATATCCTTCTTGACGATTAGCAATACCTAAAATTCCAATTAATTGAGAGTTACTGAAAAAAGGAATTCCTAAAAAAGCATTAAGAAAAGAATGTTTTTCGGCAAAATCTTCATCAAGATTATTGGTTTGAGGATTATTACTGATAATTGGTTTCCCCGTGATGATGATGGTGTTGAATAGGGTATTTATGTTAGTCAATTCCATACCTTTTCTATGGTTTGATTCATAAAATTTCTGGTTTTTTTGATCCCATGAAATATTTGTGATATTTTGGCTTTGAATAGAAGGAATACTTCTTGTTTGTAGGATAGTTTCTTCGATTACGAAGCTATCATCTTGTTGAGATAAAACTTCTGCTATAAAACCATATTCGCTATCAGTGAACTCTAGGATACTAGAAAGTAAACTTTCAAAAATGGTAGAGCGACTTTCGGCAGTAATAAATTGAGATTGTGCGTTAGTTATACCACTAAGAAGATTATTCTTTTGTTGTAATTCCAATATTAATCTTTGTTTTTCTTCTTCTATTTGCTTTTTAATGGTGATGTCTAAAAACATTCCCACTAAACCAATTATGTTACCATCCAAATCCTTTAATGGTGCTTTATAGGTTTCTATCAATCGTTGTTCGCCATTAGGTAAAGTTAAGGTTTCTTCAATGGCTAATTTAGCTGTACCAGTGGTTATAATTTCTTGATCGCATAATACAATTTCATCATCAATATAATTATTCACCTCTATATTTTGATTATGAAAATCAGCTTTTCTTTTTCCAATTATCTCGGAAGTAGATTGTAAGTCCATAATTTCTGCGAGTTTTTGATTACATCCCAAAAATATCGATTCTTGGTTTTTCCAAAATACTGGCAAGGGAATCGTATCAAGAACAGTTTTAATAAATTGTCGAGAAGACTCTAATTCTTTTGTACGCTCTTGAATTTTTGCTTCTAAAATAGCGTTAATTTCTTGTAAGTTTTCATCTTTTCTAAGGCGTAATAATTCAGCACTGGCACGGGGTGCAAATATTTCTAAAATATTTTTAATCTGGTTAGCCATATCTGTACTTATAGGATTTTCATCTAAAATACAAAGATGCCCTAAACTATTTCCATTCATATCCAGTAAACTAATACCAACATAACTTTGAGCTGATATTTCTTTTAAAAACAAGTCGTAGGGAAAATACTGTTGAAGATTTTGGCAACAAAAATAATATTGATTTTCTGATACTTTTTCGCAAGGAGTATTTTCAAGTTTGTAATTTATATTAGGTTGTAATTTTCCTTTTGCCCAAAATGCCAATGTTTTAGCATAAGCAGAATCATCTCTCAAATCACACACGACAATATGAGATTTATTGATAGCTTCACCAATTTTTGTGACTAGGGCAGTAAAAAATTCTTGTCCATTAATACTATTTGAAGTTCCTTCCATAATCAGCTTAATAATGTTTTCTGCTGACTTCTGTGAAGTTACATCTTGCATCGTTCCAAAAGATCGTAATGGATTTCCTTCCGAATCATAAATAGTTCTACATTTTTCTCTAACATATTTGATTCTGCCATCTTTCATGAGAAGACGATGAACAAAATCATAATCATCACCATAAGCGATATGATTGGCATAGTTTGTTTGCACTAAGCAAAGATCATCGGGGTGAACTATATCACAAAATTTTTCAAAGGAAGGCTCACATTCTTGAGGACTAAGTTCAAGAATATTATATGATTCTTCAGACCAATAAGTACTTTTATCTTGAACATTATGTTCCCAACTGCCTATATGTGCTATTTTTTGAGCTTCTCCATATAACTTTTCACTTTCTGCTAATTTTTTGTACATTATACTTTGATTAATAGCAATTTCTAATTGTTTACCTATTTCTTGCAAAAGTACGATGTCTGTTTCTTCCCATTTAGAGCAATCACAACATTTATGTGCAATTAATAACCCCCACAAATCATCTTTGATTCTTAGGGGTACAACTAGATTACCTTTTACTTTATACTCTTTCAATAATTGTAAATGACATTTAGTATAATTTGTTTCATAAATATTATTAACAATAATAGGAATATTTTTTTGATAAAGAATGCTTGTCTTTTCTATAAAACAACTATCTTCAATGCGATTACCCAAACTTGAAGGAAAATTGTTAGTCACAGATTCGGCGATGATAATACCACTATAGTCTGGTTCAAATTGAAATACTAAAACTCGATCGCAATTAATAAAGTCTCTTATTTGTGTCACACAAGTGGACAAAATTTTTTCTAAAATAAAGGACTCACGAATCTGATTGGAGATATTAGAAACTAAGTTTTGTAGCTCAATTTTTTTTTCTAAATCAAAGATTTTTTGTCTCAATTCTGTCTCAATATTCATGTTCAGGTAAAAATAGGATGAAAGTTAAGTAAATATACTGAATTAGAAATCTCTATCTTTAAAAAAGTAGATTTATTTTAAAAAATTAGTTATCAATAAGATTATATAAGATTGCTTAATTATGCAGTAAATTTTCAGAAGATAATTTTTAAATAGTAAATAAATTAATTATTATTTTGATAAACTAAGTTAAATTAATGACACAAAAAATTTCTATTTTAGTAATAGATGATGATCCTAATAACTTTGATATTATTGAAGGTTTACTCTATGATTATAGGTATGATTTGCACTATAGTTCTAGCGGTAAAAATGCTTTATGTCAATTAGAAATAATTAAACCAGACTTGATTATTTTAGATGTGATGATGCCTGATTTAGATGGTATTGAAATTTGTAAAATTATTAAAGCAAATTCTCTATGGCAGTCGATTCCTATCATTATGGTTACGGCATTAAATGAGAAAAAAGATTTAGCTAAATGTTTAGAAGCTGGTGCTGATGATTTTATCAGTAAACCAGTTAATCGTGCGGAATTATCAGCCCGTGTTCACTCCATGTTAAGGATAAAAAAACAATATGATTCTTTACAAGAATTGTTAAATTTAAGAGAAGAAATGACCAGCATCATTGTTCATGATTTACGTAATCCTTTAACCAATATTATTCTTTGTGCAGGAATTTTAAAAATACCTCAAATATCTCCAGAAATTTATTTAGAAAAAGTTGACGAAATTGTTAGTTCAGGGGAAATTTTAAATAATCAAATTGATAATTTACTACAAATGGGTAAATTACAATATGGTCAACTTATTTTATCATTGAAAGAAAAAAATATTAATCAACTTTTAAAATCAGAAATTAATACTTTTAAAAATGCTGCAAATTTTTGTAATATTCAATTAATTTTGAACCTACCTTCTCAAGAAAAAACGGTCATTATAGATTCTCAAATAATCGGTAGAATTATTAATAACTTATTAGCCAATGCTATTAAATTTTCTCCTAATGATAGTAAAATAATTTGTGAACTTAATTACTTAGAAAATAACATTATTCAGATAAAAATCATTGATTTTGGCAATAATATTTCTGAGGATAAAAAACAATTAATTTTTGAAAAATATCAAATTGCTTCAGAGATGGAAGAAGTACAACAACTTGGTTTAGGTTTAGCATTTTGTAAAATGGCGATCGAAGCACATAATGGCACAATTAGAGTAGAAAATAATGCAGAAAAAGGTAATATTTTTATTGTAGAATTTTCTGACTATTCACAAAAATTAGAACAAAATTAATCTTATTAGATAAAATCATACAAATGAAAAAAGTTACTTTACTAGATCGATTACATTATGCCTTTGATAATTTTATGGCAAAGGGAACTATTTCTCTTATTGGCGGTTTAGCAATCATTTCAGGTTTATTTATTTTAATTACTGCAATTATTATTACCATCACAGGATTAACTTCTCCTGATTCCTCTCCCTATAGTTTTCCCGAAGCCGTCTGGGGTGTTTTAATGCGCACTCTTGATACGGGCACGGTAGGAGGTGATACGGGGTGGTTATTTCGTTTATTTATGTTATTTGTCACCTTTGGCGGTATTTTTATCATCAGTACTTTAATTGGTTTATTAAGTAGTGGTATTGAAAGTAAATTACAAGATTTAAGAAAAGGAAGATCACAGGTAATAGAAAATGATCATATCGTAATTCTTGGTTGGTCTTTTCAAATTTTTACCCTCCTATCAGAATTAATTCTTGCCAATGTTAATAATCCTAAATGTTCAATTGTAATTCTGAGCGAGGAAGATAAAGTTGAAATGGAAGAAAATATACAAAAATCTTTGAATTTTAAATATCATACTCCCATTATTTGCCGTCATGGAAAATCTAGTGATTTTAATGATTTAGCTTTAGTTAATATTCAAAATTCTCGCTCAATAATTATTCTTAATTCACCGTCAGAGTATGGTGATATTAATTTGATTAAAACTTTGTTAGCAATTATGAATATTCAAAGAGATGATCGAAAATCTTATCATATTGTTGCAGAGGTTCAGGAAGAAAAAAGTTTAGATATTATTAAGTTAATTACTGGAAATCAAGGATCAAGTTTATTAACTAATGATATTATTTCCCGTATCATTGTCCAAACCAGTCTTCAGTCTGGCTTATCTTTAATCTATATGGATTTATTTGATTTTAGCGGCAATGAAATTTATCTATATTCACAACAAGATTTAGTTGATAAAAATTATGGTGAAATAGTTCTAGCCCATGAAAATGCTTCAGTAATTGGAATTAGAAATAAAGAAGGAAAAATAGAACTAAATCCTCCCCAAGAAAGATTATTTCAAGCCAACGAACAATTAATTATTATCGCTGAAGATGATGATACTGCTTGTTTAAGAGAAGTAGAATTAAATATTGATTCTAAACTGATTACCACCGCTATTCCGATACCACCAAAATCAGAAAATACCTTAATATTGGGTTGGAATGTTCGAGTACCTTCAATGATTAAATTATTAGATGATTATGTCGGTGCTGATTCTTTAGTTACTGTTGTTGCTAATCTTCCAGAATCAGAAACTGGTTTAGCAGAAAATACATTGAATTTAATCCATCAAAAAGTTAAATATCATCAAGGTGAACCAACAGAATATAATGTTCTTCAACAGTTAAATTTATCTAGTTATGACCAAATTTTACTAACTTCTTCAGATCAAGTTGAACCAGAATTAGCCGATGCTCAAACTTTAGTCACTTTATTACAATTACGTCATTTAACAAAAGATTATCAACGAGGAAATCAAACTATTGTAACAGAAATGTTAGATGCTAGAAACCAAGATTTAGCCTCTATTGCAAAGCCTGATGATTTTGTGATCAGTGAACGTATTATTAGCTTAATCATGGCACAAATTGCAGAAAACAAAACTAATCAGGAAATTTTTGAAGAATTATTAAGCCCTGAAGGATCAGAAATTTATCTTAAACCAATTACTAATTATGTCATAATCGATCAACCATTAAGTTTTTATACTGTAGTCGCTTCAGCCAATAAACAAAATGAATCAGTAATTGGTTATCGCATCAAAGCATACGCCAACAATAAAGCAAAAAACTATGGCATCGTCCTCAATCCTCCAAAATCTAATATTATTGGTTTTAATGATCAAGATCAAATTATTGTGATTTCTCAATCTTGATTTTTTGATCATTAAACTGATAGCTGACTACCAATAAGTTTAGACCTATCTATTCCATTTTCCCCAACACAATAATATACTTAAGTTCAATGTAAGAATCCTTAATTATTCGGTGATTAAAGAAATGAGAGCAAAAAATAAAAGTGAAGAATTAGTATAGTAAATATTTTGAAAAAATTAATGGTGTATAAGCAATGAAAGGAAAGGGGTTTAAACCCCCCGATAACAATCATTAACAAGAGCTTAGGAAAAATAAAATCCATAATTAATTATACTCACCTAGTTATTTCCTTTCTTCACCGATAATTTTATATCGAAGTTAGGTAATATAAACTGCATTGACTAAATCCGCAGTTTTATGTAATTCAAATCCTAATTTAAGGCAAAGATTCTGCATTCCTTGATTATCAGGCAAAATATCAGCAATAACAGTTTTTATTCCTTCTTTTTTGGCTATTTTAATCAAATCTTGTCCTAATAGTGTTCCTAATCCTTGTCTTTGATAATTATCTTTAACTAATAAACCTAACTCTGCTTGTTCTGTATTTCCATGTACTCTACTTAGCCTTGCGATCGCCAGAATTTCTTTTTCATCAGTATCTGGATGATGATAACTAGCGACTAAAGCAATTTCTTGATCATAATCGATAAAACAAATGCGAGTCAGCCTTTCATGGGAAATCAAGGATTGATAACTGATAGAGTGGAAAAACCGTAAATAAACACTTTCTTGAGATAAATTTTGACAAAAAGAGGCAACTTGTGGCTCATCTTCGGGGCGAATCGGGCGAATTTTAATTTCTTTCCCATTGGCTAATTGTGCCATGGAGATATATTGATTAGGATAAGGGCGAATAGCGGGAAGAATAATGTCTTTTCTCTCAGTGTCAGGGGGATATAATAACACCCGTGCATCTAAAGCAATTAAGTTATTTTCCGAAACTAATAAAGGATTAATGTCAATTTCTTTGATTAACGGTTGTTCGATGACTAATTGACTAAATAATACTAAAATCTGCTCTAATTGTTCTAAATTAACAGATTTTCTACCTCTAACTCCTTTTAAAGCCTGATAGATTTTTGTTTGTTCCATCATACGCTTGGCTAAGGTACTATTTAAAGGTGGTAATCCTAAAGCCTGATCCTGATATACTTCTACTAATTGTCCACCAGTTCCAAATAATAACACAGGACCAAATTGAGGATCAACGGTGCTACCTAAAATTAATTCATAACCTTCAAGGTTAATCATCGGTTGAATTGTTACCCCTAAAAAGTCACTGTCATTAACTCTTTTTTGAATGGCAAGAAAGGCTTGTTTTATATCCTCTTGGCTAGTTAAATTTAATTTCACACCTCCCACATCAGTTTTATGGGTAATAGTTTCAGAATGGAGTTTCATCACCACAGGATAACCAATTTTTTCCGCCGATTCGATGGCTTTTTCTACGGTTTGAGCGATAATAGTCATTACCGTAGGAATACTATAAGCTTGCAATAACTGCTTCGATTCATATTCCGTCAATAAAGTGCGATTCGTTTCGTGGGCATGGGCGATAATATTCATAGCTAAATCTTCATCAATGAGATTATCCGCCTTAGAAAAACTAGGAATTTCATATAATCCCTTCAAGTTATAGCTATAACGCCCCATGAGATTAAATAACCTCGCCGCATCATCAGGATAAGGTTGAGTATAAATATTGGCACGATTGAGGATTTCAACACCAGTAGCGACACCACTTCCCCCCATCCAACTTGCTAATACAGGTTTATGATTAATTTTGCCCGTGATTTTTGTTAACTCTTCTGCAGTTTTAGTAGGATCAGTCATGTCTTGAGGAGTTAAAATAACTAATAATCCATCACTATTTTCGTCTTTTGCGGCAATTTCTAAAGCCTGTGCATAACGCCTTGGGGTGGCATCTCCCAAAATATCAATGGGATTGCTGTGACTCCAATGGGTAGGCAAAATTTTATTTAATTCTTCTATAGTCGTCTCACTCAAGAGCGATAATTCTCCTTTTCCCCAAGTTAGCGCATCGGTGGCTAAAACTCCAGGTCCTCCTGCATTGGTTAAAATCGTTAAGCGTCTTCCTTTCGGGCGAGGTTGCTTGGCTAATAAATCTGCCATGTTAAACACTTCTTTGATGGTATCTACCTGTAAAACACCACAACGGCGGAAGGCAGCCGCCAAGACTTTATCACTGCTACTCAATGCACCTGTGTGAGATGCAGCAGCTTTAGCGGCTTCCTCTGTGCGCCCACCTTTAATGACGATAATCGGCTTTGATAAAGCAACTTCCCTTGCGGCAGAAATAAAGGATCTAGCGTCACCGATGGATTCCATATAGATGACAATACTTTTTGTTAATGGATCATCACCAAAATAATAGATTAAATCTCCCCAATTGACATCTAACATTGAACCTATGGAGATAAAACCACTAAAACCAAGATTTTCTCTCAAACTCCAATCGAGAATAGAAGTACAAAAAGCACCACTTTGACTAATAAAAGCCACATTACCACTTTTTGCGCTGGTACTAGCAAAACTGGCATTTAAACCCGTAGGAGGACAGATCAATCCTAAGCAATTTGGACCTATAATGCGTAAATTACCTTTTTTGGCTTCTTTTAATATTTGTTGCTCTAGTGCAATCCCTTCTGCTCCAATTTCTTTAAATCCTGCGGAGATAATGATTGCACCCTTAACCCCAGCTTCGACACATTCCCTAATCAAATTCGGCACTGTCACCGCCGGTGTGGCAATTACAGCTAAATCAACGGTTTCAGGTAACTCTTTAATCGTACTATAAGCTCTAATACCGAGAACATTTTTACGT
Organism: Geminocystis sp. NIES-3708; assembly: GCF_001548095.1. Lineage (NCBI taxonomy): Bacteria > Bacillati > Cyanobacteriota > Cyanophyceae > Chroococcales > Geminocystaceae > Geminocystis > Geminocystis sp. NIES-3708. The sequence continues at coordinate 1,328,622 of NZ_AP014815.1, read as the reverse complement.
TTTGGATTAATAGGAAAAACCGTGCCACCAAAAGGATGACTAATCAAATTCCATAATAAAGTGCGTCCAACACTACCTTCTTTTTCTGATGCACCAATCAGGGCAACGGATTTCGGTGCAAACATAAAATCGAGAGGATTATAGTTATATCGCATAATGTCATGAACTTTATCTGTCGCCATAATAAATTCTTCCGCATTTAAAATAGTAGGGTAGGCATTGCCCACCATAACTACTATATTCTATGAAAAATATTTGTAACAAAACATTCATAATTTAAAGAAAGATCTTAGTTCTTTAAGATTAAACTAATTTCCTTATTAAGGGTACAAAACAAACAGGAAGCATTCTGTTTTCAACAATGCCGTGGGGAGTTTTGGTAAGGAGAATAAGAGATTGAGACCAATTTCCTACAGGAATGATCATCTTACCATTAATAGCCAATTGATCAATCAAGGGTTGAGGGATGTGATCAGGAGCTGCCGTTACTAAAATAGCATCATAGGGAGCGTGTTCCGACCAACCTTGATAGCCATCTCCAGCTTTAATCTGAATATTGTTATAGCCTAGTTGTTGAAGCAGATTACTGGCTTTTCGAGCAAGTTCGGGGAAAAACTCAATTGTATAGACTTCCTTCGCCAATAACCCCAGTATAGCAGCTTGGTAGCCTGAACCAGTACCAATTTCCAGCACTTTTGCTTTTGGGGAAATGGTTGCTAGTTCTGTCATATATGCAACGATATAAGGTTGGGAGATAGTTTGATTATTCGCAATTGGCAAAGGACAATCCTCGTAGGCAAAGGGAGCGACATCAGATTCAAGAAAAAGGTGACGAGGTACAGTGAGCATTGCTTTGAGGACTCTAGAATCTATTATGCCTCGTGGCTCAAGTTGTTTTTTGACCATGTACTGACGCTGAAACTGAAAACGAGCCTCACTTGGGTCTGAATTTTTTCCCAAAGTAGTTGCCCCAATTCCATTGAGTGGAAGGGATAAGATAACGAAAATCATGATCGCCTCCTTGGCAAACTTACCAGTCAGTATTAATGGGGGGCAAAATTGCTTTTAACTACAAGTATAAAATTAATTCTATCTAGGCAAAGAACTTAAACTTACTGCTATTAAGGACTCAACGAAAACAACTCTTCAAAAAAGAAGAAACTGCCCTTACTTTAATTATATCTCTCAAATAATAAAACAAGCACCAGTTTCTCCATATAAGTAAGCTAAAATGCATTTAACTTACATCTAATTTAATGACAAATAAATAACTCTTTCTCCTTGTCCACCTGTCTCCTTGTCTTCTTGTCTTGCTTTCACCAGTTTTCTTCTGTCGAACCTAGGTGTTCTCATGGATTTGGGAAAAATAAAATTTATTACCAATTTAGCTTATCTACTTACCATTAATTTTTCATCGGTATTTAATGTTATTTTTTAGGGAGTAAAAATCTCCAACTATCAGGCTCAAATGCTTTTCCTTTAAGCATTCTATTCCAATATAACCAAGGTAAAATATATTTTTTAACAAACCACATACTCGCTCTTTCTTTGGTAGGATCTAAAGGGAAGCTAGGTAACGGTTTTTTATCATAATCAAATTCTGCCATAATCGTTTTACCATAGCCTGTAATCAGAGGACAACAAGCATAACCGTTATACTTATTTTGGATTGTTTTTTTATTCATTAATGCCAAAATATTTGCCACGACTACAGGTGCTTCTTTACGAATAGCTGCGGCAGTTTTAGAAGTAGGTAAACTGGATGAATCTCCTAAACCAAAAACGTTTTTATACTTATTATGCTGACAAGTATATTGATCAACATCAACCCAACCTTGTTCATTAGAGATCGCACTTTGTTTAATAAAATCATAGGTAGTCATGGGTGGAGAAACATGAAGTAGATCGTATTCAATTGTAATATTATTTCCGTTTTCCGTTGCAAATACAGCTTCTTTGGTGTCTCCTTTAATTTCAACCAAATTGTGATTATATTTAACGTCAATTTTTTTGCGATCAACGATTTCTTCTAAAGGTTTACAATAGGTGGGAACACCAAACATTTTTCCTGTGGCATTGCCATAGATAATCTTCGTTTTTTCCCTAATCCCTTGGCGGGTAAAGGCTTCTTCCGCTAAATACATAATCTTTTGAGGTGCACCCGGACATTTGATTGCACCCGCAGGGAACGTAAATAAGGCTGTACCACCTTTAAAATTCTGAATAGTTTCCCATGTATAAGGGGCAGTTTCTTTAGTATAGTTGGTTGTAACGCCATCTTTACCTAAATATTCTCTTAAACCTTTGATTTTATCCCAATCAATAGTAATTCCTGGACAAACAACGAGATATTGATAATCATAAATTTTACCTGCTTTGGTTGTTACTTGATTATGATCAGGATCAATATTTTCTGCATAATCTTTAATCCATGTTACGCCATGAGGAATTAAATTTTGTTCATGTTTTACTGTGTCTTCTAATAAATATTCTCCCCCCCCAACTAATGTCCATGCAGGTTGATAATAATGATTTTCAGAAGGTTCAATAATAGCCATTGTTAGGTTAGAATTTTGCTGTTTCAATTGAGCCGCAACAGTAATTCCCGCCGCACCACCACCAATAATTAATATTTGAAAAGATTGATTATTACCCATATTCACACTTGAATTAAACTTAATTGTTCTGATAATTTACTCTCAGTTTAATTTAATTATTATTAATACTATTACTTTTTTAATATTTCTTTAATTTAGAGCAATTTGTCTTATATATAAAAACTATAATTTTTCAATATTTTTCTTACTTATATTTTTAAACACTGGCATCACAAATAATTTTGTTCAAGAATACTTATTCTCTTCAAATCGGAGCGGCGGGATTTGAACCCACGACCCCCACTACCCCAAAGTGGTGCGCTACCAAGCTGCGCTACGCCCCGTTAGTCAACAGTTATCGATTATAACAATAATTAGTGTAATTGTCAAGTTAAAAAAGTTTTAAAGATTGAGTGGCTTGAATCAGATCTTGCGTTACATTTTCTGACCAAGTACCTTCACAACCTCGATGATGATGGAGGATAATACGCAGAGAATAATTATGAGGGTATCCTTCTGCACCTAACCACATTAAATCACTTTCTGCCTCACAGATGATTATTTCTTCCTCCATGAGGTGTTTAGTCATATCTGCCATACCTTGATGAATTTGTAAAAGAAGACGACAAAAATCTTGCATTTCTGCCGTGGTTAATTCCATTGCCCAATCTTCAGCTCCAATTAAGCCTTGATAAGTGCTTATTTTTTCTTGCCATCCGATACGCCAACCTTTACCTTTTTTGATCAAGATATTTTTCCTCCATCAACCCTAAATTTAGGCTTCTACACCTGCAACTTCTTCTGTTGCGGCTTCAGCTTCAATCACTGGGGCATCCTCAAGACTTACTTCTTCTGTTTCCACAACGGCAGTTGTTGTTTCTACTGGGGTGGCGACAGGTGTTGATTGTAATTCAGGAATATCTTTTTCCTCAAATTCAAACCCTTTATCTAATTTAATGGTGAGATAGCGAATTACTGTTTCACTTAAGCGCATATCTCTTTCAATCAAGGCTACTTGAGAACCATCTCCAGTATAATGAGTCAAAATATAAATTCCGTCTAAGAATTTCTGAATTGGATATGCTAAACGACGCTTACCCCAAACATCCACGGATACTTTTTCTGCTCCATTTTGTTTGAGTAAATCACGATATTTATGTAATTGTTTGTTTACTTGCTCATGGGTTAAATCTGGGCGCAAAATAAACATCATTTCGTAAGTATTAGACATTTGTGCTTTTCTCCTTTTGGACTAAAATGGCTTCCCACAACCTGAGAAGCAAGGTTTTTCATGCTTTATGGTATCTTTCCAAACAAATTGATTGACACTTTTAGGCAATAGTTCCTATATATTTATAACAGAAAAGGAAATTATTGCAAAATTTTTTACAATTAACCTCAAATTCAAAATTTGTTATTATGGCACAACGTTATGTGAGGGTAAAAACTACCACTGGTCACATTTACTATGGTAAATTACAACTTAATCGCACGGTTGAAGTGTTGGATGCTCCTCCGTGGTTGAATGGAAAAGTGACAGATCAAGTTTTATCAGAGTCTGACTATCATTTATTAGCTCCTTGTGCGCCCTCTAAGATTGTAGCAGTAGGAAAAAACTATGCAGATCATGCGGCGGAAATGGGTTCAGAAGTACCAAAAGAACCTTTAATTTTTCTCAAACCTTCTTCGGCGGTGATTGCTCATTTACAAAATATTGTCTATCCTCAACAATCTCAGCGAGTAGATTTTGAAGGAGAATTAGCTCTGGTTATTGGCGATCGCACTAAAAATTGTACGGTGGAAGAAGCAAAAAGTAAAATTTGGGGCTACACGATTGCTAATGATGTAACCGCAAGAGATTTGCAGAAAAAAGATGGACAATGGACTAGGGCGAAGGGATTTGACACATTTTGCCCTTTAGGTCCTTGGATAGTACGAGAATTAACTTCAGGAGCGAGATTAACGACAATTGTCAATGAGGAACAACCACCAAAACAATCTACATTATTATCAAATATGGTATTTTCTCCTGAAAAATTGGTAGCCTATATTTCTCAGATTATGACTCTGTTGCCAGGAGATGTAATTTTAACTGGCACTCCTGAAGGTATTGCACCTTTAACGGTGGGGGATACCGTCAGTATTGAAATTGAGAGTATTGGCACTTTAACCAATCAAATTGAAGCCAATCATGGAATATAGAAATTATTAATTGTTAAGATTACCATGGTACTTGACCTGAAGCAGCTTCGGAAATCAAAGGTATTTCGGGGTATTTTCCTGATGCAGATTGTATCATTCCGTAGCCACAAGCCGCTAGAGTACCAATAAAAATAGTGTTAAAGATTGTTTCAGTAATTAGTGTTCCTGCTAATGCTCCTAGTAATACATTAAAAATTAGACTAACTAAAATTAATAAAATTTCCATTAGAATGGCTTGCATAGTGTTAAAACGAATAAAATGACTAATATTCTGATTTCTGACGACGGCACTAAATAAAATAAAAAAGATAATTAAACCACCAAAAGGAATTTGATTAATAATTGCCAAGGGAATTAAGGGGATTTTGATGATGTTTAAGATGGGAAACTGTTGAAACAAAAAAACGCCGAAATTCAAGGCAGTGTAAAGAGGAAAAAAATAAACAAGGGCTGCGAATAATTTATCTTTCCAATCTGTCGTGTTACGCCAATTCATAGAATTAAATTTATTTAGTTAAACAACTTTACTTATTCGATATTAGCAAGACGAAACCCCATCTGACATTGATATAACTTTGTTTGTTTAAATTCACTGGTGTTTAAACAATATCCACAACCCAGTTTTCCTTGATGCCATCGAGGATTACCATTTTGATTTGCCCATACACAATTTTGACAAATACTTTGAGTTGATAATATTTGTTCTTTTTGGAGAATTACTAGCATGATCTCCTCCTTTAAATATCTAATAATGTTTTTTGTCCTATTATCCATTCTAATGTTTATTGAGCATTTTATGGTTATTTTTAATACAATTTATTAAAATCTTTTAATTTCTTTATTTCTATCCATAATTATTTTTTTTACTATATTTCCTATGTTTATACTCGCACCTGATGAGCCTCTCACGGTACTCAAATTATATTTGATATCTTCTATTTTTTTCTGATTTTCTAATAAATCTAAAACTAAATTTCCTACTTCTTCTACTGTTAAATAACCAATTAATTCTGGTACTATTTCTCGTTTAGCCCAAATATTAGGCCACGCATATAATTTTTTATTCTTAACAGTATATTGAACTATAATCCAGTTAATTAATTTGGCACAAATATTGCCTATTATAGGTAAATTAGCAAATAATCCTAATAAGCCATCCCATGATTTCATGGCTTCTAATTGATAAGTAGGTAATAAAACAATCATCGGTATTGCTAATGCACCTAATTGAGCTGTATTTGCACCTACTGTCGTTAAACAAAGATCACAATTTATTAATTCTTTATAACAAGGAAATTCTTGAATTAATTTAATATTTATTCCTCCTGATGTTTGTAAATAAAGTTGATTTTCTAATATTATTAATTCTCCAGTTACTCCTCCTAAATTATTAATTAAAGAGTTATTTTTTCTATTTCCATAACTAGCTAAATAATCAGGAGAAATTGTAGGGGCAACAGGTATTATAAATTCAACATTAGATTTTTTTTTGAGAATATATTCTGCGATCGCCATTAAAAAAGGTACACCCTGAGTTAATTTACTAGATTTTGATCCCGGTAATAAACCAATTGTTAAAGTAGTTTTATGATCATTATTTTTTTCTTGATTTAAAATGCTAACATCTGTCATTAAATCTCCCACAATAGTGCATTTATTTTTAAATTGAGTGGGTATTTTATCGATAACAGATTGATTCATGACAGCAAAATAATCAATGTAACGATACCAACGGGCTTCCCATTCAGCATAAATTAAACTTTGATAACCTAATCTTTTGGCAATAACTAAAGTAAAAAATTGATCTCCTCCTAAAAAAATGACTAATCCTTGAGAATACCAATCCCAATTATCTTTAGTTTTACCTAATAGTAAAAAAGCAGAAAAATCTTTCGCTGATTGAATACGATTAATTTCCTGCCATTGACTAGCAATTTTAACTTCATTACCTGTAGCGTGAGGACAAGGTGATAAAATTAAAGAAATCCGAACTTGCTCCTGTCGTATATTTAAGTTTGTCCGAATTTGCTTAATTACAGGTAAAACCCATGTAGTGATTTCTCCTGGACCATTAGATAATATTATGATGTCAAAATTATTCATTTTTGTTAAATTTATTAATCTAATTTTATATTTATTATCCTCAAAAAATATTAATAACTATATAACTAAAAAAAATATTATCTATTTTTATTACTTCAAAAATTGGTTTTTTCTATTAAATTTTAAACCTAAATTAATCTTAAATCATTAATGAAGAATAAAGAATAAAGTCGTAAATTTTACTATAGCTGAAAAATTGATAGCTAATACCCTTAAAAATATCACAACTTCTTTTCTTGGATTACTATAATCAGGGCATTTTTTTTTATCAACTTTTTATATAAAATTTTAGATCAATATCTAATTACATTTCTTAAATCACGTTATTATAGTTAAAGTTAAAAAATTAGGCTTATTTTAAGTTATGTTGGCTGAAGAATTATTAGAACTAACTCTCAAAAAAGGTATTTCTGATGTAGAAGTATATCAAGTTCAATCCCATTCTCGTCCAATTTCTTTTGAAGCTAATCGTTTAAAACAAATTGAAAGCTCACAGGCTACTGGTTTTGCACTTCGATTATGGCACAATGGTTGCCCCGGATTAGCTGTAGCTTATGGTGATTTTAATCCTGATGATTTGATTAATAAAGCCTTAGCAATTTCTGAACTTAATGATTTTGAACAGCCATTATTAAACGACAATAATAGATTAATATATCCTAATTCCATTACTGAACCTAATATTCATCAGTTAATTGCTCAAGGAAAAGATGCGATCGCAATTATTACAGACAAATATCCTGAAATAATCACTAATTTGGATATAGAATGGGAAACCGAAACAACGACACTTGTCAATTCCCATGGTTTATACTGCTTACAAACAGATAATAGTTATAGTGCTTCTTTAGGAATTGAATTAGTAAGAGAAGAAGACTTTTTAGGTATTTATGACGGTGAATATAGCCATGACAAAATTGATTTAAAGAGGATGATTAATTCCGTTTTAAAAAGAGTACAATGGGCTGACAAAAATACATCAATAAAAAACGGTAAAATACCCGTATTATTTACCGCTAATGGAGCAATAACTTTATGGGAAACTATTAGTGAGGCATTAAATGGTAAAAGAATTCTCGATAAATCTTCTCCTTGGAGTGAATCTCTAGGAAAAAAAGTTATTTCCTCTTCTTTAACCTTAAATCAACAACCAAATTTACAACCCTATAATTGTCCTTTTGATGATGAAGGTACAATAACTCAAAATCTCAATTTAATCAATGAAGGAGTTTTAAATAGTTTTTTCAGTGATAAAAAGACTGCCCAAGAATTAGGCATAATGAATACAGGAAATGGTTTTCGCCCCAGTTTAAGTAGTTATCCCACTCCTGATTTAGTTAATTTAGTGATTGAAAAAGGTAGCTTATCCCTAGAAGAAATAATTAAAAACATTGAAGATGGTATTATTATCGATCAAATTTTAGGAGAAGGTGCAGATATTTCTGGAGATTTTTCTTTCAATATTGATTTAGGTTATCGCATCAGAAAAGGAGAAATTATCGGTAGAATCAAAGACACAATGTTAGCTGGAAATGTTTATCAAGCCTTAAATAAAGTTGAATGTGTTGGAAATGATCTCACTTGGAGCGGTTCTTGTTATACTCCTTCTATCTTGATTAATGAGCTTTCTTTAGTTTCAGGTTAAATAATCGAGCATAATTTCATTAGTATTTTGGTAAGGGCAAAAGTCAGAAAATAAAAGAAATAGTTACTCATCAAAGTTTTTACTATAGTAATACAGTTGAAAAAATACTTTACTTAGGTATTCAATTAAAAATGTTTAGTTTTTGGATAAAAAATGTTAAAAATAAATAAATTTAACTAGCATTGACGATGAAATATTTTTTTCTTGCTGAGGGATGGACTTATAATCGTATATGGGAAAGAGGAGGTATTTGGGATGAAAATTCTTGGCGCCGAAAGCCTCATATTCAATCTTTACCTCTCGGTATGATTGAAAATAATCAAGTATTATGGCTTAATGAGGTAGAAGATAATATTATTATGGTGGAAGTTATCCCCGTAAATGAGAATGCTAAACTTTCCAATAATATCGGTCAGGTAGTTTTAAAAAGATTAATAGATTCAGATCAAGTAATTAAAACACTTACTAATGCACAACAGATTTTTAAGTCGTGATAGAAAAACAAAAATTTGATCAAAATTAGCCATAAAATAAAGATATTAGAAAATAATTTCTGATTCTTCATTGTTTATTTTGAATTGATAAACTTGTTCGATTACCTTTACCCACCCTTGGGCTAAAGATGTTAAAATAAGCTCACCTTTTTCTTTTGACGCAACAGTCGCATCACCCATAACACCAGTTTTACTAACTTCTCTAGTTAACCACGCAAAAGGTAAATCACCCTCCATCGATAATAAACTATTAGGAGCTAAATTGCGTGGATATTCTTTAACCGCTAAATCCATTTTTACTTGATTAGGCAACAAAGCTAACATTAAACTGGTTTCTGCATCTCCAGCGTGAATACCTAACTCTTTCTCTTGTGGGGTTAATAAATCATTTGTAATATTTGGTACTTTCCAAGTAAAAAGAGGAAAAATTGCTAAATCGGGAAATTTTTGGTGTAAATCCCGTGCGACAATTTCCATTATTTGAGGTTGCCCACCATGGGAATTCATAAGAATTAATTTACGAAAACCAGCTTTATATATACTTGTTGCCGTTTCTTCAATCAAAGTATATAAAGTAGTTGCAGATAAGCTGATTGTACCAGCAAAGCCTTCATGTTCATTAGATTTTCCATAATAAATAGTTGGTAAACCATAGGCAGAAATTTCCGACTTCAACAAACTGAAGGCTTTTCCTAATACTCCTTGACTAATCGCTGAATCTACAATTAAGGGTAAATGATAACCATGTTGTTCAACTGCTCCAATAGGTTGGATAATCACGGTATTCTCTTTCTGTGTCATCATTTTAATTTCTTGCCATGTTAAATAAGCAAAAAATCTTTCTGGGGGAATAAAGCCATGAATCATAATTATTTACTAGAATATAAAAGAAAAAAAATCTAATGATAACGTAAGTATTTTTATTTACATATTCTAAATGATTGACTGTTTTAATAAAAGGGGCACAAATTAGTGGCATTATCACATCAACTCATTGGCGATGGTAGTCAACTACAAAAACAAACAAGTAAAGTTGCACAAGATGTTTTAAGAATGGGTGCATTAGTGGAGGAATCCTTTCGATATTGTCATAAAGCTTTATTTGAGGGCGAATTAGAAGCAGTATCAATTATTAAAGCTCAAGAGCGAGAAATTGATCGCTATTATCGAGAAATAGAAATGCACTGTGCTAGTATTTTAACCTTACAAGCACCCGTAGCTCAAGATTTGAGAATATTAAGTGCTTTTATGCAACTTGTGCGAGATTTAGAAAGAATAGGAGATTATGCTGAAGATTTAGCAGAAATAGCACTGAAATTAGCAATTTATACTCCTCATTCTTGTATGCCAGAATTAGCCATCATGTCGAAACAAGCACAAGTAATGTTAGCAAAGACAATGGTAGCATTAAGTGAATTAGATAGTGAGGCGGGAGAAAAAATTAAGCTGTTAGATGATACAGTAGATTATGCTTATGAAAGTCTTTATAAAACTTTAGCTTATCAAAAGGATATAAAAGGAGTTGTTGAACCGATTATCTTACTTGCTTTAGCAATTCGTCATTTAGAAAGAATGGCAGATCATGCGACTAATATAGCTCAAAGAGTATCATATATTGTCACAGGACAACGCAACTAAATAATTAATAATGAGTCATAAAGATTTATTTGATAATCCTTATGTTGTGGAAAAAGTAACTAGCAATTCCGAAAAAGTTTATACTTCTTTGAAAAATTATTCTCAATTAAAACTGAATTATTTTTTATTTTAATTATTCGTCCAAAAAATCAGATAACTATATAATTGTTACTTGTTTAAGTAGATAGACAATCATAAAACACTAATTCTTGTCAGTATATATACTGATTATTTTTGCAATTTTATCAAATCTTTAAGTAAAAAATGGTAAATAAATATACTGCTATGGGTAAAATGAGAGCAGGATTTAAAGATTAAATTATTAAGTTTATGTACGAACAAACATCACAAAAATTAGAACTATTACCAATTGTTTTTCATGCTTTATCAGATCCTATTAGATTGAACATATTAGATATATTAAATAATCAAGAAATGTGTGTTGGGAATATTTGTGATTTACTGAGTATTAAACAATCAAAAGTATCTTTTCACCTCAAAATTTTAAAAGAATCTGGCTTTGTTGAAACTAGACAACAAGGACGTTGTATTTATTACCGATTAAATCAAAGTCAATTCAATATACTCAGAGAATATGTAGATAAATGCCAAAAACCATCTTTGATAAATAATTATCATCTTCAATATGTTAGTGCCTAAAATTTGATGAACTATCTGAGGAAATTGTCATATCATCAAAAAAACTATTTTTAAAATTAATACACAATGAAACATAAACTAGCTTTTCTCGGTTTAGGGGTTATGGGTAAAGCCATGTATGTTAATTTGCATAAAAGTGGTCAATCTATTAAAGCATGGAACCGAACTAAAAATAGTCCTCATGTTCAATCATTACCCTCTGAATTTCAGCTCAATGTCGTAGATAGCATCTCGGAAGCAGTAAAAGATGCTAATATAATTTTTACGTGTTTAGGAGATGTTGCAGATGTAGAAGACGTATTTTTTAACTCTGAAGGAGTGATGAAATTTGCTCAGTCCAATAGTATTATCGTTGATTTTAGCACTATTGGCTCACAATCAGCTCAAAAAATATCTCACAAATTACAACAAAAAAATATTCGTTTTTTAGATGCACCTGTTTCTGGCGGTGATATTGGTGCCAGACAAGGCACTTTAACTATTATGGTGGGAGGAAGTTTAACCGATTTTCAAGAATGTGAGCCTTATTTTAATATTCTAGGAAAAAATATTACTTATTGTGGTTCAGCAGGTAGTGGTCAAGCAGTCAAATTATGTAATCAAGTTTTAGCTTCTTTACACATGATTGGGGTTTGTGAAGCCTTAAAATTAGCAGAAAAACAAGGTATTGATCCTCATTTAGTAGTTGATGTTTGTAGTACAGGAGCGGCTAGTTCATGGGCATTAAGTAATTTAGCCCCAAAAATTATCGATTCTGACTATAATCCCGGTTTTATGATTAAACATATTTTAAAAGATTTGCGATTAGTAAAAGAAACCTTAGGAGAAAATAGTGATTTACCCGGTGTGGAATTAGCTCAAAAATTATTTGAGATAGCCGCACAATTAAATCAAGGTGAAGGTTATAATCTTGGTACTCAAGCCATGATGAAAAGTTATATTAATCAGTAATTAAGAATATTATTATTAACTATTTACTTAGCTTCCATCCAATTATTTCCAGTATGAATATCTACAATTAAAGGAATTCTTAAAGGAATAATATTTTCCATAATTTCTTTAATTTTAATAGTTAATTCTTCTATTTCTTCTAAAGGCAATTCAAACACTAATTCATCATGAACTTGTAATAATAATCTAGCTTGATAATTACTTAACATTTTATCTAAATTGATCATCGCTAATTTAATAATATCTGCACTTGAGCCTTGAATAGGCGCATTTGCCGCCGCTCTTAATTGTTGTGCTGTATAATTATTAAGTTTTAAATTTGATAAATCTATGGTATTAATATCTTTTCCTTTTAGATTATCTAATGCTCGATCATTAAAGTGAAAATATCTTCTTCTACCTAAAATTGTCGTGACATAACCATTCGCTAAGGCTTCTTTTTTCATGGTTTCTAAATAGTTAAAAACTTGATTGTATTTTTCTCGGTAAATACTAATAAATTTCTGAGCTTCAGCAACACTAACATTACTTTCTCTAGCAAATTTTTGAGCTCCCATACCATAAATAACACCAAAATTAATAGTTTTTCCTAAATTTCTTTCTTCCTTAGTAATGCTTTCTTTTTCTAATAATAATTGAGCTGTGACAGTATGAATATCTAAATTATTTTGATACGCTGATATTAATATAGGCTCATTACTTAAATGGGCTAAAATTCTTAACTCTATTTGTGAATAATCTGCACTTAAAAATTGCCAGTTTTTTTTAGGAATAAAACCTTTTCTAATTTGTCGAGAAAAAGCTGTGCGAATGGGTATATTTTGTAAATTAGGATTAGAGGAAGAAAGTCGTCCTGTTGCCGTTACAGTTTGATTATAATTAGTATGAACTCTGTTAGTTTTAGGATTAATTAATGTGGGTAAAGAATCGACATAAGTTGACTTTAATTTTGCTAAAATTCGATGTTGTAAAATATACTCAATGATGGGATGATCACCTTTCAATTTTTCTAAGATAGCTTGATTGGTAGAATAGCCTGTTTTTGTTTTCGTTGACTTACGTTTATCTAATCCTAATTCATCAAATAATAATTCACTTAATTGTTTTGGTGAGGCTAAATTAAATGAGCCAACTTCTTCGTAAGTTTTTGCTTCAATTTTAAGTAATTCTTGGTTAATTTCCTGAGATAATTCCTGTAAATATTCTTGATCAATTGTTACTCCTTCTTGTTCCATTTTTGCTAAAATTGGTTCTAACTTTAGCTCTAATTGAAATACAGATTGTAAATCAGCAAATTTAGATAATTCTTTAGTTAAAATCTCTGTTAATTTGAAAGTAGCTAAAGCATCTAATCCACAATAATCACCAGTTTTTTCAATACTTAAATCAGCAATAGTCTCGTTTTTACCTAAGTTTAAACTATCATAATCTTGAGCAATTACATCTAAAGAATATTGTTGGCATAAACTGCTTAATTTGTGGCTAGATTCAGGCTGTAAAACATAACTGGCTAACATAGTATCAAAGACAACTCCTTGAAGATTTATGCCATGATTAAGCAATATAAGGCGATCGAATTTAGCATTTTGCAGTGTTTTAGGATATTGAGAATCTTCTAAAAAACGTTGTAATTTTGCTTTAATTTCTTCTAAGATTAACTGTTTTCCTTGACTATGATTAATGGGAATATAAGCTACATTATCAAAAGAATTTCCCCAACAGCAACCAATACCAATTAAATTAGATTGCTGAGTATTTAAACCATCAGTTTCCGTATCCCAAGCAGTTAATTGTGCTTGTTTAAGAGTAATAATTAATTTTTCTAATTTATCAAGATCATCAACGATAATAGTATTAGTTTCATAGCTAACTTCTGCTGTCGAAATAGTACTAAATAAAGATAATTGATCTTCTTTTTTATCTTCAGTGATAGTTAATAGCTTTCCTCCTAATTTTTCTTGAATATTATTAATTTGTTTTATAAAACTATTCAATTCTAATTCTTGTAAAAGAGGAATAATTGTTTGATTATCAAAACCTGTTAATCTAAAATCTACCAAAGATAAATTAAGGTCAATATTCGTTACTATTTGGGCTAAATATTGAGAATGTAAAGCGTCTTTTTCCCCATTAATTAACTTAGTTTTAACTGCCCCTTTGATATTTTCTAAGTTATTATAAATGTTAGTTAAATTATCGTATTCAGCTAATAAATTACTAGCAATTTTTTCACCAATTCCCAACACTCCGGGGATACTATCAGATTTATCACCACATAAGGCTTTATAATCGACAATTTGACGAGGGGTTACTTTCATTTTTGCAAACACTGCTTCCTCGTCATAAATTTCATATTTACCTAAACTTCTCTCTAAATATAAAACGCTAATTTGTTTCTCATCATTGACAAGTTGAAATAAATCTCTATCTCCACTTAAAATCTTAATTTGACAATCTTCATCCATTGCTTGAGTTGCTAATGTACCAATAACGTCATCAGCTTCAAATCCTGCTGCGGTAACAATTTTAATATTTAAACTGATAAGTAACTGCTGTAAATTCTTAATATCTTCAGTAAAATCAGCAGGAGTTTCTTGGCGATCGGCTTTATAATTAACATCAGCAGTGTGGCGAAAAGTTGCTTCTCTCAAGTCAAAAGCAATGGCGATAAACTGAGGTTGATAATCACTGATAATTTGGAATAAAGAGTTAAGAAAACCGAAACAAACTCCCGTAGGAATACCAGTAGAAGTACGAAGAGGACCTTTTTTGGCTTTTGCTAAGGCATAATAGGCACGATAGGCTAAAGAATGCCCATCAACAATTAAAAATAAAGGATTAGTCATATTTTAATTTCTCATTCCCCATTAATCCAGTGGTAGGATCAAAAATGTATAATTTATCTAAGTCTAATTGTATCTTTAGATGATCGCCTTTTTTTCCAGCCCATTGAATAGGTAATTGTAAATTAATACTTATATTTGAGTCTAAAATAGTTGCAGTAATGAGAATTTCTTTGCCTAGGGGCTCAATAACTTCTACTTTTACTAATATTGAATTGTCAGATTTTTCTTGATTATCCTTAATTAAGGTGATACATTCTGGGCGAATCCCTAAATCCCAACCCTGCCCATTATTTAAAGGAAATTTATCTGAAAAAGAAGTGTCTAAAGAGATAGATTGTTGTTCATTGATCCAAAATGCACCATCATGATAGGTAACGGGAATAATATTCATGGCTGGTGTACCTAAAAAAGTGGCTACCATCTTATTAGCTGGATGATTATAGATTTCTGCTGGTGTGCCTATTTGTTGTATCTTTCCTTGATCTAAAACTACAATGCGATCACCTAAAGTCATGGCTTCTACTTGATCATGAGTTACATAAATAGTGGTAATGCCAACTTTATCATGTAGTTTTTTTAGTTCTGTGCGTGTTTGATCTCGTAATTGTGCATCTAAATTAGATAATGGCTCATCTAATAAGAATACTTTAGGTTGCCTAATAATCGCTCTACCCAATGCTACTCGTTGTTGCTGTCCACCTGACAACTGTTTTGGTTTACGAGTTAATAAGTGATTAATATCGAGAATTTGGGAAACAAACTCAACCTTTTCGGTGATGAATGCTTTTTTTTCTCCCCGCATTTTCAAACCAAAACTAAGATTTTCCGCTACCGTGAGATGAGGATATAAAGCATAATTTTGGAAAACCATTGCTACATCTCTTTCCCTTGCAGGAATAGCATTCATTAAAAGATCATCAAAAAATAAATTACCTTCAGTGATAGATTCAAGTCCAGCAATGGATCTTAGTATAGTCGATTTGCCACACCCTGAAGGTCCAACCAATACCCAAAATTCACCGTCAGGCACTTGAAAACTAATATCAGAAACAACTTTAACCTTATTAAAAGAACGAGATATATTTTCGAGGGTAACAGTTGCCATACAAGTAAAGATAATTAACAATAGATAGTCGCTATTTTAACCTTCTTACTCTATCCTTGAAAATTAGTTGTTAATTGTTAATTGTCAATTGCTAATTTAATTAAGGTTCGATGAGTGAACGTTTACCCCAACGAGGATCTGCGTTAGTTTGAATTAAGATATAACCAGCAACAGCTTTAATATCTTCTTCGGTATAGTTGCGGATTTCAGGCCAAAGATCAGGGCGTTCCGTGCTTAAATGAAATAAAGAAAGATCTTCTTCTCCGTCATAGGAAGTAGGATTTTTAATATAATCTACCATCCCAAGTAAATTATCTCTAGCGGGAATTGCATTAGCTAATGCTTCTTTACTTAAACCCACGTTAGGATTTGTTTTTGTTTTACCTTGAAGGTGACATTGAGCACAATTATCAATAAAGAGTCTCGAACCAATTTGAGCTTCTTGATTAGATAATGTAATTTGAGCACCATCTTCATTTAAAGGCACAGTACGAATATTTTCATTTAAACTAAGGGCATTTGCTGTACCAGTAAAAGACTGCCACGTTAAAATAATCCCTGCAAGTAACATTAAAAAAACTTTTTTGAACATAATTCTCAAACAAATATTTTCTATCGGTATTTTCTTTGAGTTTCAGATTATACCCTAATTATTTTCTCTTAAAATTGGTTAATGTTCGATGAATTATTGTAACGTTTTGTTAATTTTTCTCATTTGCACAATCATAAGCAATAAATATTTTCGCTCAACTATAATCAATATCGTCTTTACTTAATAGTTATTATGACTGAAACTATTGACAAAGTTATTTAGACGATCGCCGATTTAGAGATATTCCCTGATTCGGAAGAGAAATACTCTGAAATTATTGAAGAAAGTTTGTAAGTGACTCGTAGTCTTGATCTAAGACATCAACAAATTATCGGTGAAATCGCGTTTCAACTGAAAATTTGATCACAAAAAACTGGTTTAGGAGATACGATTATTGCACTAAGAGTCATTTTTTCGCAAACTGATAGTATTATTCCTGATTTAGTGTGGATTAGTGAAACAAGATTAGCACAATGAGAAGATTCCGCAGGACACTTAACAGATGCACCAGAATTGGTAGTAGAAGTAATTTTCCTTCTTATGAATTAAGAAAAACGAGATCGAGAAATTAAACTTAAATTATATTCACCACAAGAAGTCAGAGAAAATAGGATAGTTGATCATTTTTTTAAGCAAGTATATAGAAGATAAAAAGCAAAATTGGTATTATCAGAAACATTATTTGATAATGATAAGTTAAATTCTCTTTTATTACCAGATTTTGAGGCAAAAATCGCCTTTTTCTTCCCCTAAATTTAAAAAAAAGTTTGTAAAGTTTGTAGTGAGAGAAAAGCCTGAATTTATTTATTTTTAACCGCAGTAAATTTTAATAAAGGTGCCATTCTTGCTCGATTGAGACTTAAAACATTATCTTTGATGGTGTAATTATCAACCTGCTGTAATGTTTGCATAAAATTCGCTTCCATTTCCATATTTTCACAAGCCATCATCGTTGAAGCCATTTGCTCAAACTTAATTCTATTACCTTCTTTCATTTCAAAACCACCCATAAAATTATTACAACCACCGAAGCCATTGACTCTATTTTTTTCACCATCAAAAGTAATAAAAATTGCCTGTCTTTGAGTTTCAGTTTTCGTCACAGGTTTACCCATAATTTCTACTAATTCCCAACGAGTATTTTCCATGGTTGCTTCAGTATCATTAACTTTACTCAACATATATTTATCAGCTAAATTTCCAGTAATTCTATTACCTGTCATATCCAGTTGAATTAAAGTATTTTCTCCTACCAAAAACTGATTTGGAGCGTCTTTTATTCCATCTAAAGTGATTGTATTTCCCGCTTTATTCCATTGAAAAGTGCCTTTCACCTCAAATACTTCCTCACTTTTACCTAAATATTGAGTTGATAATACATAGGAAAGATCTTGATTAAGGGTTAAAGTAGTTTTAATTCCCTCACAACTAGCACAAGGGATAATTCCCTGATATTTGCCATTCCAATCTAAAGCATTAGCACTATTATCACCGACACTTTCTAGCATAAGAGGCTTATTCGTGATATTTTCAGATGAAGAAACAGGAGGAGTACATTCGCCATTCATTTCAGCTTTACTAGGTTGAGTGTACGTCATCACCGAGATTGTTAATAATGATAAAGAAATTATTAATAATGGATTTTTCATGGTGCTAATTTTATTCAAAGTATATTCACCCATGACGTTTTTCTGACTCAAAAAAGTTCCCTTTCATCTTTAACTGTAATTCTTAATTCTTCATTTTCAATTTTGATTTCGTCTTTTGTTACTATATAATCTTGACATAAATTTTACATCATTTAATCTTAGATCTGAGTAAACGCAATCTATGAAGGCTAATAATCTACTAAATTTGAATACTCTACCGTTAATATCTCCACAACAATGGTTAACTTTACCCTTATTAATAGGGATGTTATTTTTTCCCAATTTTTCAGTTTTAGCCGTAGATTTAAAAGTGGGTATTGTACAAAGATTTGGGGATGAATTAGAGGATGAAATTACCCTTAAAAGTACTCAGGGAGACTCTTTAACCGTTAAATTTACTAATTTATCTACTCAGGAAGAAAAAACTTTAACCACCGATGAATTAAAATTATCTATCACATCTAAATCTCTACCAAATAAAATTATTGAAGAAAGATTAATTTTAGGGGATCATGGTACATTTGAAACTGCGGAAGATGATGCTAAACGTTGGCAATCTTTAGGTATTGATGTCGAAATCACCCAGCCTGGGCGTTGGCAAGTGTGGGCTAAACGTAGCACTTATTCAACGCCTTTATTAAAAAGATTATTACTTAAAGGGATTGAAGAAAAAGGCTATAAAGATGTTTATATTGAAACAGCAATATTGTTAGAAAAACCAGTGGTTTCTTTTAAGGTAGGCGACAATATTTATCAAGCTAGTTATTTAGAGATAAATAGCAGTCGAGATGTGGTGCAAATTAAAGATGGCATTAAAGGCACTTGGCGTAATTATGGCGGCACTTTCACTTTGCAACCTAATTCCTATGGTGATTATACTCTCGTTAATAAAGTTAATATTGAGACTTATTTGCGAGGTGTCGTACCTCATGAAATTGGTAGTAATGTTCCCTTAGCCGCCGCCGAGGCACAAACTATCATTGCTCGGACTTATGCTCTTCGTAATACTCGCAGATTTCAAGCTGATAATTATGAGATGTGTGCGACAACTCATTGTCAGGTTTATTATGGTTTAACCGGCACTTCTCCCATTTCTGATAAAGCGATCGCCAAAACAAAAGGATTAGTGTTAACCTATAATAATGAGCTAGTAGATGCTTTATATTCTTCTACCACTGGGGGGGTAACATCTTATTTTGAAGATGTCTGGAATGGAGAAAATCGCCCTTATCTTAAATCCGTGATTGATTCACCCCAACAGGTGTGGAATTTAGGACAAAATAGCCTTGAATCGGAAGCAAATTTTCGCAACTTTATTGCTTTACAAAAAGGGTTTAATGAGACAGGAAGAAGTCTATTTCGTTGGAATCGTAAAAGTAGCTTGGAAAACTTAACCAAAGATTTACAAAAATATTTAAAAAGAACAAAACATCCTCTTCAGGATTTTAACACCATTAAGGAGATGAAGATTATAGAGCGATCTCCTTCAGGTAGAGTGATTAAACTAGATATAACCACAGACTTAGGGGTGGTATCCCTTGCTAAAAATGAAGTGAGAAGTGCTTTTACGCCTCCTAGAAGCACATTATTTTACTTAGAGCCTTTTTATGATCAAAATAAAAAACTCGCTGGATATGCCTTTATCGGTGGCGGATTTGGGCATGGAGTAGGATTGAGCCAATTTGGTAGTTATAACTTAGCTTATTTAGGTTGGTCAGCACAAAAGATATTAGAGTTCTATTATCCTGGTACTAAACTTGAGCCTTTAAATAAGTCTATTATATTTTGGCAACCGAGTAAATAACTGAATAGTTGATAAGTGAGAGGAAGACTGGGAGACTAGAAAGATTTTTGTTTTCTCATTCTCATTCTCATTTTTCATTTTTCATTTTTTATTGATAAATTCTAAATATTATGTTTAACAAATTAAGAGAAGAAGATGATTTATTAACAACAGTTAATTATACTTCTTTATTAAGATTAATTTTACGGCAATTTGACCAATATAATCCTTTTTAATTTTCACCTGATAACAAAAGATTAAAGATTAATGTTGATACTATAGCGAGAAATATTGCCTTATCTGACGAAATATTTTTACCAGCTAGTATTAATAAAAGAGATCGCTGTGTTAGTATTAATTCTAGTGATGAGAGTGAAGACAGTTTTCCTCAAGAAATTAGAAATATTAGAGATAAATTAAGAGATTTATTAGTTAAAATAACTCCTAATAATCAGTCTTTAGAAAAGAGTATTAGCAAATTATTAATCGATTTAAATAAATGGAAAAACTATTAAAATAAAGGTTTTGAATATGCTTTTAGTTATATAAATGGTATTAAAAAGCAAAGATTAACTACTCTATTTCAAATCCTGAAAAAATTATTCCTAGCAATTCTAGTTTAAAGTTATATAAGTTAATGATAAAAGTTAAAAATATAAAAGAATTTGAGCAAGAATTGAAAGATAGTTTAAGGCAGTATTTAGCGACAAATTTTAGTGATGTTGACTCAGAAATATACGAAGATTTAGAGTTAACTTTACATGAATTTATTAATTATAGTGATTATCGTAAAAATAAACAAAAATCAGAAATAGAAAATTTGGTTGACTTAGTTAAAAATGAGGCACTAGGAAGACTAAAAAAAGAAGCAAAAATTATTCATTTAGAATATATTTTTAATCAGATTGACGTGAATAAAAATTCAGATGTTATTTATTTATAAGACTTAATTAGGCACTTAAGGTTATTAGAAAATTATCTAAATGATAAAAATAAAGGAGAAGGGGATTATATAGTTAATTATGAGGGATTAGAAGTTAATTATCGAGATTTATTTTCTAGGGGAGAAGCCCACGATATGTTGCCAATAATTCTCTTAGTTGAAGGGTATTTAGGGGAAGACACTAACGAAAGTAAAGGGGAAAAAGGGTTTATTTTTGGGTTGAAATTGAAGTTGAATGGGGGAGTAAAAAATCAAGGAGAAAAAGGGGAATCTTCCTCAAGTTTAAATTATTATTTGAATTTACTTAATCCTGAAAGTAAACAACATCAAGAAGAATTAGGGAGGGGAGAAAGTGGTAAACGTAAAATTTTAAAAGTTGCCTTATTATTTACCTTTATTTTTTCTTCTCTACAGGATATTGATGGTGACGGATACGATATTAATTCAGAATTGTCATATAATCCGATAGAATCATGGGAAAAAAATGTTTTACCAATTTTGCAATCAGGTGATGACGAGAAGAAAAAGAATATTTTGCAGGGAATAAGACAAAGAATTGAAAAATATAAAATTCAGACAACAGTTGCGAGGTTGGAGAAGGTATTAAAAAGTTTTTTACAGCAAAAGTAAAAGTATATCCTTTACAAATAGGCATCAGAAAAAATATTTTGAAAACTTCAGCGGATAAAATTAATGAAGATGGTAATTTCTTTCAATCCACAATTAAGACGAAAGACTGTCGCTACTATTTCTATTCAATCCTTGAACAAGTTAAATGAAAAAAATGATACTCTTAAATATCTTGAGAAAATTTTTGATTCTGCCTACAACCGAAGAGAAAATCAAGTTATCCCTTCCAAAATGTCAGCAATTGCTAGTCGCTTTAAACACTTTTTTATCATGATTGATGAAATAACGGAAGATAGTAGTGGTGTCGAATTTTTATCTGGTGTCTAACTTTTTTCGTCAATATAATCTTTTTCATAATCCCTATGGCTTCAATGCTAAAATTATCATTGCTGATGCTTCCATTGTTGATAAAAAAGTTATTAGTCAACATTTGGAAAAAAGTTCGATCGAGCCTGATCAAATATACTATCGTGGAGTTAACTCAGAAATTTTACCTCTATCCGCTACTAATTTTGAATTTAATCAAAAACCAGCCAAAATTATTAACACTAACTCCTATCCTTCTAAAAATTTAACCGTTAAGTACCAAATTTTTCTTGAAACTAAAAAATTTACGGAATCTCTCTACAAGGAAAAAACTAATAATCTAACTTCCCGTTTACAACAAGCCATTATCAGTGATATAAATAGAATTCTTGCTTATCCTGAAAATAAACAAGTTATCGTTTATATCCAAGATAAAAGTCATCTTCAAGATTTAATCACTCAACCAGAAGAAACTAACACAGAATTTACTGAAAATAAAGACTATTTACAAATTCATAGTAACAATTCCGAAGCTGATAAACAGAAAATTAAAGAATATGAAAATCACGTCAAAATTATCTTTATGACTGCTTCGGGAAGTCGAGGTTTATCTTTCCCAAAAGCTAGGCATATTTTAGTAGATATACCTCGTTTTAATATTGAAGCAAACTTGATGGAAATTATCCGAGTTATTTATCGTGGCAGAAGTGAATTTTTTGAAAATGGCGAAAAAATAACTAATGATGATAAAGATAAATTTTTAACTTTTTATCTTTGGGAAGAAGTAATTTTTGATGATGAGAAAGAAGCCGAATTATCCCTACAAGAAAAAATTTTAAATGTAGTCAATCTTCTCCTCCTGCTGAAGGCCGCTATCATGACTACAATTAAAGGTTACGGTAACATTAACATTGGTAATCATCGTTATCTAATTATCCCTATCGGCGGTAAATCAGTATCTTCTGTCGGTGAAACCTTTAGCGGTAAAATGAAAAATTTAATTACTCTGTTAGATAAGGAGTATAAAATTAACTATAAATCGAAAATTTTACTAGAAGTTTCTGACAAATTAAAATCTCTTTTAGGTAAGACAGACTTTTTATTAAAGTGGATAGACAAAAATCCTAAAAATAACCCTGTTTCTTATCTTAATATTTGAGAATCTTTTAGCGATAAATTTCTTAAATCTGTCAATAAAAATCTTGCAGAATTATTAAATATCGGCATAATTAAGCCTAGTTTTGTTAGTGGAAATATGTTAATTATTCCTTTACTAAATCGTCAATTAAAAGAAACTTATGAGCTAAATTTACAACAAGAAATAAATCAAAATTTACTTTTAAAATTAAAATATATTAGCCAAAGTGATAGTTATAATCATCATTTAAAAATGTCTTGTTATAATGCGATCAAATTATTAGAAAAGATGAATAAAGATGATCTAATGACGAAATAGTTTCAACAAAATAGCCAACAATTTGATCAATATTATGCATTTCCTTTTCTACTATTAATTAATCCACAAATTATCAAAGAATATTTAGCTACAGAAGTTGAAGAAAAATTAGGAGAAGAAAGCAGTTTTAGGACAATTTTACAATCTTATTTAAGATACATATTTCCTTTACAAAATATTTTACCCATTGGCTCATATTATCATGAGTTTCCTTTTATATTATTTAATAGCTTCAGCTTCAAATTATTGCGATATAAACTATTTACGGATAAACAAATTCTTTCTTGTTGTAACTTGAATATTTTAAATCTTATCTTATCTCAAGAAAACTAATTCAAGACAGAGAAGAATAGATAAGGGAATAAGCTAAACCTATTTTACTTACAACTTACATTTTTTATTAATTCCTAACAAAGAGTTTAAACCATTTCAACAGACAATTTAGATGTCTTCCTAGCTTAGGGAGAAGAAAAGAAGACATTTTACATTCCCGACTAAATTCTAATAAACTTGATCCTAAAAAGGAAATTAATGATAATTTAAGTTAAGAAATGTTAATTTATCAAGATATATTCCAAAATAGCAATACATGAATAGTTTTCTCTCCCGTCGCACTCTTCTTAAACTATTTACCGTTACTGGTATTCTCGGTATTCTCGGTTATTCAAGAGTGGTTAAACCTCAACCAACAATTCATCAATGGGATACTTTAACCCTACCTCGAAAACTAAATAAACCGAAAAAAGTCGTTGTTATTGGTGGCGGATTGGCTGGTTTAGCTTCTGCTTATGAATTAAGTAATCGAGGATTTGAGGTGACGTTATTAGAAAAATCACCGCAATTAGGGGGAAAAATAGCTAGTTGGGATATTCAAGTAGGAGAAGATTCCTTTAAAATGGAACATGGTTTTCATGGTTTTTTCCCTCAATACTATAACCTCAAAAGCATTGTTAACGAAATTAAGATTAAGGATAATTTTCAATCTTTAGATTATTATTCGGTGGTGTTTAAAGATAATAAATATGCACCTGAAAATTTTCGCCCTAGTCATTCCTCTTTTCCGTGGAATATTGTCGATTTAGCTATATCCTCCCGAAATTCTCTTCATTGGGGCATAAATCTCGCTAATCCTGCCCATTGGCGAGTTTTTCATGCTATTACTAGCTTTAAAATTCCCAATAGTTATGATAATTTAGATGCAATTTCTGTCTCTGATTGGGCAAAAAAAGGTATTCCTCAAGGCTTATTCGACTTATATTTTCTTCCCTTCGCTAAGTCTTCTCTTAACGCTCCCGATGTATTGAGTACTGGTGAACTGATGCAGTTTTTTCATTTTTATTTTTTTGGTAATCCTGAAGGGTTGGCTTTTAATGGTACGGTGGATGATATGGGTACAAGTTTAGTTAATCCTATTGCCAATAATATCACTAAAAATGGTGGTAAAATCATTACGGAAGCCAATATTAGTAAAATTAATTATGGTGGCGATCGCATTATATCAATAGAATATTATGAAGGTGAAAATGTTAGTAACGTGCCTTTTTGGGTTGACGTTAATCCTTTATTAAAAGATAGCCATTATGACTATTATGGAGCAGGAGATCAATTATTTGCAGTAGTGAAAAATACGGATAAAGCCTTTTCTTTGAGTTGCACCCATCAAGGATGTATCGTAAATAAGCAAGAAGACGGTAAATTTTTATGTCCTTGTCATGGAGCAATGTATGATCAAGATGGTAAAGTTGTCAACCCTCCTGCAAAAAGAAATCTTAATACTTACAAAGTTATCGCTGTTGAAGACAATAGGGTGAAATTAGTGGCGGATAATGCCAACATAGTTAGTAAACCGAAAAAAATTGAAGGGGATTATTTTGTGATGGCAACGGATGTTAATGGCTTAAAACATCTATTTAATTTGATAGAAGGTGAAGGAGAAAATTTTGCCCACATTAAAACTCAGGTTGCTAGTTTAGCATTAGCTGATCCTTTTGCTGTCGGGCGTTTTTGGTTAGATAAAGATTTTGATTGGCAACATAGTAATTTCGCTTCTCTTTCAGGCTACAAATTAACGGATAGTATAACCCTTTATCATCGCATTCAAAGAGAATATAAAGCGTGGGCACAGAAAACAGGAGGAAGCGTTGTCGAGTTACACGCTTATTGTTATAAAGAAAAAGAATTTCCTACCCAAGAATCAATTTTAGCCACTTTTGTGCAAGAATTATACGAAATTGTACCAGAATTAGCTGATGCCAATATTTTACATCAACAATTAGTTAATCAGAAGAATTTTTCCGGTTATCCGCCCAATAGTTTTAAAATGCGCCCTGAAACGGAAACTCACATTAAAAACCTGATGTTTGCTGGAGATTGGGTAAAAATGCCTTTTCCTTGTGGTTTGATGGAAAGGGCAATTAGCACTGGATTAATGTCTGCCAATGCTATTCTTCATCAAGAAGGATTACAAAGAAGAGACTTACTTTCGGTAAATCCTTCGGGTTTATTAACTATTTAATAAGTAATAATTAATAATTAACAATTGATATAAAAGTGTTTATTTATAAGTATTTCTCCTAACTCATATCTTTACGAAAGAACTTTTTTAATAACCCTTGATTAACTATATATCTGTGCTTCTCCAACTAAGTTTTAAGTTTAACCAAAAATTCCAAATAGTCACAACAGCGATGGCTAAAAAATTGGCAAGATAACGATTTAAACTAAAGATATTAAAGAAAAAATTTAATAGTAAAACATTAATAATTAACCCTCCTAAACAAACAATATTAAACTTAATTAACCGTTTTAATTTTTGTCTTTTACTTGGTTGTTTCTGAGCAATATCTTTGAATGTCCATGTATCATTCCAGAAAAAATTATTTAGAATAGCTAATTCTGCCGCTATAATTTTACTACGAGTTAAAGGTAAAGCTAAAGTTGAAGGATCACTTAATAAATATAAAACAGTCATATCTACAAATACGCCACTAAATCCCACTATTCCAAAACGTATAAAGCGAGTAAATTGCCATAAAGATAAGCGCAAACGAATTAAATGACGGATATAGTCAATATACTGTGTTTTTGTGACTTTACTTTCACCTTCTTGACGCTCTTGAAATACATAGCCAACTTCCCCAATCCAACCTATTTTTCCTCTACCTAATACTTCTATTAAGATTTTGTATCCTAAAGGGCTAAGGGTGCAACCAATTAAACATCGACGACGCACCAAAAAATAACCACTCATGGGATCAGATACCTTTCCTATTACATTTGGTAATATAATTAATCCTAAAGTCTGTGCCCCACGAGATAAAAAACGACGAATAACACTCCAATCACTTACTCCTCCCCCTTCTACATGACGACTAGCTACGGCTAAATCTGCTCCTTTTTCAATTTCTGCCCAAAGATTAATTAATGTTTCTGGTGGATGTTGTAAATCGGCATCTATTACTCCTAAAATTTCCCCTCTTGCCACTTGCCAACCTCTAATCACAGCAGTGGATAATCCTTTTTCTTCTGTGCGCCGTATTACTTTTAATTGAGGGTAATCTGCGGTTAAGGCTAAAGCTATTTTCCATGTAAAATCAGGACTATCATCATCAACGACAATTAATTCATATTTATGAGGCATAATATCATCTAATAATGCCGTTAATTTGTTGAGCAAACTGCTAATATTGCCACTTTCCTTATAGGTAGGAATAATTAAAGATAATAATATACTGTCGTGATGAGGATAAATGCTTAAATTATCAGTAGGGGTGGAAGTTAAACCGTCTAAAGTCATGAAAATAAGAAGGGAATTAATAGCACATCAAATTATAAAACTTTTAGAGTCAATTATTATGAATAGTGGGTTTAATGACTAAGAATTAGCTGACAACGTCAGTAAAAAACTCAAGTTTGTATGGGCATGAAGGCTATGAGGTGCGTTACTTGGTATAACTGCGAATATTCCCTGTATTAGAGTAATTTTTTTTTCTTCAAGGATTAATAACCCCTCTCCTTCTAAAACATTAATAATAGCGTTACGATTAGCTGTATGCTCAGAAATTTTCGTTCCTTCGGCTAAACAAAAAAGTGTATATTGACAGTTACAATCTTTGAGTAAAACCTTACTTAAAATACCTAAAGACGGATATTCTATATAGTCTCTTATCTGAATAAAACTCGATTCAATGGATAAAATGGACATAAAGTATTGCCGTATTTAATTACGATATTGAGACAAATATATTTATAAGTATTTTCTTCCATCTCCTACCCTCACCAAAAAAACTTTTCATCACACTCGAATTAGGATTAAGACTATGCCGCTTGTAATTCTTTTGTTGGTAAAAAGCAAAACAAATTAGATAATATTCTTAATTCTTCTGGATAACAAGGCTTAGGATAATTTTTTAACCAAATAGGTGGTACTAACATGGGATCATATTCTTGTATAAAATAAATTTGCCCTTCTTGTTTCTTTAATACCACTGGCGTACCCTGTTTATATATCTGTGCTTCTTCTTCTTCCCATGTTAAATAATCCATAATCCTTCTCCTAGTTGCTACATATTCAGAATTATTCTGTATAAAATTATACTAATCATCTAAAAGAATATGAGGAAAACTTCATATATCGTAAAACTTAGTTAATTTTACGGCACAGGCTTTTAATTCTGGTTGCTTAGAAATAGGACAGGCTTGTGGATGTGTTAGACTATTAGCCTCGGCATTATCTGCCCATAAAAAACCCCAGTGCATGGGGACAAATACTGTTTTAGGTGCGATCGCCTTAGTAACTTTGACCTTAAATTTAGCTTCTCCTCGCAAGGATGTTACCGTAACAAAATCATCATCTTCTAAATTAAGTTGATGTGCGTCTTTAGGGTGAATTTCTAAAAACGGCTCAGGGTGCATTTTTACTATTTTGTCAATTCTACCAGTCCGTGTCATCGTGTGCCAATGGCCATATAATCGCCCGATAGTTAACACAAAAGGATAATCAGGGTTGGGTGGTTCGGCTAAACCTTGACTATGATATGCTGAAAAGTTAGCTTTATTGTTATCAGTATAAAATTTAAAATCAGTGTACAGTCTTCTACCATAACGATTTTCTGGATTACTTCCATGGGGAAAAGGCCATTGTATAGCTCCATATTCTAATAATAGTTCGTGGGTTATACCAGATACATCACAAGGGCGATTAGCCGTTAAACGAGAAAATTCTTGATAAACTTGTGAAGAATCAGTAAAATTAAAGTACTTTTCAAAGCCTAACCTTCTACCAACTTCAGCAAAAATTTCCCAATCGGCTTTTGCTTCTCCTGGTGGCTTACTAAATTGTGGACAATAAGTCACAACCCGTTCAGAATTAGTCATTGTACCAGCTTTTTCGCTCCATTGAGCCGCAGGTAAAACTAAATGGGCATAATAGGCGGTTTCGGTGGGATAATAGGCATCTTGATAAACCGTAAAAGGCGACTTCAATAATGCTTTTTTAGTACGTTCTAAATCAGGCATACTAACAACGGGATTTGTAGCCGCAACCCAAAATATTCCAACTTCTTCTGTTTCTAAACCAGTAATCATTTCCCATACAGTTTTACCTACTCTATCATCCACTGAGCCTTGAGGTAAACTCCAGAATCCCTCGATTTCTGCTCGATGGTAAGGGTTTAAAACACTACGATACCCCGGTAAAAGTTGAGCTAAACCTCCCGCTTCTCTGCCTCCCATGGCATTAGGTTGCCCTGTTAAAGAAAATGCACCACTGCCTTCAACACCCATTTTACCCGTCATCAGGTGCAAATTAATCAAGCCTCTAACTTTTGCAGTGCCTTCAGAAGACTGATTTAAACCCATAGAAAATAAGGATAATACTTTTTTTGACTCTGCCCAATAATTAGCACAAGTTTTCAAGTCTTCCACGGTAATACCGCATTTTTTGGCAACTAATTCGGGGGGATATTGTAAAATAACGTCTTTAAAGTCATTAAAATAATTAGTATGTTGCTCAATAAAATCATAATCAAGGGCATTGCGTTGTAAAAGTAAATAGGCGATACCGTTAAATAAATCAATATCTGTACCCAGATTAATAGCTAAATGGAGATCAGCAACATCAGCGGTAGCAGTACCACGAGGATCAACTACAATTATTTTAACATGGTCATTTTTCTTGTGATATGCTCTTAAACGGTTAAAAACGATGGGATGACATTCGGCAGTATTTGTACCAACTAAAAAAGCACAGTCTGTCAATTCTAAGTCTTCATAGATACAAGGTGGACCATCAGCACCAAAACTACCAATATAACCTGAAACGGCGGAAGACATACATAAACGAGAGTTAGCATCAAAATTATTTGTGCCTAAACACCCTTTTATCAATTTTTGAGCGATATAGTAGTCTTCTGTTTGAAATTGTCCTGAACCATAAATACAAATACCGTCAACGCCCATAGTTTCTCTTACGGTATTGATACGATTAACAATCAAATTATAGGCTTCTTCCCATGTTATTTGATGAAACTCTTGCTCTAATGTTTCTCTATATAAAGGATATTCAAGGCGATTTTTGTGCATTGCTTCGGTGACAGTCGCCCCTTTTACGCAGACTTTTCCTAAACTTGAAGGATGATTGCGATCGCCCATTACCTTCCAGATAGGATTACCGAGGGAGTCACCATTAGTAGTTTTACCCGATGAGGGTGGTTGAACTTCCAACCCACAACCAACGCCACAATAAGGGCAAACCGTAGTAATTTTTTTACTCATTATCGGGGAAATATTGTAATGAACAATGCAGAATCAGAATAATTTATGTTTAATTCAAAATTATATTGTCATCAGAGTTTCTAGGTAAAGGTATGTTTTTATACAGATTTATCGATTAAAATTATTATTCGCATTATTTTAATGCTTTTTTTACATCTAAATCTCTAAAGTAATAACTATAGAAATCATGATTTATAAGTATTTCTCTTAAATCCTCACTCTTACCCTCACCAAAAAACTTTTTCATCATACCCTAATTATCTTTTATTGACTCCGATAACGCTACCTCTAAAATTATAATTAGTACCATCGAGTTCTAATACTGTACCAATTTTAATTTTTTGATTAGCTAATATTGCACCATCTTTTGTCATTTGTCCTTTTCCTGTCATTAATAACATCATATCAATACTAAAAGTTTCAGGACGAGGATCTAGTAATGCTTTTACACTACCATCAGGTTGAGGAACAATGACATAGTTTGGTAATCTTTCAGCAGAATCAATAGTTAATTGACCAGCAGGTTCATTTCGTACAATAATATTTATATTCGCTTTTTGATTAAATTCATTGAGTAAACTGTCAGGATCTTTAACACTTAAACCTCTTACTAATAAGTTTAATTCAATAGTATCGGTGGCAGTATTTCCCACTTGGGCGATCGAACCTTGAGGACCAGGTATAATAAAAATACCAATTAAGACTAATAAAATAACCGTGATCGCACCTAAATCTAAAATGTTTACTTTACCGAATAAACGACCTTTAGAGTCAATAATTTTCATAAAAATTTAGTTATACAAATAGACTTTTCAAAATATAGCATCTAATAATTGATAATTAACAATGGATTATATTTTTAAAAATGTGCAATAAATAAGAATTGAAGATTTATACAGTGAATATCAACTATAGTTTTTCGAGGCTTTTTTGCTCTATAGCATTTAATTCTCGCCATTGTCCAGGAGCTAATCCTGTTAAAGTTAATTGATGGTGAGAATCAATACCTATTTTTACTCTAATTAATCTTAAGGTAGGATGTCCTACTGCTGCTGTCATTTTTCTTACTTGACGATTACGCCCCTCCGTTAAGGTTAATTCTATCCATGAAGTAGAAATTTCTCGCCGATAACGGATAGGGGGATTACGAGGGGGTAATTTTGGCTCTTCTATTATTATATTTACCATTGCTTTTTTTGTTTTTTTGCCTTGAATAATAACCCCTTGTTGTAAGTCATGTAAGGCTTTAGAGTTAGGAATATTCTCTACTTGACTCCAATAGGTGCGTGGATGAGCAAAACTAGGCTCACA
This sequence comes from Geminocystis sp. NIES-3708, assembly GCF_001548095.1. NCBI lineage: Bacteria > Bacillati > Cyanobacteriota > Cyanophyceae > Chroococcales > Geminocystaceae > Geminocystis > Geminocystis sp. NIES-3708. The sequence continues at coordinate 1,296,937 of NZ_AP014815.1, read as the reverse complement.
CAATCGATGTTTTACTCTTGGATTATCAGTTAATAATAATAACCCTTCACTATCAAGATCTAAACGTCCTACAGAATAAATATTAGGTATATTAATATAATTTTTTAAAGTTTCTCGACTAAGATTATGAGGACTATCATCAGTAAATTGACATAGTACGTTATAAGGTTTATTAAATAAAATATAAGTATATTTCATAATGACTAATTGATAATCAATAATTAATAATTAATATTTTAAAATTAGTACCATTAAATAACCATGCTAAATCTTAAATATAATTTGTCTCTTTATCACTAATTAATGTTATTTTAAAATTGTAAATCACAAATGATAAATTGAAAATTATCTAAATATCATAGTATAAGTATGAAAGAATTTATATTACGTTTTAATAACATCAAATTTTTTATTATTATTAGTTTTATTATTCTTTTAGTTACTAGTAGTATTCGTCATATTTTATTTAATTCTAGTGCCTTTGATTTAGGTATTTTCGATAATGGTATTTATTTAATTTCCCAAGGAAAAAATCCTTATGTTAGTTTTCGAGATTTACATATTTTAGGTGATCATGCGGCTTGGATTCTATATTTAATTGCACCTTTATACTTTATTTTTCCTTCAGTTTATTGGTTATTTATTTTACAAGCCTTCGCTTTATCCATATCAATTTTACCTATTTGGCATTTAGCAAAATTGATGGGTTTAAAAGATACAAAAGCAAAAACTGTTTGTTTAATGTATATCTTATATCCATTAATTTTTAATGTTAATTTATTTGATTTTCATCCAGAAGTAATCGCTATACCTTTATTTTTTACTGCTATTTTAGCTGTGAAATTAAATAAAATTTATTGGTTTATTCCTTCGATCATTTTAATTTTAGGATGTAAAGCAGTACTAGCTTTAAATATTATCATGATGGGTATATGGTTAATCATTTTCTACCAGAAAAAAAACTACGGAATAATAGCAATATTTAGCGGTATTTTTTGGTTTATTATTGCTACTCAATTAATTATTCCTGCATTCAGTGGACAAGAAGCAGCTGCAGTAAGTCGTTACGCTTTTCTAGGAGATTCTGTTACAGAAATTGCTCTTAATTTAGTCTTTAAACCTCAAATTATTTTATCTCATTTATTTACTGGTGCAAATGCTGAATATTTATTATTATTATTTATTCCTTTTATTCCTGCTTTAGCATGGCAAGAGTTAATAAATTTAATTCCCGCAATTCCCACATTATTTCTTAATTTATTAACAGATTATCAACCTCAAAAAGATTTAGTTCATCAATATTCATTGCCTATTATTCCCTTTTTAATTCTAACTATAATAAGTAGTTTAGCTAATTATAAAACATGGTTTAATCAAAGCTTACAATTAAAGATTTGGTCTATCATTACTTTTTTAATTTTCGCTAAATATGTTTATTTTTTACCTAATGCTTTATATTTCAAGAATTTACATACATGGCAATCAACCAATGAAGCAATAGCCTTAGTAAATAATCAAGAATCCGTTTTTACAGCTCCACAAATTGCTCCTCATTTAACCCATAGAGAAATAATTGGTTTAGCTATTGATCATCTTAATTATGAAAAAATTACTACTTTTAATCAAGTTTTATTAAACTTAGATAATCCCACAGGATATAGTTCTCCAGAAGATATACAAGGTTTAATAAATTTTTTAAAAACAAATAAAAATTTTAAATTAAGTTACGAAAAAAATAACATATTTTTATTTACTAAATTAAGTTAATCATATTTTTATTGATATTTTAATTATTCAATCACTTTCAAAACTTTGTACTTTTTCTGATCTAGAAGAGAATATCAAAAGGTTTATAATAGTTAATATAGCTTAACAAAAAGTAATAATATATTATGACTATCACCAGCAACTCTATTCATCATGTATCCGCCGTAGAAGGTAGCTATTGGCAATGGCGAGGACAAAAAATATACTATGTACAAGCTGGAAATTATAACCCTAATAAACCACCTTTATTATTAGTACATGGATTTGGAGCTTCAACGGATCACTGGCGTAAAAATATTTATCAATTACAAGAAAAATTTTCTGTATGGGCGATCGATATGTTAGGATTTGGCAGATCTAGCAAACCAGCGTGGGAATATACAGGTAATCTGTGGCGAGAACAATTAAATGATTTTATCACGGAAGTAATTAAGCAACCCACCGTCATCGCAGGTAACTCCTTAGGAGGTTATGCTTGTTTATGTACCGCCGCCGAGTATCATCATAATGTAGCAGGGGTGATTTTACTCAATAGTGCTGGTCCTTTTTCTGATAATGTAACAAAAAAGCCCACTATCATGCAAAAAATTAGTGGTTGGGTGTTAAAACAAAATTGGATTACTTATATTTTATTTCAAAGACTACGCAATAAAAAAAACATCCGCAAAACTCTCGAAAAAGTCTATTTAGATTCTAGTGCT